>CAYHAE010000006.1:0-79629 GCA_964354545.1 uncultured Planctomycetia bacterium
GAACCCTCTATCTTCACCGAGGTGAAGGTGCCTGTGGGAGTCCACTTGATCTGCCGTGTCGTGCCGACGACCCAGTCCTGCTCTCCCACTCCGGGCGCATCGACGGTGACCTTGCCGATAACCCTCACGTCCGTGGTTGTTATATTGTAGACGTTGGGGTTATTGTAATCCTCGGCCTTTATCCTCAAGGTATCGGTGATGGCATCCGCTACCTGCCATTGGAATGGTTTCTGAGTCGCATCTCTGAACGTAACGATGGGCGTCCACGGGCCTCCGGGGCCGTCTTTAGAGTAGTAGAGGTTGATCTTCTGCACCGCGCCGTAGGTGGTCCAGTTGAGGTTAACCGGATCTTTTACCTTGAGCGGCGAGGTAGTGATCTCATCGGGTGTCACATTGCCGCGTATTACTAAGTTGCCCTGTGATGTGCCTGTCGCTGTCGATATGCCGGTATCGGTGACGCGTATCTTACCCACCGTGGTGAGGGTCGTGTCTGTGGCGATAGTCCAGTCCCATGAGCCGCTGCCTCCTGTGCCTATCGAGAGGTCGCCAGCCCCCGGTATTGTCGCGAAGTCCACGGGCTGTCCCGTGGGAGAGTACTCTATCTTCACCTTCACGGGGTTTATGCCGACCTGGTTGGGTCCCGTGTAGTCCCATTGGACGGTGTAGGTGCTCCCTACGCTCCACGCAGGAGTGCTCGCGTTCGGAGTGGTAACGGTGATCCCGTTCTTGATGACGAAGACGCCTGCCGATGTCGCGCTATTGTCGGCGTTGACGGAGCTGTCGACCCTTATCTTGCAGAGCGTCGAACGGATGGTGGTGGGTACGTTCCATGATGCGGATCCTGTGTTCAGAGTCTCCTTGATAAGGGTGTAGATGGCGCCGTTGTCATCAGAGAGGTATAACTTCACGTTCGCAAGCGAGCTTCCGAGCTTGCTCCACGTGATGGAGGTCGCATCGCCTGCGGTGAGATTCTGACCGTTCGATGGATTGATATTGGTGAAGTCTTCGAAGAGTTTGACCTGAGGTGATGTCGCAACGTAGAGCGCGGTATCCGGGTCGGTCTCAAGAGCATCTATTATCCTCACCCTCACTGTGTTACTTACCGCGTCAGGCGTATCCCACCGCAATGTCCCTGCTGAAGCCGCAGCCTGATTCACGGGCTGGATCGGCTGCCAGGAGCCGGCAGCGCCGTCATTGGTAGAATAATATATCTTCACATCGTCCATCCCGCTCGCGTTCCACGTAACGTTATAGAGATTGGTCTGGAGTATCTTCCAGGCTTGAGTGCCGTCGGGTTGCCCTACGCTGATCTTGCCGATCTGCAGGTCGTTCAAACTCGCTGATGATACGTACGACTGCCCTGTCTTATAGACCTTGACGCGGATCTTGTTCCCCGTGGCCGTATCTGGGATCGTCCACTTGTATCCTATACCTTCTCCGGGGTCGTTATTCGATGGAACAGGGTCATCATTTGTGACAATTATTCCATTATATGGCCCGGTACCGCTATTCGTATCATACCTCAGATTGACCTGACCCCCGCCTCCGAAATCGGCCGGGTCCGGGGTCCATTTTATATACATCACGTCACCCGGGCGGAACCTTAACCCTGATGCGGTGGGATATGTCAATTTGAGGAAGGGTATGACCTCGAAGGCGGGAGAAGCGCCTCCTGTGCCGCCGGCGTCTGTCTGCGCAAGCTCCTCGTCTCCGACTATACCGATCCTTATCTTATTCCCGCCTATCTGGGCGCTCGTCACCGTCCATTGGAATGACCTGTCAGTCACAGGCACGGTGGCCAAGGTGACGGGATACGTCTAGCCGCTGTCTGATGACAGCTTTATGTTGACATCTCCGCTCAAGTTATCGCTGTGGTTCCAGGTGATCGTCGTCTTATTGTTCTCGGTCGCGTTGGTGACCTTCACGAGGGCCGGATCGGGAGCCAGGGTAACGTTTGTAACGTTTCCTTTGATGCTGAAGGGGGCATTGCACTCATCGTAAATGGTCTCTTCGCCCTTTTTAGATACCCTGAGCAAGACATTGTCTTTGCCGTACACCTGCGGGATCGTCCACGGGAAGACTTGAGTGATGCCGGGCGTCCCGGCAGGAAGGAAGTCCGTATCGCTCGCGCCGGGGATGTATGTCCAGCTTCCGGCACCGACCTTGTACTTGATAGTGACGTAGTTCATCGCTCCGTTAACCTTCCACTGCACATCTCGCACTTCTCCTCGGCGCCAGATGTCGCTCGCGCCGTTCGGAGAGATAACCTCGATGGCCGGCTTTATATAGAAGTTGACACTCTCTCCATAGACGGTGCCGTCGGTCGACTGGACCACCTTCAGTTTTGAGGTGGGCGTCGCGGGGTCTGAAAGTGCGGTCGAGGTCGGGATGGTCCACAGATGCGTACCGCCTGCGGCGTCCGTGCCCGCGGGCACGTTCGTTGCGATGGGAACGAGGTTATACGAGAGGCCGGCATTATTGGAATAATAGATGTCGACCGTCCCGTCGGCAAGGCCTGAGCCGAAATGGCCTCTCTTCTGCCAGGTGATGGTCTTCCCCTCCCCCAAAAGCCAAATTTCAGCGGTCTGCGGCGCGACGGTATAGATCCGTCCTTTCAACGTAAAGACATTGCTTATACTCTCCATCGTACCTGCGGTGGTATAATTCGCCACTATCTTTATCTTGTTATCGGTACCGATGAGGTTCTCTCCGTTCAATTCTGTCGGTATGTTCTGCCATGGCCAGGAGTTGTTGGTATTGTCGTTGCCGGGCGTCGCGGTCGTCGTGAGCGTGTGGGGGAAGGTCGAACCGTCCGTCGACAGGTATATCGTCATCTGCGACGGTATATCTGTCAGGTTTCCATCGGTGTGCCAGGTGATGTCATGATCCGTCCCGAGCCTCCAGATATTCGGCTCCTCAGTCGGAGGCGTATTGACGGTGAGCTTACCTTTGATGTTGAACACGTTGTTGGACTTGTCGTAGTAGTTTGCCGGGTTCGCCTCCTTGTCAGTATCCCACATGCGCACCTTGAGCGTTGTCCCTATGAGGTTGGATAGCCCGGGGATCGAAGCAGGCAGGGGGTTCCACACGAACTTTCCCTCGTTCGGTATCGTGGAGGCGTTATTTATATCAAGGCTCGTCGCGCCGGGGATGTCAAACCAGTTCGTGTCGTCCTTGGATATCTGCAGCTTCACCTTGTGCACTCCGCCCGTACCCGTACCACCCGAGGAGAGCACGTCCGCGTACTTCCACCTGATCGTCTGCGATTGGGTCACCTGCCACGAATCGCCGCCATTGGGCTCGACGATGGTGAGGGCGCAGAACTGCGGCATGAACCAGTTGACGGTCGTCCCGCATCCGGTATTGTTACGCATGAGATTGATGACGCCTTCCGTGGCACTCAACGTAACGGTGAGCTCGGGCGATACCGGGTCTGTCCCCGTGAGAGGGAATTTCTGAAGAGTCCTGTCAGAGGAGCTTGTGGCCCATATCTTATTATTGGTGGAATCGAACGTGATACCGAAGGGGTTCGATCCGGTGAGGCCGGTGAGATCCGTTGCGTCAGAAAGGTCGGCCAATGTCGGGTTTAGCCTATTGAGCGTATTGGATCCGTAACAACTCGCCCATATCCGCGACTGGTTGGAGTCCCAGACCAGGCGCTGGGGAGCGATATCGGTCGGGAATGTGGAGGCGGTACCGAGCGTGGGGGGTGTCCCTGAGATCGGAACCCTCTTCAACTGGCTATACCTCAACGAGGCGACCCACAAGGTGTTGTTCCCAAGGGTCCCTGAGGTAGGCGCATAGCAGATGGCCCTATATTCCTGGTTGGTGCCCAGGACGTTCGCCGACTGGTTGTGAGTTGCCGCTGCGGTCGCGATCCTGCTGAGCCTTCCGGTGGCGCTCGCGTAAATACCCCACACGTAGTAGATGCCGCCATAATTATTCGGGTCATAACATATACCAGTCGGGTTGTTATTTATTCCGGCGACGACCGTTTGGGTCGCAGGCGTCGTCGCGTTGACCTTGGTAAACGTGTAGGTCACTCCTCCCCCATAGTTTGCGGTCCATACCGAACTCGTCGAGGGATCCCAGCAGATATCGATGGGATTATTGCATCCTGCCGAGAGCGCGGTGGTAGTGGTGACGCCTGTACCGATAACGACCTTTGTCACGCTGTTGCCATAGTAATTCACGACGAATATCGAAGGGGCGGCGATCGGGGCGTAGCAGATCGCGACGGGGTTCGCGCCTGTCGCATAGGTCGTCGTCGACCCGTCAGAGAGCTTGTATTTCGTCACCGTATCGTTATAATAATTACACACCCATATCGCGCCTCCGACGGTCGTATTTTCGAAGACCGCCCCCTTGGGGAGGTTATAGTCAGGCTTGAGGAGTATCTCGTCATTGAAAGAGCTTGTCGAGGTGTCTGTCGTACAGTTATTGTATATGAGAGGCATGACACGCGACGGGTCAAGGACAGGATTTAAGTTAACCGGGGACTCTCCTGTTCCGGAGGCCATCGCAAAGTTATTCTTCTGGACCGCGGAACAGGGGTCGGTAAGTTCTATGACATACCAGAGGACGTTCACTTCGGTAGTGCCTGACCCCAAATTGCCGCCGCGGGTGAAGGTGACCGTCGACACATTGGTGATGTCACCTCTCACCGCAGACAACCCCTCTATGCCGTTGACCGTGATCCCGGATCTTGTGCCGAATATAAGGAGACACTTGCCCACCTGCCCTGCGGTGATATTGGGCGTTATCGTCCCTGTATTGGAGGTCTGGTTATTGGCAATGGTGACAGTGCCCATCCTTATCGAAGCGTCTGTATTGAACTCAACGACCTGCCACACGATGTTGACGCTCTTCTGGACATCGTTCGAGGAGGTACGCTCCAGCCGGAGCTTGTCGACCCCGCTATCCCTCCACAGCTTCGCGGTGATCGTCGCCATCTCATCGCTGGTGGTGGTTGTCAGCGCGCTGCGCACATATGTGAATGCGTAAGAGTTCCCTGCAGAGGTCCCGGCGACGGGCGGCGCGTATTGGAGGGAATTGGGCAGGACAATGTCCTTGATCCTCCACTTATCGTTAGTCACGGCCCCCGGCCGGAGGGAGCTGATGCCCCTCTGCACAACCACCCCGTCGCTGAACTCTATCACGTAGAACTTGACGATTACCGCCGCCCCGGCGGCCGCGCTTGCGCCGTCACGCGAAATATTGATCGCGCTCTCTGACTCGAATTGGGGCGTGAAGAGCGTGTTCTGCGTCGCGGTCAGTGAAGAAGATTCCGGAGAGGGGTAGATCATGATGATGGTCTTCGTGAGATCGACCGGCTGGATATCGACAGACGAGGAGATATCATCGTTGTCGAAGTAGAGCTCGCCGGTCTGCACGCGCTTTATCTGCACCGCATCCGCAGTGGAGGCGAGCAGAAAGAGCCCGGCGACGACCCCTGCGAGGAGCGTGAGGGTCATGTAAAGCTTCGTCGTTGTCTTTCCGGGCTTAAAGACCATTGTCCTATCCTCCCTGCTTTGTGTTCTGCAGCTCGCGCGGCGCTGGTTTTACGAAACGGATCGCCGTCGCGACGCGCCGGGTGAGCTTCTTCCCTTCCTTCGTCGTCTCGGTGATCTCGTCATAGGCCACCTCTACGGTGTCCCCTGCACTCAACTCCTTCACGCTCTTTTTTCCTTCCACGCTCGCGTCTTTATCTATGGCCAGCGCCATCTCGTTCGCCACGCCCTGGTTCGGGTCCTGGCCGTATTCGACGGCGATGAAGGTGGGGCTCACGCCGCTCACGACCCCCGAGACGGTCCTCGTCTCGATCGTCGGCACACTCGTCACCACAGCGGCTTTTTCTTCCGCCGCGGAGGCGATGCCGCACGCGCACACCGCAAGCATGACGATAAGTACGATCCACAAGCGAGCGAAGCAATCCGTTATTCTCTTGTCTCGTATTGCGTATTGCGTATTGCGTATTGCGTTGCGCGCGCCCATTTCTTACTCCTTCGCCTTGTTATACCCGATGCTCGTGAATACAAAGTCCTGCGGACTCCCTGCCGCAGGACGCCTGCTCACCGTACCCTTCATCCTTCCTTCCCTCTCCTCCCCGCGCCAGAAGACCGTGTCGCCCGACGTGTTCTGCTGCATCGTCTCCCACACAAGCGTGCCGTCGTCCTGAGCGGTGAGCGTATAGTTCGTCTCCGTGAACCCCTGCGACAGCATCCCTTTCGAGGCGACCTTCCCTTCGCTGAACTGTATCTTGTCGAGCGCGGCTCCCGCCTGAGCGGCCTTCGTCATCGGTTTCACCTCGATGGCCCACTCCGTCCCGTCGAGCTTCGAGAGGGTCGC
Source organism: uncultured Planctomycetia bacterium (assembly GCA_964354545.1). GTDB lineage: Bacteria > Omnitrophota > Gorgyraeia > 2-01-FULL-45-10 > JAHFGN01 > CAYHAE01. The sequence goes on from CAYHAE010000006.1 coordinate 6,349, forward strand.
CTTGCTCGCGTACTCCCTGCGCAGCCGTTCGTAGATCTCCCTCTCCTTCGTGACCTTGAAGAACTCAAGCTCTTTCTCTTTCGATTCGACATTCTTCTGGATGTAGAGGCCCGCCGCCGTGATTCCCGCGATGACGACCGCGATCGAGAGGGCTATTGCCGGCTTCACCATGTTCCTCTTGCCCGTCTCTTCGGCCTGTTTGCTCCTCATCTGCGAGAGGACGGAGTCGACAAATTCCTTTGAGCCGAGAAGCCCGGTCCTGCGCAGTTTCTGCGCGAGCTCCTCCATCTCCTCCTGTGAAATGCCCGCCACAAAATCGGCAAAGCCTTTCTTCTCCGGGGCGACGTGCCCTAAAAAGGAGAGGACCTCCCGGACCTCTTCGTTCAGGCCGAGGATATCCCGGATATTCTGCGAGGCCTCATGCGGCGACGCGCCGTCATAGAGGTAGGACAAGTAGCTGCTGAATGTATAGTCGGTCGGATCCTTTGAATATCCCAACCGTACGGGGTTCGTGTGGATGTAGTGGACGAGGTTCAATAGATACGGCTCCTTTTCTACCACGACCGATTTGAAGCGCTCCCTGAAGACATGGCCTTTTCGAGCGTATCTTCCGTTGAAGTATTTGGTGTAGGAGGAATTGAGGTTGTGCATCACCACGGAAATGGTCGTGCCGCCCTTTAGCTCCATTAAAAGGTCCAGCTGATTCGGCATCAGGGCAAGCGCAAATAACTTGAAGCCGTACTGCTTCTTGTATTTTTTCAGAAGTTCTAGATACATTGTGTAGTCCCTTTCATCTCTGAAAATATTCTCACCCAAATTCCCGTGACACGTGATAAAGTATACGCAATTCTCAATATATATTCTGGGTAACCTTGGCATCTTATATTTTTTGTATCAGGGGTGCCTGGCACTTTTGCTTCCCTAACCGCTTTTCTGATTTCGGCTCGCTCATTTTACCTTTTGGTGCCTGGCACTTTTGCTTTTTTTGAAAAAAAATCCCAGACAAACTCTAGCCTGGGTAAAAATTAAAATCTTCGGCAGCCTGCCTTCCCGCCACTAAAACTTCAGCGGACGCACGGCTTTGCGTCCTCAAGTTACCCTGAGTTTGCCTTTTCGGATCTTCCATTCACCAATAACAATTGCAAAGAACAATACTTACACTTATTCCTATTTCAAGTCTAAGTATACCACAGCTTTTTTGGTTTGTCAAGGTACATTATAAAATATTTTAATAAGTCAACCTCCACTTGTTAACCCAATAAAAAGTATACCAGTGGAACCCTCGGCCTTTAGGTCCGAGGGTTCCCTCCCCGAAGCACCTGCCGCAGGCAGGTGCGGAGGGGATAAAAATGAAGACTTTCAAGGATCCTAAAGAAAATTCCGGGGATTTTCTGTCGTGAGCATACCGTCGGAGGATCGGCTGTGAAAAGTTCACTTAGTGGAGGGCGCGCCGGCCAAAGGACGCGCAGGCCGTGCGATTTCCTTCTCTTCTGCTTGTTTTTTCATAGCTTCTTTCTTTTCTGCTTCTTTTATTACCGCATCTATCTTTTCTGCCTCTTCCTTTTCTATTTTTGAAAGGTCGGGGTTGACCTTTATCTCGGCCTCCTCTTTTAGCTTCTTGACCCATTCCTGCATCTCTTCATACTTCTTCCTCATCTCTATCTTTTTATGGTAAAAATCCTTTTGCGCGGGATACTTCGACTCATCGGCGGGCCTTTTTTCCAGGACCTTAAAGACACCGTACCCTTTATAAATGGGCGCAGGCGGATAGATATCACCTATCTCCATCTTCATCATCTTATAGGCCGCGTCCCTTGGCAGCTTCCACATCGCCATGAGGAATTCCAGGGATACGAACCCCGGCCGCCTGAAGTCCTTCGGCCGCTTACCCCTCTCTTCATCCCAAAACTTCGGCTCTGCCTTCGCCTTCTTGCAGAACTCCTCGGCAGCCTTTAGGTCATCTAATTGGACGAGCTCGATGCCCAGGGTATTATATTCGTCCAAATATTCCTGAAATGCCTCCTCGTCCGTCACCGTAGGGTGGATGCCCTCCATCACCTGCTCGCGCAGTTTTTTGATCTGGATGAGGTGTCTCAGCTGGTTCTCAAAGAGATCTACCGGCTCGGTCGTCTTGTCTTTTACCCATTTTTTGTATGCGTCTTTGTCCTTCTTCCAGTCAAATGCTACCTTCTCGTCCTTCACTATCTTGGCGATCTCCTCATCGAGCTCTTCCTGGGTCACGGTGACAGTGCGCCGGAACGCCTCGTAGGAGAGGACAAGGTCCGTCCACACACACCCCTCGAGCTCCTCGGGAGTCGCAGGCTGAGGACCCCACTTATTGCCAAACACCAGCAGCGCCCCCTTCACGACATAGTAATTGCTGACGGGAACGCGAATGCCAAAAAACTCTCCTGCGGCTACGTAGCGCGGCTCCCCGGGTGCGCTCGCTTCGCCCGCCTGCTGACCTTGAGACGGACTCTTGGGAGCAGCTTCTTGCTGACCTTGGACTGGACCTTGGGGACCAGGGCCTTGCTGCGCGATCTTCTCCTGGGGGCGCGACTCCGCGGCATTGGCCTGTGTGGAAGGAACGTAAAAAAAGAGGGCTACGACGAGAATGAAGAGCGATATGCTTTTCATAGCACTACACAAGTGGAGCCCCCTGGCTTGAAAGCCAGGGCTCCCTCCCCGAGCAGAAATGCAGAAATCCCCGCGTTAAAACTCGGGGATTCTGCGAGGGGATCAAAGCCGCCCACAATAACGTCATTGCGGGTGAACGAAGTGACCCCAATTTTGAACACACTAGGGTCATTTCTTCGCGGGCTTCGCCGCTTTTTCCGGTTTGGCCGGTGTGGCTGGTGGTTCGGGTTGCGCCGGCGCCGGAGCCGGCTTCGCTTCCGCTTTTACGCTTGCGAAGAAGAACTCCTCTGACGCGCCCTTGGGGTTCTGCATGCTTAGTATCCCTGACATCACGTCGTTGCGCAGCTCCCCTCTCCAGAACGCCATCTCTCCTTTATCAGTGGTCTGCATCGTTTCCCAGACGATAGTGCCGTCATCCTGAATGTTCACGGTGATGTTAGAAGCGCCGTAGCCCTTCCCGGAGAGGTTGCTCGAAGTCACCGTTCCGTTCGAAAAGGTCAGTATATCGGTATCTGTCTTTGCCGTCGCGGACTTCTCGCCCCTCAGCGTAAGGTTTATGACCCACTCGTGCGTGCTCAGCTTCTCTTTCGCCTTCGCCTGCTCCGCGGTCTTCTTCGAGAGCGCCGCAAGCGCCTTTTCCTCTTGCTTCGCCTTCGCCTTTTCTTCAGCGGTCATCGCAACCGGCTTTGGCTTCTGGGCCGAGAAACTAGATGCGACCGCGAACGCAAGAAACCCTGCCACCACCACGCTTACAAGGACTCTTTTCATTCTACCCTCCCGTTGAACAGCCTTAAGGATTGATCATGTATCTAGAGGCCATCTCATAAATGGTTGCAACGGCCTCGTATTGCGGGGAGTCCCGAAGTTTCGGGACGACGAAGCGGTCTTTTAAGATTGCTTCGCTACGCTCGCAATGACAATTTGGACAGCAAAGATCTAATCCAGCACCTTTTTCCCGTCAAACGTCTCCCACGTCACGAGATATTTCCTCACCCATTCTACATCTTTATCGTCACCTTTGGCAAGCGTTAAATAATGGCGAAAGTATTCGATCGCTTTCTTGCGGTCCACAAGGTATTCGGCATAGATATAGCCGAGGTTGAAGTACGAGTACGCGTCGTAAGGGTCGATGTCCACGGCCTTTTCGAATTCTGCGAGCGCGCGCTCGTATTCCTTGTTCCTGGAGTAGAAGACCCCGAGGTTGTAGTGCATCTGGGCCGTCTCCTTAATGAGCGCCTTGTTCTGGCGGGAGATCTCGGCAAACTTCTGGGGCATCCTCTTCACCTCGCCTTCCATCGCCCTGTTCTTCTCGACCGCGAGGGAATAGTTCTTGTTGAGCTCGGTAAAGACCTTCTGCAGGTTTTCGAGGTCTGTCTTAAATTTATAGATCTGGGATTTTAATTTGGTCTCCCCCTGCCTCAGGGACTGGAGCTCGACGAGTTGCTTTCTCATCGCGGTGTTCTCTTTCTCGAGCACGCTCACCCTCTTCGACGCGGCTTCTGCCTTCGCCTTCTCGAGCTCCTCTCCCAGCCGCACGTTCTCTCTCACCACTCCCTCTTGGCTGCCCTGCAATTCATCGTACATCGCCTGATACCGTTCGAAGTCGCTCCGCAATTTCTCGATTTGATTGCGCAGCTCCACCTTCTCTGCCTCAAGCCGTTCCTTCTCTGCCTGGACCTGCGAGGCGGACGCCTCGATCTCCTTCGCCTTGGTCTTCGCCGCGAGCAGGTTCTTCGTCTGAAGCAACAGGTCATTGCGGTCATCTTTCATCGCATCGTACTCTTTCAGCAGGTTTGTCATTCTGTCCCTCAGCTCCTTCTCCTCCTTGCTGATCTTAACGTACTGAGGCGTGAGGTAGTCCAGTTTCTTCGCGAGGCGGGCGGACCGTGAGATGAGATATACCCCCACCGTGCCCTGGATGAGTATCACCCCTCCTGCAATGAAGGCCAATAACCTTGCTCTATTGCTCATAGTCTTTCATTCTCCCTTAACTCTTTATCGTCTCGCCCAGCCCCACCTTCTCTTGTTTCGCGGGTGCGTACTCGTAGTAGGACTTTATCTTCTCTCCCGGCTTCTTCTCAGGCGGGATATATTCTGTCTCGTCGGTAAACGGCCTATATCCCTCATACTCTTTGCCGGGCTTATAGCGAATGTCCCGCTCGTCCCCTGTCGTCAATTCATCGCCGCTTATAATGTGCGGGGTGATCATGACCAAAAGCTCTGTCCTCTCGGTCTTACTCGAACCGCTCCTGAAGAGAAAGCCTATAACAGGTATCTTGCCCAATATCGGGACCTGCTGATCATCTTTTGTCTTCTCATCCTTTCGAAGCCCTCCGATGATGATGGTAGAGCCGTCTTTCACCAGCACGGTGGTCTCGGCCATCGATGTATCGATGATGGGGATCGAGTTACCTGAGGGGGTGATAAGCGTATCGACGACGCTGGAGACCTCCGGCTTCACCTTCATCCTCACATATCCTTCGTCGTTTATCGTAGGGGTGACGGATAATTGTATCCCCACGTCGACGAAGGTCACCGACTCCGACACGGTGGTGGTATTCTGACCCTGAGTCGTGGTCGAAGTCACGTACGCCTGGCGCTCGCCCACGTGTATGCGCGCCTCCTGGTTGTTGACGACGGCCAATTTGGGGTTCGAGAGGACCTGGGAATTGCCCAGGGTCTGGAGATATCTGATGAAGAGGTCAATGTCCCGTTTCTTGGTGATAATACCTATGTGCATCCGCTCGCCGAGCGCGCGGGGACCCGCGGGTACCGTCGCTGTGCCGGTTCCATAACTACTGGTGAACCCGCTGAACGGGATCGAGCCGACGGAATTGTCCAGCTGCGTGAGCACCTGTTCCCTGGACCTCCACGCAGCGGTCGCGGCCTGCACCGCGCTGAAGGGGTATGAGCCGAGATATGCAAAGCCCAGATTCGTCGCGACATTCGCGATCCCTTCCCACTCTATCCCGCGCGACAGCTCATCTCTCAATTTCACTTTAATGATAGTGGTATCGATCAGGACCTCTTTCGTCTTCTTGTCCAATTCCGTCACGAGCGTTTCGATGCCCTCCATTCGCTCCGGCAATGCCTGGACGACAACCTGATTCAGCCGCTCGTCCGCCTTGATCGATCCGACCTTCTTCGCATCCAATTGCAGCCTGAGCTGGTCCTCAACGTCCTTCGCCTTCGCGTACTTCAGATTGAAGACCTGCACCCTGTTCTTCTGTTCGAGCGTCTGTATGGCTTCCTCTACCCTCTTGATGTTCTCCGGCGTATCCATGATGAGGGCGGTACCCGAATCCGGTTCGACGAGCACCCTTCCGATATCGCTCTTCAGGGTATCCATCATGCTGAACGCCTGCTCCGGTATCGCGTACTGTATCCGGAAGACCTTCACCTGCCGCAGGTCCGCGAACCTCCTGCCATAGAGCGCCTTGTATTCTTCCTCCGTCATGACGTTATAGATGTCGCCCTGCTTCACGTAGGCGAGACCGTTGGAGCGCAGCATAAGATCAAACACGTCCTGCACCAACGCGTTCTCGACCATGAGAGTCACCCTGCCCGAGACGTTCTTCGTCGTGATGACATTGATCGCGATCCTCTGTGCCAGAAACTTGAGCGCCTCGACCACATCGATGTTACGCAGATCAAGAGAGATCCTGCCCTGCATGCCCTCGGGTATGACGACCGGGCCGGCCTGTCCTTCCGCTGCGGTCGCAGGAACGGGCAGTTGGCCGTCTTGCGCGACCGTGTTCAAGGGTAGGGTTAGGAGCGCGCATACGAGCAGAAGCGCGATACGGTATCTCATGTGCGCCATCATCTCAGCTCGACCTCTTCTTTTTCGTAACTCAACACGACCTTATCCCTATAGATGGCCTCTACTTTAAACTCGCCTATCATCTGACCCCTCTTTACAAAATACGTTTTGGAAAACTTTGTATCTTCGATCATCGCGTCAGGATCGCTCGACCACGCGATCCCCACAAGCTTCAGGTGTTCGGTAGCCGAGACGAACGCCGAAGAGGGGGCCCCGCTCGGGGCCGGGGCCTCCTCCTTTTTTTTACCCATCTTGAAGATGTCCCGCTCTCTCATCCTGTCGATGTAGTATGAGAGCTCCTGGAGGCGCGAGGCCACAGGGGTCACCGAAACCTTTGCCCCTTCTTTGAGTTTTAAATGTACGGCGCGCACGTTCTTCGCATTGACCGCCGACATGGTGACCGTGCTCGCAAGGGAGACGGCGAGGAGAAATACTCCCACCATCAAAAAATTATTGACGACCTTGATGTCGAGTATATCAAGAGAAAGGCCCCGACCGCCCTTGCCCAGCGCACTTACGCGGTCTTTCAGAAAAGAAAACCTGCCCAGCCACGCACCCGGCGAGAGGAGGCTCAAGCCCCGGCGCTTCAGTGCCCGGGATTGGACGCGCACATCCTTCGTATTCGTCTCTTCGATGAGCTTCAGTAGCTGTTTTTCTGGAGTAGCAGGTCTCTCCTGTGCCATCCTGTCTTTATCTCCTCGTCGATCAGCTCTCGAATGAGAGCGGCGTCTATCACGAACTTGTTTTTCAATACCACGTGTTTCAATGCCCTGTGGCAGAGCATGGTGATCTGCCTGGGGTAGCCCCGGCTGTGTTGATAGATCTCCCTCAGCGCATCGTCGAGGAAGAGCCGCATGGTAGACTTGTAGCCGGCCTGCCTCAGGCGGAATTCGATCATCTCCTTCGTCTCGTCAAAGTCCAGCGGATTTAAGGTGTATTTGAAGCTGATGCGGTCGAAGAAGTTCGGGATGTCCATGATCTTCGAATGGAGTTCCAGCTGGCCCAGCAGCACGAGCTGCAGGAGCTTAAACTCGTTCGTCTCATAATTCAAAAGGACGCGCAGGATCTCGAGGGAACTGTCGCTCAGCTTTTGGGCCTCATCGATGATGACCGTGACTATTTTATTCTCGGTGACGCCTTTTTGAAAGAGGAAGCTTTCAAGGGCATCCCGTAGATCTACTATGGTGGGCGCGCCGTCGCTCCCCGTGTCGGCGATATCAAAATCCTTCGCGAGGGAGGCGAGGAATTGCGCTTCGTTCTCAAAGGAGGGGTCCAAGACCATGTTGAAGATAAAATCATCTCTTTCCCTCAACTCCTGGATAAGTTTTCGGGAGAGCGACGTCTTACCCGTTCCCACATCCCCCAAGATAACAGAGAGGCCCCTCTTGAGCCTGAGCTCTATGAGTATGTTCGTGAGCGCAGTCTCGTGCTCTTTCGACAGATAAAAGAACTCAGGGTCAGGGCTTGTCGAAAACGGCTCTTTCGCGAAACCCAATACCTTGTAATAACTCATTATTATACCACTCCTAAAAAAAGAAAAACCTCATTCCGTATAGTGAAACGAGGTCCTTGCACGAACACTCTCCGCCTGCGCATATCCTTCCATATGAGATTCGGTTATCCTTGTCTTCCGAGCGCAATCGCTCACGCAGAGCTATCGCTACTCTTCCTGGTTTCGTGAAGACAACGAACACCTAAATTAAGCCAACAAAGCATGTTAACATAAGAGTCAGTTTAATTTATCCTGAGCCTGTCGAAGGATTACCCTTCGACTTCGCTCAGGGTAAATGCGACCTATATGTTAATAACTATTATTGGTCGCATTTAGAAGAAAATTTCGTTTAGTTTCTTTTAATATTGCTTGATATACAATGATATATTCTAATATACAAAATATACCATAGAATTTGACTTTGTCAAGGGAGGCAGCCGTAATAATATCCTCCGTGCGCGGCAGGACGCATCCCGCGCACGTAGGAAGTACTGCTTAAGGCAGGGACGACACTATTTTTTGAGGCTCTTATGAGTTCGCAATGCCGCTTCAAGCAAAGCGTGCCCTTCTGTGAAATCTGCACCCTTATAAAATACCCCGGAGATCCCATGGTCATACGCAACCTTTACCCTGTCCTGGTCCAGGTATGCGCTCACAATGATGACGGGAAGGTCCTTGTTGAACTGCCTGAGCTTCTTGAGCGTCTCGATCCCGTCCATGACAGGCATGTTCAGGTCCAGGAACACGATATCCGGGGCCTTCTCCTTGATGACCTGGATCGCCTGCTCGCCATTAAAAGCAATCAAGACGGAATACCCTTTTGACTGGAACCAGAAGGACATGGGTTGCGTAAAATCTGCCTCATCATCGACCAACAGAACGACGATCTTCTTATTATCCATAGTCCGATCACCCCCTCGCAGAAAATTATTCTGTCAACGGTAATGTAAAGATAAACTTTGTTCCGTAACCTTTCTTACTCTCTACCCATATCCTCCCTCTGTGCAACTCTACGATCTCCTTTGCGACGGTGAGCCCTATCCCCGTACCGCTCACATCGGTCGAAACCCTTTCTCCCACCTGGTAGAACCTGTCAAAGATCTTAGCCAGGTCTTCTTCTGATATCCCGATCCCCGTATCGGCGACACCCACTTCGACGACTCCCATATCGTTCCGGACCTGCGCCTCGATCGTGATCTTTCCGTTGTTAGGAGTGAACTTGAGGGCGTTCCCTATTAGGTTATTTAAAACCTGGATTATCCTGTGCGGGTCGATGTGGAGTACGGGGATGTCTCTTTGAACGTTCTTCTCGATCGAGATCAATTTCGTGCGGGCCCACGTGCTGAAACTCTCGGCCGATTCGTTGATGATCTGCTCTATCGACGAAGGCTCCCATTGGAGCAGCAGCTTTCCCGATTCCAGCTTCGAGAGGTCGAGCAGATCGTTTATCAAATGTCCGAGCCTCTTCACGTTGCGGTCGACAATGGAGAGAAACTGTTCCTGATCTTTGCTGACGGGGCCCGTCGCCTTGCTCAAGATGAGCGCTATCGACTTTTCAATCGCGATGAGAGGGGTGCGCAGCTCGTGGGTAACGTTGGCGACGAACGCGGATTTCATCCGGTCGAGCTCTTTCTGCTTGGTGATGTCGCTTAGGACGGAGACCATGCCGATCGTCTGTCCGTTCTCGTTCTCTATGACCGCGCTCGACGCCCTGAGGGTCTTCTTTGTCTCATCGTCGTGGGCGACGACCTCTATCTCTCTGTCGTCCTCGCTCGCCCCGACCTTTGCCAAAGAGATGAGCTGTTCGTCCTTCACATTTTCCTTGACAGGCTTGCCGACCTTCTCCTTGCTCGAAACCCCGAGAAGCTTCTCGGCGGCGGGATTCATCATCATCACCTTGCCCTTCGAGTCCACCACCACGAGGCCCTCTGCAATGCTGCGTATCACCGCCTCCGTTTCCCTCTTCTCAGCGAGCACCCTCTTGTATTTCTTCCACGCGATCTCTTCATTCTGGCTCTTTTCCGTAATGAGCGTCTCGTACTTCTTGTGAAGGTCTTGGACATTAAGGTTGACCCTCTTCGCCAATTCCTGAGCAAAGAGACCTGCGACCTTGTCGCTCACATTCTGCGCACGCGCATCAGACCCGACAACCGCACTTATCTCTTCGTACAACACCTGTTTCAAGTCATCGTCCCCGAGAAGCGAGGGGTCGATCCCCTCTTCCGCCTTCTGTCTTTCGGCCTTCAGTTTTGTCTGGGCCGTTACTTTCGAAATATAGAGTGCGTTCGCAATATAGTATAATATCAACCCTATGATAATGCTTACGATAACCGTAACGATATATATTGTTATGACCGGATCCATAGGGTTTGCCTTGCCCTGCCCGCCTGCGGCAGGCAGGGGTTTCGCGGCCTAAAAGAGAAAGTGCTCTAGGAAAAATTTATGGAAGATTCTTTGTCTCCGTACAAAATAGATGGTAGCACAAAACGCGGATCAATTCAACGTATTTTGCTCGGGGATTGTATCAGAAACGTGCTTCTTTTTCTTACACAGCCCCTCGTGTTATAGCCGTGGGCAGGACGTCCTCATGCAGTTTACCTGCAGGAGGACAGCCCCTCGTGTTATAGCCGTGGGCAGGGCGTCCTCATGCAGTTTACCTGCAGGAGGACAGCCCCTCGTGTTGTAGCCGTGGGCAGGGCGTCCTCATGCAGTCTACATGCAGGAGGACAGACTAACACAGATCACGTGCGGGGGGAGTGTTTTCACAGATGGACGCAGATACGATATCAGTGATCACCAGCGAGGACACGCGTGTACGCGAGATCGGCGGTCATCTGTTCCTGTCCCACCCGCCCGCCTTCGCCAGGAAATCCCGCATATCGCGAGGCAACGCTGCAGCGAGAGATACCCGTTCTTTCGTCACAGGGTGCGCGAACTCGAGCGCTCCCGCATGGAGGGCGACGCGCCTGAATTTTACGGGATAGTCTCTCGCAAACGCGTAGAGCCGCTCCCCCAGGAGAGGGTGAGCGATATCCCGGAATTGCCTCCTGATCTGATTTGTCCTGCCCGTCACAGGTTCGACTTCGACGACGCTGAATCCGGCCTTCCTCTCAAGGACCCTGTACCTCGTAAGCGCGAACTCCTTTTTCTTTTTGTTCCTGTTAAACAGGTAGCTCTCTAACGTCGCCCGAGAGGTTTCGAGCCTTCCGTGGACGAACGCCGTGTAAAGCTTCTTCACCCGGCGGGCTTTGAACTCGTCCATCATGAGTTTCTGGATCGACTTGCCCTTCGCGTAAAGGATGAGCCCTGAAGTCTCTCTGTCTATGCGGTGGCAGGGATAGGCATTGACCTCCACGCCCTTCGAATCGAGGTACGCGTTCAAAAGCTTCGTGAGGGTACGCTCTTCCTTCTTCGGGGTCTCGATCACGACGAGGCCCGAGGGCTTGTTCACCGCAATGAGCCAGCCGTCTTCGAAGACGATCGCGTCTCTGTCCAGGCCGGGTCCGGTCATATAAGGCTTACTGTGTCGCTCTTCATCCACGCCATCTTGCCGTCAGACCTTCGCACCTTGGCCCACTCCCCCTTCGATGCGAGGACGAAGACCTTAGTGCCGGCGTAGACCTTGAAATAGACGGTGGATGTATCGAAGGGCTCAAATCTGCACTCAGCCTCTTTTGCGAGGACTATCGCCGGCTTCAGGAACTCCCTCTCGTACGCCCTCACCCCAAAGGAGGCCATCCCTGCGGTAAGGACAAGCCCGGTCACGGCAAGGGCTGCCGCGAGCCCTTTCCTGAATCGATCACGACGGACGACGTAGAGCGCAAGGAGGAGCATGAGGAGAGACCAGGCCGCGGAGAGGAGCACGGTGAGGGCGCGCATATCGAAGAACGACGTGAGGCCCTCGAGAAAAGCCATCCACCACGCCTTCCCTTCAACGGCGGGCGATTCTTCGATGAGTGACTGGGCATAGGCGAGATTGGATTTCAGGTCCGCGTCCCGGGGGATCAATGCCTTGGCCCTTTCGTAATAGAGCACCGCCTGCCCGAGCTCACCGAGCTTGAAATAGGCGTTCCCGACGTTGTAGTAGAGGTTGCCGCTCTCAAGGCCGCGGCCGGCTATCTCGTTATATCCGTCGATCGCCTTCTGGTATTCTCCCTTTTCGTAGGAGGAGTTCGCGTCGTAGAAGAGGGCCTCGTACGCCTTTTCCCTCTTCTGGTCCGAAAGGACCGGCGCAGCGCCCAAGAAGAACGCGCAGAGCGCCAGTATCAAAGGGGCCATAAAGAACTCTCTATTCAGCGGATGGCGAGTGCGGCTCATAGCTTTGCCCTCTCGAAGTATGCGATGATCTCCTGGAGGGTCTCCATTGAGGAGCGCATCCTCTCTTGGCTCATGCCGGAGGGGGCATACCGCGCAAGGTCACAGTCCTCGAAGAGACCCTTGAGCTTCTTCAGCATCTCCTCATCGTAACCCCTGGGGACGAGGACCTCGTCGATGATCTGGACCGTGATTCCTCCCGTCGGAAGCTGAAACCGGTCCCCAAGATAACTACGAAGCGTTGAGTAGACCTCGTCGTAAAATTCTCCTACCTTTTCCGCGCGCACGCAGCGCCGTGCCCTGGCGAGGCCCTGCCTCGCGGTCTTCGGCGCCTTCACGAGACGCGCATACTTCACATCCTTCTTCAGCCTCTCCGCCCTTGAGTGGACAATGATGACGGCGAGAAGTAAGAGGAGGGGGAGAAGCTGCAGCGCGAGGAATACCCTGTTCTTGTAGAGGGCCTCCCCCCTTCTTCTCGCCCTGCCGAAAGAATCCTTAATGTAGATGATGTCTCTGCCCAGGACCTCCCGCGTCGGCGACCGTCCGGTCCCGAGCGCGACGGCGGACTCGACGATCTTCGGCCTCGCCGCTTCGGGGAGCTTCTCAACGGTAATCGGGGTCGGGCCGTGGGTAATGGTCTTGTACTCGCCGAGCGTCGGGTTGAAGTAGCTGAAGCTCACTTTCGGGATCGCCTTCACGTCTTCGCTCTCGGGGATAATGGCCTGCTCGAATACCCTGTGTTTCTCCTCCATCCTTGACTGGGGTTCGTAGACCTTGAATCCCGCTGTATCCTCGAGCTTTGGAGGGCTCACCGTGTTGAAGTTCCCGCTCCCGTATATCGACATCTCAAGCGTGATGGGGTCCCCGGCCTTCACCTGCCGCGGGCGCGCGTCGAAGACGAACTGGAAATCTCCGACGGTCCCGCCGAAATCCTTCGGCACACCTTCGCTCGGGAGCGGCGTGATCGTGATGCCGAGGTCCTTCGATTTGACCGACGTGGGATAGACCTCGTGCTGGCTGAAGAATTCGTCGAAGAACGGGTCGTTGAACCCGGAATAGTCGTCTTCGAAGGGCGACCGCTGCCTCGCCTGGGGGCGGCGCACCTCCAGCGTACAGTTCGCCTCGGCGGGCCCGATCTTGAATTCGCCCGTCTTTGTGCCGAAGATCTGGGTAGCGAATTCCACGACATCGTATGTAACTCCTCTCAGGACTTCCCTGTACTGCTTCGGTTCTCCGAACTCGGCCTTGGAGAACCCTTCTTGCGCGAAGGTCGGGTACTGGATATTCCGCACGGGAAGCCTGTTGATGTACAGTTTTATCGAAACGGGGATAAGTTCGTTCAAATATGCGGTCGTCTTGCCGACCGAAAGGACGAGGAAGAGACGGTCGCTTAAGTCGGGCGCCTGCGCTCCGCGCGCTCCGCCGCCGGGACCTCCCCCCTGGGCCTGCGACTCCTCGATGACCTTGATAGGGACCTTGTTTGAAATGTACCGGTCTCCTCTATAGTCAAACGTGAACGGTCCCAGGTCAAAATTCCCGACCTTGAGAGGCAAGAGCATGTAGTTGTGCGTGACGGAACTCGTGACCCTGCCGTTCGTTATCGACATGATCTTCGATGGACCTATGTAGCGGACCTGGAATCCGCCCAGACTCGTGATCTCAGGGGCAGGGACATCCTGCGTCCCGTAGAACGTGAGCCCCATCCGCACGCTCTCGCCTATCGAGACGAAATTCCTGTCTACGGCCGCCTCGAAATTCACGTCTTTCGCACCGCTGGGCGTGCACATCGCTGCCGTACCCGCTATGACCATACACACGAGGAGCGCTCTTTTCATATCTACCAATCCTTGTCGGGTTCCGGCGTGTTTGCCGCCTCTCTTCTCATTCGAATCCCCTTCCGTCCCTTTTCCTCTCCGTAGCTGTCCACCAGCATCTTGGCCTCCTGAGGACTCATCTCTCTCGGCTCCTGGCCCTGGTAAAACTGGAGTCCCTCCCCTTCGCCCGGCTCCTTCTTCTCTTCCCCGGCCTCGCCTTCCTGACCCTCTTCCTTCTTCTCCTGCCCTTCGCCTTCTCCCTTCCCTTCTTCTTCTTTCTTCTCTTCCTTCGACCCTTCCTTGGCCTGTGCTCCTTGAGACTGTGTCTCGCCTTGCGACTTTTGCTCCTCTCCCTTAGCACCCTGGGCCTGTTCCTCCTTCTTCTCTTTCTCGCCCTTTCTTTGAGATTTCTGCTGCTCGGCCTGCCCTCCGCCCGATCTCTCTTTTTCTTCTTTACTCTGACCCCCGCCCTGCCCGCCTTGCTGTTTCTGCTCTTGCCCCTCGCCTCCGCCTTGCTGTTTCTGCTCTTGCCCCTCGCCTCCGCCTTCGCCGCTTTGCTGTTGCTGCTTTTTTTGCTCCTGCGTCTGTCTTTGCTGCTGCATCTGCTGTGAGAGCATCGAGATCTGCTTCGCAACGAATTCATAATTGAATTTCGCGTCCATGTCCCGGGGGTCCGCATCCATCCCCCGTGCGTAGAACTCAAGAGCCTCCTGGTACTTTTTCACCGCGGACGCGGGGTCTCCTCCCTCCTTCGGCTTCCCGAGCCGATAGGAGCTATTCCCCAGGTTATAGTCGCCCTTTGCGGCGAGCGCCTCTTCCTTCACAAGGGCCTTCTGGTACGATTCGAGGGACTGCGCAAAATTTCCTTTTCTGTACTGCGCGTTTCCCAGGTTGAAGTTCGCGATGGCGTCATCGGACGATTTCTTGAGCGCCTCCTGATAGCTCGTGATCGCCTCGTCGTATTTTTTATTATTATACAGCATATTGCCCTTGAGTATAGCATTTTTAGGTGACGCGGCCGTCGCGGGGACCGCGATGGATACAACGATCGCCATCAGCACAAGCTCTCGCGTCCTCATCTCCATCCCTCCCGCCTCCTCTCTCCGATAAGCGGCTCGAGGAAAAGGATGATCGCAGCGATCATAAGAAATATCTGGAATCTTTCCGTATATGCCTTGCGCATCTGGCTTTCGAGTTCGCGCTTCTCAAGCTTCGATATCTTCCGGTCATAGAGTACGTCGAGCCCGAATTCCGCGCCGGTCGCGTGGATATAGGCGCCCCCGGTCTCAAGCGCGATCTTCTGAAGGGCATCTTCGTTGAGCCGCGTCTTCACTACGGCCCCTTCCCTGTCTTTCAGGAAACCGCGCCTTCCCGTGTCGCCGAGCTCGGGGATAAGATCGCCCTCCTTCGTTCCCACGCCCACGCAATATATCCTGATACCCTCTTTTTTGGCTTCAGCCGCGGCCTTCACGGGATCGCCTTCATGGTCTTCTCCGTCAGTGATCACCATGAGCACTTTGAAATCCTTGTCCGCGTCTTTAAAAACTTTTATCGCCTCTCGTATGGCGGTCGAGATCGCCGTCCCGGGGCGCGGGATAGTCTCGGCAGTGAGATCGTCGAGCGCGAGCAAAAAACCGCCGTAGTCGAGCGTGAGGGGGGCCTGGAGGAAAGCGCTGCCCGCAAAAGCGATGAGCCCGACCCTGTCCCCTCGTAATTTCCCCACCATGCCTTTGATGGCGAGCTTTGACCGTTCGAGCCTGTTCGGTTTGACATCCTGCGCGAGCATGCTTTTGGACACGTCCATCGCGATAAGTATGTCGAGGCCTTTCCTCGTGACCTCCTGCCACGCAAATCCCCACTGCGGCCTCATGAGCGCGAACAGGGAAAGCATTACCGCGAACACGGCAAGGAAGGTCCTGAGGGTCCTCTTCGTCATGCTCACAGAGGAGGTCATGTTCGCAAGAAGGGCCTTGTCGACAAACTTCTTCGCGAAGTGCCTCCTTCTCCTGAAACTCCATGCGTAGAAGAGGACGAGCGCCAGCAATGAAACAGCGAGCATGCTAAAATGGGGGTGTTCGAACCTCATGGTATCTTCACGAGTAAAGTCTGCGACAGAAATATCTCTACGAGGAGTACCGCGAGCGCGGGGATAAGGAAGTCCTCGAAGAGTTCCTTCTGTTCCTTGTATCCTGAATGTTCTATCTTCGTTCTCTCAAGCTTGTTTATATCGCCGTAGATCTTCCCAAGCATCTCGCTGTCCGTCGCGGCGTAGTACCTGCCGCCGGTGAGAGAGGCGATCTTCTCAAGCGTATCCTCATCTATGTCTATCCGGATCTTCTGGTAGACCGTGTTCCCGAAGTAGTCCTTCGTCGGATAGGGGACGAGGCCTTTCGTGCCGACTCCGATAGTGTAGACCTTGACCTTCAGCGCCTTGGCGGCCTCCGCCGCGCTTAAGGGCATTATCTTTCCGGCATTATTGATCCCGTCGGTGAGCAGGATCACTATCTTGCTCTTCGCCTTGCTGTTCTTGATCCTGCTCAATGCGGTGACGAGCGCGTCGCCGACGGCGGTCGCGTCCTCGACCATCCCCACCTTGACCCTGTCGAGGTTCTCCTCGAGCCACTTGTGGTCCAGAGTGAGGGGCGAGACGGTATAGGGCCTCGCCGCGAATGCAACGAGGCCGAGCCTGTCATTCTTCCTCTGGTCGATGAAGTCCTTCACCGCGTCGCGCACAAGGTCGAACCTGTTCACGCGCCGTCCCCCTACCCTGAAATCCTCCCCGAGCATGCTCGTTGAGGTGTCGAGGACGAGGACCATATCGATGCCCTCCGTCGTAGTCTTCGATTCCTCGATGACAATCTGCGGCCTCGCGATGGCAAGGATGAAGAACGCAAGGGCAACGGAGCGAAGCCATATGAGGCCGTTCGCGAGCCGAATTTTGAGGGTCGGCTTCACGTCTTCCACGAGTTCCCTGCTCGGGAAGCGGAAGTAGGGACCCCCCGTACGCAGGCGCGAGAAAATGACCACGAGCGGGACGAGCGGGAGCGCGACGAGGACCCACGGGTCATGGAAGATCATCGTGCCTCTACCTCCTTTGTCTCATCGATGAACCGCTTCGCCGATTCAAAACTCGCGTCAATCTCTTCGCGGGTCGGCCCATATTTTGCGAACTTCACCATGTCTGCACTCGAGAGGAAGGCCTTGAGCGATGCCTTCTGTGCGTCCGCGAGCTTCCCGGAGTCCCTCGCCGCGATGAGGAACTCCTCCGTAGTCATCTCCGGCGCCCTGAATAGAAAGCGGTTCTCGAGGTAGTGCCGTATGCAGCGCGACAGCCTGAAGTAGTACTCCTTCACTTTACCGTCGGCGATGAGCCCGCTCATCTTGATGCGCTCAAGCTCCTCATAGGCGATCACATGCGCCGGTTTCGGCGGAAGGGTCTTTTCTCTCAAGAAAAATATCTTCCAAAGCCAGAGGGATACCGCCGACGCAAGCCCGAGCGCGGCGATCCAGACCGCGATCCAGAGGAAGGGATTCCGCGGAAGCGCGAGGATGCCCTTTATGTCCCTGATATCCTTTGCCGTCGGGTCTTCTGCGAGGAGGCTCTTCACCTGCAGGGGAACGGCGTTCGTTGAAAGGCGGGCCCATTCTGCGCCGTGCGTGCGATACCTCACCTCCTGGCCCGGGATGGAGCATGGGCCCGTGGTGTAGATGGTGAGCGTATACGATTGTGCGTATTCGGTCCCCGTGGATCTCGCAACGGGCCCTGATGCTTCGCTCCCTTTCACCACGAATGGGCCAAGGGCTCCCCGGATCTTCGGAAACTCTATTTCGACTCCGGGTTTCGCGGATACCTTCACCACATACTTTATCCTGTCTCCTATGTACGCCTCGCTTTTATCCGCGGACGCGCGCGCTGTCACGCCGGCGTCCTCCGCGCGGCCAGGAATAGAATCTGCGGGGGGCGCAGCGTGCGATATCGCGGCAAGCAGCCCGCAGCTCAAGACGAGAGAAACGAGGAGCCTTGCCTTCACATCCGCCTCCTCCTCTCCCTCATCCTGAAGAACTGTACGATGGCATCGAAATACGGCGTTTCGGTCGAGATGTCGATGTGGTCGACGGCGCTCGAACGAAAGGCCTGGACGCGCTCGGCCAGCACCTTGCGCGAGCGTTCGGCATATGCCTCCCGGACCTTGGGGTGTGACGTGTCTACCATGAATATCTCTCCCGTCTCCGCGTCCGCAACTTCTACGATCCCGATGTTTGGGATATCGCGTTCGCGCGGGTCCGTGATGGTGAGGGCCACCACATCGTGCCTCTTGTTCGCGATCGAGAGGGCCTTCTGATAGTCCGCGGAGTAGAAGTCGGACAGGATGAATGCAACGACCCTCCGCGTCGTGACCTTGCTGAGGTATTCGAGGACGCCGCTTAAATCCGTCCCTCTCCCTTTCGGCTTGAAATAGAGCGCTTCCCTGATGACCCGCAGCACGTGGGTCGTCCCCTTCCGAGGCGGTATGAACTTCTCGATCCTGTCAGTGAATATGATGAGTCCCACCCGGTCGTTGCTCCGGATCGCCGCGAAGGCGAGCACCGCGGAGATCTCTGCGGCGAGCTCGCTCTTGAGCCGCGCGCGCGACCCAAAGCCGCACGATGCCGAGGCGTCCAGGAGTATCATCACGGTGAGCTGCCTCTCCTCGATGAACTTCTTCACGTAGGGATGTCCCATCCTCGCCGTCACGTTCCAGTCTATCGAGCGGATCTCGTCGCCGGGCTGGTATTCGCGCACCTCATCGAATTCCATGCCGCGGCCTTTGAAGACGCTCTCGTACTGTCCTGCGAAAACGTCAGTGACCATCCGCGACGTGGTGATCTGGATCCGTCTTATCTTGCGTAATATCTCTTGCGGGATCATGGGCCTCTTGGATAATCGAGTGAGCGTAAAACTCGATCTTTAGCGTTTAGCGTATAGCGGGTAGCGAATAGTAAAAAAACACACAGGGAAATAAAAAAATGGTTCTTCCCGAGAGACTATACGCTATCCGCTAACCTACGCTATACGCTCTTTACGGAACTTCCACCTCATCGAATATTCGCTTAACGATATCCTCCGAGGTCTTGTCCTCGGCCTCCGCCTCGTAGCTTGCGATCACGCGGTGGCGCAGGACATCCATCCCGATGGACTTTACGTCATGCGGCGTCACGTATCCCCGGCCCTGGATGAAGGCGTATGCCTTGGATGCCACGACGAGGTATATGCTTGCGCGAGGGGAAGCACCGTACTGAATGAGGCCTGCGAGCTCGTCGAGCTTGTAGGCTTTCGGGTTTCTCGTGGCGAAGACCAGATCCACGATGTAGCGCTCTATCTTCTCATCTATGTATATCTCATCCACGACCCGCCGCGCACGTATGATATCCTCCGGTTTCACTACGGGTGAGACCTCGATCTTCTTGTCGGTAAGGGCCATCCTCTTCAGTATCTTATACTCTTCTTCCTTGTTCGGATAGTCGATTGTGAGCTTCAACATGAACCGATCGACCTGGGCCTCAGGCAATGGATATGTCCCTTCCTGTTCGATCGGATTCTGAGTGGCGAAGACGAGAAAAGGGTCGTCCAGCTTGAAGGTAGCCTCTCCGATAGTCACCTGGCGCTCCTGCATCGCCTCCAAGAGCGCGCTCTGTACCTTCGCAGGTGCCCTGTTTATCTCATCTGCCAATATGAGGTTGGCGAATATAGGCCCTTTTTTGGTGAAGAAGGTCCCATCCTTAGGATTATAGACCAGCGTCCCGATGATGTCTGCGGGAAGCAGGTCCGGCGTGAACTGCAGCCGCTGGAACTTCGTGCTGATCGCCTGCGCGAGGACCCTCACAGACATGGTCTTCGCGAGCCCGGGAACTCCCTCGATGAGGATATGCCCGTTGGCCAACAATCCGACGAGGAGCCTCTCGATCAGATATTTCTGTCCCACGATGACCCTCTCGATCTCAGAGATCAAAAGGTGTACGAATACGCTCTCCCTGCTCACCTTTTCATTGATCGCGGTGATTCCTTCTGCCATATCTCTTCTCCTTTTTTAAACTGACACTCGTTTCATAGGTCCCTTATCCACGTAAAAGGTCGTGGATGTATTATTTTAAGCAAAATTATGGGGTATGTCAACTCCCTCTCGACCCGGATGCCGTAATAAACCCTGTTGACATTCTTAAGTTGAGGCTGTTGAAAAAGGCACTTTTGAACGCGTTTGATTTGCGAATATCTGCGTTATAATAGAGATTAAAGTCGGCACAGTTTTTGACGCTATCTCGACGTCGAGCATCCGACCTCCTGAGGCGTGCTCACTTTAGTGATGGTGGTCGTAGTGCCCATGGCGATGGACGTGGACGCCGTCCTCGTGCCTGTGAGCATGGATGTGAATGAGGTTGTGCTCCTCCAGGAATGACGTATCGCTGAATAGCACGGACGGCGTGGTTTCTCTCACGACGCGCTTGTCTTCGCTCAAGACGATGACCCTCGTGGCGATCTCGTGTACGATGTGGAGGTCGTGGGTTGCGGTAATTATCGTCCTCTCTCTGGCGCCATTCCCCACGATGGAGTCGATGAGGTGGCACGTGGTCGCCGGATCAAGCCCCGCAGTAGGCTCATCCAAAAGCAGGATCTCAGGTTCCATTGCCAACACTGAGGCGAGGCACACGCGTTTCTTCTCTCCCGCGCTGAGCCATTGGGGATGCCTCGTCATCGCGTGAGCCATCCCCATGAGGATGAGGTACTTGTCCACTCTCGCGCGTATCTCCTTTTCGGCGAGGTCCATCTGTACAAGGCCAAAGGCGACTTCGTCTTCCACACTCGAATTGAAGAGCTGTATATCGGGATTCTGGAAGAGGACCCCCACGCGGCTCCGAAAATACTTCCGGAACTCCTGGTCGCGAAACCTCTCCTCGGTGAGCCTCGAGCCACACGCAAAGACCTCTCCGTCTTTCGGAAAGATGAGGCCCGCGAGGATGTGGAGGAGCGTCGATTTGCCGGAGCCGTTTGCGCCGAGGATGGCGACCTTCTCCTGGGACGATACACGCACGTTCACGCCTTTAAGGGCCGCAAAGCGATCAAGGTACGCATATGAGACGTCTTTCAATTCAAAAACGGTATCTGCCATCACGTCACCGCTTCCTCTCTTCGCGGGCTTTGCACTCGCCCGTATAACCCCTCGCCACCATCGCCTGATACACCTGTTCGCTCATCGTGTGGGATTTTATGTAGAGAGCGGATATCCTCGATGCGATCCATCGCCGTGATTGCCCGTGAGGAAGGGCCCTCGCGAGCCGGCTTGTGAGGGCCATGTGCATCTCCTCGAGGTTCTTGACCAGCAAAAATAAATATGTATACATCATATCGAGGGTCTGAAGGAATACGCGGGGTACGCCGAGGACCGAAAGAGACCTGATGATACGGGCCTTTTTCGTCGTGAGCACGAGGAGCGTCGCGAACGATACCGATGCAGCAACCCTCAGCACAAGAATGAGCGCGCTTGCCGGGCCGTACCATACCGCAGCGGGCAGCGCGATGATGAGCGCGAAGAGGGGGATGAATATCCAGACACGGGCGATGAAATATCCCACCCGGATCCGGGATGCAGCCGCGAGCACGAGCGACGCGGCATAGATGAGGGCGAGGGCCCATGCCTCTCGCACAAAACTTATCCACACAAGCATGCAGACGAGACCGAGTATCTTGATCCTCGGCTCAACTGCCTGCAGCATACCCCGCGCGGATGCGATCTCTTCCGAAAACACCGCGACCGTGAAGAATGATATCGCGCCTTCTATGGTGCGCTTCAGGAACCGGTCGGCGAACGCTGTGAACCCCATCGTTCTTTCTACCCTCTCTTCCTCCTTACAAGAAGCCACCCCGTGATGAGGGTGACGAGAGCAACGACCACGATGCCTCCCAGTGCTGAAGCCGCATACGCGGCCGCGCGTTCCCCTAATCCTTTTTCCTCCCACCCTTTAAATATATAATCCGGGATTGGCGCCTTCCATAGCCCGTCGAGCTTCGCAAGCCGCTGGGGGATATAGCCGACGAGTGAGCGTAATTCTTCGATTCCCCACTCACCCCACGCCGCTCCCGCCTTAAGGAGTTCGGGCAGGAGATACCCCAGCGGGGAAAGGAGCGCAACGATGAATATGCCGATCCATAATTTCCTCGTCAATCTCATTGGCGAACGCTCCTAATGAATGAGTGAAGGGTCGTGTTTCTGGATATAGAGGATCACGAAGTAGGTGATAGCCGCTTCGACGAACCCGAATAAGAAGACGTGCTCAAGCATCATAACGGGAAGGGCGACACGCAGTCCGTATGGGCAGTAGAGGGGCTTCCCGGCTAAGGTGTGGTGGAGAATGGGCTGGATACCAAACTCGAGCGCGGTAAAGAGCGCCGCCATGTTCAAACCGACGTACGCCCCGAAAGCCGCCGCGACCGCCCTTCGTTTCGACGAAGCGGGGCTCTTAATGCTCATCAACCGATAGACGAGATAGCCCGAGAAGGGCATGATGAAAGCCATAGTGAAGCAGTTCGCGCCGAGGGCGGTGATGCCGCCGTCCCCGAAGAGGAGCGCCTGTACGACGAGCGAGACGGTGATCGCGATGAGCGCGGCCCATGGGCCGAGGAGTATCGCGACGAGGACCGCCCCCACCGCGTGCCCCGTTGAGCCTCCGGGAATGGGGACATTGAACATCATTATCACAAAACTGAATGCGGCGCCGAACGCGAGCACCGGTATCTCTGAGGCCTCGAGCGTCCTGTTCGCGACGCGGGAGGCGATCGACCAGAGGGGTATCATGATCGCCCACAACGTACCGTACGTCGGAGGCCCTAAATATCCGTCAGGAATATGCATGGTCTCTCTATAAACGAGGTTACATAAAGTTACGGAATGTTACTTAAGGTGACGTAACGCTCGTGTCCAAATTGTCATTGCGAGCGTAGCGAAGCAATCTCTTTTTTGGGAGTGCGAAGCCTCCCCGTAAGGGGATTGCTTCGTCGGAATACGTCTTTGCGGCATCCTCCTCGCAATGACGGTTTGAAATCAAATCTCAAAACATGCTTGCCGACGATGATCGCGTCCTATTTTGGACACGAGTGGTGACGTAACCTTCCTTAATCTTCCTTAACCTCATGGAACCTCCGTCATATAAGCACTGATTCAGAACGCATACACGAAAGTAAATACGGCGGAATCGTTCGCATCGATGCTTCTCCCTGCCACTATCCTCTGATACACGAAAAGCGTCTGGACCGCATCGCAGGACCAGCCGATGCCAAAGGCAAGCATGAGCTGACTGACGCTCGATGCGGGAATAGACACGCCGTCTTCTTTTCTATCTCCCTGCAGAAATAGATTACACTCAGCCAGGAGGTTGAAACCCTTCGGTAAAAAAAGTTCGATTCCCGCGTCATAGTTTTGGTATATCCCGTATCGCGTCTTGACCCCATCGACTCTCGTTTCAATGGGAAAACTCCACGCCCCATCGGCATGGAATACGAATGGTTCCGCCTTCTTTGAGAGATTGATGCCGTAGCCGTGGTCATAGGAACCGCCTCCCGAAGCCGCGCCCATTAGGTCCATGCCGAGCTTATCCGGGGCCGCCTTTTGATATTTACCGGTGGGGAGTTTTAATTGAAATAAACCCGTGACATGAGGCACCCGCTCCTTCTCCTCTACAACGCAGCAGCGCGCAAAGAGATAGCTGTCACCAAATCCGTCCGCGCGGGCGCTTCCTTCGTCTTGGCGCCGCCAATTCTGTTGATAGACGGCCTGTCCGGAGATTTCCACTCTATCGGTGAGCCCGTATTGAATAAAGAGCTGTTCCTGGTATTGCGACTTTTCATCGTTTCCCGGTAGAGGATCGTAATGGCCATCGGCATCGAAGGTCCCCCTCGTCCGGTTATAGACGAAGAACGGCTGGACCACCATGTGCCCTCGGGAGCAGAGAGGCGCCGTCCACGTCGTGACCGGGCCCGCCGAGACCGGATTCCACTCCTTTTTATTCTCACCACCGTCCCGATAAGAAAAGGGATCCGCTGCCGATACGCACGTTATGAAAGCCGACGCAGCCGCCATTATCGTATAGATCATCTTCTCCTGCAGCGTGCCGCGTCTCATAGTGCCATAAGAAAATGTCACAGCCCTCTTCCCGTCGTCGTCATGATGACCCCGCTGTGTTTCACGCCCTTTGTGGAGCGGAGCCCCTCTGCGAGCGCGCGCACATCCTTCGTCTTCCCCCGCGCGATTATCACCTCGAGACAATTATCGTGGTCAAGGTGTATATGCTGCGTCGATACGATGAGAGGAGAGCAGTCGTGCTGGACGTGGGTGAGGTGACGCACCAGCTCGCGCTTATGGTGGTCGTAGACGATCGAGATGATGGCGGCGATCTCGCGCGACGCCGCATCCCACTCTTCCCTGACGAGGGTATCGCGTATCAGGTCGCGGATCGCCTCGGAGCGGTTCGAATATTTGCGTCCTGTTAACAGCCTGTCGAACCTCTCGAGAAGCTTCTTCTCTAACGAAACACCGAACCGTATCAGATCGGTCATACTAATTCTTTCGTGTTACATTTGTTACAATCGTAACACATAAATACGCTCGTGTCAACATGATTTTTTGTGGTGCCGATTTCGCCTATGAGACGCTGCGGGCGTGCACTCCGGGTGACTGAGGTGAGCCGTGCGAGTGGCGGGTCACGCCTCGTGTTTGCGCACGATGGCGATGACGTCTTCGCATGTGGCGGCCTCAAGGAGCTCTTTCCTGAAAGAATTATTGGTGAGAAGTTTTGCCAACTCGGCGAGGAGCCTGAGATAGAGGTTCAGCTCCCGGGGGTTTGCCCCCATGACGAAGATGAGGCGGGCTTTTTCACCGTCTATCGCAGAAAAACCGATCCCTTCCTTCGAGCGGCCGAAGCCGATCACGAAACCGCGTACGGATTCTGTGCGGGCATGGGGTATCGCGACCCCGTACCCGATCCCCGTGGAACCCATGTGCTCTCTCCGGAGGACCGACTTGATGAATTTCTCCGCATCCTCCACTTCGCCCGCGGCGGCCATCCCGCGGACGATCTCTCTGATCGCGTCTTCTTTTGTCGATGCCTTTATGTCGATCGCGCAGAACTCTCTTTTTAAGTAATTGGATATCTTCACGCTACATCTCCTTGTATAGCCTCTCGACCTCTTCTGGATTTTTTACTATGACAACGGGGCACGGGGCCTCCCTAAAGATCCTTTCCCCCTCATTGTAAAAGATCTCCTTTCTTGACGAGACCTCTTTCAACTCGCCCATCACCAGGAGATCGGCCCCCGCTTCCTTCGTCGCACGCAGCACCTCTTCGTGGACCACGCCCCTCAAGAGCATCGCGTAGCACTCTACGCCCTTGCTCTCGGCCATGCCCTTGACCCTCTCGATGAAACGCACCCCTTGTTCTTCCATCTCCCTCTCGTATTCGAGCGCCTCGACTTCCACAAATACCCTGCTCCTCAGGAGGTCCTCAAGGATCCTCTCATTGATCACATAGATCACCGTGAGCTGCGAATTGAGGAGCTTCGCCAGATAGATCGCGTATTTCGCGGTAGCGATAGAAGCGGCACCCCCGGCAATAGTTACGGCGATATGGCGTATGGCCATCCCGGCCCTCTCTCGTTAGAATATCTTTAAGCCCTCAGCCTCTCCTTGATAAGTTTCAGCATGGAAAAGGCTTCTCTGCCCTCTTCATCCAGCCTCTCGCTGATATATTTTACCGTATCGCGGTACGAGGGGAGATATATCTTCTCCAGGGCATTCACCTTCCGTATCGTCTTCTGCACCTCGTTCGCAAGGCGCAGGATAGCGATCTTCTTTTCCGCCAAATCGGCCAGAAGTGTCAAGATCTTCTTGAATTTCGCAATGACCTCATCCACGTAGAGGCTTACCCCATGGGGGCTGTAGTAGGGGGGATTCTCGACGATCTGCAGCTTAATTGCCGGTATCGCCACCCCCATGATCCTCCTGTGGGATAGAGAGAGGTCGTTCTTGATGTCGACCGAAAAGCTCAGCTCTTCCACCCGCTTCCTCCCCATCGCCACGCACGCCTTATCGACCAGATCATACCCCTCTCTCAGTGCCTTGTCCACGTCTTTCTGGACCTTGTCCGCAATATGGGTGATCGAGGTGAGCTCGGCGATGAGTATCTTCCTCTTCTCATCCAAAAGCTCGTGTCCCTCTTTCACGAGGGAGAGGGTCCTCTTTGTCTTGAAAAGGTTGGTCTTCGTTGCCGCGATATTGAACTTCATCTCTTCTTATAGCGTTTCTCTATATCTTCCTCTTTCAGCCTCACGAGCTCTTCCCGCGGGAGAAGGGAGAGAACGTCCCACCCCAAATCGAGCCCCTCATCCAGAGTGCGCCTCTCGTAGTACCCCTGGCTCAATAACCTCTTTTCGAATTCATCGCCGAACTTCAAATAGAGGTGGTCGACGGGAGCGAGTTCCTCCTCGCCGATAATCGACGCGAGGGCCCGTATGTCTTTTACATGGGCATAGCACGCAAAGAGCTGAGAGGCGAGCGCAGGGTGGTCTTCGCGCGTGATCCCGGCGCCGATATTGTCTTTCATGAGTCGGGAGAGAGACGGCAGGCCCGCGATAGGAGGATAGATGCCCCGTGAGTGCAATTCCCGCTCGAGGACGATCTGCCCTTCGGTGATGTATCCTGTCAGATCGGGGATCGGGTGCGTGATATCATCGTTAGGCATGGTCAGGATAGGCAGCTGCGTGATCGAACCGCTCAGGCCCTTGATCATACCCGCCCTCTCGTATAGGCTCGCGAGGTCGCTGTAGAGGTAACCGGGATAACCCTTTCGCGCCGGTATCTCTCCCCGTATCGTGGAGATCTCTCTCAATGCCTCGCAGTAATTTGCCATATCGGTCATGATGACGAGGACGTGCATGTTCTTCTTGAAGGCGAGGAATTCCGCGCAGCTCAGGGCGAGGCGCGGGGTGAGCAGCCGTTCTATCGACGGGCTGTCGGCAAGGCTCAGGAAGAGCGCCACCCTCTCGAGGACGCCCGATTCTTCGAAGCTCTTGATGAAGAAACGCGCGGTGTCGTATTTCACTCCCATCGCCGCGAAGACGACGCAGAAGCCCTCGGACTTCACGCGCGCCTGCCGGGCCACTTGAGTCGCGATGAGGTCATGGGGCAGGCCGCTCCCCGAGAATATCGGGAGCTTCTGCCCCCTCACGAGCGAATTCATCACGTCTATCGAAGTCATGCCGGTCTCGATGATGTTCTTCGGATAATCCCTCGCGGTGGGATTGATCGCGAGGCCGTTGACGTCGACGAGTTCATCGTACACGGGCTTCGGCATGCTGTCGAGCGGGTTGCCCATGCCGTCGAAGGTCCTGCCGAGGACTTCCTCCGACACACCTATCATGAGAGGCTTCTCCTTAAAGGTCACCCTGCAGTTCTTAAGCGCGAGGCCGCTCGTCCCGCCCAGGACCTCGACGACCGCATACCCCTTGCCTGCTTCAAGGGTAACCCCCAATCGCACCTTCCCCTCTTCATCAACGATCTCCACAAGTTCATTGTAGCCCACATTGTGGATATTCCTGATGATGAAGACAGGGCCTACCACTTCCTCTAAGCCGATGTACTCCCTTAAGCTATACTCTCTCATCTTGAGACTCCAACGCTATCGCGCGCACGCGCTAGCCCAAAATCTGGGTTAGGCTCGTGTCGATCTTCCCCGGCAGCTCTGCCAGTTTCTCGAGGTCCGCCTCCGCGTACGTCACCTTCATCCGCATGAGCTCCTGGTAAATGGGAAGCTCTCTGATCTCGGATATATCCACGCCCTTCTTGACGATTTCTTCGCCCTTCTGGTAAAACCTGATGATGGCCTTGAGCATTAAAAATTGCTTACGGGCGGAAGAGAAACCGTCGACTTTGTCGAAGGCCGTCTGCTGGAGGAACGCGTTTTTGAAGACCGCGCACACCTCGAGTACCAGTTTCTGCGTCTGCGGCAGCACTTCGGGACCGACGAGCTTCACCACCTGGAGGAGGCGCTGCTCCTTCTGCAAAAGCTCCATGATCGCATACCGTAAGGCGAGCCATTCCTTATCGATATTCTTGTGCCACCACTCCTTGATGTCGTCAAGGTACTCTGAGTAGCTGTCGACCCAGCTTATGGACGGATAGTGACGGGCGTTCGCGAGGTCCCTGTCGAGTGCCCAAAAACATCTGATGAACCTTTTGGTGTGAGAGGTGACGGGTTCGGAGAAATCCCCTCCGGGAGGCGATACGGAGGCGAGGATGGTGATCGAGCCGCCGTCCCCATTCAGGGTCTTCACCTTCCCGGCCCGTTCATAAAACTCCGCTAACCTCGAGGGGAGATATGAGGGGAACCCCTCTTCGAGGGGCATCTCTTCGAGCCTGCCCGAGAGCTCGCGAAGCGCCTCGGCCCACCGTGACGTCGAGTCGGCCATGAGCGCGACGTTGTACCCCATGTCGCGGTAGTACTCTGCCATGGTGATCCCCGTATATATGCTCGCCTCCCGCGCCGCGACAGGCATGTTGGAGGTGTTCGCGATGAATATCGTCCTTTCCATGAGCGGCCTCTGCGTCCGGGGATCGATGAGCATTGGGAAATTCAAGAGCACGTCGGTCATCTCATTCCCCCTCTCCCCGCAACCGACAAAGACCACCACATCGGCATCGCTCCATTTGGCGAGCTGATGCTGGATCACGGTCTTTCCGGTGCCGAACCCTCCCGGAATGGCGACGCAGCCTCCCTTCCCTACGGGAAAGAGCGTATCGATGACCCTCTGCCCTGTGATAAGAGGGTCTGTAATAGGCAGCCTCTCCGTGTAAGGCCTCGGTCTCCTCACGGGCCAGCGCTGATACATGAAGACCGGTCTCTCTTCTTCGCCGCTCCGGATGACCGCTATTTTTTCTTCCAGCGTATAGTCGCCCTCTCGAGCGAGCCATTTCAGCGTCCCTTCCATTGTAGGGGGAAGGAGTATCTTGTGCTTTATCAAGAAGCTTTCTCTCACCTCGCCCGCAACCTCACCCGGTTTTACCGCATCCCCCTCTTTCCTTAAAGGGACGAAGTGCCATTTCTTGCTCCTGTCCAGCGCGGACACGTGGACGCCTTTCTTTATATAAAAACCTCCCTGCTCTTTTATCGCCTCCAGCGGCCTCTGGATCCCATCATAGATGTTACCGATAAGCCCCGGGCCTAACTCAACGTAGAGAGGGAACCCTTGAGTGTATACCAGATCTCCTGCCTTGAGGGACGTCGTGTCTTCGTAGACCTGGATGGACGCCCTGTCTTTCCTCAACCTCACTACCTCTCCTACTAAGTGGTTCTCCCCGACTTCTGCCATGTCGAGCATCCTTAAAGAAGAGACCTCTTCGGCCTCGACGACGGGCCCGACCACGCGATAGACTTTGCCCGCTACCCTGAGCATATTTAAAACGCCTCCTTTATGAGCTCCCTATGCACGTCTTCATAAAATCTCCGAAGCCGGGAGCGAAAGGTGTTATCGTACGCCATGCCGCCATCGCGCGATTGCACGATAACTCCGATATCTTTAAAATCCTTCGTGTGAAATGTAAGGGAAAGGCTCCTGTCGTATTTCGCGCGGCACAGGGATTCCGCCTCTTTCCTGAAATTATCACGCATCGCCTTTTCGTCGAGGAAGGAGAACAGGACGTCTATCTCATCGCCATCGATGACCCCCGCACCTTCCAGGATCGCCTTTTTTAAAAAAGTTGCGTAGTCGCCGGAATTGCGCGCGTTCGCTGCCTCGTCCGCGACCGCCTGCAGCACGTTTTCGGCAAACCTATTCTTCTCTTGCAGCACCACTCTCTTCTTCTCGAGATTGAGGGAAGACAGTATCCTCTCTTTGGTCCTCTCCCGCTCTTTCTCCAGGTCGCGGAGAACTACCTCTTGTCTCTTGTCGGCCTCTTTCTTTGCCTCGCCTAAAATCTTTTCGGCCTCCCTGCGCGCCCGCTCTAAGATATCCTTGACCTCATATTCAGACCCCTCCCTTATCTTTCGGCATATCTCATCCGCACTATCTGCCTGCATATGAGAACGGTCTATCTTTTTCATTGTCTATGCGCTGATCCCCATCGCCTTTTTTAATAGTTCCGCCATACCCGCTCGCCTCTTTGCCTCGCCCCGCGAAGGAAGTTCCAGGATGAGGGGCATCTCCCTCTCAAAGGTGAGGGCCTCTATCTCCTCTTTCACGAACGATGCCGCCTTCTCAGTGATAAGGATGACGCCGACGGATTCAGTGGCAAGCGCGACCTCAAGCGCCTCGAGCGTTTCCGCTTTCGTTGATGCCTCTCTCGTCTCTACGCCTGACAGCCTGAAACCCAGGCTTGAACCTCTATCCGCGATACAGAAAAAGATCATTATACCCTAGCCAGGATCATGATCGCGATGATCAATCCATAGATCGCAATCCCCTCTGCGAGGCCTACGTAGATGAGCGCCCTCGCCGCAAGTTCCGGCTTCTCGCTCATCGCGCCTACCGCCGCAGCTCCGACATAGGCAACCGCGATCCCCGCCCCAATGGTGCTTAGGCCCGTCACTATCGCGGCAGCTATAAAACCCCATTTTGTTACCGAGGGATCGCCCGTACCCGCTGCCCACGCATACTGAACGATGCCGAGGACAAGGAGCACAAGACCCGCTCCCCACGTACCCTGTACCAATCTTTTCATCCCCTTTACCATCTGTCCCTCCTCTCACATCTTTTGGTTAGAAGCTGTCTCATAAATACCATTGCGAGCGAAGTGAAGCAATCTCAAAGATTGCTTCGTCGTCCCGAAACTTCGGGCCTCCTCGCAATACGAGGCCACTGCGGATATTTATGAGATGGCCTCTAAATACTGAGCGGCTTATATACGTGCTTCCCGCTCACAAAAAACTTCGAGAAAAACTCATAGTAATTCAACCTCAGCGACTGGATGAATACGACCAGGCCTTCGAGCAGCATCACGAAGACGTTCCCTACCACGAGCGTGACAAAAGAGAGCACCCCTCCGCCTATGCCCCTCTCGACGCGGACAAGCTCAAAGATCGCGAAGAAGAGCCCCACATGGGCAAGGGCGAAGGCGGCGATACGGACGAACGACACCGTATTTGCCAAATAGACCATCGCAATCTCCAGCACCTCTATCGTGCTCTCCATGAACGTGATGAAGATGCTTTCTTTCTTTTTGTGGAGGAAGAGCTCCACGAATGGCTTGAAAAAAAGGAGCGCACAGCACGCGATGAGCACAATGGCATACGCGGGAGGGACCGGGGCCCTGAAGATGAACGCCTTGGTCACCAGGCCGATCCCCGCCCAGTAGATCACGCCGACGATGAGGCCGGCTTTGTCAAAGAGCGCCTTCACGTAGTCTCTGTCCCGCAGCGCGTTGATCACGTTGAACAGTATCCCCAGCGTGAGGACCCCTATTCCGAAGGCGACGCTGATCTTGAAAAGCATCAGCATATTCTCCATCGGCCTGAACAAGAGGGCATGGTATTCCATGCCGAAGAAGCTCCCGTAGAAGACGCCGAAGATTGCGGAGCTTATTCCGCAGTACCAGAGCAGGGCCGATGCCTGTCTCACCTTCTCGTTCTTGCTCCGTCTGATAAAAAAGCTCGCGATCGCAAGCACCAACCCCTGGCCCACATCCCCGAACATGGCCCCGAACATAATGAGAAAACTGATCGCCACAAACACGGTGGGGTCGATCGTCCCGTAGCGGGGGATCCCATACGAATCGACGAGCAGCTCAAAGGGTTTCAGAAAAGCCGTGTGTTTAAGGTGAACGGGGACCTCCTCTTTATCGATCATAAGCTCTTCGGGGCTTCTCTCCTCTATGTAACTTACGCCGGCGACTTTCCTGATCTCGCCAAGCGCCCTGTCCTTCTCTTCTCTGGGGATCCAGCATGAGAGCAATGTCGTCTTTTCTGTGGCGCACGAGTATCTCTTCACGCCAAGGAGAGATTTCTTGAGGGAGATGAAAGACTGGATCTTCGACACGTCGTCCTTAACGCTCTCCCCCAGTTTCTGTATCTCCCTGTCAACGTCCTCGCTCCTTTTTTTGCATTCGCCGATCTGGAGCCTGAGCTTCGCCCCCACGTCCTTGGACAGCCCCCTGGAGTCTTCGGGATACTCAACCTTCTCCCAGGACACGTCCTTTAAGATCTTGTCTAAAAGGGCCCTGTCGCGCCTGAGCCCGATGACGAGCGCGACGACCCTGTCGCCTTCTTTTCTAAAAGGGTAGATGACGTGGGGTATGTCGTGCAAGCCCCTCTCCGCGACCTCGATATTCTTCTCCTCAACCTTTCCTACGGAGACCTCTAAAAATGTGTAGAGGGCGCCGCGCCTCATGGAGAAGGGAAAATACGCCTCTATCTGGGATAAAAGGGCCTCTTTTGCCTTCATCTCCGCGAGCGACTCGTCCTTGCGCGAAAGGAGGGGTGGGAGGGCCTCGTCCAATTTTGCGAAAAAATCCCTTATCTTCTCATACGAAAGCGCCTCCGCATCCTTCCGGGGATGGGGCGTGAGGTTCAGCTTTCGTCCGATATCCGTCAGTTTTACCTCCAGCGCTCCGAGCTCCGCATATTCCT
This sequence comes from uncultured Planctomycetia bacterium, assembly GCA_964354545.1. Lineage (GTDB taxonomy): Bacteria > Omnitrophota > Gorgyraeia > 2-01-FULL-45-10 > JAHFGN01 > CAYHAE01. Next base: position 39,068 of record CAYHAE010000006.1, read on the forward strand.
TTTCTACCTGTGGGGGGGAAAGATTTTCGAGCTGATCCTCAATGCGGCGGATGTCCACGGGATGGAAGATCCCGAGGCGAAGGAGGCCCGACATGACCTCTTCCTCCTTCTCCTTTAAGATCACGATATTTATGAGCTCCATCGGGGATGGCGTCAGCATCGGCTCTTATAGTCCCAGGAGAGGCGTTATCGATTCTTTCTTCCAGCCAAAATTTTTCGCGTAAAGCAGCGACACGATATTCTCCGTCTCCTTCCGCTTCAAGATGAGGTACCCCACGATCGTTCCGATGGTGAAAGGGAAGCCCGCGAGGGCCTTCTTCACCTCTCTCAAAAGGACCTCGTAGAGAAAATTCTGCAAAAAAAAGACGTTGCTCTCGATCAGATCCTTCAGTCCCGCATAGGGGCCAAGGGCTATGCCGTCGACGACCTTTGACAACCCGTTCGTGACGTAGAAATTTCTCACCCTATCCTTCCTTATCCTCATCCCTCCGGGGATGAACCACTCCAGCATCTCCCCTATCCCTACCGCATAGTATTTCCTGAGCCGTATGAGCCAGTCGATATTCTCAATGTCTATTTCTACTCCCAAGATCTTCCTCGCAACGGCCCTGTCGGCAGAAGAGAACGATTCCACGGCTGCGGCCAGCCTCTCGTGATAATCAAAATCTAATGCTGCCTCGAGATAAAAGGTAGAGCCCCTCTCCTTAAACTTATCCTTCACTCTCAAGAGGGGTTTCTTGTAAGGAGTTTCGTCGAGGAGGAGGATGATCTCTTCCAGCGTCCCGAGGCGAACGAGCTTTTTGAAATCTATATCGAAGCTCACTTTTTCTCCCAAAAGGTAATCCTCTACGTCCACCGGCATCTTCTTATGCCATATCCGCAAGGCCACCTTCAATTCATCGAGCTCGTACCGTTCGATGAGGAGCTCGACAAAATCCCTCTCGCTATCGGCAGGCAGGGCGAGGTATATCTTTCGATGGATATGGAGATCGTTCTTGAGAAGTTCTTTTTCGACAGACACAAGATCGACCTCCTGTTCTCCCGCGTGCCGCGCAAGGTGCCCGTATGCAGTGTCCTTGAGCCCCTCCATGACCTCGTAGATGTCTTTTGCGTCCAGGAGGCGGGAGAAACGGCCCGGGTCGATGAGGTACGAGAGCATCGCCCTCACCTTCGCGTTCACGAACGCATATTTGCCGAGCTGGTTCATGGCGTCAGTCCTCGATATGCATGATCCGCGAGAAGATCCGCCGCGCGATCTCAGGGATATCCTTCTCCCTCGCCTTTCGCAGCGCGGCGCTCTTATCCCTCGTCTCCCTGAGGACCTTTTCTTTCTCGGAAAGAAACGCCCGCTCAGATTCCTCTCGTCCCTTCTCGGCCGAATCCTTCGCAGAACGAATGCGTTCCTCGATGAGTTCCCGGGATCCCTTTTTCGCGCGGAGGATGATATCCTCGGCTTCCTCTCTCGCCTTTTCTATCTTCGCCCTCGCCGCTTCTTCTTCCCGCAAGATCCTCTCTACAACCTCTTTCATCTTCGATACCCCTATAGGTGGACTGTCATTATTGTATAGTCAAACAAATGTAAAGACAAGCAGTATTTGGGATGCCCCCGGTGCCGCGCGGCTTTCACACAACCCGCAGAGCTCCGGTAACGAGATCAGCGAAAAGGGAACGTGCCTTACAAAAAGATAAGTCCGATACAGGCAAGCGCCGCCATAAGGGAGCCGTAGAAAAACGTCGCGGGCCCGCCGAAGAGGCCCCACAACAGCCCCCCTATGAGGCTTGCAAAGAGACTCAAAGCGCCTGTCACAAAATGGTAGGCCCCGAGCGCAGAGGCCCGCGCCTCCTGCGGGACCAGGTCCGAGATAAACGCCTTTCCGATGCCGTCGGTCATTGCCATATAAAATCCGTAGATAAAGAATAGAGCCCACACTTCCGCTCTTTTAACCGCGATGCCGAACCCTGCATAGACGAATGCGAACACGAGATACCCGCCCGCCAGAACCCACTTCCGCGGAACCCTGTCCGACAGGGCGCCGAACGGAAGGGAGAACAGCGAGTAGGTGACGTTGTAGGCGACGTACGTGAGGATCACCAGGGTCGTTGTGAATCCCAGGCCTTTTGCCCTTATAATGAGGAAGGCGTCGCTCGAATTTCCCAGTGCGAAGATGCTCGACACGAAGAGGAATTTTGCGAACTGGGGCCCGAAGAGCTTCAGGTTGAATTTCAACGGGACGGCGCCCGCCGGAACCCGAGGCTCGCTTTTCAGATAGATGAATATGACCGCAACCGAGAGGGCCGCCGGGAGGAACGAAAGGAGGAATATGGCTCTAAGGTTTCCTTTGAGCATGGCGAGCAGCGCGATCGCGATGAGGGGGCCGAGGACTGCGCCGATGGTGTCCATGGCCCTGTGAAATCCGAATGCCGCACCCCTCACTTCGGGCGCGCAGGAGTCCGCGATGAGCGCGTCGCGGGGCGCTGTGCGCAGACCCTTTCCAAAACGGTCAACGAATCTCGCGATCAATACCGTAGGCCACACGTACGCGAGCGCGAGCAGCGGTTTCGCGATAGCGGAGAGGGAATAGCCGGCTGCGATGAAAGGCCGCCTCTTCCTGACCTTATCAGAAAGCCAGCCGGAGACCGCTTTGAGGAAGCTCGCGGTGGATTCGGCAATACCCTCGATGAGCCCCACTATGGCCATGGGCGCGCCGAGCACAGAGGTCAAAAATATCGGCACGATGGGATAGAGCATCTCGCTCGAAATATCGGTGAAAAGGCTTACGAAACCGAGGACAATTATGTTCTTAGGGAGCTTTTTGGACATATGTATAGCCGCGTAAGAGCCATATCGACTACGAATAAAATCGAAAGTGCGAATATCGTCCGCCGAAAGCGGAAGAATTTGTTTAGGATTTTCCGTCAGAGGCGAATCAGCTGCGGCTGACGTGCTTCGAATTTGAGACCGTCGAAAAAGGTTCTCAACACTCGTTTGCAGTATCCGTCACGACAAAAAGAGGGGTTTTTCAACGGTCTCAATTTTCGGATTTCGTATTTTTCACTAAGGGCTGCGTTACGGAGCGGGGGTCTTCACGCACTCCATCTCCACGACCTTGTTCCCTTCCATCTTCTTGATCACGCAGGTCCATCCGCCGAGCGAAACCTTCTCATTCTCCTGCGGCAGCCTTTTCAATGCGGCCCTGATATAACTGCCGATAGTGATGAATTCTTTCTCCGGCAGGTTCAGGCTGAACTCCCTATTGAGCCTCTTGAGCCTGCACCGGTCGCTCAATGCGTACCTGTCCTCGGATATCTTCTCTATCTCAGGCCTTCTCACATCGTATTCATCCGATATCTCTCCGACGATCTCCTCCAGGAGGTCCTCCAGCGTCACGACCCCCTCGATCTTTCCCCGGGCATCGACCACTATCGCGATATGCGTCCTGCCCTTCTGGAACTCTTTCAAAAGTTCGTTCACCTTCCTCGACCCGGCGACGAACGTCGGCGGATAGACCATGTCCCGCAGGATGATGAGCTCCCTGTGCTCCCAGAAGTTCAAAAGGTCTTTCACGTTAATGACGCCTATGATGTTATCGGGGCTGTCCTTGTACGCCGGTAACCGCGAATATCCCGACTCCAATACGGTCCTCATGATCTCTTCATATTTCGAATCGACGTTCAGCATGACCATGGCCGACTTCGGCGTCATCACCCCTCTCACGACCGTGTCGCCGAACTCGAACACCTTCGAGAGGAGCCTCCCCTCTTCTTTCCCTATCGAGCCTTCTTCCTCCCCTATCGTGATGAGCCCGCGTATCTCTTCCTCGGTGACGAGCGAGGGCTTGCTCGCCGACCCGACCCCGAGCAGTCTCGTCGCGAGGTTGATGAAGCGCGCGAGGATGTTGACGACGGGCGACAGGAACCATATGAGGAAGTCGGTGGATCTCGCGAGGAGGAACGAAACCCTCTCCGACCGCCTTGCCGCGACCGTCTTTGCGGTGACCTCCGATACGATGATCGCCGCAGTCGCCAAGATGGTGGCAAAGACCACGCCGCGCCGTTCGTTCCCGAGGAGGTGGATCATGATCGCGGTGAGGATGGATGCGAGGAGTACGTCGACGATATTATTCGCGACGAGTATCGTGCCAAAGAACCGTTCCGGCGTTTCCAGGATCTTTAACACCTTTTTGGCCACGGTCGAACCGGACGCGGCCAGCCGCCGCAATTTTACGCGGCTCACCGCAGTAATAGAGGTCTCGGCCGCTGCGGTCAGGGCGGCGAAGACGATCAATAGCGCGATCAAAATGGTTTCGAACATACCTTGCGATGCCTCATTACGTCCCGGGCGAGCGCACGCCTACGCCGTCAACATGGTCCTTCTTCTATATCGTATGACGACGAACAACGTGAGAATGAAAAGGGCTAAGGTGAGGTAGAGTATCTTATCGCCTATCTTTTCAGGGGTGAGAAAACCTCTCTCGACTACTTTGACCTTGTAGGCGTGTATATCCAGCTCTCCCTTATGTTCTTTGCATGCCCTGTTGAAGACGCCTTCGACTTCGATGATATCCCCTCGATTCTTGTAATCTCCGACGAACGCAACCTCCCTTAAAAGTTCGGTCCTGCACCAGACACCGATCGCATTATCGCCGTCATGCACGTTTATCCAGGAGTGGGCGCCCCTGCCCAGTATCGCGGTGACGGCTTCTCCCCTGTACACGACCATCCTGCCGTCCAGGTCATTCGCTTTCTCGATCAGCTCATCGCTCAATACCGTATACGCTTCGCAGCACGGCAGCGAGAATAACGTACACAAGACGATAATAAGCCCGCATCGCACGAACCGGTTCATTTCTTCCCCTTAATGGCGGCGATAAATATTCCGCCCAGTACAAATATCGAGATGAACTCGAGCCTCCCCGCCCACATCTGGAATATGTATACGATCTTCAACACAGCAGGCATCGACGAGTGCGTGATGCCGCAGCTTAAACCCACGTTCGCAGCAGCCGAGACGGACTCAAAGAGGGCCTCGCTCAAAGAGTACCCGAAGAACATGCCTGCGATCGTACCGAAGAGATAGAGGTTGATGTACGACAGGAAGACGAGGCTCGCGCTCCTTACGTGCCTGTCCTCCAGGATCATATCCTTGATATGGTGTATCTTCTGTATGAGGACCGCGGACTCCGGCATGACCAATTTCTTTATATCCTGGCGCAGCGCCTTATAGACGACCCCTATCCTCAACACCTTTATCGCGCCGGTCGTTGAACAGATGCTCCCGCCCACCGCCATCGCGAGCGTGATGCCGAACATCGCCATCGGCCCCCACTCGTTCACGAACTGCCGCGGGTATATCGTGCTGTAGCCGGTCCCCGTGTGGCCTGAGATGAGCTGGTAGAAGGTCTTGCTGAAGAGAGAGAGCCTGTCGGGATAGAGGTTCGCCCAGATCGTGCCCCACGCCGTGATCGACAGGGTAACCACGATGCTCAAGGCGAGTGTCCGTATCTCGATATTCTTATACAGCTCGCGCCTGTTCCCGGTCCATACCGCATAGTGGAGCGCAAAATTGATCGCACCCAAAATCATGATCGCAACAGTGATAAGCTCAAAAGAAAAATTATGATAGAAGAGTATGCTCTGTGACTGAGGCGTGAACCCTCCGGTGTCCCACGCCGCCATGAATATGCACACGCTGTCAAAGACGGCCTTCGCGGGCTCCAGGCCCCCTTTTATCGCAGAAAACGTCAGCGCTGCGCTTCCCAGCACAAGGTATACGATGCTTACGAGCCATATGAACCGCGCCGTCTGAATGATGTTAGGCAGTATCTTCTCATCCCTCGCCTCGCCGACATACATGCTGAACGCCCCCGGCGTTCCCTTGAACAGGAATGTGAGCGCCATCACGACGATCCCCTGGCCCCCTATGAACATCGTCTCGTGCCGCCAGAAGTTATAGGCGCACGCCATGTGCTCGAGGTCGTTCGCGAGGGAGAGGCCCGTGGTCGCATATCCGCTCATCATCTCAAATGACGCGTCGAGGAACGATTTGTAGTGGCCGCTCAAGAACAAGGGGACCGCCGATACGAGCATCGCGACGATCCAGGAGAGCGCGGCGACGGCCATCGCATGCACCGTCGCGAGATCTCTTTTCGAATAGAATACCGCGGTGAGCAGGTACCCGAGGCAGAGGGTGAACGATATGCTGAAAGCGAAGTCGAGGGCGGGCTTCCATTCTCTGAAGAAAAATGCGACGGCGAGCGGGAAGACCTGGACGATCCCGAGGCCCACGGTGATCTTTCCCAAGTAATAGCCTACGAGCTTCGCGTCATCCCAATCGGGCCTCAATATCATCTGATGAATACCCTCCACCAGACGGCGCATACAAGGAATCCTATCACGATGACGAGCGCGATGAGGAGCAGCTCCGCCGCGATACCGAGGACGCCGTTCAGGACCGACCTCGCAAGGACCCTCATTTTAATTTTTGTGGCCATCTCACTCTATCTTTCCTATCAACGTATCCAAGAGCGCTTTTTCGTTCTCGATGGTAGTGAGGGCGATGACGTCATCGCCCTTCTGCAAGACGGTATCCCCTTTTGGCACGATGACGTTCTCCGCCCTTACGATCGATACGAGGACCGAGTTCTGCGGCAGGCTGATATCCTTCACCTGCATGTCCACCACGGGAGAACTATCAACAAGGTCGACCCGTACGAGCGCGAGCTTCCCCCTCTTGAACGTGAGGAGGTTTATGAAGTCCTCGAACGAGGCCTCCTCCTCGATGATCTTTGCGATGATCGTCGTTGCATTGACGGGGACATCGACTCCGAGCTCCGAGAAGACGTGCTCATTCCTCGGATTGTTCACCCGCGCAACGGTGCGGCGTATCCCGAAGACCTCTTTCGCGAGCTGACAGATGACGAGGTTGTCCTCATCGTCTGCCGTGACGGCGGCTATGACGTCCGCGCGATTGATCTTGGCCTGCTCCAGGAATTTCGGATCGCACCCGTCTCCATGGATCACCATGGCGTCCAGATTCTGCGCGATACCTTCGCACCGGCCCTTGTCCTTTTCGATAATGGCCACGGTGTGCTTGTCCGCGATCAGTTTCTGGGCTAAATTAAAGCCTACCCTCCCCGCGCCCACTATGACAATGTACATAGTCCCGCCCCTTCCTTTCGGCCTAAAGTCTACGCGAGCTTGAAGATCTTCTTCACCTTGCGCAGGCTGTCGATCGCGACGACGCCCATGATCGTGTCGTTGAGCTGTATTGCGGTATCCTTCTTCGGAATGAACACCTTCTTCTCCCTTTCGATCGCCACAATGACGAACTCTCCCGGGATGTTCAATGCCTCTATCGGCTTGCCCCTCAAGTCCTCGTTTCCCGTGATCTCTATGACCCCGATGTCGCTCGACTCAATGAGGTAGCTCGAAAACCTGTTCTCTATTATCTTGTCCCTTATCATGGCCGCGACGAGGACCGTCCCGCTTATGATATCCATCCCGAGCTTCCTGTATATCATTGCCCTGCGCGGATCGTACACCCTCGCGATGACCCTGGGGACCATGAATATCTTCTTTGCGATCTGGCTCGCCATGAGGTTCGTGTTGTCGCCGCTCGTGACGGCAACGAACGCGTCCTGGCGGTCGATCTTCAGCTCCCTCAGGAGTTTTTCGTCAAAGCCGTTCCCTACGACCGCGACGCCGTTGAAGGTCTCCCCGAGCCTTTTGAGGGATTCCTGATTCTTATCTATTATCGTGACGTTGTGACCCTCTCGCGCCAAAAGCATTGCGAGCTGCGACCCGACCCTGCCACACCCTACGATCATGATATTCATTCCTGCGTACCCCCATTCTGCCCATTCAGCCGGCGACCGGGCTACCTCTCGTCGCGTACCGCTGCGATGCTGAGACGCCGTACGCCAAGTCCATTTGTGACATCGAGGACCTTCACGACATTATGGAACCGCACACGCCTGTCGACCCGAAAGACGATGGGGAGCGACCGGTCCTTCTCGAGCAACGAGCCGAGCTCTCTCCTGAGCATCTTTATATCAACGAGCGCAGTGCCGAGATATATCTTCCCGTCCTTAGTAAGCGCGATGTTCACCTGCTCCTGCCCCTCGAGCGAAACGGTGCTCTTCGATTCAGGTAACTTGAGCTCAACTTTCGTGAGCCTATCCGGTTTAAAGGTATAGAGGAGGCTGAATGAGATGAAAAAGAAGATGAACATGTTCAACACGATATCCGTCATCGCGACGGATTCCAGGGCAACGATGTAGTCTTTTGTAGGCGCGATCTTTATCATCGTGATATAGCCGTGTGCGGGACGCTACGCGGTCTTCTCGAGAACTCTCGCGCGAGAGGTCTCCCGTTCAACCCCGCGCCCTCCCTCGGGCCCCCGGTTGATCTCTGAGACGATCTCAATAAATTCCATCGAGGAATCCGACAATTCGAACGAGATATACTTTATGCGCGATATGATATAGTTACAAATAAGGTAGTAGGGGACAGCGATGATGAGCCCCGCCGCGGTCGTGATCATCGCCTCATAGATACCCTGTGCGAGAGCGCTCACGGTGATGTTCGACCCTGCCCGCTCCCACGCCATGAATGCCTTTATCAATCCCGTGATCGTTCCCAGGAAACCAAGGAGCGGCTCGATGCCGATTATCGATATGAGGCCGCCTATATATTCCTCAAGTTTTTTGATCTGGATGTTCCCGACGCGCTCCAGCGCCTTCTCCAGTTCGTGGACGGGGAGGCCTTTCTTTTCTATGCCCGCATGGAGCACTCGTGCGAGAGGGGCCCTGGAATGGGCGTCGCAAAGCTTGAGGGCGCTATCGACGTCGCCGTCCCTGATGAGCGAGAACACCCTTTCCCTGAATGAATCAACGTCGAGCCGTATGGACCACAGGTGCCAGATCTTCTCGATGATTATGGCGAGCCCTATGATGGAGCCGATGATGATGGGAATCATCACGGGGCCGCCTTTCACGAGTATCCACCACATGGGGGACTCCTTTGCAATAGATTAGCGTATAGCGTTTAGTAAATTTACTGATCCCTCACCGCTATACGCTAAAGAGTGCGCTCTGCCCTTATCTTCATCCCTTCACGGCGGAAAATATCGTTTCGACGACACCTTTGCGCATCATCATGACCGCGATCGCAGCCAAAAGGAGGCTCGCGATCTTCGAAACGGCCTTCGATCCGGCCTTCCCCAGTACGCGTTCAATAGCGTCCGCAAAGGTGAAGACGAGCCACACGATCACGAGGTTCACCAGAAAAGAGAGGACGGTCGGTCCTATGCCGTAGGTGTCGACCAGGATTATCATGGTCGTGAGGACCGCGGGCCCCGTGATCATCGGCGTGCCTATAGGGACTGCGCCGACCGTATCATGCGAAACTCTGCCTGACTTCTCCCGCCTCAATATATCCGAAAGCGATATCGCCAGAAGCACGGCGCCGCCCGCTATCTTGAAGTCAGAGACCGATATCCCCAGCAGCCGGAATATCCATTTGCCGATGAACAGGAAGACGATGCCTATAGCAAATGCCGTGATGAGGGACTGGGTAATGACCCGGGTCTTCTCGTGCCTTTTGAGACCTTCGGTGAAGGTGATAAAAAGCGGCAGGACGCCTATCGCATCTACCGCCACAAATAGAGGTATAAATGTAAGGAGGAATTCGCGCATGCACACCCTCCATATAAGCGGAGCCCCCTTAAGGCCTAAAGGCCCGAAGGCTCCCTCCCCGAAGCAACATCCTATTCCGCAAGTTCCCATCCTCGGATTGAAAGCCAGGGATTTCCTGCCTGCCGGCAGGCAGGTGCGGAGGGGATTAATGTATTATCTTATCACTTTACTCAGGATAAGTCAAAAGGTACGCGCATATGGATTAAGATACCGGGACTACTTCGATTTAACGGCGGCGACCTTCACGAAATCGGCCGCATCCTCTATTTTATCGGTAACCCCTTCGAGGTATTCGGCCAATTGGTAGGTCAGGAAGAAGCTCACGGGCTCAAGCTTTGCGTGTAGTGCCGACTCGATGAGCGCCTTCTTCTGGTCGTCAGCCTCGTGCTCGAAGCGGTCCACGTCCGCGCAATCGTCGAGCGCCTTTTTCAGATCGTTCTTCGTGAGCGCCTGGATCGCCTCTCTCAGCTTGGAGATGGAATTGAAGATGAGCTCGGTGGCGATCGATATATTCGTCAGCACGTTGTCAGGAAGCCTCTGCTCAATGAACCCCAATAGGCGCGCTGAGCCGTTCGTCCAGTCAGCGATCCTATCGAGGGTCTTCACAAAGTGCATCATGTCTTCCCTGTCAGGCGGGAGGAGCAGGCCCTCAGAGAGCTGATCGACCATCTTCGACCTCAACACGTCTGCCCGATGCTCGCTCTCCCTCACCTTCGCGATCGCCTCCGCCTTCGCTGCCAGATCGCCCTTGATGAACGCCTTCACGGCATCGGCGAAATGCGAGACAGTCTGGCACGTCTCCTCAGCGTGTTTCTGCGCATCCTGCAGTATCGATTCCTCCTCGGCCATTCCCAGCCAGCCCAAAATGTTCCTTCTCTCCTTCATGGCGACCTCCTCATGTAGTGCGCCTCAAAAAAACCATAACCGCTTTAAGTGCCAGATAGCTGACCGTGCCGGAGATAAACGGCGTGGCGAGCCAGCATACGATCATCTCTCGCGCGATGCGAAGATTGAGCACCCTCACACCCCTCACCAAACCCACCCCGAAGATAGCGCCGACGATGGAATGGCTCGTGGAGACCGGTATCCCAAAAAGTGTATAAATATGGACGTTGATGGCGCTTGCGAATTGCGCAGAGAACGCCATGACCGGCAAAAGGTGCGTGATCTCTGAGCCTATCGTCTCGATCACCTTGTATCCCCATGTGACGATGCCCAATACTATCGCGAAGCCTCCTATAGCCACGCTCACCCGCAGCGAAAGTAAGCCTGACCCTACAAGGACGCCTACCGCGTTGGCGACATCATTCGCTCCCCAGGAATACGCCACATAACAACCGCTTATGATGACGAGAGATGTGACAAATGCCTTTAGATAGCGGCGAGGGATCACCCTATAGAACATATTTTTAAATATCCTGTAAAAGAGGTACCCTAAAAGCGCGGCGCCGAGGGGTGTTGCTATCCAGCATACGAATACGTCGAAGAGCACTTTCCACCTCACCGGCGCTCCGATCGCGAGGCCTGCGCCGGCTACAGCGCCCACGATGGAATGGCTCGTCGAAATGGGCATCTTCCAGTACGTGGCAAGGGCCACCCAGGCACAGGCGGAAAAACCGGCGACCAGCGCCACGTATACGGCAATGGTCCTGTCCAACGTATCCATCGGGATGATGCCTTTACCGATGGTCTTGACCACGTACGAGCCTTGTAGATAAGCACCGAGAAAACCGAAGATGGAGATGAGGATGATCGCCTGTCGCAGGTTCAGGGTCTTCGATCCTACGGCGGTGCCCAATGAATTTGCGGCATCGTTGGCGCCGATCGACCAGCCAACCCCAACGCCCATTAATATCGTGAGGGCGATCAATACAATATACATAAGTCCTTTATCAGGCTGCTCTCAAGTGTAATAGTCGAATATCCCGGCATTCGCCTCACCCGCGTCTTTGCGGATCCTCAAGCCCCTGCTAAAAGAAAAAGGCAGATTGTCGCTGCACGGTGTGCTCGATCTGCCTTTTTAAGCTATTATCCTATATCCTCTTCGTGAAATGAGAGAGATATTTTGAAATGAGAGAGATATTATTTCTTACCCCTCACAATCCTCTCGGCCTCCAGCCAGTCATCAAGAGAGTGGCCCGGCTTGCGGCCTCTCTTCTCCCATAGCTCATACGCCTTTTTCCGGATGAGTTCGGTGATCTGCTCGCCCGACATCTGAGGAGTGGCCGTAGGAGTTTGTGAAGGCGTAGATGATTTAGTCATCGACTCAAAACCTTTCACCATCCTTGCCATGTGTTCAACCTCCCTTCTTCATTGTTAGGAAATACTATTATACAACTTCTAGAAATTAATGCAAGAAAAATGTTGCAAAAAATGTTATCCGATAGGCTCCTTCAAATAATCAGGAATCGGCTTTTTGAAGATCCTGTAGATATTCTGCAGGTGCGCCCTGAAGAGCGTGTCGAAAGGATTGCGGGGGCCGGGCTTGTTCTCGGGGCCGTACCACCAGGTCCAATCGCTCCCCTCAGCTATGTAAAGCTCCCTCCACGCCTTTTCTACCTGAGAAGAGGCCTTCGGGCTCCATGAATTGGATTCTTTCGCGAACCTCACAAGGTCGGCGCGCGTCTTGACCAGACGCTCCCAGGCCGCGTGATCCTGCGGCGCACCTATCCAGACCTTAAAGCAGTGATCTATCCACGAACCGGGAAATACCTTCTTTAACGACTTCTTCGCCGGCTCCGCCCTCAGGTACTCGCTCACGGTGGTCGATGCTATCTCCTCGCCTCCGTCAAGCCTGGAATAGAGGAGCTCGAAGAACCGCCTCCCGTTATCTTCGTAGTACTCCCACGCATTTTCCCCGTCCATCACGATCGGCACCAAGGCCCTATCCGCAGCCCTTCTCATATTCGCCTCAATCCTCTGGAAGTGCCCCACGAGGTCAAGGGCTGCCATCTGAGGGTCCCAGCTCGCGTAGGCAAAACTGATGAGATTGGACAGATTCTTGTCTCTGAAGACGAGGGTGAGATGCCTTCCGTCTTTATGAAACCTGTACGGCTGATAGACGAGCCTCCTGTCGAGCGCCTTTCCCATATACGTCTTGTCATAGGCGTTGAGCGTCAGGAAGAGTATGTCCTCGTCTGTCGCCACCCATTCAATCCCTGCGCCCATAATGAGCCCAAGGGCATCTTCGCTCACGCTTCCTTCCGACGGCCACATCCCGCACGGCTTCTTTCCGAAGTTCGCCGCGTGGGTGCGCACCGCCTGCTCGAGATGCCACCGCGCATCTTCAGGATGGGAAAACTTCATCGACGGCAAGGCGGTATCGGGGGCGGAGACCTTCGCGATATCCGTATCGCAGAGGAGCGGCAAAATGGGATGGTAGTACGGCGTTGTGGTGATCTCGATCCTGCCCGCATCCTGCAATCTCCTGTAGAGAGGCAGTATCTCGGCCAGCACGTCCTTCTGTTTTTTGACCACGAACATCTTTTCTGCTTCCGTATAGCCTTCTTTTTTATCGACGAGCTCACGAAGGTAAGAATCCGCCTCTATCGTGAGAGAATGGAACCACGCGAGATTAAACAGCACCTGAAGGTCGAGATAGTCCTGATTCGAGAATTGCACCGAACTCCTGCGGAGCGCCGAGTGAGATGTAGCGTTCACCCCCTTCTTGATCAACAGGTCTCGATACCTCGGATGCGGCTCAATGAAACGGGCGAAGTTCACCTTGAAGAAGGAATCGAGGATCTGGACCCTCTCGCTCAAGGTCAGGCCGCCTGGCTTTTTAAGCGTGAGCTCCAGGAGCGTATCGGAGGCATTGTTCTCCACATAGTCCCGTATCTGCTCGACCAGGACCGGGACCATGTTGAACGTTACTCTCACGTTATCGAACTTCTCCACGATGGCGGCCATCGGGTAGTAGTCTTTGACACCGTGGAGCCTCACCCAGGGAAGCATGAAGAGGCCATCGATGTCGCTCTTATAGTATGGCTGGTGCATATGCCAGATAAACGCTATGTCGATCATACCTCACCGGATTATCGTATCGTGTGATTTTTTACGTACGGAGGGATATCATAAAGCAGACGCCCGCGCTCATTCTAAAGCCGGATCATGAAAAACGTGCGCGACACAGGCATCCGTCTCTACGGGCACTTCTATAGAAAATGCCTCTTTCTCAAAAGCTAAAGTCTGCACGTCCTCGTATCCCGCTCACCGCATTTTTATGCACATCGCGCAGCAGCGGGGTGCCTCACGCTATAGCCACGCACAGGGCGTCCCGCTTTTTTGGATAATGTACCAACCCTGCATTCCAAAAAGGCGGGGCTGGAGCCTTGCTCTTTGCCTCTGCTGGTTCGACTTTGCTCACCATCCCTCGAACCATCCCGAGCGAAGTCGAGGGAGATGCGACGTCTCCCCTGAAATCTGAAAGATTTCGGGGATTTAATCCCTGAAAATTGTCCGCAGGAGAATTTTCAGGGACCGCTTCGCATTTCCCTGATGTCGGGACTGCCCCTCCCGCTAAACCCACGGGCAGGGCGCCCCCTACGGGGGCTGCCCTTATTATCGTTTTGCGCCTTCTGCGTCCGTCGCGGCTTCGCCTGTAGACGTTTCCTCAGCCTTCTCTACCTTTACGGTCTTCGCGACCTTCTTGCCGCCTTCGCTCGTGGCATAGTCTACGTCAACCCAGTCGCCCGTCTTCACATCTTTCAGGGATGAGGCGTTTTCAAGCTTCGAATCCTGATTCACGAGCACCTCGAGATTCTTTTCCTCATCCGCGTCGTAATCATAGTACTGCACGGTCAAGGACTGGGCGGTTTCATTTACAGCGAGCACTTCTCCATAGACAGACTCTACTTTGGGTCCGCTCTGAGCCGGAACGGCCTCGGCCTTCTTCTCTTCCTGAGCGATGCCGCTGGATACGAGAAGGGCGAGACACGCTGCAAGGCAAAAAACGGCTACGATAGATTTCCGCATATCTTCACCTCCTTCAAATTTCTAGATTCGGTACTATATCACATAGGCGGGGCAAAATCAAGATATATTCCACTCCTGACGCAACTGCGCCGCGTTGTCTCAAGGCGCCGCTATACGCTCAAGGTCCTCCCCGTCCTATCGAAAATCCTGAATTTCGCGATGTTCCACCTGCTCAATCTATACTGAAACGCAGTCGCCAGAACGCCGAAGCCGTAGACAATGCTCCTCTGGAAATTGATAGAGGATGACTCCCTGGTATAGGCGCTCGGGCTCGTGATCTCGCCAACCCTGAACCCGTAGTAAAACGCCTGCAGGAGCATCTGGTTGTCGAAAACGAAATCATCCGAGCCCTCCATGACCGGCAGGGCCATGAGCACGTCCCGCGAGAACGCCCTATAGCCCGTGTGATACTCCGAGAGCTTCTCGCCGATGATGTTGTTCTCCAAGAGCGTCAAGATCCTGTTCGCGGCATACTTATACACGGGCATGCCTCCCTTCATTGCAAGGTTGCCTAATATCCGCGAGCCGAGGACTACGTCGAACATCCCGGAGGTGATCAGGGAGGCCATGGGATGGATCAGCTTAGGAGGGTATTGGTAATCCGGGTGCAACATAATCACCACGTCTGCCCCTGCCTTGAGCGCCTCTCGATAGCACGTCTTTTGATTGGCCCCATACCCCTTGTTCACATCGTGCTCGAAGACCTTTAAGCCGAGGGAGCGCGCAATCCTCACCGTGTCATCGCTCGATTTGTCGTCGGTGAGGATAGTCTCGTCTACGATATCCTTGGGAATTTCATCATAGGTCTTCTTAAGCGTCCTGGAGGCGTTATAGGCAGGCATCACCACTACGATCTTCTTACCGTTGAGCATAGCCGCGTCCCATAGAACATTATAACGCCTTAAGACAAGTTAAGGGGTATCGACAATACCCCTTAACGATGCTGCCCGGAAATCTCTTTGCCGTAGGCGGACTGGAGCCTCGCTCTTTGCCCCTGCGATGCGACGTCTCCCTTGAAATCTGAAAGATTTCGGGGATTTAATCCCTGAAAATTATCCCGTGGAGAATTTTCAGGGACCGCTTCGCTTTCCACTGGTGTCGGGACTGGAAGCCTGTTACTTTTTCGAGGACTCCGTCAGCTGGTCTTGTAATCCCTTGCTCTCGGCAAGGAGCTTGTCGTACACAGCCTTGAGGGTTATCTTCTCTTCGAGCAACTTGTCATATTCGTCCTTGAGCGCCTTCTTTTCGTTGGCCGCAGTCTCCAATCGGGTCGCCAAGTCCATCTTCTCCTTCAACAAGTTATCATATTCGCTCGTGAGGGCTTCCTTGGCCCTGAGGAGAAGCGCGCACCTCTCCTCGAATACCGCTTTTTCATTCATGAGCGCATCATATTTCTTTTGTGAAACACCGCATCCTGATAATGCGCCCGCAAAAAATACAACAGCCACCGCTACCGCACCCCATCTTATCAACTTCATCTAATCCTCTCCTCCTTTTTTGCTCACACGCAGCCATCCTGCACGAAACGAATCACTGGCCCAAATACTTCTCAAGCGCTGCCCAGGTCCTTGACCCTACTTTTCCGTCAGCGGTGAGCCCTTTGGATTTCTGAAATTCCTGAATGGCCTTTTTTGTATTCGGGCCTATTTTCCCGTCTATCGCGCCCGTATAAAACCCTGCGTTCTTGAGCGCCCTCTGGATCTCCTTCTCCCTGCTCACCTTCTCAGTGGCGACGGAGGCCTTGGGCTTCTCAGGAACCTGAGGCGCGGCTGTCGGAGGGATGGTCTCCACCATGTTCGCCTCGTCCATTCCCTGGACTTGCGCCTGGGTTGCTTCCTCGGTCACAGGCGCAACGCTCGTCTCGCCCATAGAGATCTCCTCTTCCGTGGCTCGAGGCTCTTCTTTTTTTGCTTTGCACCCGCTCGTCACGATACAGCATACCGCCAACGAGATAGCCAGGAACGGTATATAATAATTCCTCATCGCTTCTCCTTTCTTTATTTTACGCGAGAAAATCCCTTAATCATCATTTTAGTATAATTATAGGGCTCGATATCCCTTTGTCAAGAAGAAAAGGCGCACGTTCGTTGCCGCAACATAGACTATAGACCATAGACCATGACAGTCTATGGTTTTTGGTCCGTAGTCTGTGGTCTTTGGTCTGTGGGCGCAGCGGCCGCCTTAGGAAGGTCCATGGACGCTGCCTGTTGCACAGGCGCCGCCTGCGGCCTTACCTGTGGGGCCCTTTTTTGCCTCTTCTTTCGTGCCTTATACTTCTGTTGCTGTTTGATATGGTATTGTTTTCGCAGTCCCATCTCTATCCTTTCGAGTGACTTCCGAATCCCGTCATCATCACTGCGCCGAAACCGGCAATGAGGAGAAGGCTTTTGATCACCGAACCGATTATCGGCAGGTATCCTATGAAAAAGAGGAGCGTGATGCCTACGATCGCCTCGACGAGCGGGTGGATCGTCCTGTTCAGGGTCTTCAGGATGTTCCTTCCCACGAACGCCGCGCTTGCGATATACCCTATGATCATCGCGAGCGCTACTAAAAGGATCTCGAGGGGGATGAGGAGTATCCCCACGACGCTGATCACAAGAAAGCCCGTCATGATCGCGATAAGACAGCACCATAGAAAGCCCCAGGCAAGCATACGCATGAACGAGTCTTCGAGCATAATGATAATGGCGCCCATGTGTTTCGGCGCGAGCGCCATCAAAAGGATTGCGAGACCAAGAAAACCAATGAGCACGAAGACGCTCAACATGACGAGAACGACAACCCATCCCCGCTTGAAGAACGCTGCAAGCGACGGGATGAGGCGCGATATGCGCAGCTGCGTGAGGTTTCCGTTGATGACGGTATCCGACTCCCTGATTACGTCGCCCGCGATGCTCACGATGTCACCTTTTACTTCGGATCCGGGTTTCATGCAGATGTCGCCTGCGATGACGAAGACTCCTCCCTCGACCTTCCCGAACACGGTCACGTTCCCGCCTATCACGACGATGTCGTGGACACCCATATTCGATTCTACGACGACGTCGTCGAATATCTTGACCACGTTGCTGGCCTTCGCGGACGCCGGAGATGCCCCGCATACGAGAATGGCCGCCATGAGAACGACTGCAGTCGATAGCCTCATCTCTTCCCTCCTCGCACGAACCTTCTCATCCGTGCCAACGCCTCCCTCAGATTATCCATGCTCGATGCATACGATATCCTCACGTACCCCTCACCTGACGGGCCAAAGGCCGTTCCGGGAACCACGGCAACCTTCTCCGCCTTGAGAAGTTTGTTCGCAAACTCCATAGAGCTCAAGCCCGTCGATCGTACCGACGGCAGGACGTAGAACGCGCCCTGCGGCAGATGGCACCCGAGGTCCATTGCGTTGAGCTCCCCCACGATGAAATCGCGCCTCCTCTTGTACTCTTTCTTCATCTCGTGGATCGAGGCCTCTCCGTGCGCGAGCGCCTCGCGCGCCGCCATCTGGGACGCGATGGGAGCGCACATAATCGTATATTGGTGTATCTTTGTCATCGCGGCAATCGCCTCCTTGGGGCCGCACGCATACCCGATCCTCCACCCCGTCATCGCATGCGATTTCGAGAATCCGTTCAGATACAGTGTCCGCGCCTTCATCCGGGGTATGGTCGGGAACGGTGTATGCTGAAAATCGTAGGTGAGCTCGCAGTATATCTCATCGCTTATCACTAAGAGGTTATGGGCATCGATCGATTTCGCAATTTCACGGAGCTCTCTCTTCGTATAAGAGGCGCCCGTGGGGTTGCACGGATAATTCAATATCATGGCCCTCGTGCGCCCGTCGCACGAACGCTCGATATCGCGCCGCGTGACCTTAAATCCGTTCTCAGGCGATGTCTTCAACAGAACGGGACGGCCGTCGCAGAGCGTCACGAGAGCACCGTATGAGACGTAGCATGGCTCGGGAATGAGGACCTTATCGCCGGGGTTGATGAGGGCCCTCACCGCGAGGTCGAATGCCTCGCTCACCCCGACGGTGATGAGCATCTCGTCCTCGGGGTCGTAATCAAGGCCGCACTTGTGCTTCAGGAATTTCGAGAGGTCCTGCCGCAGTTCGAGGAGCCCCTTGTTGGACGTATAGGACGTGTATCCTTCTTCGATCGAGTAGATCGCGGCCTCTCTCACGTTCCACGGCGTCACAAAATCAGGCTCGCCGACTCCGAGCGAAATGACATCCCTCATGCCGAGGACGAGGTCAAAAAACGCCCTTATGCCGGAAGACGGGATCTCTTCAACTCTTTTATTGATATTTACCATGTGCCAATCTCGATTGTGAAACTGTGCAAAGGAGAAATATTTTGGATTGTGTATTTGTTTCTGATCTGTGTTTGATCTCGTGCATGGAATTTCGAATGTGAGATTGTTCATTCTCGCTACAGTGTTATCGCGAGCCTCTTCTCCTTGCGTATTTGCTTGAGCATGTCCCCGTCTTCTTTGTACTTCTTCAGTAGAAAATGCGTTACGGTACCGCGGACGTTCTCCATGGGAGACAATTTTTCAGCGATGAAATTCGAAATAGTATGGATATCCTTTCCTTCTACGATGAGCAGGAGATCATAGGTCCCTGAGACCAGGTAGCAGCTTGTGACCTCAGGGAACTGATAGATGCGCTCGGCGATGTGCTCGAAGCCGAGGTTCTTTTGCGGCATCACCCTCACCTCAATGAGGGCCCTCACGTCAGTCCGTGCGCTGCGCAGCAGCTCCTTATTGACGATGGTCTTATATTTTAATATGACCCCGTCCTTTTCGTATTTCTTGATCGCATTCCTTACCGCCTCTGGCTTCTTCCTCACCATCTTGGCGATCTCTTCGGGCCTCGTCCTTGCATCCTTTTCCAGAATCTCGAGTATCTCATCCATCTCGATATCTCCTTTCGGATTTCTTATCGACACTACGTATGAAAAAAGGGAGCATCGTTCCCGTTGGACGGCGTCTCCCTCACACTTAAGCGCTCTTGAGAATATCGTGGGTTCTTATGCCTTCGTATCTTCTTTCTGGATCTATAGCCCGCTCGTCCGAGCTATTTATACGTGCTCAAGGCCTCCCATGTCCTCGGCCCCACAACCCCGTCTGCCCTCAGGCCGCTCGACTTCTGAAATTCCCGGATAGCCTTTATGGTCGCGCGGCCTTTGACGCCGTCTACATCCCCGCGGTAAAAGCCGGCCTTTTTCAAGCACGCCTGTATCTCTTTCACCCTCTCCCTCGATGCGGGTGTTTTTGCTTTCGGGCTTATGTTCGTCCTCGTCCTCTCGGTCCGATATTTCACTTCCTCAGGAGCCTGAGACTTCTCTGAGGCGGCCCTCTCGAGCTCCGCCTGTTTTACTTCTACCCCTTCCACTCGAGACTCGAGTGTGTCGACGCGGCCCTGTAAATTCACGACCTCTTCCTTCACTTTCTTTGGAACGCTTGCGCAGCCAGTGAGAACGCAGACAGTGAAGAGGGAGATGAGAACATATATGAGTGCCTTGTTCATAACGGCCCTTCCTTTCCCGCTATAATGACTATGGTGTGATTATATAGCGTGGCATCAAAAAAGGCAAGAAAATTATTTCAGGCGGCGCCGCATAGTCCTGTACACACTCGATGCAATAAGGGCCAGCAATAGAAAGGAGGCCCCGTACTCGATGGTCGAAGGGAGCATCGCTCCATGCATCATGGCGTGCGGCTCAAGGCCCCGCGCGCGTACGCCTGTCCATATCTTGTCAAGGGCAAACCCCAATGTCACGCTCGCGGCGAAGATCGACCCCAGGTATATCGCCGCGGCCTTCTTGCCCAGCTGCGCCGCCACCACCGCGATGGTGACCGTGTTCGTGGCAGGCCCTGAGACCAAAAATACGAATGCGGCGCCCGGGCTTAAGCCCTTCATCATCATGCTCGCTGCAATAGGGATCGACCCGGTCGCGCACACATACATGGGCGCGCCTATCAGGAATATGATGATGTATGCAAGCCACCCTGCCCCGATAAGCCTTCCGAAGAAACCCGCGGGCACGAAAAACGATATAGCTCCGCCCGCGATGATGCCGATGAGAAGCCACTGCGCGACGTCATCGAATAGGTCGACGAATCCATACCGGAGCACCTCGCTCGCTCTTGCCGTTATAGCACGTGTGCGCCCTTCCTCTTTACGGCAGCAGGGAGGCGTTTCAGCCGTTTTATGGTGTTCCGCGTGCTGCGCGGCGCGCTGAACGACAGAGGATTCCTTTATAAATATGTTTGCGAGTATGCCGGCACATACCCCGGTCACGAACGAGGCTACAATCCGGTATACGGTAAAGAGCCCTCCCATGAGCGCCCACGTCGCAAATATGGAATCGACCCCCGTCGTGGGAGTTGAGATGAGGAACGCGAGGACCGCGCCTATTGACGCGCCCTCTTTCCTGAGGGAAAGGGCGGCGGGGATCACCCCGCACGAGCAGAGAGGGAGCGGAATGCCGAAGAGGGATGCCTTTATCACCGAGGCAAAATTCCTTTTTCCGAGATGCCGCGCGATCTTCTCCGGGGAAAGGAATGTGTGGATCAGGCCTGCGAAGAAGAAGCCGAACAATAGGTACGGCGCCATCTTATTCATAAGGACGAGCGATTCGGCCGCAATGCCCTGCAGCATATGGATGAGAGACATCAGCGTTTCGCCTTCTCCTGTTCGTAGTCGATCGATCGGATAGGATACGGCATGACAATGCCTTCCTTCGCGCAGCGCTCGTGGAGCTTTTTAATTAATTTGTGCCGTCTGAGGGCTGATCCTTGAATTCTTTTTTCCTCAGAATCCCCGCGCCTTACCCCATGAAACTGAGAAGCAGCATGATCACTATACCGAAAACGATGGATAGGAGCTGCTGGAGAGATTTCCATGGCAACACTTCTTTATTGAGCTCCGGTATCAGGTCCGAACCTGCGATATAGATAAAACCTCCCGCGGTGAAGGGAAGGACATAGAGGGAGAAGTTCTTTACCTGCGGGCCCATCGCGAGAGTGAGGAGGCATCCGAATATCGCGAGCGTCGCGCAGAGGAAGTTCAAGACCAGGGCCGTCCTGCGGGAGAGGCCGCCGTGAATAAGGATGCCGAAGTCGCCTATCTCCTGAGGTATTTCGTGCAAGACCACCGCAATCGTGGTCGCGATGCCGATGGGGATGTCTATCGCATAGCTCGCCCCGATGATAACGCCGTCGATCACGTTGTGGAGTCCGTCGCCGATGAGGTTCATGTAGACGACCGAATGGGGGCGATGCTCTGACTCGGGAAGGTGGCAGTGCCTCCAGCAGACGAACTTCTCCAGGATAAAGAAGGTGAGCATGCCCGCGATGACGAGGGCCGACGTGATGATATTCGAACCTATCTTCTCGTACGATTCCGGCAGGAGGTGAATGAACACATCTCCAAAGAGAGCGCCGACGGCAAAGCTCACGAGGAGGAGCACGATCTTCCTGAGCTTCTCCGTGCTCACGGAGATCGTAGTAACTCCGATGAGAGAGATGAGGCTCACAATGAATACGCTTATGAGTGAATAGGCCCAGACCTTCATCGAATCACGCTCCGCGGTCGTTGCCTGCCATGCCCTTGTGGGCACGGTAACACGCATCGAAATTCTTCACGAAATCCTCCAGAACCTTTGCGCCGTCGTAGAGATCTCTTACCCTTGCGTATTCGTCCGTGGCGTGCGCCTGGCCTCGGGCCCCGAAGCCAAAGCCGAGCGCCGGTATCCCGATCCTTTTAAAGAACGTGATGACCGTCGCGCCTTCGCTCCCCCTGATCTTCACGGCCCTGCCGTGCCCTACGAGCGTCCTCGCGAGGACCTTCACCAGGGGATGCGTCTTCTCGATCTCATACGGATCCTGTATGCTCTCCGCTTCTATCGCGTACCGTCGGGAAGAGCGCGCGGCGAGACGCTTTATCGCCGCCATGATCGAGCCTGAGTCCATTCCGGGGAGGAACCTCAGGTCCGCCTCGAACTCGCAGTAGTCTGCGACGATGTTCACCTTGTCTCCGCCCCTTATCGTGCCGATGTTCACCGTCGGACCCCTTAAGAGGGAATGAGGCGTGAATGAGAACTTCATGGCCTTGAGCGCGTGGATGATCTCGACCGACTTCTCTATGGCGTTCGTTCCCCTCCACGGGTAGGCGCCGTGTGCCTTTTTCCCAAATACCTTTACTTTACAATGTATGAGGCCTTTTTGGACAACGAGGATGTCGAAATCGTCGCCGTCGAGGATGAGCGCCGCCTTCGGCCTCACGATCCCCCTGTCAATGAGCGGGATGATCCCGGCCCTGCTGCCGCGCTCTTCATCGGCCGTGGCGGCAAAGACCACGTCGAGGCGCAAGAGGGTCCTCTCTTCCACGAGGCTCGTCATCGCCTCAAGGCATGAGGCGAGCGTACCTTTGCAGTCCGTGGCCCCGCGGCCGTATATCCTCCCGCTCCTCACGGTACCTTTAAATGGAGCGAAGGTCCAGCCGTTTCCCGCCGGGACCGTATCCAGGTGAGGGCTGAGGAGAAGCCCGTTCCCGCCGTCCATCCCTTTCAGCGTTCCGATCACATTGGGTCGACCGCGTGCGAACTCGTACGATCGGACGCGCAGGCCGAGACGCCTCAGATACTTCGCCACCCATAGGGCGATCGTGCGCTCGTTCCCCGGAGGGTTCTCAGAATTGAGCTCGATCAGTTTCTTCGCAGTGGCAATGAGCCTCTTTTTATTGACCACGGCATCCCCTATCGTTCCATCGCGAGGACCTTGACCTCGACCTTCCCTTTGAGAAGGTCATGAAATCTCTTTGCGTCGGCGGAGGAACCTGCGACCTCGCCGTAGTGCATCGGTATGGCGACCTTCGGCTTCATCGCGAGCGCGGCTTCGGCCGCCTCCTCGGCGGTCATCACATAAGTGCCGCTTACCGGAAGGAAGGCGGCGTCGCACCCGTACCCCTTCATCTCGGGGATGAAATCGGTGTCGCCGGCATGGTAGAACCTTTTCCCTTCGATCGTGACGATGTAGCCGACTTTGTGCGATGCCTTTGTGTGGAAGGGCTTATTCGTATTATACGCCGCCACCGCCTCAACGGCAACCCCCCCGAGATCTATCGAGTCGCCCGGCGATACCGCTCTCACCTCTTTACATCCGACCGCCCTGCGCACCTTCACCGCCGATGCCCCGTCGCAGACTATCACGGTATCTTGTGTGGAAATACGTTTGATATCATCGAGCGAGAGATGGTCAAAATGGTCATGGCTCACAAAGATGATATCCGCCTTCTTAGAAGACCCCGGAAGTTTCCATGGGTCAAAATAGATCGTCTTGGGGCCGTCTATCCTGAAGCTCGCGTGGCCCAGCCAATGTACATTCTCTATCATTGCGGTCACCTCCCTGCCTTGCCCAGCTCCTTCTTTTTTAGATCCTCCGCGGTCTCGCCTTATTCGCATAATGGCCTGCGGCCATGGTAAGCTCGTAGAGGCCGGTCTTCACGCCGCAGGATAGAGCGCCCTCCCATCCAGGACCGTGCCGCACGCGGGGCATATGCCTCCTTTCAACCTATTCTCACGGATGCTGAACCCGGACCTCCTGATGAGCAGCCCGCCGCACTGATAGCAATAGGTATTCTCTTCCTCTGCAACGTTTCCTAAATATATGTAGCGGAGGCCCGCCTCTTTCCCGATCTCATATGCCATCCGTAACGTTGCGAGCGGGGTCGCGTCGACGTCCGTCATTTTATAGTCCGGATGAAACCGGGAGACGTGCCAGGGTATCTCTGGTCCTACGCCCGCGAGAAAGGCGGCGAGCTTCTTCAATTCCTCGCGCGAGTCGTTCATGCCCGGAAGGACGAGCGTCGTGACCTCAACCCAGATCCCCAATGACTTCATCGTCTCGATGGACCTCACCACGCCGCGCAATTGGGCGCCGCAGACCTTCCGATAGTATTCCTCGTTAAATGCCTTGAGGTCGACGTTCGCAGCGTCCAAATACGGCCGGATGAGTTCGAGCGCCTCCTCCGTCATATAACCATTGGTGACGAACACATTATAGAGCCCGTCCTCCTTCGCGAGCACGGATGTCTCATAGGCATATTCAAAAAATATCGTCGGTTCCGTATATGTGTAGGAGATGCTCGGGCACCCATGCCTCTTGGCCTCGGCGACGATCCGCTCGGGCGACATCCCGACCGAGTCGACGCCCAACCTCTTTGCCTCTTTCGCCTGGGATATCTCCCAGTTCTGGCAGAATCCGCACCGGAAGTTGCAGCCTATGGCCGCGAACGAAAACGAGGCGGTGCCGGGAAGGAGATGAAAGATGGGTTTTTTTTCAATCGGGTCAACGTGCGCCGCGACCGCCTCTCCATATGCGCTCGTATAGAGCGTCCCTTGTCTATTCTCCCTCACCGCGCAAATGCCGGATTTTCCTTCGGGGATCTGGCAGCGGTGACGGCAGAGAAGACAGGATACCCCGAGGTTCTCCTTCTTCGTATACAGCATCGCCTCTTTCAGCATGGTGAGGCCTGTCCTCCTCCCGCGCGGTCCCGCAGCGAGCTCACGAAGCCGAGCGCATTGCCCGGGCAGGCCGAAACGCAGAGCCCACATTGGAGACAATCCCTGTCCTTCACGATCCTTTTGCCCTCTCCTTTATACCGGAGAGGCGAGATCTGCATGGGGCAAACCTTGGCGCAGAGACCGCACTCAGTACACCGAGCAGAATCTATCGTCATCGACTTCCTTCTCGTGCCGATGAGATTGACGATTGTGCCGATCGGACAGATGTAGCACCAGGTCCGCTGGTGGAATATCAAGGCGAGTATGACTCCCAGCGCGGTGGTCGTGGTGAGGAGCGTCACAAATGCCTTCCCCATCCTGTCGAGGTCGGGCCAGCGCTGGACAAGCATGACAGTCATGATGGACATGAGGACGGAGAGGATGCCGATCCTGAACGGCATGCGTTTAATGAAAGGCGGGATCTTTTTTTGAGGGCTTGCGCTTTTCACTATCGTGTCGTAGAAGCTCCCCCTCGGACATGCCCAGTCGCACCACGCGCGCCCCCGACCAAAACCGACCGCGATGCCTATGACCATGCATAGGGGTATGAAGTAACCGAGGAGATGCCAACGCCACCCGCCGGCGAGGATCGCGAGGAACAGGACGGCCATGAGTATCTGCTTTGCCCTCCGCCTCTTTGCATGTCTTTGATAGTCGGCCATGGTCCTCCTACCTTACCTATTGCGCACCACGTAGGCGAACGCGCTGAGCGCAGCCTTCGA
Organism: uncultured Planctomycetia bacterium; assembly: GCA_964354545.1. Taxonomy (GTDB): domain Bacteria; phylum Omnitrophota; class Gorgyraeia; order 2-01-FULL-45-10; family JAHFGN01; genus CAYHAE01. The sequence goes on from CAYHAE010000006.1 coordinate 65,018, forward strand.
CCCTTCTCCCGCAGCGATGATGATCTGCTTCTCCGGGATATCGGTGACGTCGCCGGCGGCAAAGATGCCGGGGACGTTCGTTTCGTTGCGGTAGTTTATCTTTATCTCTCCGAGCTTATTTTTCTCCGCATCCTTTGCAAATTGAGAATTAGGAATGAGCCCGATCTCTACAAACACACCCTGGACGGGGAGCAGCTCTTCTTTGGCGCCTCTTTGTATCCGTATCCCGTTCACCATCCTGTCGCCGAGCACGGCCGTTACCCGCGAGTTGTTGAAGACGGTGATGAGCGGGCTTCCCATGACCTTTTCTCTCATAATGGCGTCGCCGCCGAGCTTCGGGGCAATGTTGACGATGTGGACGTGGCGGGCGATCTTTGTCAATTGCAACACAGCGTCCAGGGCCGAATTCCCTCCCCCGATCACCGCAACGTCTTTGCCGGCAAAGAGAGGCCCGTCGCATGTGGCGCAGTAGGTGAGGCCCCTGTTCTTGAATTCCCTCTCGCCGGGGACGTTCATCTCCCTCGATTTCTTTCCGGAGGCGATGATCGAGGCGGCGGCTTCATATTCACCCTTAGCGGTCTTCGCACATACCTTCGCGCCTGCCTTCTTGAGTTCAAGGACTTCCTCGTTCTCCTTGACGGTGATGCCGAATTTTCGCATGTGGTCTTCGAACTTTTCCGCGAGCTCGGGCCCCGTGATGAACTGATATCCGGTGTAGTTCTCTATATCACCGCTCCACGCCGCCTGCCCGCCAATATCGCCCGTGAGAACCACGAGGTCCATCCTCTTGCGCGCCGCGTATACTGCGGCCGTGATGCCGGCAGGTCCTGCCCCGATGATGATGAGGTCATGCATGATCACACCCGCGTTGGCTTACAACTCCAACGCCCTCTTTATTCCTTCCTTGTCAAATCCTACGACGATCTCGCCGTCGATATCGAGCACCGGTACACCCATCTGCCCTGATTTATCGACCATCTCCTGGACCTTATCAGGGTTCGCCGATACATCGATGTCCTCAAACACAATGTTGCTATCCCTCAAGAACTGCTTTGTCCTGATGCAGAACGGGCATGTAGGGGTGCTGTACACCGTCACCTTCTTATCCATCCAATCCTCCTTCAGAACGCCTGTGACTTAAACTCCGTGCGAGGCAGACAGATTTAAAATTCTAAATATTAAATCCGAAATCCGAAATTCGAAGCTCGAAACAAATCTAACGCAAGGCACTTTAGCATCTCGAATTTCGATATTTGAATTTCGGATTTAACATGCCTTTTACGCACAGTTTTGTTTCGGATTTCGTATTTCGTGCTTCGAATTTTCTTCTTACAGCTTCTTCTTGAGCTTTGACAGCTGCATCAGGTGATTTTGCTCTTGCCCTATCAGCCCATCGACTACCGCGTGGTCGCTGTCCGGCACAACCTTTTTCATGCCTTCGTAGAAGAGGATCGAATCCTTCTCGAACCCTATGCCCATCTCGATGGCCTGCACGTCGCTTTTTACGGTTCTGGCGATCTCCGCCCCTTTGTCCTTCCGGGTAAAGACGTAATCGCTCGCGAGCGCGTTCATGTATGCGAAATACTCTCCCGGATAGGCCTCGGCCGGTTCATACTTCTCAACCGAATCGAGTATCCTCTGGAAGATGACGATGTGCTTTTCTTCTTCCCCCGCGAGGTAGTCGAATACCTCCCGAGCCTTTTTTACTTTTGACCCCTCTGACACGGCGCGATAGAAGTCCCTTCCGTTCTTCTCGATCTGAATCCCGCACTCTGCTATCTCGCTGCCTGCAAAGATATTTGCCATGGTCTCTACCTCAAATTTGCTTTGCACATTTGATACTGAGGCAGCGCATGCTGCCGAAGTATCTTTTATATCCATACCACTATTCTCGAAGAGCCTCGCGTCTTCTTATTCACTATTCAATCGCTATCTTTTTCGCGCTCTGCCACAACCCGTGGATATTGCAGTACGAAGAGGCGAGGATTGTGCCGGATTTATCCGTTTTGAGGACGCAGGCCGCTTCAGGATGCGTGTATATGGTGCTCGTATTGGGCCCTTGGACCGAAGCCCCGTGAGCGGTGAATTCGAACTTCCCGATCTGGTAAGGATATTTTTCACCATCCGGAAGAAAGTAGACACCTATCCACCCTATGTGATGTTCGGTAGTGTTTGGATGGGGTATCTCTTTCCCCACGCTTACAGTAACGCGAACGGGTTCTCCCTTCTTTCCCTTATCGGGTGATTCGACCGCCGGAACGTGTTTCTCTTTCTTCCAGTCCGCGGTCTGGAACAGGTCCTTTAAGTCCGCCATCGCTTACCTCCCTTCCATGAGGACACGACCAAAAAGGACGCGACACACGCCTACCTTCCTCTCGGATCGTTTCTTTGATTATGCGAATTGGAACCCCCGAGGATCCCTGCTATAAAAGGTCCTCGAACTTCTCCTCGTGCTCCACTTCCTCTGCGAGGATATGGCACGCGAGCTGGTACGTCACGTGGTCCTTGCCCTGTGTCTTTGCCGCGATCTTGTTATAGACGTCGATCGCGCCCGCCTCCGCCTCGGTGACGACCTTGATCATGGCCTTGTAGTCATCGGTGGCTTTGGGCGGATTCGGATAAGGCGCGTTCGCGTGTTTCTCGAGCTCCAGGGGACTCGCGAGCGGCATCCCGCCGAGCTCCTGAATTCTATTCGCGAGCTCCCCTGCGTGCTCTGCCTCGTCCTTCGCGATCTCCTCGAGAAATTCGCTCATGTCTTCATACCCCTGGCCCGTCACAGTCCGTGCCATGTGCAGGTAAGAAAAATGGGCAAACCATTCATCGGCGTACGCCCTGTTCAGATCTTTGATCAGATCCTTCACATCAACTGCTGCAACCTTAGTCCCTTCTTTTCCCATGAGTATCTCTCCCTTTTTTATGTAGGTCAAAAAAATTGTGCGCTATCTTCCGCGGCAGCGTCCGCACTGCGATCACTTTTTCCTTGGTTTCATATCTTCGCCGCAGCAGATGATGTCGCACTCCTCGACACAGCCGCATGCGTTATTGACGGTCACCATCATGCCGCACGCCCCGCACACATAACGCTTCCCCTTTCTCGATTTCACCGCCTTGGACCTTGTCCTGGACTTCGTCGGAATACCCTTCACCTCCTTTCGTCATTTATCCCAGCGACTGTGCAAACTCCTTCCCGTACTCATAGCAGCGCGTGATCTCTTTCTCATCCGGGACATACTTGAAAGAGATGGAAGGCCGGATCGTTTCGATCCCCGCCTCCTTGAGCACCCCCTCGATCCCGTTCACCGCTCCGCCCGACCACCCGTACGAACCGAATGCGCATGCGACCCTGCTCTTGGGCTTGAGCCCTTTAAGGAACGCCAGGAACCCTGCAACGGCGGGGAGCATGTCGTTATCGTGGGTGGACGAGCCGATGATGAATCCCTTCGCGTCGAGCATCGCTTTCACTACCTCTGTACGGTCGGACTGGGCGATATCGAAGAGCCTCACGCCCGTCCCCCCGTCGATGACCCCTTCTGCGATCGCGCGGGCCATCTTCTCCGTCGCGCCCCACATCGTCTCGTACACTACCACGACTTTCCGTTTCGTCTCATTTCTCGCCCACCCGAGATATGCGCGCACGATCTTCATCGGGTCCTTGCGCCATATGATCCCGTGGCTCGGGGCGATCATGGTGATGGGGATATTGAGTTTCTGGACCTCTTCTATCTTCCTTGCGATGAGGGAGCTAAGGGGCCAGAGGATATTCGCATAGTACTTAGCGGCCTCATCCATAAGCTCGGCCTCATTGACCTCGTCTTCAAACCTCTCGGCAGTCGCATAGTGTTGCCCGAAGGCGTCGTTGGGAAGGAGGAGCTGCTCCTCGGGACAATAGGTGAACATGCTGTCCGGCCAGTGGATCATGGGCGCCTCGATGAAGGCCAGGGTCCTCGCGCCCAACTTCACCGAATCACCCGTCTTCACCACCTGGAAATCCATGTTCGCGTAATAGTGCTTGAAGAGCCCCTCTTTACACTTTGCCGTACCAAAGACCTTCGCCTTTGGACAATGTTTCAGTATCACGGGCAGCGCTCCGGAGTGGTCGGTCTCCACGTGGTTGATGATGATGTTGTCGATCTTGTCCGGAGGCACTATCGCTCTTATCCTTTCGATCATCTCCTGCGCGAACGGCCCATAGACCGTATCCACGAGCGTAATCTTGTCGTCGACGATGAGATAGGCGTTGTAGGTAGTCCCTCTTTGTGTCGTATAGGTATGCCCGTGGAAATTCTTCACGTTCCAGTCGACGACGCCTACCCAGTAGATCTTCTTCTTTATTTCAACGGGCTTCATTGCGTGCCCCCCTCTTTTACAAATTCACTCTTACCCGCGCCGCAGACAGGGCAGACCCACGCTTCAGGAAGTTTCTCGAAAGGCGTGCCTGGCTGGACCCCGCCATCAGGGTCCCCGGACGCAGGGTCGTAGATATAATTACAGACGACGCACCGATATTTTTGCAGCGGGGTGAGCCGCGCTTTCCCGCCCTCTTCTCTGATGAACGTGGGCGCGGTCTCCGGGGTCGTTCCGCGCTTCACCTGGTGGTAGTACTCATACGTGAGCGGCTTCCCTGCCTTCACTACCTTCGAGTCTTCCGCTTCTCCCAGAAAAAGCGTATGCGTCCCGCAATCAAGACTATTCGTCACCCTCACCTCGAGGTATCCGATCGCATGGTCAAGGACCACGGGACAGCCTGACGAGAGCACCGTGACGTTCACGCCTTTGAATTTATCCTCGTTCCTCCCGGACTTGAAACCGAACTTTCCCACAAAGGCAAGGGGCGTGGCTTCTTCGAGGATGGTAAGGCTGAACCGCCCGCTCGATACTATGTACTCATGGGTAAGATTACTTTTATTGATGCTCACCGCGATCGTGACCGGTTCGCTCGTTATCTGGAACACGGTATTGACGATCTGGCCGTTGAAGACGCTGCCTTTCTTCGAAGAGACTATATACATCCCGTAACTGATATTGTGCAACACGTTCGGGTCCATCGCTACTCCTCCTTCGCCTCTTCAACGGCCGCGCCCCCCGTATCGATCCCGGCCGGACCTTCAGCACCGGCGCCGGGGACCGCGGGCGACGGCGGCTGGGGCGGAGGGCCTATGATGATCCCCTGGATGAGTTTTCCCGCTATGTTGCAGCAGGCGATGACGTCGAGCCGGTCTCCATCCTTCAGCGAGGGGATGAGATAGACCGCGCGCTGTTCGTTACCGGTCTGGAGCGAAAAACGCTGCTCGATGGTGCGCTGTCCGTTGAGCCTCACCTCAACCCTGTCGATGTAGTGCGCCCTCGGGTCCTCGACGGGATGGGCGATGACGGTCTCGATGTGCGGCCCCACCACCTTCGATACGATCCTGACCGGCGGATGGGCGAAGGCGACGGCGGACGATGCGGCGAGGATCGCGGCGGCGAGGAGGAGGCGTCGCATCATGGCCTCCCCTTCCTCATCTTCATCCCGACACGCCTGTAAAGAACGATGCCGAGGTGCAGCGCGGCGATGATAAACGTTGCGATACCCATAGACTTATGGAGACGGAAATTTATTCCGGTCAACCCCAGATAGAACGTCGCGGCCAGCAGGAGAAAAGCGATAGCGCCTGAATAGATGATGAGGTTGTAAGGCTTCGTTATAGTCCGGAAAACCTCTTTAGGCTCTCTCATTTAATACCTCCTGCATCTTCGGCCCGCGATCCCCGGCTTCGGGGCCTTGCGGGAGAAACCTCTCCTCAAACGTAGGGGCATCCTTCTTATACAATATCCCGAGCGCGATCCGCGCATCGTTATTATAATCCCACTCCCTTATTTTGTCGAGCGCTCATCAATATACGGCGAGGATCGAACCTGATCTATCTATGCCTGAACCCGCCTTCCTTGTGATGAGGGTAGAGAAACCGCCCCCATCAGCCGCTACCTCGTTTCTATGCATCTCTCGGATGTTACTCCTCGATCGTTATCGCCGTCACCGGACACTCCTCTGTCGCCTTGCGGCACAGATCGTGGGCCGCCGCCGGCACTACCTTCACGGATACGACCGCTTTGTCGCCTTCCATACGGAATACTTCGGGACACGTGCCCGCGCACAGACCGCATCCTATGCAGAGCTCCGCATCGACTTTTGCTTTCATGTCGAACTGCCTCCTTTTAAAACCCTCTGACAAATACTTCTTCAACGCAGATTTACGCGAATCAAACGCAGATAAACGCAGATTCATCTTCGAGAAGATCTGCGTAAATCCGCGTGCAATTTGCGAAAATCCGCGTTAATAACATCTTCTATACCTTCTCGAACTCCTCTTTGGGTGCGCCGCACTCGGGGCAGACCCAGCCATCGGGCAGGACATCAAACGCTGTCCCGGGCGGGACTCCATTATCGGGGTCACCTTTCGCCGGATCATAGATATAGCCGCATATCTTACACCGATACTTGTCCATAGTCAGCGTGCCTCATTTCGGAGAAGACATTCGAATTGGATGTTCGTGTGGCCGATATGAAACCTGTCTCGCAGCAATGCGTTGATCTTCTCCAAGAGCTCATTCGCCTTGCTCACGTGGCAGTCCTCGATCACCACGTGGGCGGTGAGGGCGTACATCGACGTCGCGATGGTCCACGCGTGGACATGGTGTACTTCATGGATGCCGGCGATCTCTGATTTAAGGGCTACGATCATCGAATCGATGTCCAAATGCGCCGGCGTCGATTCCAGGAGGATGTTCGCGGAGTCGATGAGAAGCCGCCCTGCCCATATGATGATTAAAATGCAGATGAGGAACGAGAGTATGGGGTCAGCGATATAGTTCCTGGTGTAGAAGATGAAGACCCCGGCGCCCACGACCCCGATGCTGGAGACCATATCTCCTATCTCGTGGAGAAGTGCGCTGCGGATGTTGAGGTCGTGCGAACTCGCCTTGGCCAAGAGGACCGTGCTTATGCCGTTCACGACGAGGCCGAGCCCTGCCACGAGGAGCATCTCCCCGGTGTTGATCTTCTCCGGAGTGATAAACCTCAGGATCGCTTCATAGACGAGATAGGCGGATATATATATGAGCGCGATCCCGTTCACAAAAGCCGCGAGCACCTCAGAGCGGTAAAACCCGTAGGTCCTCTTCTTCGTCACCGGCCGGGTCGATATCAGTATGGCAAAATAGCTCATCCCGAGCGCGAAGAGGTGCGTGAGCATGTGCCAGGCATCGGAGATAAGAGCGAGGCTATTCGAGAGGTATCCTCCGACGAACTCTATCGCCATGCCCGCGCCGGTCAGAATGAGCGCGAGCTTCACGCGGGAGAGCTCATCAGCCTTATGGTCGTACCTATGGTGAGCAACGGTCATCGCGTATACTCCGTAAGAATTCTACACGTATGGTTCGTTCATGGTGTACTCACTGTACCGCGATCACCGATCTCACTTCCGGCACCTCTTTTTTGATGATCCTCTCGATGCCCATCTTGAGCGTCATCTGGCTCATCGGACACCCGCCGCAGGCGCCCGTAAGCCTTACCTTCACCACGCCATCGGGACTTACGTCGACCAGTTCAACGCTGCCGCCGTCTGCCTGGAGAGACGGCCTTATCTTGTTCAATGCGCTTTCGACCTTTTCCTTCATGGTCTCCTCCCTATCTGCTTTTTTCACCTTGCGACATCCTGCACTTCGTACAGGCCGGTTTGCTTTATCACGCCCCTCACCGCATCCGCAGAGCGTTTAAATTGATCCTCTTCTTGGGCCGATAGCTCGAGCCTCAGGACCTCCCTTACGCCCGACCTGTTGACGACCGCGGGGAGGCTCAAATACATATCGCGTACACCCAAGTAGTCGTCGACCAATGACGACACCGGCAGAACGGCGTTCTCATCATTGATGACCGCCTGTGTTATCCGTACGAGGGCAAGTCCTATGCCGTACGACGTTTCCCCTTTTTTTTCGATGATGCGATACGCGGAATCCCTCACATCCGTGAATATCTTCTTGAGCTCCTCATCGCAACGGTGAGGGTGTTTATTCTCGCATACATGACAGTAGTCGCTGAAAAGCACCCCCCCGATCATCGCCCTGCTCCAGACGGGAAACTCGCTGTCCCCATGTTCTCCCAGGATATAGGCGTGGACATTATGAGGATCTATCCTGCAGTGCTGGCTCAATAGAAATCGAAACCGTGCGCTGTCCAGCACGGTCCCCGAGCCGATGACCTCGTTCGCGGGCTTTCCCGAAAATCTGTATGCGGCGTACGCGAGGATATCAACGGGGTTCGTGACAACCAAAAGGATGGCGCGAGGGGCACACCGGACGACCTCGGGGACGATCTTCCCGTAGAGTTCGATGTTCTCTTTTGCGAGATCGGTCCGTGACTGGCCGCTCTTTTGCTTCTTCCCGGCCGTGATCACCACGAGATCCGAACCCTTTATGTCGGGGTAATCTCCCGCCTCTATCTCGACAGGCGAGATATAGGGAGCGCCGTGGGAGAGGTCCATCACCTCCCCCTCAAGCCTCTCCCTGCCCACATCCACGATGACAAGCTGGCGCACGATACCGCTCATTATCAGGGCATACGCATAGCGCATGCCTACGTTACCGCAGCCAATGATCGATACCTTTGGCTTCAAGTCGATGGCCTCCGACATAATCCTCACCTGCTTCCGATATCTATAGCTCTATGGCGCCTCTTTGCCTATTTCACATTACGGGAATATTATATTATAACAAATGCACCTTCGGAATAATATGATTATCTGCAAAGGTTTTTTTCGGGCCGGTCGCACGCATGAAGAGGTGTGGGCAGTTTAATGTCATGCCCGGGACTGAGCACTACACCCCTCTTTGCAATGGGCAACGGGCCTTAACATATAGCGGATCGTTACTCGTGCTCTCATTTTGATCTCCCCCCTTTCCTTAAGAAAAAGCCTTTGCACATGTCTCCTCGCTCGCCGGTTTACCCGTGAACCAGTCCCGCTTTGCGGGACGGTTCAGCCGTTCCGCTTGCGCAGCGGAACCCTTAAAAAGAAAGAGGCCTCGGCTGTTCCGCCGCAAGCGGATCCGCCTTCAGCGGAAAGGCCGCGGAGCTTCACGAGCGCTCTTTCCCTCCGGATCTGCTTTTCAAATACCTGTTGTACACTTCATCCCCCACGCACTCCCTCGCATACGCGCACCAGTCGAGACAGCACTGTTCTCCCGGCCGAGTTACGATTTTTTTACACTTCGGACAGGTCGTTTGGAACTCATCGGTCCATATCTCGAGTTCTCCCTGGCAGAACCAGCACGTGATGGTCTCCGGCGTCGGCTGCTTAAACCGTTGGGCTCCCGGGCAATCGGAAATCATTATAGGCGCTCTCCCCGTATGGTGATCGTTACCTCTTCGAACGGTATCTTTTTACCTGAGGCTGCGATCGCATGTTCGATCGCCTCTACCAGGCCAAAACAACACGGTACCTCCATGTGGGCATACGTAATGGTCCTTATGGAGTTATTCTTTACGATCTGGGCGATCCTCTCCTTATAGAATTCGATGTCGTCCAGTTTCGGACATCCCACGAGAAGGACCTTCCCTTTCAACAGCTCCTCATGGAAATTCGCATACGCAAAAGGGACACAGTCGGCTGCGATCAAAAGGTCCGAATCTTTGAAATAAGGGGCGCTCGGAGGGACCAGGGCAATTTGCACGGGCCACTGCCCTAGCCTCGACTTGGCGTTAACGGGGCCCTCTTTCCCCTCCCGGAGTTCTTCGCCCTCTTTCAGATCCAGCACTTTCGAGCCGGGGCATCCGGAAAAATCATGCCCGCGGTGACCGCCGCGCGCCCTCTCCTCAAAAGGGTTCTTTATCTTCTTCTCCTTCAAGAAATCCATCGCCTCCTTGAGCAGATCCGTCTGATTATGTTCCTTGAGGTGTTCGAGGTGCGCCCGTATCACGTTCGGCCCCTGCGTTGCGATATTCGCCATCACCTTCCGCTCATCATAGGTTTCGGCCTCTCTCTCTTCTATGGTGATTGCGCCCTCGGGGCAGCGGCCGATACATGCGCCGAGACCGTCACAGAAGAGGTCGCTCACAAGACGCGCCTTGCCGTCGACGATCTGCAGTGCCCCTTCGGGGCAATTCGGTATGCACAGCCCGCACCCGTTACATTTTTCCGCGTCTATCTTTATTATCTTCCTTCTCGCCATGCAACGTCCTCCTCTTGCGGAGCCCCGCGGGCTCACGCCCCTCTGCCTGCTCGCATTGCGCGTGGGCGAACCTTTCTTTTTGGCCTTCCACCCATGGGGCGGAATCCCGCACCAGAAAGCCGCGGCTTTCTGGTAGCGGGGCCTATGAGTGACGCAACGGTGATCGACCTTAATTCCGCGGCGACGTAGTTTTCTATCGCTTCGATCTTCTCTTTGAGAATGCACACGCGCGTATTCGGACACCTCATATTCTTAAAGAGGCATTCATTTAACTGGAAAGGCCCTTGAAATATCTTTATCAGGTCGATCAGAAAAACCTGCTCTGCGGGCCGGGCAAGAGCAAAACCTCCCCCCTTACCTCTATATGACCGCAGGAGCCCGTTCTTATTCAATATCTGGAGTATCTTCCGCAAGAACGGCCCGGGCATCCTTAGGCGCTTCACCAGTTCCGCCACAGGCGTTATCTCCTCTTCCTTCGCAGCCATGCACGCGAGGGCCCTGATCGCATAATCAGTATCCCTGGTGATGAGCTTCATCCTTTAGGGCCTCCTCTTTAAGCAGTTTAATGATACTATATTAGTATCATTTTGTCAAGATAATTCTTCGCCCTTTTCTTGATCCTTAAGGAGCGAAGGGACAAAGGGTCTTTCGACGCCCCCCTGCCCAGGTTTTCAAGAACACTATTCCATTTTATGTCCTCGCTATCATCCGCTCATGCAATGCGGGATACAGCCGGGTTTGTCCATAATTTTCTTGCCTTATGCTCATATTTTTTTTACAATAAGCGGAGGAGGACGCTATGAGACAAGATAGATTCACGGTGAAGGCGCAAGAAGCGTTCCAGGCGGCGATCCGGTCGGCCTACGACATGAACCACCAGCAGGTGGATAGCGACCACGTGCTTCTGGCGCTCATCACCCAGGAAGAGGGCCTCGCCATCGAGATCCTGGCAGCCGTAGGAGTGGATACCGCATCGCTCGCTCGGCAGCTGGAAGAGGAGCTCAAAAGCCGTTCAAAGGTGTACGCAAAATCAACTGATGTCTATTTCTCCCCTCACCTCGCTGAAATTCTGCGCATCGCCGAATCCGAGGCAAAACAGCTGGGCGACGAATATGTGTCCGTAGAACACCTGCTTCTTGCCCTCATCACGGATAAGACCGGAGTCCTCGGGAAGTACGCGATAGACAGGAACGCGGTGCTGTCGGAGCTGAAGAAGATCCGCGGTAACCAGCGCATAACAGATGAGAACCCGGAAAGCAAATACAAGGCGCTCGACAGATACAGCCGTAATTTAACGGAGCTTGCCGCCAAGGGAAAGCTGGACCCCGTGATCGGCCGCGACGACGAGATCAGGCGCGTCATTCAGGTCCTTTCCCGCAGGACCAAGAATAATCCGGTCCTGATCGGCGAGCCGGGAGTCGGCAAGACGGCGATAGTCGAGGGCCTCGTCCAGAGGATCGTGAACCAGGACGTCCCCGACGGCCTCAAGGAAAAGCAGGTCCTCGCGCTCGATATGGGATCTCTCGTTGCAGGGACGAAGTTCCGGGGTGAATTCGAAGACAGGCTCAAGGCGGTCCTTAAAGAGGTTGACGCCCGCGGAGGCGATGTCATCCTCTTCATCGACGAACTCCACACGGTCGTCGGCGCAGGTGCGGCCGAGGGAGCGGTGGACGCCTCTACCATGTTGAAGCCGGCCCTCGCGCGGGGCGAACTGCGGTGTATAGGAGCGACCACACTGGATGAGTATCGAAAACACATCGAAAAGGATGCGGCGCTCGAGCGGCGATTCCAGCCGATCCTTGTGAGCGAACCCTCGGTCGAGGATACGATCGCGATACTGCGCGGTCTCAAAGAGCGCTACGAAGCCCACCACGGCGTGCGCATTAAAGACTCGGCGATCATCGCCGCCGCAACCCTCTCCCATAGGTACGTCACCGACCGCTTTCTGCCTGACAAGGCGATCGACCTCATCGACGAGGCGGCAGCCAAGCTGCGCATCGAGATCGACAGCATGCCGGCAGAGTTGGATGAGGTGCGGCGCAAGACCATACAGCTGGAAATAGAGAAGCAGGCGCTCAAAAAAGAGAAGGATGAGGCCTCCCGTGAACGCCTGAAAAAACTCGAAAGAGAACTGGCGTCTTTGAAAAAAGAGTCGGAGGGGCTGATGACGCAATGGAGCCAGGAAAAGGAGAGGATCAAAAAAGTCCAAGAGATCAAGAACGAGATCGAGGACCTCAAGGCGGAGGAGAAGAAGTTCGAGCGCACGGGCAATCTGGACAAGGTCGCGGAGATCCGATACGGCGCGCTCCTCGAGCTGCAGAAAGAACTGGAGAGGGAGAACAAGGACCTCGCGCGGCTGCAGCAGTCAAGACAAATGCTCAAGGAAGAGGTAGACGAAGAAGACATTGCGGAGGTCCTTTCGAAGTGGATCCGCATCCCCCTGAGCAAGCTCCTTGAGGGAGAAGTGGAGAAGCTGCTGAAGATAGAAGAACGGCTCAAGAGCCGCGTCGTCGGCCAGGACGAGGCGATCGGAGCGGTCTCCAGCTGCATCCGCCGCTCGCGCTCCGGGCTCGGTGATCCTAATCGCCCTCTCGGCTCCTTCATCTTCATGGGCCCTACGGGCGTGGGCAAGACGGAGCTCGCAAAAGCCCTCGCGTGGTTCCTGTTCGATGATGAGACGGCGGTCGTGAGGGTCGACATGTCCGAGTACATGGAAAAACACGCGGTCTCACGGCTCCTCGGCGCGCCACCCGGCTACGTGGGCTATGACGAGGGAGGACAGCTTACCGAGGTCGTCCGGCGCAGGCCTTATTCGGTCGTCCTCTTTGACGAGATAGAAAAGGCTCATCCCGAGGTCCTCGACGTCCTCCTCCAGCTTCTCGATGACGGCCGCCTTACCGACGGCCAGGGCCGGACCGTAAACTTTAAGAATGCCCTCATCATCATGACCTCGAACCTGCGCGATCGCGAGGAGCTCAAGAGACATTTCCGCCCCGAGTTCCTGAATAGGGTCGACGAGGTCATCGTCTTCAACACGCTGGAGATGGGCGAGATAAAAAGAATAGTCGACATCCAGCTCGACATCCTCAGGAAGCGGCTGGGAGAGAAGAAGGTAAATTTAGAGGTGAGCGAGAAGGCGAAAGAGCGCCTCGCCGAGACGGGCTTCGACCCCGTCTATGGAGCCCGCCCGCTCAAACGGGTGATACAGAAATACATCCAAGACCCGCTCTCTTTGAACATCCTGAGCGGCGCTGTCAAGGAAGGTGACTCTGTAAGGATACGTATGGTGGACGAATCAAAGCTCCCTTCCAAGGAGAGGGTAATTGCTAAGATCCGATGCGGGAGCGATAAGGAAATCTTATTCGAAAGGCAGTAGCGTCATTTGAAATTATAGTGCTTCCTCACCGCCTCTTTTATGTCCCAGACGCACGAGAGGCCCTGAGGAAAGGTCACGAAATCTCCCTTGCCAAATTCTATCTTTTCTCCGTTTTCAGTCTCCACGACCACTTTACCCTTCAGCAGGTAGCACTCTTCGGTCTGGCCATAAGACCAGGGAAACCGCGAAACCTCTTTTTCCCATATAGGCCACGAAGAGACGTCCCGCTTCTTGAGCTCATCCTCCCTTAGTTTTTCAACCTTCACTTTCATCGCCCAGCCCTCCTTACCTTGTCCACCGCGTCGGTGGACACAGTTTCTATGGAACCCCGCGGGCATGCCCGTGGTACCTTTATATACCCGCCTTCGCCAAAGATGTGATTCAGTGAAGATATGCTTCGGCGGGTTATCCGCCTACCCCCTTGCGATGTGACATCCGCCGAAGCACCGTGTCACATTCATCCCCGGGCAAGTCCGGGGTCTTCTGCGGAGGCGGATAAACCCGTCATCTGTACGACTATTTCCCTGGAACGCGGACGGTTGTCGAACTCGGCGAGGACCACCTGCTGCCACGTCCCCAGGAGAAGCCTCCCGTCCTCAAAAGGTATTGTGAGCGAAGGCCCCTGCAAGGCGGCCCTCAGGTGGCTGAACCCGTTCGCATCGCCCCACGTCTCATCGTGCGAATAGTGCGCCTTCGAAGGGATGAGCCTTTCATAGAGCTCCCGCACGTCGCGTATGAGGCCTGGCTCGTATTCAAATGTCGTGATCGCCGCGGTCGAACCTATGACGAATACGGTGACGATGCCGTCCTTGAGCCCCGACGATTTGAGAAGGCCTGCGATCTCTTCCGTGATATTCAACAGGTCTCCGCTGCCGTGGGTATCGAGCCTGATCCTCTCGTTTTTTATCTGCATGCCTCCCCGCGTACCCAGTGGAACCCCCTTCCCTCCCCGAAGCAAAAACAGATCCCTCAAACTTCCTGTCCCCTCTCGGGCTTGTGTCTCGCGGGCTGCCTGCCGTAGGCAGGCGAGTGC
>CAYHAE010000007.1:0-60039 GCA_964354545.1 uncultured Planctomycetia bacterium
GTTGAGCTGAGATTAAACGCACAACGCAATACGCCGTACGCAATACGCAATACGACTTGTCCGGGGGGTGATCGTAAGCGAGTGGCCTTTCCCCGAGTTAGGCTACTCGCCTCTCCCCGGACTTGCGTTTTTAAGCGTATGTGGTGTCGTGGTGACGCGGTGACTCGATCTACGCAATACGCAATCCCTCGGCTACGCGTTCAAAAATTTCGCTCGAAATTTTTGAACAGCCTTCGGGATGCTCATCCTGCACGTAAATTGTATGAACTCGCAATACGATATACGCAATACGAGACTAAACGTTATCCGGAGAACTTCGACTCGTGGAGCTTCGAATAGATAGGACCCTGTGAAGTGAGCTCACTTTTAAACAAGATAATCGAATCGACTCTTTGGGAGAGGACCTTTTCTATACTCGTCGCCATGATCTTCTCTTTTAGCGCGGCCTTATTCTTTGGAGACCGCACCCGCCCTATTGTGAGGTGAGGGCTGAAAGGCCTTGATTCCCTCTGGAAGCCGAGCTTTTCCAACCGTTCATCGACCCTTCGCGCGAGAGCCTTCGACTCCTCCGCGCCTCTTTCGAGCCCGACCCAGACGACACGCGGGAATTCCAATTTTGGGAACACGCCGAGGTCCTTAATAATGGCCTCAAAAGGTTTCGACTCCTTCGCGACCTCATTGAGCGCCGATACCACCTCTTCTATCCGGTCTTCCTTCACCTCGCCCAGAAATTTCATCGTGAGGTGGATGTTCTGCTGTTCGACCCATTTCACGTCGGCGCCCGCGTATCTGAGGCGTGCCTGGATCTGGGCGAGCTCGTTCTTTATCTCTTCGCTCAGTTCTATCGCGATGAACGTGCGCATTGTTTTTAGGGTTTTCCGCCAAAGGCGGATCCGCCTCCGGCGGAAGGGCATAGGGTTTAGGGTGTAGTTAGATGATGCTAATCCCTATACCCTATACGCTATGCATTTCTCCTGATGAGGTTGAGCGCGACCTGCGATGTCTGGTATTTTATCTCTTCCCGGGACCCCTTGAACCTGAATTCCCGGACTATCTTTGTGCGGTCCGACGCGAACGCGACGTAGACGAGGCCCACGGGTTTCTTCCGCGTCCCTCCCGTAGGGCCTGCGATGCCTGTGATCCCCACTCCGATGTCCGCGGACGCGAGCCGCCGCACACCTGAGGCCATCTCTCGCGCGACCTGTCCGCTCACTGCCCCATGCGCTTTGAGAGACTCTTCCCGGACACCGAGGATATTCGCCTTCGCGCTGTTCGAGTAGGAGATAGCTCCCATCAGAAAAAAGCGCGAACTGCCGCTCACATTGGTGAGCCTGTGCGACACAAGGCCGCCCGTGCAGGACTCTGCGACAGCGATCATCACCCTCTTTCCGGTCAGGATCTTGGCGTCCGCGCCTTCCAGCGTATCTTCATCACAGCCGAATACGAAGCCGCCCAGGCGCCGTCTTACGATCCTCTCGACCCTCGATATCGCCCTGCGCGCGCTCACCGCATCTTTCTCTTTCGCGGTGATCTTCAGATCGACCTCGCCGAGTCTCGCATAGATGCCGACCGTCACCTTTGGCCCCAACATGAGAAGGTCCCTGACCTTGTGGTTCACCTGGGATTCGGCAAGGCCCGTGGTCTTGACGGTCCGGGTGAGGATTATGCTCTTCACCCCGAACTTTTTCTTAAGGAAGGGGATCACGGAACCTTCGAACATAGGGATGAGTTCCCGCGGAGGACCGGGCAGGGCGATGAGAAGCGCGTCTCTGCATCCTATCATGAGCCCCGGCGCCGTGCCGACCTTATTCCTCACCCATCGCGCCCCGCGGGGGATGTATGCCTGACGCATGCTTCCCGGAGGGATCTTCAATTTCTTAAGCGCGAAATAGCTGCGCAGGTCTTTCAGGACCGTCCTGTTGAGGACCGTCTTTTCCCCGCCTATCCTCGAGAGCGCCTCTACCGTGATATCGTCAACGGTCGGCCCAAGGCCTCCTGTCATGATGACGATGTCGGATCTCCCCGCAGACCGGCGTATGCACTCTTCCAGCCTCTTCGTATTATCGCCGACGCTCGTCTGGTAGTAGAGGTCGATCCCGAGCTCGGCAAGCTTGTGGGAGAGGTAGGCGGCGTTTGTATTGAGGATATGCCCCAAGAGGAGTTCCGTTCCTATGCTTATGATTTCGGCATTCATCGGTTAGAGTATACATTTATCCAAAAATATTTGCAAGAATTTTACTCGCGCGTACGTCTTTATATAGTGAAAGACCATAAATTCCACCGCGTAGGTGGACACGGTTCAGTTGCAGTTAAGGAAATGGGATAGGGAGACTGGATTAGGGGTAAGCTGCTATGGAGAACATTTTCCATGTTTACAACAAAAGCATAGCAGGATTCGTCATTTTCAACGATAATGACGAATGTTCCAGAATGGTAGATGTGCTTCGCTATTACCGGGACGAAGGTCTGAAAGTCAAATTCTCCAGATGCGCGGACCCCGATGTCCACCGCGTAGGTGGACACAGTTTAGGAAAGATAGTGGAAATTCTCACTTACTGTCTCATGCCAACTCACTTCCATCTGCTTCTGAGGCAGAACAAACAAGGTGGTATAGCGCGCTATATCAATACCGTGCTCAATAGCTATACGAGATATTTCAATCTTAAGCACAAGAGGAAGGGTCCCCTATGGGAAGGTAGGTCGAAGAAAGTCCTGGTTACCACCGAGCAGCAATTTCTTCATTTAACACGATATATACATCTGAATCCCGTAACCGCATATCTCGTCACTCATCCAGAGGACTGGGCCGCATCATCTTATCGAGAATACATATCGGTTGATGAAGGGTGCACGGGGCTCTGCACCAGCAAGGAAATGGTAGGGATGGATCCAATTTCGTATAGGAAATTTGTCGAAGATGGTATTTCATATGGGAGACGATTAGCCGGTGTAAAGGCATTGCTCCCGAACCGCAAGTCCACCGCGTAGGTGGACACGGTTGATGGATGAAGCCGAGAAAAAACCCTTTACAAAAAGGAGGTGCGATATGTATAATGTATAAGCTTATTATATTGAAGGAGCAAATTATAGGGAAATTGTATAATAGAGCATGACCGCTTAAAAGGAGAAGAAGCGATGGTGAAGATGAAAGTGAAAGCACCTGAGGAAGAGAAGGAGTGTGTGCAGCGTATCGAGGAGAAGGCGAAGGAAGAGAAGGAGTGCGCGCAGCGTATCGAGGAGAAGGCGAAGGCCCTTGAGATCGCGCTCGGCCAGATAGAAAAGCATTTTGGCAAAGGGGCCATCATGCGGTTGGGGCAGGATTTCAAGGTCGACGTCCCCGCGATCTCGACAGGCTCGATCGCGATCGATATTGCGCTCGGCGTAGGCGGGGTGCCGCGGGGGCGGGTCGTCGAGATATACGGCCCGGAGGCGAGCGGCAAAACGACGCTCACGCTCAGCATTATCGCGCAGGCGCAGAAGGCGGGCGGCCAGGCCGCGTTCATCGATGCCGAGCACGCCTTCGATCCCGCGTACGCGAAGAAGATCGGCGTGAACCTCGACAACCTCTTGATGTCCCAGCCGGATACGGGCGAACAGGCGCTCGAGATAGTCGAGACGCTCGTGAGGTCTAACGCGATAGACGTGATCGTGATAGACTCTGTCGCAGCGCTCACGCCCAAGGCGGAGATCGACGGAGAGATGGGGGAGTCCCACATGGGCCTGCAGGCGCGGCTCATGAGCCAGGCACTGAGGAAGCTCACCGGTGTCATCTCGAAGTCGAAGACGTGTGTGATCTTCATAAACCAGATACGGGAGAAGATCGGCGTTATATTCGGGAACCCCGAGACTACCCCGGGAGGGAGGGCGCTCAAGTTCTATACGTCGGTAAGAATAGACTTGCGCAGGATCGCCTCTCTCAAGAAGGGGGACGAGGTGGTGGGGAACCGCTGCAGGGCGACCATCGTCAAGAACAAGGTCGCGCCGCCGTTCAGGAAGACGGAGTTCGACATCATGTACGATGAAGGGATCTCGAAGATAGGGAGCATCCTCGACGTGGGCGAATCGGCAAGCATCATCGCAAAGAGCGGCACATGGCTCGTCTACGGGGAAGAGAAGCTCGGCCAGGGCAGAGAGAATGCGAGGGCCTACCTGAAGGAGAATCCCAAGACGCTCGCGAAGATAGAGAAGGAGATACGCGAGACCACACTCAAGCGTTGAGTATCCCGTATGGTTGACGACACGTTGAAAGCTCGCGTACGGAATAGCGCGTTCGCACTTCTTCGGGCAAGACCCAGGAGCGAGCGGGAGCTCGTGAGCCGGCTTAAAGGGAAAGGCTATAACGACGCAGTGGTCCGGCTCGTGGTCGAAGACCTCAAGAAGAGGGGGATGGTCGACGACGAGAAGTTCGCGCGATTCTGGGTCGAGTCCAAGATGCACCTCAATCCCGTCGGCGACGTGGTCCTGAAGAATGAATTGAGGGAAAAGGGCATCAGCGCCGATATCATCGAAGCCGCCCTCTCGTCAAAAGACGCAAAGTACGATGAGTACGAGGTGGCCAGGTCTATGGCCGTCGAACGGTTCAGACGCCTGAAGAAGATCGACAGGCGCAAGGCGACGAAGAGGGTATACGATTTCTTGATGCGCCGCGGTTTTGCGTATGACACGGTCCGGCGGATCATAGAGGAGCTCACGGAACTTCCTCATGACGAGTAACGAGATACGGAAGGCATTCCTCGATTTCTTCACATCAAAAGGCCACCAGATCGTTCCGAGCGATTCGCTCGTTCCCGCGAATGACCCGACGCTCCTCTTTACCGGGGCAGGGATGAACCAGTTCAAGGAGCAGTTCCTCGGCCGGAACATCGCTTACCGCCGCGCGGCATCGAGCCAGAAGTGCCTGAGGACGGGCGACCTGGAGAGGGTCGGCAAGACCCCCGGGCACCATACCTTCTTTGAGATGTTGGGGAATTTCTCTTTCGGTGATTACTTCAAGAGAGACGCGATATGCTGGGCGTGGGAATTTTTGACTGAAGTTCTGAAGCTCAGGCCCGAGAGCCTGTGGGCCTCCGTCTATGAGCAGGACGACAAGGCATACGGCATCTGGGCCGATGCAGTGAAGGTACCGGAAACGCGGATAAAGCGGTGTGGTCCGAAAGAGAACTTCTGGCCGTCGAATGCGCCTGCCGAAGGGCCCAACGGCCCGTGCGGCCCCTGTTCCGAGATATTCTATGATTACGGGCAGCGCGTTGGCTGCGGCAAACCTGACTGCAGCCCCGCGTGCGACTGCGGAAGGTTTATTGAGGTGTGGAACCTCGTCTTCACCCAGTTCGACAGGCAGCGGGACGGAAGCCTCAAGGACCTCCCCTCAAAGAACATCGACACCGGCATGGGTCTGGAGAGGATCACGGCGGTAGTGCAGCAGGTGAGGACGAATTTCGAGACAGACTCATTCAGGCCCATTATCGACGCGATAGAGAAAAGATCCGGAGCGGAATTTCCGGGCCGAAGGGGGAAAGTCAACACTATCGCAGACCATATAAGGGCGATAACCTTTGCCATTGCTGATGGCGTGATGCCGTCCAATGAAGAGCGCGGTTACGTTATAAGGAAGCTTATCAGGCGCTCCTGCGTTTATGGAGCGGATATCGGCATAACCAAGCCGCTTCTCTATAAACTTGTATCCATCGTTGCGGAAGGGATGAAAGAGCACTATCCGGTACTCATCGATAAAAGGGATGATATCGCACAAGTGGTATTGCAGGAAGAGAAGAATTTTTCAAATATGGCGGCTGCTCTCTTGCCCAAAGTGAACGAGGCCCTTGAAAAGTTTACGCAGGAGCAAAAAAGGGACAGCAAAAAGTTAGCGGAGATCGTCTTCAATTTCTATGATACCTATGGGGCACCTTATGATTGGATCGAGGATATTGCCGGCACGTTCAATTTAGAGATAGACAAGGACGCGTTCGATTCGCTCTTAGAGAAGCAAAGAAAATTATCCCGGTCGAAAAGCAAGATACGCGGGGAGATATTCGCTGTCGATGAGCTCGCGCTCATCAAGGACCTCGGCGCGGCGACCGAATTTCTCGGGTACGATGCCGTAAAGGCAGAGGGCCGCGTCGTCGCGGTCTTTAAGGATCGGACTCGCGTCGCACAGGCGGGTGTAGGCGAGAAGGTCCAGGTAGTGCTCGACAGGACCCCTTTCTATGCTGAGTCAGGCGGGCAGGTCGGGGACAAAGGCAGGATGATGTCCAAGGAGGCGGACCTCGAGATTTCGGATACGAAAAAAGCGGGAGATTCGGTCGTCCACTACGGCACTGTCACAAAAGGCGTCATCAGGGAATCGGATACCGTGTTCGCCGAGGTCAGCCGCGCGTCGAGGGAGAGGATAAAGAGGAACCATACCGCGACGCACCTCCTGCACGGCGCCTTGCGGAAAGTCCTTGGGCCCCATGTGCATCAGGCGGGTTCCGTTGTCGATGAGGCCCGCATCAGGTTCGATTTCACTCATGTGAAGAAGATGGAAGAGCGGGAGCTCGAGCGCGTCGAGGATATGGTGAACGGCGAGATCGCTAAGAATGTCCCGGTGTGCAAGGAGGTCATGGATATAAATGCGGCCATGGAGAGAGGCGCCATGGCGCTCTTCGGAGAAAAGTACGGCACGCGGGTGAGGGTGGTGGTCTGCGGAGATTCCAAAGAGCTTTGCGGCGGGACTCACGCCGATTCGAGCCGTGAGATAGGTCTCTTCACGATAACGGGCGAAAGCTCGATCGCCGCGGGCACGAGACGAATAGAGGCGCTCACGGGAGATGCGGCGTTAGAATTTATGAAGACAGAATCAAAGAGGCTCTACGACGCGTATCAGCGTAAGGTAAGCAGCGCAAAAGATATGGCCTCTGATGCTGAATTGAAAAAGATAAAGGAGATCGACACTACAGTACGGGTTCATACGATGAGCTATCGACTCGACCCCCAGAGTGTGCGTGAGTATAGGGCGTGCAGGGAAACTCTCGAGCGGGCGGCCGAATCAGTCGAGAAGATCGCGATGAGGTTGTCAAGAGAGTCCCGGAGGGGAGCCATTGCCGAGAAGCTGAAAGAGATCGATGCCCTCATCGCCGGAGCAGAGACGATCGGAGCGTCGAGGGTTATCGCACGCAGGATAGAGGAGGCCGACCTCACGGTGCTGAGGGCCATGGCTGACGCGATAAGGACAAAGTCAGAATCGACGGTTATAGTCCTGGGGTCTCGCGGGGAAGAGAGGGTCTTTCTGGTCTGTGCCCTCACGCGTGACCTCGTCGATAAGGGGAAGAGCGCGCAGAATATCATAAAGGAGATCGCGAACATTGTGGGAGGATCCGGAGGAGGGAGGCCCGACTTTGCCCAGGCAGGCGGAAAGGACCCCTCGAAGCTGGAGGAGGCGCTTAAGAAAGTGCCCGGTGTCGTCAAGGAGGAGCTTGAGCGATGAAGGTGGTGAAGATCGGTTCAAAGCAATTCCAGAAATTGTGTTCGATGGACTGTAAGAGGAACAAGAGAGTCGTCAACGGCGTGAGCACGATCATCGAGGCGGTGAGGGTCAACGGCGACGACGCGGTCCTTCGGTATACGCGCACGTTCGATGGGGTGAGGCTTACGCCGAAGACGATGAGGGTCTCGGAGGGAGAGAGGAGCGGGGCCTATCAGGATATAAAGCCTGATTTCGTGACGACGCTGAAGCTCGTGATGGAGAACGTCCAGAAGTTCTACAGAAAGCAGCTAAAGAGATCATGGAAGAAGAAGGGCTCGGACGGAGAGGTCCTCGGGGAGCTCTTCACGCCCCTCGAGCGCGTGGGCATCTACATCCCCGCGGGAACCGCGCCCCTCATCTCGACGGTATACATGACGGTCATCCCCGCGAAGATGGCGGGCGTGAAGAAGGTGGTCCTCGTTACGCCGCCCAATGAGCACGGCTCCATCGACCCGCACATCCTTGTGGTGGCGGACCTGTTGAAGGTGGACGAGATATACAAGGTCGGCGGCGCCCAGGCGGTAGCGGCGCTCGCGTTCGGGACGAAGACGATACCGAGGGTCGACAAGATCGTGGGCCCCGGTAACGCGTACGTGACAGAAGCGAAGCGGCAGGTATTCGGATATTGCGACATCGATATGCTTGCCGGTCCGACCGAGGTCGTGATCATGGCGAACCAGTTCACGAACATCGACTACCTCAAGGCGGACCTCGAGGCTCAGGGCGAGCATGCGATGGGCCTTTCTATTCTGGTGACGACCTCGAAGAAGCTCGCCCGCGTCATGAAGAAGGAGCCCATCAAGGGATACCTCATCGTGGCGAAGAATATCGAAGAGGCGTGCGAGGTCGTCAATACCTTTGCGCCGGAACACCTGCAGCTCCTGGTCAATAACCCGCGTAAGATCCTGAGGAAGATCACGAACGCAGGCGCCATCTTCCTCGGCCCTTATACTCCCGTGAGCGTGGGCGATTATCTCGCGGGCCCAAGTCACGTCCTCCCCACGGGAGGGACGGCGAGGTTCTTCTCAGGTCTTAGTCTCTCGGATTTCGTGAAGAGTTCGCACATTATCTCGTATTCGAAGAAGGCGCTTGAGAAGGTCCGGGAGCCCATGGAGATGCTCGCTCAGATCGAGGGGCTCACCAAGCACCTCGATTCGGTGAAGGTAAGGTTTCGTTAGCGCGGTAAAGCAGATCTATGCACAGATGACCGCAGATCCCATGGACATCGGCGCATTCACAGATGATCGCAGATATGTGTCATCTGTGTTCATCCGTGACGAATAGGCGCGTATCACGATATCCGTGTTAATCCGTGCATTGAAAAGCCGGCGTGCGGGATGCGTGGAAAGGATAACGCGATGGCAAAGAAACTTCGAAGTGCGGAGATCAAACGTAAGACGAAGGAAACCGATATTTCAGGGAAGCTCGTGATCGACGGGAAGGGCGCAAGCGCGATCGGTACGGGGATAGGGTTTCTCGACCACATGCTCACGCTCTTTACCTTTCATGGGCTGTTCGATGTGACCCTCAAGGCGAAGGGAGACCTCAAGGTCGATATCCATCATACTAACGAGGATGTTGCGATGTGCCTGGGAAAGGCTTTTAAAGAAGCCCTCGGAGACTGCAAGGGGATCAGGCGGTTTGGTGCCAAAGAAGTACCGATGGACCTTGCTGCGGCGAAGGTTGTTGTCGATATCGGAGGCCGGTATGCGTTTCTATTGAAGGTGCCTCCCATGTGGCCGGGGGAGCGCGTCTCCAGGGAAGAAGGGTATTCTTTCGATGACGGCAAAGACTTCCTCGATACCTTTGCGAAGAATGCGAATATCAATCTCCACATCGAGATATACTCAGGCATGGATATGCACCACGTCCTCGAAGCGGTCTTCAAGGCTTTCGGCGTCGCTCTCGATGAGGCGACACAGATAGACCCGCGGCGCGAGGGAGTGTCGTCGACGAAAGGGAAAATCGATTAACACCGTGTCGCGCACTGCGTACAGCGTATCTGCTCACGCACTACGCAATACGCACTACGCAATACGGCACATGGGCATGACATAGCATGATCGCTATCATCGATTACGGAATGGGCAATTTGCGGAGCGTCCAGAAAGCACTCGAGAGAGTCGGCGGAAAGACGAGGATGGTCGCCCATGGCAGGGAGTTACGCGGTCTGGACAAGATGGTATTTCCCGGCGTCGGCGCCTTTGAAGATGCGATGGAAGAGTTGAAAAGGCGCTCCCTTATTGAGCCGATAAGAAAGGCGATCGCGGAAGGGAGACCGTTTTTGGGCCTCTGCCTCGGGATGCAGTTGCTCTTCGATGAGAGCGAAGAGGGGGGCAGGATCAAGGGGCTGGGTATAGTGAGAGGGAAGGTGAAGAGGTTCCCTTTCAAGGGGCGCGGGACCGGGTACCCCCTGAAGGTCCCGCATATGGGATGGAATACGATAGACTATAGATTAAAGACCAAAGAGTGCGGAGCGAAGCGAAGCCTCCCCGAAGGGGACCGTAGACCAGAGAGTGCGGAGCGAAGCGAAGCCTCCCCGAAGGGGACCATAGACCAACGACTGAAGATCCTGAAGGGAGTGCCTGACGGGGCATACATGTATTTCGTCCATTCGTATTACGCCCAACCGCGCGATACGTCGTGTACCATTACGACGACTGATTACGGCATACGATTTGCCTCCGGTATCTGCGAGGGAAATGTGTACGGTTTTCAATTTCACCCTGAAAAGAGCCAGAGGGTAGGTTTGAAGATATTGGCGAATTTCGTGCGTCTGTAAGAGGTCTTGCACATGATCGTGATACCGGCGATCGATATAATAGACTGCTCTGTGGTGAGGTTGATCCAGGGCAACTACAGGTACGAGACGACCTATTCGCATTCTCCCGTGGAGATTGCCCAGAAGTGGGATTCGTACGGGATCGAGCTGCTCCACGTCGTCGACCTGAACGGTGCGCTCCAGGGCGAGGTGCAGCATCTCGATGTCGTAAAAGATATCGTCAAGAAGGTGAAGGCAAAGGTCGAGTTCGGCGGAGGAGTACGGGATGAGAGGACGGTGGCCATGCTCCTCGACGCCGGCGTGGAGAAGGTCGTCATCGGGACGATGGCCCTCAACGAGAAGTTCATGAAGGATCTCGCCGGGCGCTTTGGCGAAAGGGTCGTCGCCGCGATCGACGCAAAAGACGGCGTCGTCCGCGTCAAGGGGTGGATCTTCAAATCAAGGAAGAAGGCGGCGGACCTCGCGAAGCGGCTCGAGGAGACCGGCGTAAAGGCTATCAACTATACCGATATATCCAAAGACGGAATGCTCATAGGGCCGAATATCCCGGGCATAGAAGAGCTCCTCAAGGCCACTAAGGTACGGGTCGTCGCGAGCGGCGGCATATCGTCCATCGACGACGTGAAGGCATTGAAGGGGCTTGAAAAGGAGGGTCTGGCCGGCATCATTATCGGAAGGGCGCTCTACGAGAACAAGATAGACCTCGCCGAGGCGATCGCAATTGTAAAATCGAAGGAGTGAGGAGGTTTCCATGCTCACGAAGAGAGTCATCCCGTGTCTCGATGTAAAAGAAGGGAGGGTTGTTAAGGGAGTCCATTTCCGGAACCTGCGCGATGCGGGCGACCCGGTAGAAAATGCCCGTTATTACGACAAGACCAACGCAGATGAGCTCGTCTTCCTTGACATCACCGCGACCTTCGAGAAGAGGAAGACGATGATACGCGTCGTCAACAAGGTCGCCGAAGCGATATTCCTGCCGCTCACGGTCGGCGGCGGCATAGGCTCGATCGGCGACATACGGGAGCTTCTCAAGGCGGGATGTGACAAGGTCTCTATCAATACCGCTGCCGTGAAGAGGCCGCGGTTCATCCAGGAGTCGTCGCGCAGGTTCGGCAACCAGTGTATCGTGGTGGCGATAGACGCAAAGCGCACGACGCGCGGCGCACGGGGCGGGGCGAAGAAGTGGGAGGTATTCATCAACGGAGGGAGGACCCCGACAGGGCTCGATGCGGTCGCGTGGGCGCGACAGGCCGAGCGCCTGGGCGCAGGCGAGATCCTTCTCACGAGCATGGATTACGACGGAACGAAGGCGGGATACGACATTGAACTGACGAAAGCGGTGAGCGAGGCGGTAGGTATCCCCGTGATCGCCTCCGGAGGCGCAGGCACGCGTGCGCATCTCTACGAAGCGCTTACTAAAGGCAAGGCCGATGCGGTGCTTGCGGCGTCGATATTCCATTACAGGGAATATTCCGTTCAAGACGTAAAGGAGTATTTACATAAAAGAGGAGTGAGGGTGAGGCTGTGAACGGTTTGATGGAGCTTGTTAAATTCAACGACAAGGGTTTGGTCCCCGCGATAATCCAGGACAGGAAGACGAAGTCGGTCCTTACGCTCTGCTACATGAACCGCGAGGCGCTCGAGAAGACGTTGAAAGAAAACCTCGTCTGGGTCTTCAGGCGTTCTAAGGGGATGCTCATGATGAAAGGGGCGACGTCGGGCTGTGTCCAGAAGGTGAAAAAGGTATTTATTGACTGCGAGGGGAATTCCCTTCTGGTCGTCGTCGACCAGGTAAGGGCAGCGTGCCACGCGGGTTACTTCACGTGTTACTATCGCACGAGGGGTCCGCGCGGGGCCGTGAAGGTTGTGGGAAAGCCCGTCTTTGATCCCCTCCGCAAAAATCCCCGGCTTTTGGTTCGACGAGCTCACCATCCCTCGAATCCTTCGACAGGCTCAGGATTCGATCCCGAGTTATATCGAGGGACGAACCATCCCGAGCGAAGTCGAGGGACAAGCCGAGGATAGGAAGTTACGGAATGTGTTTTTTTGCGTCGGGGAGGGAGCCCTCGGGCCTAAAGGCCGCGGAGGCTCCACCCCGCACGGCAGCGAACGGAGATCGTAGAAGATATGCACTATCCGACGAGACATGAGTTCATCGCGTTGGCGCGACGCGGCAATCTCATCCCGGTCTATCGGGAGATACTTGCGGACTTCGAGACGCCCCTCTCGGCCTTCGTCAAGATTGATGAGGGGGATTTCTCGTTCTTACTGGAGTCTGTCGAGGGAGGCGAGAGGCTTGCGCGCTATTCGTTCCTAGGGAGCGGTCCGTCGCTTGTCTTCTCAAGCAAGGGGGATAGGATAGAGCTGCGCGAAGGAAAGGTCTCGAAGAAGTTCACGACCGTCTCCGACCCGATAGAGGAGCTGAAAAAGGTCCTGAAGAGGTATACGTTCGTGGACGTAAAGGGCCTCCCGCGTTTCTGCGGAGGGATGGTAGGGTTCTTCGGGTATGACATGGTGAGGTTCATCGAAGATATCGGCGATAAGAATCCGGATGACCTGAAGCTGCCTGATGCCGTCTTCATGCTCACGAGTACGCTTCTCATATTCGACCACGTAGACCATAAGATAAAGGTGGTGTCGAACGTGCATGTGAAGGGCGACCCTTCACGTGCGTACAATGAGGCGACTGATAAAATAGACGCTCTCATACGGAAACTCAAAGCGCCTTGCCGGACGGTCGGCTCATCGTACGGTGCGAGCCGGAAGGCCAGGCCCTTTAAGGTGCGCTCAAATGTCACTCGACAGGAGTTTGAGAGCGCGGTCACGAGGGCAAAGGAGTATATCCGAAAAGGAGATATCATTCAGGTCGTGCTTTCGCAGCGGCTTCAGGCGCCCATCGAGTCCCGTCCTTTTCAGATATACAGGGCTCTCCGTTCGATAAACCCGTCTCCCTACATGTACTACTTGAAGCTGGGAGACTTTTCTTTGGTCGGCTCATCGCCTGAGATCATGGTGAGGTGCGAGTCGGGGCTCGTCGAAGTGAGGCCGATCGCGGGGACGAGGCCGCGGGGCTCATCGGAGGAGGATGACGAACGGTTGATAAAGGACCTTCTGAGAGACCCGAAGGAAAGGGCTGAGCATATCATGCTCGTGGACCTCGGGAGGAACGACATCGGCAGGGTCTGCCAATATCGGACGGTGAAGGTGCCCGAACTTATGACTATAGAAAAGTATTCGCACGTGATGCACATCGTGAGTGACGTGTCAGGAAAGTTAAGGCAGGGGAAGGATATCTTTGATGTGGTGAGGGCCACCTTTCCTGCCGGGACGGTCACGGGTGCGCCTAAGGTTCGCGCGATGGAGATCATCGATGAACTGGAGAACGTGCGGCGCGGTCCCTACGCGGGCAGTGTCGGCTACTTCAGCTTCTCAGGGAACCTCGATTCCTGCATTACGATCAGGACCATCGTTGTAAAGGGCAAGACAGCGTACATCCAGGCGGGCGCCGGCATTGTCGCAGACTCGCGGCCCGCGAGGGAGTATCAGGAGACGATGAATAAGGCGAAGGCGCTTCTCCGGGCGATCGAGATGGCGGAGCGTGGGCTTGAATAAAGTTATGGAAGGTTACGGAAGGTTGCCGGCATGATCCTTGTCATCGATAATTACGACTCGTTCACCTACAACCTCGTGCAGTATCTCGGGGAGCTCGGTGCCGAACTCTCGGTCTATCGGAACGATAAGATCACGATCGACAAGATAAGGGTGCTCGTCCCCGAGAAGATCGTGATATCGCCCGGCCCCGGCGAGCCGAAGGACGCGGGGATCTCGGAAGAAGTCATCTCTGTCTTCGGTCGAGAGACACCCATCCTCGGCGTCTGCCTCGGCCACCAGGCCATCGGCGAAGTCTTCGGCGGCAGGATCGTGCGCGCAAAGCGCCTCATGCACGGGAAGACATCGCTCATCTTCCACGACGGTAAAGGGATATTCAAGGGCATCAAGAACCCCTTCGAGGCGACCCGGTACCACTCGCTGCTTGTCGAGAGGAGGGGCTTCCCCAAGGCGCTCGCGATCATAGGCGAGACGGCCGAGAAGGAGATCATGGCGTTGAAACATAAAAGATTCCCCGTCTGGGGGGTCCAATTCCATCCCGAGTCGATCCTCACGGTGGAGGGGAAGAAGATCCTGAAGAACTTCCTGGAACAGTAAGTGAGGTTACATGAGGTTACGGAAGAGCGCGTAACATTATCACATTTCCAATACGATGATTAAAGAAGCGATAGAGAAAGCGGTGCAGCGGATCGACCTCACAGAACAGGAGGCCCGCGAGGTATTCGAAGAGATCATGTCGGGGAAGGCAACCCTTGCGCAGATAGGCGCGTTCATAACAGCGCTGCGCATGAAAGGGGAGACCGTCGACGAGATCACGGGCGCGGTCAAGGTGATGAGGGAGAAGTCACTCAAGATCCGAGCGGGGCGGTCCGTCGTCGACATCGACAGGGACGACATCAACATCGACGAGGAGACGATCGTCGACACGTGCGGGACGGGAGGGAGCGGAACGAACACCTTCAACATATCGACGACCGTTGCGTTCGTGGTCGCGGGGTGCGGGCTCAAGGTCGCAAAGCACGGGAACAGGGCCGCGTCGAGCCAGTGCGGGAGCGCGGACGTGCTGGAGGCGTTAGGGGTGAACCTCACGCCGGACACTGACGTGGTGGCGCGGTGCATCAGGGAGATAGGCATCGGTTTCATGTATGCGCCGCTCTTCCACGGCGCGATGAAATATGCCGTCACACCGCGGAAGGAGATCGGCATAAGGACGATCTTCAATATACTCGGCCCGCTCTCCAACCCGGCGAACGCGACGAGCCAGGTCCTCGGGGTCTACGATGCCGCGCTCACCGAGGTGATGGCCAAGGTGCTGAGGAACCTCGGCACAAAACGGGCCTTCGTCGTGTACGGCCTCGACACGCTCGATGAGATCACGATCACGGGCAAGAGCAGGGTGACCGAATTGAAGGACGGAAAGATAAGGACGTTTCTCCTCGACCCCGCGAAACTCGGCCTTGCGAAGGCCCGCATCGAGGACCTGAAAGGAGGGGACGCGAAGACCAATGCGGATATCGTACGCTCGGTCTTGAGAGGAGAAAAGGGGCCGCGGAGGGACGCGGTCCTGGTGAATGCCTCCGCAGCCCTCATCGCGGGTTTTAAGGCGAAGGATTTTCGGGAAGGCATCGGTCTAGCGGCAGAGTCGATAGACTCAGGCAGGGCGTTTGAAAAATTGACCAAATTGATCGAGTATACCAATTTTACACGATGATACTCTCGCGCATCATAGAAGAAAAAAGACGCGTTGTCGAGGCGGCCAAGAAGGCCCTCCCGGCAGACAGGCTTGCCCCCCGCGCCCGGGACTTCTATGTGAAGAGCTCGTTCAAGAAGAATATCTCGCGCCCCCACCACGTCAATCTCATCGCCGAGCTGAAGAAGGCCTCGCCGTCGAGAGGGATCATACGGGGTGACTATAACCCCGCGAAGATCGCCGTGACCTACGAGGCGAACGGGGCGAGCGCCATCTCGGTCCTCACCGACGAGCGTTTCTTCGAAGGGAGGCTCGAACATATAAAGGAAGTAAAGGAGCGCGTGTCGCTCCCGGTACTCCGTAAAGATTTCATCATCGATGAGTACCAGGTCTACGAGACCGTCATTTCCGGCGCCGATGCGATACTCCTGATCGCGGAGATCCTGTCGGCCGACGAACTCGGGAGGTTCAATGCCCTTGCGAAGGGCATGGGCCTCGACGTCCTCACCGAAGTCCACAGCGAGGAGGACACAGAGAAAGCGCTCTCGGCAGGCGCCGATATAATAGGGATAAACAACAGGGACCTCAGCACGTTCAAAGTGGACCTCAGCGCGACGCAGAGAGTGATCAGGCACGTCCCCCGGGACAAGGTCATCGTTTCTGAGAGCGGCATCAAGACGTACGAAGATGTGATGTTCTTGAAGAGCCTTGGGGTGAACGCGGTCCTGATAGGAGAGGCGTTCATGGAGACCGACGACATCGCCGCGAAGATACAGGAACTCTTCAGGAACCATTGGAAACGGTGAAGATAAAGATATGCGGCATGACGAACAGGGACGATGTCCGGGAGGCGATCCGCCTTGGGGCAGATATGGTGGGTTTCGTCTTTTACAGGCGATCGACCCGCTTCATCCGGGTCGAAGACGCGAAGGCTATCATCGATGAGCTGCCTCGCCGCGTGAAGAAGGTCGGCGTCTTTGTCAACGAAGGAAAGAGGACCGTTTCGGGTATCGCGCGGAGGCTGGGCCTCGACGCGGTGCAGCTCCACGGAGACGAGTCCGCGCGCTATTGCAGCAGCGTGAGAGGCCCCTTCAAGGTCGTAAAGGCATTTCGGATCAGAAAGAGGAGAGACCTTGGGAAGGTCAATTCCTATGACGTGGATTTTTATCTCCTCGACAGCTACAGGAACGGGGAGAGGGGAGGGACCGGGAAGACCTTTCCGTGGGCCATCCTCAAGGGTTTTGAGTTCAGGAGGCCGGTCATCCTCTCGGGGGGGCTGACTCCGGGGAACGTGTGCGAGGCAATCAAGAGCGCATCGCCCTATGCCGTTGACGTCGCGAGCGGGGTCGAGAGGTATCCGGGGAAGAAGGATCCGCGGTTGATGAAGAAGTTCATAGCGGGCGCAAGGAAAAGAAGGGGACCTTGAAAACGTTCCAAAAATTGAAGCGGTGGCCGAAACTTGTGACTCGCTCCGGGTTTCACTACGTTCGGATGCGGATGGCCCGTCCCCCTTACTGGGTCTGGGCGGGAGGGAGGATGTGCCGGGTGTTCGCAGACCGCGACCCGGGCGTGCGGCTGGACTATCGGGAGATCGTCGTCGAGGATTATTACGACATCTTCAGCTATTCGAAGCGCAATCGTCAGAGTCGGCCGTCGGTGATCGCTGACGTCGGGGCGAACGTCGGCATGTTCAGCAGGCTGTGCAGCCTTCTCTTTCCGGCCACCGATATCTATGCATATGAACCGAATCCCGAGGCGCTGCGCTGGCTCCGGATGAATGCAGGCTCGACGCGTATCAAGGTATTTCCGTATGCGGTATGCGAGAGAGACGGCACCGTGATGCTCAATACCGACTTCGAATCGACGTGCGGGACCAGGATCGACTCGAACGGTAAGGTGCGCGCTGAGGCGATCGGCGCCTCCCGGGTCGCCGAGGGGCGCCCCATAGACCTCCTCAAGATGGATTGTGAGGGTTCGGAGTGGTCGATCCTGAAGGAGCCTGGCCTCCTCGGACGCACGAAGGATTTTTTCCTGGAATACCATCTGTGGGACGGCCATACTATCGGGGAGTTGCGCGCGCTTGTCGAGAGGGCCGGCCACCGCATATCGCGCATTTCTCCGAGAGCGGAATATCATACGAATTTTGGTTTTCTCTGGTCGAGCCGCAGGTGACGGCACATAGAGGTTGCATGATGAGATCGGATAGAGGTGTTCCGGATAGAGGCGGTTACTTCGGTCCCTTCGGAGGAAAATTCGTCCCCGAGACGCTCATGGCTGCGCTTGCCGAGCTCGAGCGCTGCTATAGAGAGGCGAAACGGGAGAGGCGTTTCAGAAAGGAGCTCGATTATTACCTCAGGGAATACGCGGGCCGGCCCACTCCCCTCTACTTTGCCGAACGGCTCACCCGGAAGACGGGCGGCGCCAAGATCTATTTGAAGAGAGAAGACCTGCTTCATACCGGTGCTCACAAGATCAATAATACGCTGGGGCAGGTCCTCCTCGCGCTTCGGATGAGAAAGAAACGGATCATCGCAGAGACCGGCGCCGGCCAGCATGGCGTCGCGACCGCGACCGTCGCCGCCCTCTTCGGCCTTGAGTGCGAGATATTCATGGGCGAAGAGGATATCAGGAGACAGGCAATAAACGTCTTCAAGATGAAGCTCCTGGGAGCCAGGGTGACGCCTGTATCGAGCGGCTCGAAGACGCTCAAGGACGCGATGAACGAGGCGATACGGGACTGGGTCACGAACGTGCGCACCACGCACTACGTCATAGGCTCGGTCGCAGGGCCGCACCCTTATCCCATGATGGTGAGGGACTTCCAGTCCGTGATCGGAGAAGAGACGAGGAGGCAGATAAGAAGGAAAGAAGACAGGCTTCCCGATTACCTTGTTGCGTGCGTGGGCGGCGGAAGTAACGCGATGGGGATATTCTATTCGTTCTTCGATACAAGAGCCAAATTTATCGGCGTTGAAGCCGCAGGGCTCGGCCTAGGTACGGGAAAACATGCGGCAACGCTCTGCAGGGGTTCAGTGGGCGTCCTCCATGGGTCGAAGAGCTATTTGCTGCAGGACTCTCATGGTCAGATCGAGAACGCGCACTCCATCTCCGCGGGCCTCGATTATCCCGGGGTGGGTCCCGAACATTCGTATTTCAAGAAGACGGGCCGCGCGACGTATGTCGCGGTCACCGATAAACAGGCGCTCGAGGGCTTTCAGATGCTCTCGAAGATCGAAGGTATCATCCCCGCGCTCGAGCCGTCTCACGCTATTTATTACGCGACCCGATTGGCGAGGCGTCTGTCGAGAAACAAGGTCATCATCGTCTGCCTCTCCGGTAGAGGCGACAAAGACATAGATATAGTTCGCAACGTTCTTTAACAGTATCCCGAGAGGTTTCCCCTCTCGGGGGCCCCTTAGCGAGAAGATAATGGCGACATGTCGTCTCATTTACTCACCACACGCTCAACATGGAAAGCGGGCGGGTGACCAGATGAAAAATAGTGTGTAGCTTGTACCGTGTGTGAATTGCGTCGGGTACGTGTCTCGGATTCGCAATACGCAATACGACATATGCAATACGAACCGTGGACAAGGATAACATGAACCGGATAGATGCGAAGTTCAGGGAGTTGAAGAAGGCGGGGAAGAAGGCGTTCATCGCGTACATCACGGGCGGAGACCCGACCCTTCGCGTGACGGAGGAGCTCGTGTACGCGTTGGAAGGCGCGGGCGTCGATATCATCGAGCTCGGCATACCTTTTTCCGACCCGCTCGCCGACGGGCCGACGATACAGGCCGCGTCACAGAGGGCGCTCGTGCACCACGTGAGCGTAGCAGACGTGATAGGCCTCGTGAAGCGCGTGCGCATGAAAACCGAGGTCCCGATCGCATTCATGACGTACTTCAACCCGGTGTTCGCATACGGCGTAGAAAGATTCGTCCGCGACAGCACGCGTGCAGGCCTCGACGGCGTAATAGTCCCCGACCTCCCTTACGAGGAAGCGGGTGAGTTGATACGGCATTCCAGGGCACGGGGCTTTTCGACCATCTTCCTGCTTGCGCCCACGAGCCCTGAAGAGAGGGTGAGGGGCGCTGCCCGGGCCTCGACGGGGTTCATATACTACGTCTCGCTCACGGGCGTGACGGGCGCGCGCGCGACGCTTCCCCGGGAGCTGGCCGCTCGGTGTGCGAAGATAAAATCGTTCACCAAGAAACCCTTGTGCGTCGGTTTCGGCGTGTCCACGCCGGGACAGGGGAGGGCGATTGCGAAAGTCGCGGACGGCGTGATCGTGGGGAGCGCGATCGTAAAAGTGATAGAATCGAACCTGCGCAAAAGAATTCTACTCACGAAAGTCTCGAATTTCGTACGGACACTCGCGAGGGCGATCCATGGGAAATAGGTCACCACGTCACCGGGTCATGGTTCGACGAGCTCACCATCCCTCGAATCCTTCGACAGGCTCAGGATTCGATCCCGAGTTATATCGAGGGACGAACCATCCCGAGCCGTTCGACAGGCTCACGATGCCTCGAATGGTGCCGAGCAGAGTCGAGGCACGAAGTCAAGGGACCGCGTCACCGGGACGCGTCTGGGCGGTCATCTTAGCGGGCGGGAAGGGCAGCCGGTTCTGGCCGCTCTCGCGCCTTGCAAGGCCGAAGCCTTTCATCTCCATCGGCGCACGGGCGAAGACCACGCTCCTTAACCAGACAGTCGCGAGAGCGATGTCGATAGCAGGGCCGCGCAACACCGTCATCGTTGCGAACGAAAGCCACCACAGCCTCATCAGGGGAGAGTGCAGCCGGTGCATCCCTGCGAACGTCCTCAAAGAGCCGGAAGGCAAAAATACGCTTGCCGCAGTGACGCTTGCGGCGATATTCATCGCGCAGAAAGACCCGAATGCCGTAATGGTAGCGATGCCTGCGGACCACCTCATACGCGACACGAGAAAGTTCGCACAGACGGTTGCAAAGGCGGTCCGGTGCGCAAGGAGGAAGAGGGGCCTCTGCATCGTGGGTCTTAAGCCGAGATACCCTGCGACCGGCTTCGGGTACATCAAGAAAGGAGCGGGCAAGGGAGGGGTTTTTGCCGTCGACCGTTTCGTCGAAAAACCGGATGCGGGGAGGGCGAGAAAGTTTGTAACGAGCGGCGCCTATCTGTGGAACGCCGGCATATTTGCGTGGAGGGTGGAGACCATCTTGGAGTGCGTAAAAAAGTTCGAGCCCGGTGTCTATAGACGACTCATGAGGATAGGGCATCTGCTCGGCCGCCGAGGAAATTACGACCTCATCAGGAAGGCCTATGCCTCCATGAAGAACATCTCAATCGACTACGCGGTCCTCGAACGGGCGAAAGGCATTGTATGGGCGGTCGAGGGCAATTTCGAGTGGCAGGACATCGGCTCATGGATAAGCCTTCGGGACATATTCGATGAAGACGTACACGGGAATGTCGTGAGAGGGGACGCGGAACTTTTTAAATCCAAAGACTGCATCGTCTTTGGCAAGCGGGGGCATCTCGTGGGCCTCTGCGGAGTTTCCGGGATCGTGGTCATAGAAACACCCGATGCGACTCTCGTGTCGCGCAAAGAGAGACTGGAGGACGTGAGGTGGCTTGTTGAGAAGATCGCCACGCACGCTGACTTCAAGAAGTACCTGTGAGAGACGGTAGAGGGTGAGCGATGCGCATTATGGGACTTGATGTGGGGACAAAGCGGATAGGCGTCGCGATGAGCGACGAACTTCTCATCACTGCCCAGGGGATGGAATCTATTATGTGCGGCGGAGCGGAAAAGGATATCACGACGATAGCGGAACTCGCCGGACAGTATCATGTAGAAGAGATAGTCGTGGGGCTGCCGCTCAACATGGACGGCACTGAGAGCGCGTGCACGAGAGGGGTCGTCGCATTCATCGAGAGGCTCTCGCACGCCGTCACGATGCCGGTAAAGGCATGGGATGAGCGCCTCACGAGCGTGCAGGCCGAGAAGGTCCTCCTGGAGGCGGACATGTCGAGGAAGAAGAGGAAGAGGCTCTCGGACAAGCTGGCCGCGCAATTGATCCTACAGGGCTACCTGGATTCGGGACACGTGAGACACACGCATGATCAAGAGATATAATCTGGATAACGGTCTTAAAGTAGTATGCCTGGAGATGCCGCATATGGAATCCGTATCCGTCGGGGTGTGGATCAAGGCGGGGACAAGGGACGAAGAGAAGCGCACCAACGGCATCAGCCATCTCGTGGAGCACCTCCTCTTTAAAGGGACGGAGAAGAGGGACGCGCGCTCCATAAAAGAGGAGATAGAAGGCAAGGGCGGGTCCTTCAACGGTTTTACCACGGAAGAATGCACCTGTTACCTTGTGAAAGTGCTCGCGAAAGACGTCGCGCTCGGCGTAGACGTCCTGAGCGACATGGTCCTGCGGCCGCTCTTCAAGGAAAGCGACATCGAAAAGGAGAAGCGGGTCATCGTTGAAGAGATCAATATGTATAAAGACATGCCCACCCATTACATCCATGAACTCCTCACCGAGATCCTGTGGCCGGACCAGCCTCTCGGTTTTCCGCTCGCGGGGACAGCCGAGTCCGTGCTCTCTCTCACGAGGCGGATGCTCCTGCATTATAAGGACATATACTACAATCCCGCGAACGTCGTCGTTGCCGCGGTCGGGAACGTGAAGGAAGCCAACGTCGTGCGGCTCGCGCGGAAGCATTTCGCCGGGGTCAAGGGGGTCATAGCTCCCCCGTCGCTCCGGGCGTCAAAGGCCCAGAAGAAGCCGGGGATCATCATCGAATACAAAAAGACGGAACAGACCCATATTGCGATAGGGATACATGCGTCCCACAGGCTCCACCCTGACAGGTATGCCGCAAGCCTCCTCAACGTGATCCTCGGGGCAAATATGTCCTCCCGGCTCTTTCAGGAGGTAAGAGACAGGCTCGCGCTGTGTTATGAGATAGGATCGAGCATACGCAGGTACATGGACGCGGGCGCGTTCGTGATAAGCGCCGGGGTGGACTATGCCAAGATCGTGAAGGCGCTCAGCGTCATATTCAGGGAGATAGATAAAGTGAATAGGCGCCTGGTGGGGGATGACGAACTCATGAGGGCGAAAGAGTACTATAAGGGGCAGCTCCTCCTCACGCTCGAAGACACCATGTCCTCGATGCTGTGGTTCGGCGAGAAAGTGGTCACCGGGGAGGCGGATTTCAACATCAAGAGGATAGTCTCCGCGGTCGACTCCGTGAGCTCACACGACGTCAGGCGGGTCGCGCGGGATATCTTCAAGGACAACAACCTCAACCTGGCGGTCATCGGGCCCGTACGGGATAAGAAGCGTATCGAGAAAACGCTGCACATATGATGAGAGGCTCTATAAGGCTTTTTCGCATATTCGGGATTTCGATCAATATACATGTCACTTTTTTCCTGCTCCTCCTCATCTTCCTCGCCGCAGGACTGAAGTCGCTCGTTCTCATCATGGGCATCTTCTTCATAGTGACGATGCACGAGCTCTGCCATGCGCTTGTCGCGCGGCATTTCGGGATCGAGGCGCGGGAGATAACGCTCCTTCCCATCGGAGGCCTCGCCTCAATGGCGAAGCTTCCTGAAAAGCCGAGCCATGAATTTTTCATATCATTGGCAGGCCCTCTCTTCAACCTCGTCATGATCGCCCTCTTCTTCTTTCCGATGCGCCTCCTTGTGGGCGACGAGTCCCTCTTCCATTCGTTCTCGGTCGCGAGCTGGCCGCTCACCTTTGCGCAGATCTACTGGACCAACCTCGCGCTCGCTCTCTTCAATCTCATCCCGGCGTTCCCCATGGACGGAGGGCGGATCATGAGGGCGCTCCTTGCGAGGGGGATGGGTCACCAGAAGGCGACGAGGATCGCCGTCAATTTCGGACACGTGTTCGCCATTATCTTCGGATCTATAGGTATCGTTCAGATGAACCTGCTGCTCATCGCGATAGCGTTATTCATATATATTGCGGCATCGAGCGAGGAGCTCCAGGAAGGCATGAGGGAGACCTTGAAAAAAATAAGGATTCGTGATATACTAACGCGCGAATTTTTGACCCTCAGGCCCGACCTGACTCTCGCGGATGTCCTTGCGATCGTCTTCCGCAGCCATCAGGAGGACTTCCCCGTCATCGATGGGACGAAGGCCGTCGGATTTGTCACGCGTCAGGATATCATCGTGAATGTCCACCGGTTCGGGAGCGGGGCCCGTGTCGCCGACATCATGAGGAGGGAGTTCCCGCGCCTGAACGAACAGGACACGTTAATAAAGGCCCACGCCCTCATGCAGGAGAAAGGGTTCAGGGCGCTCCCCGTGTTCAGGGGAGACGCGGCCGTGGGGGTGGTGACGCTCGAGGACATCGGCAAGGTCTATGCCCTCACGTCATCGGTCAATGGGCACTACGAGGAGGAGAATGGCGCGTCCGCTCATCGCACCAAGCATATTGTCCGCTGATTTCTCGAAACTGGGCAAAGAGGTCCGCGCGATCGAGGCGGCGGGCGCCGACTGGATCCACGTGGACGTCATGGACGGGCACTTCGTGCCCAACATTACCATGGGGCCTCTCGTCGTAAAGTCGGTCCGTTCGATCACCGACTT
This sequence comes from uncultured Planctomycetia bacterium, assembly GCA_964354545.1. Lineage (GTDB taxonomy): Bacteria > Omnitrophota > Gorgyraeia > 2-01-FULL-45-10 > JAHFGN01 > CAYHAE01. Next base: position 24,200 of record CAYHAE010000007.1, read on the forward strand.
GGTGCTCGATGTCCACCTCATGATATCAGAGCCGGAACGGTATATCGGACATTTTGCGGACGCGGGCAGCGACATGATCACGTTCCACGCGGAGGCATGTGGAAATCCGAAGTCCCTCATCTCGATGATACGGAGGGCCGGGAAAAAGGTGGGCGTTTCCGTGAAGCCGAAGACGCCGCTCGCGCTCATCGACGATATCGTGGACGCGGTAGACCTCGTGTTGGTGATGACGGTGGAGCCCGGTTTCGGCGGGCAGAGTTTCATGGCGGAAGTCCTGCCCAAAATAAGAAAGCTCAGGACTTATTTTACGAAGTACATAGAGGTTGACGGCGGGATCAGCGTCAAGAACGCACGGGATGTCGTCGCGTCCGGCGCGAACGTCCTCGTTGCCGGCACGGCGGTCTTCGGCTCGCGGGATTATAAGAGAACGATCGAGAAGTTGAGAGGCATACGCGCGAGAACAAAATAGGAGAGAGGTCATCAATGGCGGAGATCAAATTCGGAACAGACGGGTGGAGGGCGGTGATAGCCGATGACTTCACGTTCGAGAACGTGAAGGTTGTCGCCCAGGCGATCGCAGACTATATCAACGGCGAGCAGGACGAGATACACCGGAGGAGGGCGGTCGCGGTAGGATACGATACGAGGTTCCTCTCCGACGAGTATGCGGAGGCGATCTCCCGTGTCTTGGCGGCGAACGGGATCAAGGTCGCTTTGACCGACAGGCCGAGCCCCACGCCGTCGGTGAGCTACACAATAAAGGATAGGGGCCTGACCGGAGGGGTCATGGTCACGGCAAGCCACAACCCGCCCCGCTATAACGGCATTAAATACAAGGCGTACTTCGGAGGGTCGGCAGGTCCGGACATCATAAACAAGATAGAAGCCCGGCTCTTTAAAAACCCCGTGAAAGAGATGGCGTTCGAGAAGGCGAAGGAGAACAGGCTCATAGAGGTAGAGGATCTCGTCCCGCGCCATCTCGCGTTCGCGAAGAAGTACGTGGACCTCAAGTTGCTCAAGAAGGCCGGATTGAAGGTGCTCGCAGACGCCATGTACGGGACCGGCAACGCTTATTTCGCGGAGCTCCTCTCTGGAGGGAAGACCACGGTAACGACCATGCACAATGAGAAGAACCCCTATTTTGGCGGAATAAATCCGGAACCTAATCCGGCGAACCTGAAAGAGCTTGCCCTCGCGACAAAAAAGGGCAAATTCAACATCGGCCTTGCCACCGACGGCGATGCGGACAGGCTCGGCGTGGCGAGTTCGGACGGAACGCTCCTGACGGGCCATAAGGTGATGACGGTTCTGCTCCTCCACCTCCTGGAGGACAAGGGCCTAAGGGGCGACGTCGTCCAGACGGTATGCGGGACCTTCCTGATCAATAAGATCTGTAAAAAATATAACCTCACGATGCACGAGACTCCGGTCGGATTCAAGTACATCTGCGACTTGATGCTCAAAGAGGACGTCCTCATCGGAGGGGAGGAGACGGGGGGCATCAGCTTCAAGGGCTACATTCCGGAGAGGGACGGCGTCCTCTCGGGGCTCCTCATTCTCGAGATGATGGCGATGAGGAAGAAACCGCTCCCGCAGCTCTTGAAGGCGATCGACAGGGAATACGGGACCTATGAGTACCGCCGGATGGACGTGAAATACCCTGACGAGAAGAAGGGGCCGCTCATGAAGTTCTTGAAATCGAAACCTCTCCCGGAGATCCTGGGCAAGAAGGTAGTGGAAGTGAAGGACTACGACGGATTCAAGTTTATATGCAGCGATGAGTCATGGCTTATCTTGAGGTTATCCGGCACGGAGCCGATATTGAGGATTTACGCGGAGGCCTCGAGCGGGAAGAAGGCGCTTGCGGTATTGGAGTTCGGCAGGAAGCTGGCGTACGGTATTTAGGGTATTCCGCCAAAGGCGGATCCGCCTCCGGCGGAAGGGTTTAGGGTTTAGCGGTACGGGCATAACGTATAAAGATCCCGCCCTTCCTTTTTAATCCCCTTCGCAAAATCCCCGGCTTTCAAGCCGGGGATGGAAAGTTGCGGAATAGAATTTTGCGTTGGGGAGGGGGCTCCACGATCCCGAGGATACATGGATAAATCATTCATAAGAAATTTTTCCATCATTGCCCACATCGACCATGGAAAGTCCACGCTCGCTGACAGGATCCTCGAGTTCACCAATACCGTTCCGGTACGAGAACGCCAGGACCAGGTCCTCGACGACATGGACCTCGAGAGGGAGCGCGGGATCACCATCAAGGCGTCAGCGGTGAGGATATCTTATGTGTCGAAGAAAGGTACGGAGTATGAGCTTAATTTGATCGATACTCCGGGCCATGTCGACTTCACCTATGAGGTGTCGAAGTCCATCGCTGCATGCGAAGGCGCCATTTTGGTGGTCGATGCCGCCCAGGGTGTCGAGGCACAGACGGTTGCCAATCTGTACCTTGCCATGGAACACAACCTTGTCATCATCCCTGTCATCAATAAGATAGACCTCGCACATGCGCAAGTCGAGAGGACTAAAAAGCAGATATCCGATATCCTGGGTATTCGCTCCGAAGACATCCTCCTGGCAAGCGCCAAGATGGGCACGGGAATAGACGAGATCTTAGAGGCTGTGGTGGAGAGGATCCCTCCGCCGCAAGGGGACGCGTCAAATGCCCTTCAAGCGCTCGTCTTTGATTCGAAGTTCGATACCTACAAGGGTGTCGTGATCTACGTAAGGCTCATGAACGGCACGATCGGCAAGAACATGAAGGTCATAATGATGTCCACCAAGATGGTGCACGAGGTGCAGGAGGTCGGCGTGTTCAGGCCTAAACCGGAGGCGATAGGCCAGCTCTCATGCGGGGAGGTAGGGTATATCACGTGCACTATACGGGACCCCAGGGACGTCTCGCTCGGGGAGACGATCACCGATGCGACTAACCCCACGGCCACACCGCTGCCCGGTTACAAGAAGATCCAGCCGATGGTATACAGCGGCATCTACCCCGTGAACTCAAAGGATTTCCCGGCCCTCAAAGATGCGATAGAGAAATTGAGGCTCTCAGATGCGTCGTTCGTCTACGAGCCGGAGAGCTCCGCCTCCTTAGGGCTCGGCTTCAGGTGCGGCTTTCTGGGCCTGCTTCACCTGGAGATAGTCCAGGAGAGGCTTGAAAGGGAGTACGACCTGAATCTCGTGGTCACCACGCCGAGCGTCGTCTACATGATATACATGAAGACGGGAGAAGCGAGGGAAGTCGACAATCCGTTGAAGATGCCTCAGCCCACAGAGATAGAACGGATGGAAGAGCCGTATGTGCGGGCATATATCATTACTCCCAAAGAGAGCATAGGCTCGATGCTGGAACTCGCCGAATCCCGCAGGGGTTCGTATAAGAGCACCGAATATCTGGGCGAAGATCGTGCGCAGATAGTGTACGACCTCCCGCTCTCGGAGATTTTGGTGGATTTCTACGATAAGATAAAGTCCATCACACGCGGTTACGGATCGCTTGACTATGAGCTCGTCGACTACCGGCCGACGAGCGTGGTGAGGCTGGACATCCTGATCAACGGGGAGAGGTTCGATGCCCTCTCGTCGCTCGTATTTAAGGATAAGGCGTACGCGAAAGGCAAGGCGATCGTGGAAAAATTAAAGGAGACCATTCCGAGGCACCTCTTCCAGATCGCCCTGCAGGCGGCGATCGGGGGTCAGGTCATCGCACGCGAAACGATAAAGTCCGTGGGTAAGAACGTGACCGCGAAATGCTATGGCGGGGATATCACGAGGAAAAGGAAGCTGTGGGAGAAGCAGAAAACGGGGAAGAAAAAGATGAAGCAGTTCGGTTCGATAGAGATTCCGCAGGAGGCCTTCTTCGCGGCACTCAGGTCGTGAGCGCTCTTCCGCGCGGGCACTCAAGAAAGGTACACGAGAAAAAATGAACGAGCGAATCAAGGGAGAAGTGAGGGAATGGGTCGAGTCGATCGTCGTGGCGGTGGTGCTGGCGCTTCTGATTCGCACCTTTGTGGTGCAGGCGTTCAAGATACCGTCCGGATCAATGATACCGACGTTCCTCGTGGGCGACAGGATCTTCGTGAACAAATACATCTACGGCGCACAGATCCCTTTCACGGACCTGCGGCTGCCCGCCGTCCGCGCGCCCGTGAGGGGAGATATCATCGTCTTCAAGTCTCCCGAGGACCCCAAGAAGGATTTCGTAAAACGCCTGATTGCCCTGGAAGGGGAGACAGTCGAGATCAGGGATGGCGCGATCTTTATCGACGGAAAGAAGGTCGACTCACCGCAATCGATAAGGTCCGCGTATTATTACAACAGAGGCGACTACGGTAAAGAGGGCCTCGGAGTGAAGATCCCCGAAGGCTCCTACTATGTCCTGGGCGATAACAGCGCGAGCTCCCGCGATTCGAGATACTGGGGGTTTGTGCCGAAGAAGGGCCTCATTGGGAAGGCGCTCGTCATCTATTGGCCGCTCACCAGGATCAGGGTCCTGAGAGGCTCTTGACCCATTCGCTTCGCTCAAGGGCACCACCCCCGCACACCCTTGTTTTTGAGGCCGGGGTAGATCAAAGGGATTGACATACGCGTTCGCTGTGGTATAGTGACATGAAAACAAAGGATACGGTCGTTGAACCTCGCAAATAAACTTTCGATAGCGCGTATTATACTTATTCCGTTCTTCATCGCTTCCCTTATATATTCGCGGACAGACCTCGCCTTCGCCTTTTTCGCCCTCGCGATCGCGAGCGACGCCTTTGACGGGTTCATCGCGCGGACGAGGAATCAAAAGACAAGGCTTGGGACATTCTTGGACCCCCTCGCCGATAAGCTCCTTCTCGTGAGCGCTTTCATCTGCCTCACCGTGTTCAAGAATCTTCCATCGGAGCTTCGGTTCCCTCCGTACGTGCCGATCATCATCATCAGCAGGGACGCGCTCATCGTGCTGGGCTCAGTCATGGTCTACATCATCGCGGGCGACATCACCATACGGCCTACGGCCAGCGGCAAGGTGACAACGTTTATTCAAATGCTCACCATCGCAAGCGTCCTTCTCCATTTTCCTTATTCCAATGTCATTTGGAACATCGCCGTTGCGATGACGGTGATCTCCGGGATCGATTACCTCATCATGGGAAGCAGGCTTCTTAACGGCAACCAGTGTTCATCAAAAAAGACCTGACGAGCGGTGGCCTCAACAATCTTCTTTATAGCGTCTGTCCTTTCGGCGTACCTCATCGGTTCTATGCCGTCGAGCTTCATCGTGGCGAGGCTCTCCAGGGGCCTCGACATACGCGATCACGGGAGCGGAAACGTCGGCGCGACGAACGTGTTGAGGGTTGTCGGAAAACTTCCGGCGCTCATCGTCCTTATTGCCGACATATCGAAAGGAGTGATCCCGGTCACTCTGATCGCGAATATGGCATATCCGCATATCGATTGGATCGACTGTGAATTCTATAAGGTACTTCTCGGGTCCGCCGCGATCGCGGGCCACGTCTGGAGCATTTTTTTGAATTTCCACGGAGGAAAGGGGATTGCCACGACAATGGGAGTCCTCGCTGCGCTCGGGCCTGCGATCTTCTGGCCATCCCTTCTCGTATGGTTTTTTATCTTTATCCTCACTCACTATGTGTCTGTGGCATCGATCGGATTTGGGATAGCACTGCCTCTCTTTTGCATAGTATTCAACGAATCTGTTTTCATGACACTATTTACTGTAACACTCTGTTTTCTAAGCACTTATAGGCATCGCGAAAATATCAGGCGCCTGGTCAGAGAAGAAGAGCCAAAGACGTATATATTCAAGAAAAAAGTTAAGAATTAAAAAAGTAAGCATTATCCGCTTGACACAAATTTGACGTTCATGTATACTTAGTCTTGAGATTGAATAAGGTCATTTTTTATTCAGAGATATTAAAAAGATTTAAAAAGTAATAGGGCAGAGGTCTACGATGAGAGAAGTGCTATTCAAGCACTTAACGTCAATCGAATCAAGAAAGAAAGACATTTTCTTGAGAGAAGTCTTTGAAAAGGATGGTATCGTCGCGAAGACTGAGCGACGATATTTTTATTTTATAAAGGACATCTCTCGTGTAGAGGATGATGTAGAACTGCAGAATTGGGTGGAACTGCAGAATAAGGCGACTCCGCCCAAGAAAAGACATTTCCACATCTTGAAGGAGCATAATGATGAGCTTGGGGAGGAAAGACTCATCTGCAAGGTTGCAGGAACGTTCTATGCTGTAGCAGGTAAAGAGGTTTATACCATAGCGTTCCTGCACTCCTTCAAGGTACTGCTCATGAAGGCAACGTTGCAAAAATAGCAGTCTACCGCAGGGGGGGATTATGCCGCATTTGACGACAAGAAGGCTCCACAACATCTTCGGGAAGAAGGTCGTAAGGTTTTTCCTGTATAAGAAGGCAAAGAGGCTGTGTTCCGCAATAAATAGGGACATGGCTTTTTTTGAGGCCAGATTCCTGAAGACGAGAGCCCACGCATAGAAAGCCGTACGCGCCTTTTTTAGTTTCTATCAAAGAGGGAGACGGAAATGCATAGGTACGCCATGTATGCCGTGCTTTTTTTTGTTTTCATCCTGCCCTGCGGATGTGCGGGTGCGGATGAACCCAGCCCTCCCCTGTCCGAATCCCCAAAAGATACCCCCCGAGACGGGTTTGTCCCGCCTGATACCTCCAGGACCTACGGCGATATGAATATGTACGCGGCGACCCGGTACGAAGAGATCGAGAAACGGCGGGCGTCGAATGGCAGCGACGTGGTTCGGAGCGCCTACGGCGAAGACGGACGGCTCACGAGGGTCGAGTATGAGGGAGGAAGAGCAGTTGATTATAGCTATGCGCTGTCGAGTGACGGCGAAAGTATTCAAGAATGCGCTCTCGTCACGAAGGACCTGAAATCCGGGAAGCAGATTACGCTGAGGTTCATAGGGAGCGAAGACGGGCAGGTGAAGGCGCTGGAAATTTCAGAAGGTCCCGCTCAAGGCGCCGGTGAGGCCGAACCCGAGGTGCCCCGGAAGATCGCGGTCCCCTGCGACGATGCGACGCTACCTCTCGAACAGATCGCGACACAGCCTATCGGCAAGTCCCGCTTTTTTGAAGATGTCAAAAAGACGTGGGAAGACGCCTGGCAGAAGCTGGGAGAAGCGAAACGCGGCTACGATGAGGCCGTGGGCAAATACTGCGACGGGATCGATGAGGCGGTGAAAAGAAACAAGGACGCGCTGGACGCGGAAGGCGTGAGCACCTCCTTGATCATGAGCCATTTTACGGGACCAGATGATGCCATGAAGGAGAGGTCTTTTGCGGTCAAGGTCGAGGCTATCCATGAGGCCGTCACCGCGGCGATCCCGCCGAAGGTCGACGCCCACGCCCCGGAGATGGCGACCGCGGCGCTCATGGAGACAGAACACTCCCTTTACTCGATAGTGAGAGGTTTTGAAGCCCGTTGCGTCGAAGAGTTCACCGCGACAAAGAGCGCCATCTATCAGATCATCGATGACCTGCAAGACTGCTATGCACAAGGCCTCGTCATGACGAACGGCGAGGAGCCTACGGAGGCCATTGTGATACTCCCCGCGCTCTCTGTGCACCCCGACAAAGAATAGTCCTCATCCCGCACCAACACATTCCGCTGCCAGAATAACACATGCTGACATTTTGAACAATCAATGAAGTATTGCGTACCTTTTCAAATAATACGCCCTTTCCAAAACGCCCCTTTCCTTTCCTCCGTCGTTCTGCTATAATCAATTTTGTTGGATTTTTTATCACGGTTTTGTGTTATAGATAAAGGGAGCATTGAGTTCTGATGCCGGATTCTCCTGACGACAGGTCATTGGCGGAGAGGGCGAAGGCGGGCGATCGGAAAGCCTTTGATGAGCTCTACGCGAAGTACAAGAGGCCCATTGTCAATTTCGCGTACAGGATGATAGGAAACAGACAGACGGCAGAGGAGATAGCTCAGGAGACCTTCATCAGGGTCTATATGAAGATCGCGCATTTCGACACGAGAGGAAAGGTCTCTTCGTGGATCTATGCCATCGCCTCAAACCTGGCCAAGAACGAATTGAGGGACAGGAAATATTTCCATGATATCCCGCTCGAGACCCCCGTCGCAGGCGGAGACCGGGCGGTGAGCCTGTGGCAGGTGATCGCGGATGGGCATGCAAGGCCTGACCAGGAGATTCAGGCGAGAGAGAGGGAGGAATCCATACAGAAAGTGCTGGATTCCATTCCGCTGAGATACAGGGACGTGCTTGTACTTTGCGACATACAAGGGCTTTCATACGAAGAGGTCTCCGGGGTCCTGGGGTGCCCCGTGGGGACGATCGCGTCGAGGCTGAGCAGGGCGAGGTGCATATTCATGAAGCGGTTCGGCGGCCAATTCAGGGAAGGATAGAGAACGTGAGGTCTCATGAGACATCGGGTATCGATTAAGAAGGTCTCCAGATTCGCGGACGGCATGTGCGCAGGAAGGGCCAAGGAGGTCCTTGAGGCGCACATCGATGGCTGTGCGGTATGCCAGGAGAACCTTTCGATCATAAAGAACTACAAGCTCCTGTTGGGCCGTCTCGATACCATTCGGGAGTCCGAAGGTTTTGACTTTGAATTCAGGAGAAAGCTTGACGAGGTGATCGCCCGCTCGCGTCTCAAAAGGACCTCTGCGGGCGACATCATACCCAGGATGCTCGAGACCCTCGGCCGGATCGCCCTCCCGCGCACGCCCGTTCTCATTCGGGCAACCCTCTCGCTATTCTTCGTGATAGCGGCGGGGGTCCTTACCTTCTGCTGCACGAGCGTGGAATTGCCGGCGGTGGTATCGGCAACCGGGTCCGCGAAGATCTACAGCGCTCGCTACGCCAGCCAGAGGGATATGAGCGCAGGCGTGGCGATGAAGGTCGAGAAAGGGGATGTCATAACGACAGGGCCGGGTTCGACGGTCGATATCGAAGTCCCGAGCCGCTTTGCGTTGAGGGTGAAGGAGAAGACAACGTTAAAGGTCGCGCGCCTGGGACATCGCTTCTGGGGCGACGGGTGTGCGTTCGACTTGGCAAACGGCAGGACGCTCGTGAGGATAGATAAAAGGAGAGATGGCTCTGAGGTCATCATCAGGACGCCGGCATTGGAGGCGAGCGCACTAGGGACGAAATTCTTGGTAGAGGCGTCTCAAAGGGATAAAGGCAGGACGAAGGTCGGGGTCTTGGATGGTTCCGTGGCGGTGAGGAAGAGCGCAGGGCGCCCCGCCGGAAGTCCGGGTGAGGCGGAGGTGGTATTGAGCGCGGGACAGAAGATAGAGGGCATTATGGGAGGGCCGCTCGGCCAGCCAGGCAGACTTGTCGAGGCAGAATGGGAAGAGCTCGAGGAGCTTTATCAGATAGGGAAGAAGCCGTTGGTAGTTCTCCTCGTGAGGAATACACCCATGAGGGTGAGGGAGCTCCTGAGACCGTGCCCGATCTACTTTTATGATGAAAAACCGAGAGAGTTGCCGGAACTTTTTGGAAAGGCGCTCCGGTCTATAAACGAGGCGATAAAGACCGGGGATAAAAAGGCGCATCTCGACAGCATCCGCATTTTGGAAGAACTCGTATCGGCGCGTCCAAATCCAAAGTACGAACCTCAGCTGCAGCTCTTCATAGGGGCCTACTATGAGTATATAGGGTTGCACAAAGAAGCGATACAGTCGTTCCAAAAGGTTATTGATAAGTATCCTCAGGCGACATATGCAAGTATGGCAAAATGCGCGATCGCGTTGATCTATGAAGAGAAACTCAATGACAGGCAAAGAGCAGAAAAGGAATTTCAGGAGATAATAAAGACGTATCCCTATAGTCTGGAGGCGAGGTTTGTTGAAGACAAGTTAGAAAATAAAAAAGTTAATTAATACTTGGAATTTATATACTATTTAAGTGTTTTAATATGGTAGAGACTGGAAATAGACACTTTATTTTTTTGCCCGATTACAAAAAAGGTTAAAAAAGAAAGGGAAAAGGTGATGAAGATGAGGCCGATGAACCCAAAGACGCTGAAAATTCCGGGTGTAGCGGTGCTAGTATTTTGTTCGATCGTCTTTAATGCTCATGTGGCCGCTGCACAGGAAATTGTACCTGATGGGAGAAGTGTTGAAAACCGTTTCGCGAGCTGGTTGGATACGACATCGCTTCTTGACCCATTCGGCGGCGCCCAAGACACGCCATTTTGGGCGGGAAAAGGCGGCGCCGCTCAAGGTCAAACCCGAACACGCTTCAACCTTCAGGTCGGGGTGGGCCGAGGAGTTGACGAACGAGAATGGTGGGAGTTGACAGGTTCCAACAGCCGGCACGGCATCGCGAAACTGAACCACTTTGGCCTTCCTCTGCGAGGCCCTGAGAGCAAGATCTTACGCATGCTCAACGGGGACGAAAAGAAGCACGATGCGAAGCTCTTTTCGGACGCCGTCGAGGACCTGGGTATGCGGGGCACGCATAAGAAGTGGATCGACCTTACCTATCGAAAAGTGGAGTATGTCTATGCAGAAGATGGTTCAACACCGGCAGGAATAGTGGAAATCGTACAGGACGGCAAAGAGGTCCGCATTGCGGAGATATGTGTGAAGGGAATGGTGTATTGGAATGAGTACGGTGAATCTCATGCGGGCCATCAATTGGTTGACGTATCGACGCCGGAGGAGAGAAAAGCCGGCATCGTGCGGTTTCAGACAGAACACACCCATGGGGAGGCCGTTCCATCAACGTTAGACGATATACCTGTGTACGTGCCCGAGGGGACAAAAGCGGTTACTGTGGATGGAATAGAAGTAACCAGGGCACCTGAAGTCCCCGCGTATAGAGAGCCCTCTATCGGGTGCGCCACCACGGTCCGGTATATCGATGAAGACGGCTTTGACGTCATTGTAACGTTCGCAGGGATGCCGGTCTGGACGAACCTCCTCGTCTCCGCATCCGTTCACGAAGGCGTATTCTACGGGATCGAGGCAGGCGGGATGGTCACAAAGGCGCATAACGAATACGACAGGAGCGGCAGGAAGGTGTGCGGGCTTATGAAGACGGTGAGATTCGACAGGGAAGGGAAACCAACCGGCACCGAGGTGACGAGAGAGAGTTTCCAGTACAATGCAAAGGGAGACCTCATTTACGGGACAACCGTACGGGAGGCAGACGGAAAACTCGCGTCGGTGAGGTGGAGCAGCTATCTCTATGCGAGGGACGGAAAGCTCTTTATGAAGATCCTGAACGAGCTTCACTACGCGACAGACGGTACGGTCATCTCGTCCACTCAGGAGCAGACCGCCTTCGACAGCGAGGGGCGCGAAATCCGTTACACCCTCGTCATCTACGAAAAGGGCCAGATGTCCCGCACGATCAAGAGGGTGACCGCATACAATGAAAAGGGAGATGTCATCTATTACCTGAATGAGGAGGTCGTATGTGACGGAGACGGGAATGAGAGGTATTCAACGAGGCTCAAGAAGGCTGTGAGGTTTGTTGCGGTAGGCGGGGAATACGTAAAAGAGGAGATGGAGGAGTATGCGTACAAGAGCGGCACATGGGCAAGCACCGAGACACGCATGCGAAGGTTTGACGGCGTCGGGAGGCTCGTGTACGACTATCTGTGCCAAAAAAATGAGGAGTATGCATATGAACGCATAGAAAGTCTCTCATTCCGCGATGAAACGGGAGGCTATTCTCATTCGGTGACGGCTGCCGCATATGGCAAAGACGGGGCCGTCCTATGGCGTACTCGCGAAGAGGAAGAGTTCACCTATGACGATAACGGAAAGCCGTTGAAGAATAGGAGCTTTAACCAGCGCCAGCAGACCTTCCGGGGTGAACTTGTGACCGTCTATGAAATCGAGACCACCACGGAGTATGAGTACGACGCGGATGGCGACATAACGAAAGAGCATGAGTACGGGTACTGGTTCTCTACGTATGTCGATCCGTATTTCGACAACAGGAAGACGCTTCTCTATGGTATTGTGAACGGGGCGAAAAAGCTGCTCCGCCTCCACTCGTCACGGGTGAGCGCTCAAGACAAGGGTTTCACCCGCCTCGAATATTCCGAGGAGTTCGATTGCGTCTATACGTATGATAAAAAGACAGGGAATATAGTGAGAGAATACGGGAACTCCAGAAAGGAGAATTACGATCAGGCGGGCGCTCTCTACTATAAAAGTACGATAGAACACGACTACACGTACGGATACGATGGGGCGACAGGGAAGGTCGTGAATGAGAAAAAGACGATCGTTGAGACTCACGACTGGCTCCCGCAGGGTACCGCGAGCCGCTCCGTGACCAACGAGGATACCGTGTATGCGTATGACGCCGCAACGAAGGCGCTTACGGGCGTGGACAAGGCAGTCTCCTATACCTACTCCTCGACGTACGATCTCAACCCGGAGAGCTATTACACGTTCACCCGCGAGACACGGATACAGGAGCTATACGCGGACGGTAATCCCGTGAGCAAGTCGACGGTCGAGGTCTGCAATGGGCAAATGAATTTTGTTGAGCTGGTCTCATTCGCGTATTACGAAAACGGCCAGGAGGAGACGATGTCGCGGCATTCGGAAAGGTCATGGGACGGGATAGTCTACTCCTCGGAGGATGAGGTCATGCAGCATAATGCGCAGGGTAAGGTCCTCCTGCATTCCATAGAATCAACGGACGGGAAGATCTATCATGAAAAGCGCACCTATGGTGAGGACGGGACAACGCTCTTGACCCGGGATGTCGTGTCAGAGGACCCGTATCGTTTCATCATTTTACATCATGTCGATAGAGAGATAGGTGAGTTATCCGGCGCTCAAGAGGCAAAGAGCGTGATGGCCGACCTCGCCCCTCTCTATCCAAAAGCGGGTGCCGGCCGCTATGAATTGCACGAACGATATCTCCCGGATGGAAAGTGTGCGTATAGAGAGGAGAAGTCCGAAGACGGCGGTGCGTGGCGCTGGGGCGGCCCGCGCTCTTCCCAGTCTATCGAAAAGTGGGATTATACCGAAAGCGGCACCCTTACCCATTACGAAAAGGAGTATTCTGTCCGTTATAGCCCCTGGCGGTTCTTCTGGCTGTCCGATGCAGGGTCCGCGGGGACGAGTGACGATGGGACGATGGCTGCGTCTGTGAACGGAAGCATTGTCATGCTGCCGCCGATCGATAAATATCCGGGCTACGGAACAGTGGATTACACGTTAAAGATCGAACGCGACTACGACTCGGCGACGGGCAGGCTTTTGAGGGAGGAATATTCATTAAAGGGGTACCAGGGAGCCCGCGGGGGGTGGGAGGTGCTCGCAAAGGAGATAACGGACGGGAGAAAGGATATACCCGGCATACCGGAGGATCTCACGAGCTTGATCAACGGCATCACCAACTACTTCTCCTCGCTCGGTTCCGATTACGGATATCGATATACCGACCAGAAGATGGCGATCGAGCATGGGGATGGGACAACCTCAATAAAATGTGTGGTAAATGACAGTGAAGGAAAGATGCTCTCTGCTTTCTTCGGCACCATTACGCATGATAAGAATGGTAAAATAAAGGCGTTTACGCTCTCCTACGCCGGCGAGGGGCAAGAGAGGTGGCAGGCGATGATAGAGGGCTTGAAGGGCCTTTTCCCCGATATTGATTTTGGAATCGCCGGAAAGACGGAGAACGCGACAGAGGCGCCGTATACTGCGACAAAGGGAGAAATAGACGCGAGGCTCGCTGCCGAGGCGGCATGCAGAAGCCAGGCGGAAGGGCTTACCCGCGAAATGGAAAAGCGTAAAGACCTGTACGAAACCCTGGCGCAATAGCTCTATCGCGAGGCCGCTAGGGGAGCCTTTTTTATCGTGAGATAGCGACTTTTTGCCCTTGTTAGGGACTAACTTTTTGCTTATCCCCCCTATCTTGACAATCCCAATTTAATATGCTATACTTGCAACACGTCTATGGAACTTTTAAGCCAATTAAATTGGGTCGATATTTTAGCCATAATTCTTTTATTGCGAATAAGTTGTGTCTCTTTCCACCATGGGCTAAGTTACGAATTATTTTCTCTTGCAGGCGTCTTTTTTACTACCGTAATAGCATTAAATTACTATATAACGGTGGGCGAGTTTCTGTCTCAGAATATCATAGGTTTACCCCTCGCGCTCTCCCAATTTTTGAGCTTCCTCGGCATCGCAGTCCTCCTGCTCTTAGCATTTCGGGCCCTTAGATCAGTAGTGGGCGCCATCGTAAAGATCGAGTGGCACGCTTTTATTAACAGCGTGGGCGGGTTTATTGCAGGTGTCGCGAGGTCCTTCCTCACGGTAAGCCTCGTCCTGGTGCTCCTCATCTTGTTGCCTCTTCCGTACATGCAGTGGTCCATTAAGGACAGGTCTCTGACGGGCCTCTTCTTTTTGAAGATAGGTCCGATCGTTTATGCGAAGACGCATAAGTTCATCCCGGGCCTTAAAACAAGGGGTGGCCTTGTCGATGCGAATGCGCTGATAGACGAATTGACCTCTGAGAAGACTCTCGCACTTGAGAGAAAGAAAGAGAAGTCCGAAACTCCTCAAGGGGAGTGATCGATATAAAAAAACTTCTGGTCGACTGCGACCCGGGCATTGACGATGCCCTCGCTATACTATTCGCGCTCCTCTCTAAAGAGGTAGTGCTCGAGGGAATAAGCGCGGTCTACGGAAACGCGACCGTTGAGCAGACTGCAGAGAACGTGCTCAAGGTGTTAGAGCTCGCCAGCCTGAGAAAACTCCCCCCTGTCGCCATAGGGAGTAAAGGTCCTCTCAAAGGTTCAAGGGTAGAATTACGCACAGCACATGGCCGTGATGGATTGGGAGATACCCGCCTTCGGACCCCAAAAATAAAAGCGTCCCTCGCACGCGCGGCAGCTGCAGGACGCCCCTTTCGAGGGCAGCGCCTTTCAGACTCTGCATCGCTTTTTGCTGCCCGTATCGGGCCGGGCGCGGCTCATGTGCTTGTGACGCTTGGGCCCCTCACGAACGTCGCGAGGTTTTTTGAGGAGCGCCCTGACCTCGCCTCGACGCTCGAGGGGATATACGTGATGGCAGGGGCCCTGAGGGTCGAAGGGAGTGTCACGCGTTGGGCCGAATTCAATGCCTATAATGACCCATGGGCTCTTGACATGGTGCTCGGCTCAGGCCTTCCGGTGACGCTTGTGAGCCTCGATGTGACGAGGGGCGCGATGGTGGCACGAGAAGACCTCGCGCGTTTTGCAGACGTGGATAACGAACGTGCGAATTTCGTCGTGAAGGCCCTCACGCATTACATTGATTTTCACGAAAGCGAACGACGCACAAGAGGCGCATACATGCACGACCCGTTGTGCATGGCATTGGCAATAGACGAAGGCCTCGGAGAGTATGAAGAGCTGCCCATAGGCGTAGATTGCTCACAAGAGAAGAGAGGCATGCTGTACATAGATAAAGGGAGGCCCGCGGTGCGGTTTTGCAAGAGGGTAGATTCGGGGAAATTCCTCCGTTCCTTCCTGGACAGGCTCCATGATTTTATCATACCGCACGAGCTCGCGGCCGTTCCGCTACGCAGGCGTAGGCGATACGTACGTCCTGCAGAAAGGCGATCATGAAGTTAGGCGAGCTGTATGAATTCGTAATAAGAAAAGGTTTGGAGAACGACCCTCGCACCCCTCGCGAGATAAGAGAGGAGCTCACCAAGAGGAGGAAGGAGTACAGCGCGTTGAAAGGCCGAGACCGCTCGGCCTATGACAAGGAGAAACTGAGGCATCCCTACGTCGACACACGGATCCTGTACGGCGATCCCCGGATGGACGTCCGGACGGTGATGGTGGGGATCGACGTGGAGGGACCCGAGCTCCTTGTCGCAGACAGGCTCAACGAGAGGGGGAAGGGCATCGATCTTGCGATAGCCCATCATCCGGAAGGGGTGGCGCTCGCAGGGTTGCACTACGTGATGCAAATGCAGCAGGATATTCTGAAGAAGTTCGGGATACCCCTCGTAGTGGGGGAGGAGATGATGAAAGAAAGGATGGGAGAGGTAGAGAGGTCGCTTTCTCCCGTCAACCATACTCGCAGCGTCGATATCGCGAGGCTCCTTGCCATTCCGTTCATGTGCGTCCATACCCCTGCAGACAACCACGTGACGACATACCTGCAGACCCTATTCGATAAGAAAAGACCGCGAAGGCTGTCGAATGTCCTGGAGCTTTTGAAGTCCATCCCGGAGTACAGGGATGCGGCGAAGAAGGGCGCCGGCCCCAGGCTCTTGATCGGCGATCCAAAAAAGGACCCCGGCAAGATCTTCGTCGATATGACGGGCGGCACGGAAGGTCCCAAGAAGGTGTTCGCGCGGCTGTCCCAGGCAGGCGTGGGGACGATCGTCGCCATGCATTTGGACGAAGCGCACTTCAAGATCGCGAAGGGCGAGCACATCAATGCGGTGATCGCAGGCCACATCGCGAGCGATACGTTAGGGTTGAATCTTCTGCTGGACTCGGTGGTGAAGAAGGGCCCCCTTGAGATCATTCCCTGCTCGGGGTTTGTGCGAATAGCCCGATAGTTCACCGGGCTCGATCGAAGGTTGACTTGAAGGTGATCCGCCTTCGCGCTTCGATACGATCGCCGGTATGCTCTTCGACAGATGTCGCCTTTACAGAGGCGAATCGAATAATCGAATAGATGAAAAGAAAGGTCCCGCGGGCGTGCCCGCGGACGCTCCCATCAATGCCCATTCCGGACCAGGTACTCGAAGAGATTCAAAACAAGGTCGATATCGTTGAGGTGATATCTGCGTACGTGGCCTTGAAGAAGACGGGAAGGAACTATAAAGGGTTGTGCCCGTTCCACGGTGAGAAGACCCCGTCCTTTATCGTGAGCCAGGAGAAGCAGATCTACCACTGTTTCGGGTGCAACGCGGGAGGCAACGTCTTCGGCTTTCTCATGCGGTATGAACGGATGGAATTTCCGGAGGCCGTCGAGTTCCTGGCACACAAAGCAGGGGTGAAGCTGCCTTCCCTGTCAGGCAGGGATAAGGCATCCGAGTCTCTGGCTGCTCAGCTCTACGAGATACACGAGCTCGCGTGCACGTTCTATCAGGACAACCTCACCCGCCACAACGAGGCGATGGACTATCTGCGGGCCCGCGGCATCCAGGGTGAGACTATCAAAGCCTTCAGGCTAGGTTTTGCGCTGGGGGCATGGGACGGCCTCACCACCTTTCTCAAAAACAAGAATGTATCTCCCGCGCTCATCGAGAAGGCGGGCCTCGCGATACCGAGTGACAGGGGAGGCTTCTACGACCGCTTTCGAGAGAGGATCATCTTTCCGATATGCGATCAGAGGAACCGGGTGGCCGGCTTTGGCGGGAGGGTGCTCGATTCGAGCGTGCCAAAATACGTCAACTCGCCCGAGACATACATCTACTCCAAAGGGAAGAACCTCTACGGGCTCAACGTAAGCAAGGAATACATACGACGGAAGAATTATGCGATCCTCGTAGAAGGATACATCGACCTGCTCGTCCCGTTTCAGGCGGGTGTGCGGAACATCGTCGCGACCCAGGGCACTGCCCTCACCCAGGACCAGGCCCGGCTCCTGAAGAGGTCCGCGAAGACCTGCGTCGTCGTCTATGACCCGGACGAAGCGGGAGAGGCGGCGAGCCTGAGGAATCTCGAGCTCTTCATTCACGAGGGGATCAGTGTCTACATCGCAACGCTCACACAGGGGTATGATCCTGATAGTTACATAAGGGCTTTCGGCGTTGAGGATTTCAACAAGGTCATTAAGGGCGCCAGGAACCTTTTTGATTACAAGCTGGACGTGCTGAAGTCGCGGTTCAACCCCGCCGAAGTACAAGGGAAGGTGGAGATCGCCTCGGAGATGCTCCCCACCATAGCCAAGATAGATAACGCCATATTACAGTCGAGCCTCGTGAAGAGATTGGCCGAGGCCCTCTCGGTGGACGAGGAGTCGCTCCGCGTGGAACTGAAGAAGGTGAAGCCGGAGTACCGCGCGCATCTCCCGGCTGCCAAGGGTGCATCGACGGATGCGGGCGAGAAGGCGCTGCGGGACGCGGAAAAGATGCTCTTGGCGCTTATGCTGGAAGAGCGCGACTTTGTCAATCGTGCGAAGGACATCGTGAAGCCCGAGGACTTTTCAGGCCACACGATGCGCGAGATCGTAAGGGCCCTCTTTGACTCAAGCCCCCAGGGGAAGGGGATAACGCCGGGCAAGCTCCTCAGTCACTTCACCGACAATGAAGAGGCGGGTGTCATTGTGTCAGAGGCGGTAGCCATGAACGAGGTCATCGTCGAGAAAGACAGGGTCTTTGTCGATTGCATCGAGGCGATGCAGCGCGAACACCTGAAGCGCGAGCTGGAGAAGCTCCAGGAAGAGATCAAGGTCGCTCAGGCGTCCAAGGACGAGGGAAGGCTGAAGATGCTCGTTGAGAGGTACAATGGCCTCGTCAGGGTAAAGAAGACGTGATAGGTGCGAGGGGATAGTTATGAAGAGGGTTAAGAGGATTAAGAGGATGGCCGCCAAAAGAAAAGAGAGAAAGCGCAAGAAGGCGCTCAAGAAGGCCTCTATACTTCCGGGACCATCGGTTCATCCCGAGGCCGCCCTCATGCCTCACGCAGCTCCTGAGAAGAGCCCGCTCCACAAGAGAAGGCAGAAAGAGATATCCGATCTGATCGCACTCGGCAAGGAGAAAGGGCACCTCACGTTTGAGGAAGTGAACAACCTTCTCCCGGACGATATCGTCTCCTCCGAGGAGATTGACGAGATCCTCTCTATCTTGGGAGAGGAGCACATCATGCTCGTCGATAGCGATCAGGAGGCCGTCAAGGAACGCACGGAAGAAGAGGGCCCGGAAGAGAAGAAGCCGCAGGAGGCCAAGGAGCCTGCCCCGAAATTGGCCCAGATCGACGATCCCGTGAAGATGTACCTCAGGCAGATGGGCCAGATCCCCCTCCTCACGAGGGAGCAGGAGATCTCGATCGCGGAGAAGATCAAGGAGGCAGAAGCGCAGTTCAGGGCAGTCGTCCTTAAGGCGAAGTTCTCGAAACGGCAGGCGCTCGATATAGTGAACAAGATACTGAAAGGCGAGATCAACATCGAAGAGTACCTCACGGTGGATGCGAGGACGGGGCCTGCGCGGCTCGACAAGAAGCTCGCGAGGCTCGCCGTGCACCTGAGGAAGGTGCGGAACTCCGATGCGATAGGGAAGATCCTCGGAGAGCTCAACCTCACCACGCCGATAGTGGAGCGGATCGTCACGAAGATAAAGGAGAACCTGGAGGAGATCGACCGGATAAGGGACGAGGTGCAGAGGCTGAGGAAGAAAGGGCTAAAGAAGAAGGCCTCTCGGCTTGCGCACAGCGTGAGGAGGCTCGAGAGGGAATTCGGGGAGCCGATCGACGCCGTAAGGGCGTCCTATAAGTTGATAAAGTCCAAGGAGGCAAAATATAACAGGGCCAAAAAAGAGCTCGTTGCAGCGAACCTGAGGCTCGTCGTCTCCATCGCCAAGAAATATACCAACAGGGGCCTCTCTTTTCTCGATCTGATCCAGGAGGGTAACATCGGTCTCATGAAGGCAGTGGATAAGTTCGAGTATAAGAAAGGGTACAAGTTTTCCACCTACGCGACGTGGTGGATACGCCAGGCGATCACCCGGTCCATCGCTGACCAGGCGCGGACCATCAGGATACCCGTCCACATGACAGAGACGATCAATAAGCTCATACGGGTCTCGAGGTCGCTCGTCCAGAAGAACGGCAAAGAACCCACGCCGGAAGAGATCGCCCGGGAGATGAGGATGTCTGTCGAGAAGGTACGGGGCATACTCAAGATCGCTCAAGAGCCCATAAGCCTCCAGACGCCCATAGGAGACGAAGGCGACACCCATTTCGGTGATTTCATCGAAGACAAAAGGGCGATCTCACCCGCGAGCGCGACCGCCTACACAATGCTCAAGGAGCAGATGGACGACGTCTTGAGCACGCTCACTGAGCGGGAGAAGAAGGTGTTGAGGCTGCGGTTCGGGGTCGGAGACGGATACCCGAGGACGCTGGAAGAGGTTGGCAGCATATTCAAAGTGACACGGGAGCGCGTAAGGCAGATAGAGGCAAAGGCGCTGAGGAAGCTTCGCCACCCCACGAGGGCGAGGAGGTTGAAGCATTTTCTCGCGATGGGTTTCACCGAGTGACGCTCCTTCAAAGGCCGGAGACTTTCATCATGAAACGATTCGCAGGATGTGCGGCGGCTGCGCTCGCGCTCGCGGCGGGTCTCGCCGCTGCAGAGGACTTCTCTGCGGATATAGTGACGACCGGCGGTTCCAGCGTCTTTCAGGGCACGCTCTTCTCTTCAAAGGACAAGACGAGGATCGAAACGCCCGAGAGCGTCGTCATCACGCGGATGGATAAGAGGGTGGTCTGGGTGCTCATGCCCGCTGAGAATATGTATATGGAACAGCCGTTACAGTCGAAGAATATCTTGTACTGCACGGATCTGATCCCGGGTGAGCTGGAAAGGACTTTCGTAGGCACCGATACGGTCGATGGAAGACAGACACGTAAGTATAGAATCGTGTACATCGAGGGCGCAGCGCGGGAGACCGTCTTCCAGTGGTTCACGACCGATTCGCACATCCCGATAAAGACGGCGGCTGAGGACGGACGCTGGTCAACAGAGTACAGGAATGTGCGGGCGGGCCCACAGCCGGGCTCCGTTTTTGAGATCCCCGCGGGATATCGGAAATTCCAGGATGCTGTCCCGGCCCTGCCCGCCTACGCCGGGAGCGGAGGTGAGGAGTAAAGGGGCGGCCAAGGCGCCCGGTCGAAGGGGTGTTATCGCATGCTCGCCGATCAAGGCAGGATATTCATCGGCAGGTTCAGATCGAGGGCGGACCTTCTCGAGTCTCTCACAGACTTCTGCGTGAGGGAAGGCATCCGGCTCGGCATATTTTCCGTCATCGGCGCCCTCAGCAGCGCACGATTGGGATACTATGACCAGGACGCGAAACAATATGTCGAGTGTGTACGTCTGGACAAAAAGCTGGAGATAGCGTCCTGCATCGGCAACATATCGCTGAAAGATTCAAAAGTTTTCGTCCATGCACATATAACGCTGGCGGACCTCCAAGGGAAGTGCCACGGAGGCCACCTCATGCCGGGGGCTGCTGTATTCGCGGCAGAATATTATATCAAAGAACTCACAGGCGGGGTCCTGGAGAGAAGGTCTGACCCGGAGACCGGGCTCAGTCTATGGGAATCGGCCACATGAAAATAGTTTATACGATGCTGTTCATATCAGCTCTTGTATTTCCTGTATATGCCGGAACTGAAGCAGGCAGGCCGGATGCCGATGCATTTACAAGGACGATCGAAGCGCTTGGAGTGAAGGATGCGAAGAGCGTTGTGCACACCAGCAAGGCAGGGATAAAAGTTACATGCACCTTTTTGCCGCAAGCCCGCTTTATAGCTATTGCATGGGTAATAGAGAACCCCCATAGGCAGGTGCTGAATATCACCGGCCGCGATATTAAGCTGTTCGATCAGGCACACGAGTTGAAAACATTGGAGCCGGCCGAAGCGGCTGATGTGATGTTCCCCAAGACGTACAACCGCCAGCCACGGGATCCTATTTTGACCCCTGATGCGCCGTCTTTCTATCTGCAGCCTGCGCTCCAACCGCGGTCCCAGGCTGAAGAGAACATATATGCGAGCTCTCTCGATCTTAACAAGACGGACGCTGCCAGGATTACAGGCATGACCTATTATCGGTCGGAAGGCCGCGGTATCCCTAGAGCCGAGATCGCGCTAAGCGGCGAAACCCTTGCGTTCGATTTCAAATAAAGCCCCCTCTTGCGCCACGGACCGGAAAATCATCTTTACACTCCTTTAGAAATCGAGTATAATATTTCTTTGATTTAATCCCCTCCGCAAAATCCCCGGCTTTCAAGCCGGGGATAGGAACTTGCGGAATGTGATTTTGCTTCGGGGAGGGAGCTCCGGCCTTTAGGCCGGAGGGGCTCCACTCTGCGGAATGTGTACGTGCTGCGCCTCCGGCGTGTCATGGGGGAATTTTTTACTTCACGGATTGTGCGCCTCGGCAACTAAAACGCTCCCTTGGGTCGCGTTTCGTAACGTTGCCTCGACGTGATTTTTGCTTCATGGATTGTGCCCATGCCACGCCTTCGGCGTGTCATGGGGGAATTTTTTACTTCGTAAAAAATTCTCGGGCTCATAGCTCAGTCGGTAGAGCAGGAGACTCATAATCTCTTGGTCCTAGGTTCGAGTCCTAGTGAGCCCACCACTAGAGCGTTTGGTCTTCGGGGCGGATCCCGCCTATCGCCCTCACGGGCTCGGCGGGACCCCGCCAAGCACGAAGTGCGCCCGGCGGGGAAAGTGCGGAATTGCTTTTCGCCCCTCCGACCCGCTCCATGAATAGAGCGGGCGGGACTAGCGTCCAAACGCTCTCAAAGGGAAACCTAAATCGGTTTCCCTTTGAAGAACCCTTCCCTTATGTGGAAGAGGTAAGGTTCACGTGAAGGACTCGAAGCCCGCGAGCGCCGACCAACGGGAGGAAAAGGCCTCTGGCCGTCAGCGAGCGGGCCGGTCCGGAGGCCGGCTCTGACGGCCGTAGGACCGAGTCCTAGTGAGCCCACCACTAGAACGTTCGGGCTCCGGCCCCAAAAAGTGTGGAATTGCTTTTTGGGCCTCCGCCCCGCAGCCATGGAAATGAAAGCGGGACTAGCGTCCGAACGTTCCCAAAGAGAAACCTACGGTTTCCCTTTGGGGAACCCTTCCCTTATGTGGAAGAGGTAAGGTTCACCAATTTTGCGTTTTAGCGATTTTGGGCACTTAGCTCAGCTGGTTAGAGCGCGTGCCTCACATGCACGAGGTCAGTGGTTCAAGTCCACTAGTGCCCACCACTAGAGCGTTTGGTCTTCGGGGCCGATCCCGCCTATCGCCCTCACGGGCTCGGCGGGACCCCGCCAAGCACGAAGTGCGCCCGGCGGGGAAAGTGCGGAATTGCTTTTCGCCCCTCCGACCCGCTCCATGAATAGAGCGGGCGGGACTAGTGCTTCGACAGGCTCAGTATCATTCGAAGCATCATGAGCGAAGTCGAATGACGTCCGAACGTTTCCAAAGGGAAGCCTGCGGTTTCCCTTTGAGGAACCCTTCCCTTATGTGGAAGACAAGGGGGTAGCGATGGACCTTCTTGGATGTTTGGTCTTCGGCCCAGAGCCATGGTTTCGGCGAGGTAGAGGTACGTGCATAAACCTATTCTCATGAAAGATGGAAACGGTAAATCTTGAGGAACAGCTTAAACTCCTGATCGAGCTCCAAGGTCTGGACACTAAGATATTTGGACTCGAGGACGCATTGCGGGAGATACCCCTGACGATCAAGAAATTGGAGGACGAATTCAAAGAGAATACGAAATCGATGAAAGAGCTTGAAGATAAGATAAAGATGCTGCAGGTAAAGAGAAAAGAGAAAGAGCTTGACCTCGAGTCCCGTGAGGGAGCCATAAAAAAGCTCCAGACGCAGCTCTATCAGGTAAAAACGAATAAAGAATATGCGATGATGCAGCAGGAGATAGAAAGGGCGAAGGCCGACAAGTCGAACGTAGAGGACGAGATCATACAATTGCTCGACGTGATCGACATCGAAAACAAGAAGCTCGCACAGGACAAAGAGCTTCTCAGGTTGGAGGAGAATAAAATGAATGGCGAGAAAGCGAAGCTCCTCGCGGACGAGAAAGAGAAGAACGCGCAGCTGGCGGTCCTGAAGGACCAGGGGAAGGTCCTCTCCGATCGTGTCGACAAGGATATGCTCTCCAAATATGAGAAAATATTGAAATCGAAAAGCGGGCTCGCGATGGCCGCCGTGAAGGGCGATGCATGCCAGGGGTGTTTCAGGGTCATGCCGCCGCAGGTGATCAATGAGATCAGGATGAAGCAGGAGCTTATATTCTGCGGTAACTGCGCAAGGATACTGTACATTGAAGAGTAAGAGGCTTTTTTTATTTATCGATGGCGCCGCACGCGGCAATCCGGGACCCGCCGGTATAGGCGTGGTGATCAAGGGTGAGGATGAGAAAAAAGTAAAAGAGCTGTACAAGTATATAGGCGAGGCAACGAATAATACCGCGGAATACAGCGCCCTCATCTACGGCCTCCAGGAGGCCCTCATGCTGCGTGCGGATGAGGTCGTTATCAACCTCGACAGCGAACTCGTCGCCGAACAGATCAATGGGGCCTACCGGGTCAAGAACGAGAGCCTGAAGGCGCTCTTTGAGCAGGCCCTCCACATGCTCGGGAGCTTTAAGCGTTTTGAGGTGAAGCGTATCGAGCGGGAAAAGAATAAAGACGCGGATAGGTTGGCGAACAAGGCCATCAATCTCGCAGGGCTGCAGAAGTGAAGCTCCGCGACCTCTTTCTTTTCAGCCGTTCCGCTTCGCAAGCGGAACCCTGCCCTTGAACCAGATCATAGCTCGGTTCAGGGCAGCCCTGAACCCATCGCGATGTGGTTCGGGGCTGAACCGTCCCGCAAAGCGGGACTGGTTCACGGGTAAATTGATATAAGCCCCTTGTCATAAAGTTATTTCATAAATACAAGATCCTTCGGCAGCGGCAATCCTCCTATCGTCGGGTTGCTTTTCACTGCCTCAGGATCAAACTTTCTTCGAAAGTTGCGCCTCGGAAGCTACAGTCCTCCCGAAATTTTCTAATGAAAATTTCGCGTCGGACTGTTTAGCGCTTCCTCGGCATCAAAATTGTTTCACAATTTTGAGCAGGTCGGGTGGTCGCTCCGTCCCTTCGGGAAACCGAAAGGGCGGGGAGGAAAGTCCGAGCTCCACAGGGCAACGTACCCGCTAACGGCGGGCCGCCGCGAGGCGAGGATACCTGGCGTGCGTCAGCACGCCGCATCCTTCCGATGAAAATCGGGGGATGAGAGCCACAGAGACGAGTCCCGCCCTTTTGGTCCATTCAGTTCATTGATGGATTTTCCAAAAGGGCGGGGGTGAAACGAGGCAATCTCTACGCGGAGCAAGACCAAATAGGTCCCGATCAAAACCGTCGTCACGCTCGGGGTTTATCCTCTAGCGGCGCGGCGGACTTAGGAGCTGCCCGCTCCTACTGAGTATACGTCAGTATCGGGACGGGTAAGGTCGCTATGGTGTCGAGCCGGTCGAAAGATGGCTCGGCGCACGACCCTGTCAGCAATGGCAGGGCTAGATAGATGACCACCATGCCTGATACGCGCCACGCGCGTATCAGGCAAGACAGAACTCGGCTTATAGACCTGCTCACATTTTCTTCGAAAATGCGATACTAGAGGTAGCGTTTTAGCTGACGAAGTACCGCAGCCGGTATTCCTATTTCCTAAAGACCGCTAAACCCACCGTCAGTAGTTGAACCCCTCACACCATTCCGGCCCTATTTTATCCACGATTTCCCCATTTCTTGACAAATAATATACAATAGTGTATACTTAGTACCAAAAAGTGACATAATGTGGAATAAAGTGGAGGAACGGTGTTCTACGGGACATTCGCACATTCCATAGATAAAAAGGGAAGGCTGATCATCCCGTCCAAATTCCGCGAGTCCTTCAAAGAACACTACGCGGAAAAATTCTACATTACCACGGGGCTCGATAAGTGTCTCTTCATGTTCACGGAAGATGAGTGGCGCCATCAGGAGTCGAAGTTCAAATCCGTTTCGTTCACAAAATCCGACGCCCGAAAATTTAACAGATTATATTTTGCGGGTGCGAGCGACGTCGAGTGCGACAAGCAGGGCCGCATCCTCGTTCCCAAATATTTGAAGGACTATGCGGACATCAAGAGGGACGTGGTGATCATCGGCGTCTCGAACAGGATAGAGATATGGGCGAAGGAGAAGTGGCACGAGTACTACGAATCGTCCAAGCAGTCGTATGAGGCGATTGCCGAGAAGATTATCGAACCGGAGGGCCAAGAGGGTTAACAGAGTTGACGAAGCAATGGAGGTGATGACCATGATGGTACGAAGTCTTCATCAGATATATAGCATACCGCACCCAGGATACAAGACGGTCGATCCCAATGCATATATCGCGAGGCTCAAGAGGCTGAGGGCCATGGGCCCCGGTCATTCTGGGACTGAGAAGGATGGGCACGGGCCGAAGCACGACCTGCTCGCCGGAATGAAGATCTTTTTGAAAACCCGGTAGGATGATAGGAGCGTCCGCACCGGTGCACCAGAGCGTATTGGCGAAGGAGGTGGTCGAGAGCCTGCGGTTGGAGCCTGGTGACGTGATCGTGGACGCAACGGTGGGCGGCGGGGGGCACGCCGCGGAGATACTCCGGAGGATAGTGCCGGGCGGGAAGCTCATAGGGATCGATGCCGATCCCCATGCCCTTGAAATCGCGGCCCGTATGCTGCGGGATTTCGGTAACGAGGTGATCTTGCGACACGCGAATTTTAGATGTCTGGATTCTGTATTGAAAGACGTGAAGGTGTCTGCGATCTCCGGGATCGTGTTCGACCTCGGCGTATCATCGTATCAGCTCGAGGACGCCTCGCGGGGATTTGGGATAAAGACCGATTCGCGCCTTGATATGCGGATGGACCCGCACAACCGCATGAGCGCATTCGACGTGGTGAACCGTGCCGGCGAGAAGGACCTCGCGGATATCCTGTATCGGTACGGCGAGGAGAGGTTTTCGAGGCGCATTGCACGGGCGGTGGTCTACGCGCGTGCACGGAAGCCAATCGACACGACGAAAGAGCTTGCCCGGATAGTGGCACGAAGCATACCCGGCCGCTGTCGCCCGCGTGCGATCCATCCGGCGACCCGGACTTTCCAGGCGCTGCGCATTTACGTGAACGATGAATTGGGCGCGCTCGAGGAGGGCCTCGGGAAGGCGATCGAGCATCTGGAAGGGGGAGCGAGGATATCGGTCATCTCGTTCCACTCCCTCGAGGACAGGATCGTGAAGCAGGCATTCAAGGGATTTTCGAACGATAAGCTCATGACGATAGTAACGAAGAAACCTATAACGCCCCGGGACGAAGAGATATCTTCAAACCCGCGTGCCCGGAGCGCGAAACTCAGGGTCGCTGAAAGGATCAGGAACGGATGAGAGTATCAAGGGCATTAGCCGTCATTGTTGTCGCTGTGATGTTCGCGCTCGCCTATGTCCATCAACAGGTCGAGCTCTTGAAGTTAAGTTACCAGATAGGTTGCAACGAGAAACGGATGTCGGTTTTGCTTGACCACAGAGAAAAACTGATATATAATCTCACTAATCTGACATCCCCCTCGCACCTCGAAAGGATGCTCGTCTCAAAGAATGTCGCCGTAGAATATCCTCGCAAAGAGCAGGTGATAAGAGTTGCGGTGCGAGGAGGTATTGGTTCCGACCGTTCTCTGCGATTTGCAGCCGCATCCCGCGGCGGTGTCATGAACACTTTGCTTGACCTGATTGGGATGGGACCAGAGGCGCAGGCAAAAGAGAGGTAGAGGGAAGCCACCTCCTCCTCTTTAACGATATAGGTTTTTATTGTGCACAGCGGAATTCTTAGAGCTCGCCATTGTTCTATTTTCTTTTTCTTCCTCCTTCTCCTCGGGTTTCTCGCCGCACGTCTCGTCCTGATACAGATCATTAGTTTTCCATTCTACTCATCGGTCGCGAAGGACCAGCATACTATCACGATACCTCTTGAGCCCACGCGGGGTACCATCTTTGACAGGGAGATGAGGGTCCTCGCGGTCAATCTGAAGGTCGATTCGGTCTATGCGAACCCACGCGAGGTAGCCGATGAGGCTGCTGCTGCAAAGGTCCTCGTCCCGATCCTGGGGCTCGACGAAGACTTCGTCCTCGAGCGGCTGCGGAGGGAAAAGGGTTTCGTGTGGATCAAGCGGAAGGTCACCAAGAAAGAATCGGACGCGGTGCGCAGCCTGAAAATAAAGGGCATCGACCTTGTAAGGGAATCGAAGAGGTTCTATACGAACGGAACCCTGGCCTGCCACATGCTCGGGACCACCGATATAGACAATACCGGTCTCGAATCGCTGGAGCTCGTGTATGACAAGTACCTCAAGGGCTCGGCGGGGTGGCGCATATCCACACAGGACGGAAAGCGCAGACAGCTCACGCTGTTCCAGCACGAGTACGTGCCGCCGAAGGACGGTTTCAACCTGATCCTCACCATCGATGAGGTGGTCCAGCACATCTCGGAAGAGGCGCTTGAGAAGGTATATACGAAGTATAACGCGAAGGGTGCGTCGATCATCGTAATGGACCCCGCGTGCGGGGACATCCTTGCGATGGCGAGCCTGCCGAATTTCGATCTCAACTCAGCGAAAAATCGAAGCGCCGAATCCATGAGGAACAGGGCGGTCACTGATTTCTTCGAGCCCGGGAGCGTATTCAAGGTGGTTACCGCGAGCGCTGCGCTCGAGGAGAAGGTAGTGGATTTCAACGACAGGTTCTTCTGCGAAAACGGCGAATATAGGGTCGGTGCGCGGATCCTCCATGACCATAGGCCTCATGGCGTCCTCACCTTCAGGGAAGTCATCGAGAAGTCGTCGAATATCGGAACGGTGAAGGTGGCCGCGCGGCTCGGCGCCCAGACGATGTATCGATACCTCGCTAAGTTCGGATTCCGCACCCGCACCGGCATAGACCTCCCCGGGGAGGTCATCGGGATGAACAGAGATATCTCAAAATGGTCAAAGGTGAGCATGCTCGCGATCCCGATGGGGCAGGAGGTTACCACAACAGCCATTCAACTGGCGAGGGCGATATCGGTGATCGCCAACGGAGGCCTTCTCATAACGCCCAGAGTGGTGCGGGAGGTCGTCGATACACGCGGTGAGACCATCAAGAGTTTTAAGATGCCTGAGCCTAAGAGGGTCATATCGGGCGAGACCGCCGCGCAGGTGAGGGAACTCCTGCGGGGTGTCATTGATGAAGGCACAGGCAAGAAGGCGAAGGTCGATGGATATAGTGCGGGCGGAAAGACCGGCACAGCCCAGAAGGTGGAAAGCGGAGGTATCTACTCCCATGATCGGTTTATCGCTTCTTTCATAGGATTTGCGCCTGCGGAGGATCCGAGGATCGCGATCGTCGTGTGTGTCGATGAACCCCGTCCGGTCTATTACGGCGGAGACGTCGCGGCGCCTGTCTTCGGTCGGGTGGCCGAAGAGACCCTCAAATATTTGAACACGAAAGAACCCTTCTATGTGCTCAGGGAGAAAACTCATGGTAGAGCTGAGCAAGGTGTTGCGGGGAGTTGATTTCAGGACACACCGTGACATCTCAAAGGTGCGGATCCGCGGCATAGCTCCCCATGCCAGCCTCGCGAAGAGAGGAGACCTCTTCATCGCAGTGAGGGGCCATGCGTGCGACGGGCACCGCTTTGTGGATGAGGCGATCCGGAGAGGCGCACGCGTCGTCATCGCCGAGACCGGTGCGGCAGGAGCCGTCCGCCGCATGGCGGACGCGCCGCGCGGCCGGGAAGCCGCGGTGAGGGTCTTTGTGGACAATACGAGAGACATCCTTCCGGACATCGCCGCGAATTTCTACGGCCATCCCTCCCGCGCATTGAGGACGGTAGGTATCACGGGCACCAACGGGAAGACGACCGTGACGTATCTTGTCGAGAGCATACTGAAGGAGCGCGGGTGCGGCGTAGGGGTGATCGGCACGATAAATTACCGGATAGGCAAGAAGACAGAGGAGTCTAAAAACACGACCCCGGGCATCCTCGAACTGCATGCGATGTTAAGAGAGATGGTCGATGCGCACCTTGAGTATGCGGTCATGGAGGTGTCAAGCCATGCGCTCGACCAGAATAGGATCGCCGGGGTAGGGCTCGATTGCGCCGCTTTCACGAACATCACAAGGGAACATCTCGATTACCATAAGACGTTCGACCGGTATATGAATGCGAAGTCAAAGATATTCACATTCCTGAAGGAGAGCGGGGTCGCAGTCCTGAACGCTGACGACCCCAGGGTCCTCGGCATCACACGTTCGATCGCAAATCCCGTAATCACCTACGGGATCACGCGAGCGGCATCCGTAATGGCCGCCGATATATCGATAGGGCTCGGAGGCTCTGCATTCACGGTGACGACAGAAAAAGGCGACATCCGTATCCGGACGCGCCTGATGGGAATGCACAATGTCTCAAACATACTCGCTGCTGTCGGCATCGCCATGGCCGAAGGGATCGATCCTTCGTACATCAAGGCCGGCCTCGAACGCGTGAGGGGAGTCCCGGGCAGGCTCGAGAGCGTGGGTGTGAGCTCATTGCGCTCGCACGGCTCGCCACGCCCGCCGGGTTCGCAGCGCGTGCTTCGCTCGCCATTTCATGTCTATGTGGACTATGCCCATACCGATGATGCGCTCTCCAATGTGCTCAGGCTCTTGAGGAGCGCGGTGCGGGCAGGCGCGCGCGACATCATCACGGTATTCGGATGCGGCGGCGACAGGGATAAATTCAAGAGGCCCAGGATGGGGAGGGTTGCGTGTCTCCTCTCTGACAAAGTGGTGATCACGTCAGATAACCCGAGGAGCGAGAGACCCGCGTCGATCATCGCGGACATCGTCAAGGGCACGAAAGGGAGGTTCTCCAACTACGTGATAGAAGAGGATAGGGCCGCTGCGATCAAGAAGGCGCTCTTAATGGCAAAGGAGGGAGACTGCGTTCTCATTGCGGGGAAGGGGCACGAGAAGCATCAGATCATCGGGGACAGGGTAATTCCATTTGACGATCGGAAAGTCGTGAAGGATTTCTTGAGAAGACTTTGAAGCTATTATCTGCATCACAATAATAGACATGAAGCTATCAGAAATACTCGAGGTCACACGCGGCACATTGGCC
Source organism: uncultured Planctomycetia bacterium (assembly GCA_964354545.1). GTDB lineage: Bacteria > Omnitrophota > Gorgyraeia > 2-01-FULL-45-10 > JAHFGN01 > CAYHAE01. Next base: position 55,099 of record CAYHAE010000007.1, read on the forward strand.
GCAGGCGGCCAGGCTCTCGACGTCCCGCCGGAGCGGTTCTCGACGGATTCGAGGACCTTGCGGAGGGGTGATTTTTTTATTGCGATCACGGGACCCGCATTCGATGGAAATGATTATATCAGCGATGCGTTCAGGAAAGGCGCATGCGGTGCCATCACGTCACGGCGCACGATGCCGGCAGGCGAGGCCACGCAGGCGCTCATCAAGGTGAACGATACGACAAAGGCATACGGTGCGCTTGCGCGTCACCACAGGATGAAATTCGATATCCCGCTCATCGCTGTCACGGGGTCCTGCGGTAAGACGACCACCAAGGACATGATCGCGCATATCCTCTCGGGGAAATTCACGGTGCTCAAGAACGAGGGTACGAAGAATAACCACATCGGTGTTCCGGAGACGCTCCTCAGGCTTAGCGAGGATTCGGAGATGGCCGTGCTTGAGCTTGGGATGAACCACGCGGGCGAGATAAGGTACCTGGGTGATGTCGCGAGGCCCACCATGGCAGCCGTCACCAACGTGGGGCCTTCGCACCTGGGATCGCTCAAGAGCCTGCGGAACATATTTAAAGCGAAGGCAGAGCTCCTCGAGTGCCTCCCGTCAGGTGCGCCTGCGATCGTGAACGGCGATGACGAATACCTGTCACGGTGGAGGGCGCGCCGCCTCATCCGAGTTACCTTTGGACTCGGGGCGCGCAACGATTTCCGGGCGAACCGGATGCGTTTCGAGGCCGGCAGGTGGCGCTTCTTCATAAACGGCAGGTACCCGTGTGAGCTCAAGGTGATCGGGAGGCACAACGTCTATAATGCCCTTGCCGCGATCGCGGTGTCGTCCCATTTCAACGTAGGATACTCGTTTATGTGCGAGAGGCTCTCGACCTTCTCTCCCGAGGGGATGCGGCTCGCTGTGCGGAAGATATCCGGCATCGAGTTCATCAACGACGCGTATAACTCAAACCCGTCTTCGATGAAATACGCCCTCGACGCGCTTGTGGACTATGAGACGAAGGGGCAGAGGATCGTCGTTGCAGGAGATATGCTTGAACTCGGACCGCGCTCGAGGTCGCTCCATGCCCAGATCGGCGAGCGCATCGCGCATTCAAAGATAGATCTCCTCCTTACTGTGGGGAAGCTGTCAGGCGAGACCCTGCGCTCGGCGCGCGCATTCGGGATGGCGCGCGAGCGCGCGAAGCGCTGCGCGACACATGAGGACGCAGCGAGGCACCTCACGCGTGTAGCGAGGCCTCACGACGTTGTCCTTGTGAAGGGATCCCGGGCGATGCGAATGGAGAAAGTGATCGAGAATTTCGAGAAGCTCACGTGACATAAGGCGAACCATGCTCTACTATATCTTCTATCCGCTGCGAACCTGGTGGTTCGGGTTTAATGTCTTCAAGTACATTACCTTTAGGGCCGCCATGGCGAGCATCACCGCTTTTCTCATCTCTCTCCTCGTCGGTCCCGTGATCATACGGTGGCTCAAATCCGTGAACTTCGGGCAGAATATCAGGAAGGAACACGTAGAGTCTCTCTACGAGCTCACCAAGCATAAACAGGGCACGCCCTCGATGGGCGGCATCATTATACTCCTGGCGATCATCGTGCCGACGGTGCTGTGGGCCGATGTAGCGAACAAGTACATACTCCTCAGCATCTTTGCGATCATGTCGCTTGGCACCGTGGGATTCATAGACGACTATGTGAAGGTATCGAAGAAGAGGAACCTTGGCCTGAGGGCGCTGCGCAAGCTCTTCTGGCAGATCACGATCGGGCTCGCGGTCGCCGCGTTCGTCTACTTTTTCACACCTATCCCCCACACCCTGCAGGTGCCGTTCTCCAAAAAATTTGTGCTCGATCTGGGAGCGCTCTACATTTTTTTCGTGATGCTCGTGATCGTGAGCTCAACGAACGCGGTGAACCTCACCGACGGCCTCGACGGGCTCGCAATAGGATGCACGATCATCGCGGCGATCACCTACTCTGTGCTGAGCTACATCGCGGGGCACGCGGCCTTCAGCGAATACCTCAATATATTCCACCTTGAGGACGGGGGAGAGCTTACCGTCCTCTGTGCGGCGGTCGTGGGAGCGTGGCTCGGTTTCTTGTGGTTCAACTCATATCCCGCAAACGTATTCATGGGGGATACGGGCTCTCTTGCTCTCGGAGGGACCATCGGCGTTGTCGCGGTCCTCATTAAGAAGGAGCTCCTCCTTTTCCTCGTCGGGGGGATATTCGTCATCGAGGCGCTCTCGGTCCTGTTGCAGATAATCGCGTACCGGTTCTTCAAGAAGAGGCTCTTCCTCATGGCGCCCATCCACCACCATTTCCAGCTCCTGGGTTGGGCCGAATCGAAGATTACCATACGGCTCTGGATTATCGCGATAGTCCTTGCGCTCATGAGCCTGGCGACCTTAAAACTGCAATGAGCACCCCTATCGATCTCAACGGTAAACGAGTGACGGTCGTCGGCTTAGGGACGAGCGGCCTCAACGCGGCGCTCCTTTTGGACGATGTCGGCGCGCTCGTAAGGGTCACGGAACGTGCGGATGATCCCGGCGTCCGGAGCGCAGTCGAACGCCTCGAGCATCGGGGTATCGAGATCGAGGTCGGCTCCCATACGAGGAAGTTCATCCAGGACAGCGAGCTCGTGGTAGCGAGCCCCGGCGTCGAGAACGCCGCGCCGCCCATTCGATGGGCCGAGGAACTCAAGATCCCCATCATCAGCGAGATGGAACTCGGGTTCCTCTACTGCAAGGGGAGGATCATCGGCATCACGGGGACGAACGGCAAGAGCACGGTGACGACGCTCATCGGCGAGATCCTCAAGGCCTCCGGCCTCAAGACAGTCGTGTGCGGGAACATCGGGAACGCGCTCTCGGGCGAGATAGGACGCATCACGGAGGAGCACTGGGTGGTCCTCGAGGTGAGCTCGTTCCAGCTTGAGAGGATACGGCAGTTCAGGCCTTCCATCGCCATAATACTGAACGTGACCGATGACCACATGGACCGCTATCCGAACTTCAACGCCTATTATGCCGAGAAGCTCAAGATATTCAAGAACCAGACAGAGGATGATTTCCTGGTGCTCAATTACGATGCCCAAACCTTGAGGAACGTGAAGGCCGAGATGAGCCCGCGCCCACAGGTCCTCTTCTTCAGCGCGCGGCATCCGGTGGAAGGCGCATTCATAAAAGACGGGAACGTGGTGTGTCATGTGAAAGGCGCCACGAAGGAGATCTGCGATACGCGCGACATGCGCGTGAGAGGAGCGCACAACCTCGAGAACGTCCTCGCCTCGTGCCTCGCGGGCGCGCTCGCGGGAGCCGAGCCGCACCTGATACGGGAAGCGGTTATGAGCTTCAAAGGACTCGAGCACAGGTTTGAAACGGTCGGCTTCATCAACGGCATCGAATTTGTCGATGACTCAAAGGGGACCACTGTCGATTCGACCCGCCGGGCGCTGGAATCGTCGAAGAAGCCGGTCGTCTTGATCGCGGGAGGCCGTGACAAGAAGAGCGATTTCACCGCGATAAGGGACCTCGTGAAGACAAAGGTGAGGTATCTCGTCCTCATAGGAGAGGCGAAGAACAAACTCGCCCACAGCCTCAGGGACACGGCACCGCTCATCGGGGTCTCTACCATGGATGAGGCCGTGGAGAAATCGTTCTACCTCGCGCAGCGCGGTGACATGGTTCTCCTCTCGCCCATGTGCGCAAGTTTCGATATGTTCAAAGACTATCACGAGAGAGGCAAGGTCTTCAAAGAAGCCGTGAGAGGTCTGAAGAGATCAGCGCAGAGAAGACCGGCGCCATGAGAAGGATAAGCGCGTCGATCTTCCTCATTGTATCCGTTCTCATAGCGATAGGCCTCGTGATGATCTACAGTGCGAGCGCGCTCTACGGCTACGACAAGATGGGCGACAGCCTCTACTTTCTCAAGAGGCACCTCATCTATCTCGTCATGGGCTACGTCGCGATGTTCTTTGTCATGCGCATCGATATGCGCCACGTGAGGGCCTTCTCGAAACCTCTCATTGTGTGTGCGGGGTCGCTCCTGCTCTTCGTCCTTGTCCCCGGGCTCGGGAGGGAGATCAGCGGCGCGCGCCGGTGGTTCAGCTTCGGCCCGGTTACCTTCCAGCCGTCGGAGCTTTCGAAGATCGCGCTCCTCATCTATATCGCTGACTTCGTTGCGAGAAAGGGGAAGGGTTTGCGGAGCTTCTTCACGGGCTATCTGCCTCCCCTCTTCGTTACGGGCGGGTGCGTAGGCCTCGTGCTGCTCGAGCCGGACCTCGGGACGGCGATCGATATCGCCGTGATATCTCTCCTCATGCTCTTCACCGCCGGCGTGCGGGTATCGCACCTCGCGGTCACGGTCCTGTCGAGCGTCCCTGTCCTGTATCTTTTGCTCTTCAACGTTCCCTACCGTCGGAAGCGTCTCATGATATTCCTCAATCCGTGGGCGGACAAGAAGGGCGCGGGGTATCAAATCATACAGTCCCTGATCGCCCTGGGCTCGGGAGGCCTGTGCGGGGTGGGGTTGGGGCAGTCGAAGCAGAAATTGTTCTATTTGCCCGAAGCGTACACGGATTTCATTTTTTCTATCATCGGAGAAGAGCTCGGATTTCTGGGAGCCGCGACGATCATCTTCCTCTTCGGGCTCTTCGTGTGGCAGGGCATGCGCGTGTCGATCAACTCCGACGATGCCTTCGGGAAGACGTTGGGCTTCGGCATTGTCTCCATGATCGCGCTCGAGGCGATCATTAATATTGGGGTGACGAGCGGCGCGTTTCCCACAAAGGGTTTGCCCCTGCCGTTCGTGAGCTACGGGGGGACGTCTTTAGTCTTTCACATGACCGCGGTGGGGCTCCTTCTCAATATTGCGAAACGATGCGAGGCCGGCAGACGATGAAGGTGCTCATTGCGTGCGGGGCGAGCGGCGGACA
>CAYHAE010000008.1:0-48464 GCA_964354545.1 uncultured Planctomycetia bacterium
TGGGACTTCACGGGGTCGAGCCCTAAGATGACGTCGAGGTTGAGCTCTCCCTCGTTCAGCCTTCTCTGCAAGAGCTTCTCATAGAGTCCTTTCACCATTGGATAGAAGTCGTCTCGTGCGGGGTTGTCCCCGTAGGGGACGCCCTGCACGTTGCGTTCCCGCGGGGGGCTGTCGATGAGGAGCGTCATCACGATCGCGAGGTCGAGTATGCCCGCCCACGGATAGACGTCCTCCTCGCCTTCCTGCCTCTGCCTATCGTCGATGGCGAGGACGCGGTAGTCGCCGTAGTCGCGGCCGTCCGCGACAGTGGTGATGAGGAAGCCGGGCCTCGGCTCCTCGAGGCCTTCCTCCCGCAGAGAGTTCCTCGAGAGCGTGGAGCGCGTCCTGTACATCTCCTCGAGGCGCTGCCGTAAACCCTCCCTCTTCCCTGAGAGGCTCACGAACTCGAAGCGTATGGGGTTGGCGCTGAAGCGCGCGTTCAAGCGCCTCTCCTTGAGGGCGACGATGTCGGCGAACGTTTCGAGAAGGCCCTCGTCGCCTTCCCGCGTGAGCGGCAGCATGTCGACGTTGACGGCGACGGTGCGCGGGATGACCTTATCGGTCGGCGAGCGCGACCGCGCGACTGCCTTTATGATATCGCGTGAGCCTTCGAGGCTCGAGAGGGTCATGTATTCGAGGGTAGAGAGGGCCTCTGCCGTGGCGCGGGGCGAGGGCGTGGCGGGCGTGCGCACGAACCTCAAGAAGCGGATCGTGCCGCGGACGACCTCACCGGTCTCCTCGCGCGCTATGGCGACGCCTTCCTCCGTGGCTGCCGGATAGGAGCCCGCCTTGTCGTAGAGGCTTCCGTCAATGGGCTTAAGGATGAAGCGCTCGCCGCCCACATCCCAGGCGACGGAGAAACGCTCTCCGTCTCCAGAGGTGAACGTCCCCGAGAAGTCGTCGGGGAACGCAGAGAAGTCATAGCTCACCCTGTCGGGAGCCGGCTGAGCCTCCTCGATGAGGCGCGCGCTATCAAGAAAGTCCGTCTCATCATATCTTCCACTCGTGGACTGGCGACCTTGCTGCTTTCCGGGTAAGTCGCCGTCCTCGATACTACTACCCGAGGAGGACTGGCGCCTGCCAGCTTCACCGTCCGTAGCCGTCCCCGAAGGGGACTGCCGCTCGCGAGTTTCACCTTCCGTAGGCGTCCCCGAAGGGGAGGTGCGTGTCTCAGGCGGTCCTTCTCGCGTCGAGCGAGATTGTCCCTCACCCGCTTTTTCCAAATCCGAATCCGGCCCTCGCGATCTCAGGTTTGCCAGGAAAGCTCCCAGAGCGCCAAAAACAGGCACGGAGAGGAGCAACAATGGGTGCGTGACCCCAAAGGCATAATGCAAAATAGCGATATAGAATACGAAGAAGCCGGCAAACGCACCCATCCCAAAGCCGGTAACGGTCCTTGGCAAGAACTCAGAGCCCTTCTCGGACCCTTTGAGATTCGCCAATAATACCCAGACGATAGACCATGGCATCTCGACCACTGATATGCTCGAGACCATCTCCTGGGCTGTCGCGGTCCGGTTGAGATTGAAATACTGTATGGGTATCCATATGAGCCAGCACAGGACTATCGTTGTAAGAAGATTCCATTTGCGCTCTCTCCAGATCTCTCCCGCGATCATCCGCGGTGTCTTCATTGACGCGAGTTTCTCCTTCAGGGATAATCCTTTCAGCTTATCGTAGAACCCGGAAACGAAGAAGGTCCAGAGGATGCTGGATGTCGCGCCCGCGGTCTGGTCTGTGAAGACCCTGAAGGCCTTGCCTATCAGATGCGTGTTAGGTATGAAGTTCAGGTAGGCGACGTAATACCAGTTCCACACTATCCCAAAAATAAACCCGTAGACGAGAGCCGCTATCGCGATCTTTTTATAGTCGAGCTTCTCCTGGTCCCCTTTTAAGATGCCGAAGACTTGAGACAACAGTTCCCCTATGCCAAAATAGATCGTCGTGTTCACGTAATAGGGTATCGCACTCAAGATCACCGGGAAGCAGAAGTTCGCAAGCACCGCGAATAAGGCGGTGAGGCCGATGGACACGCCGATGACCGCATTCACATGCCCTTTCATTACATTCAAGATCCTGCCGGACAAAGACGGGATCTGCGGCCTGTCGACCTCCCCGGCGACGTCTAGCGAAGGTTCGTCGCGCCGCTCTTCTCCGCTCGTTGAGCCGCGCGGCTCAGGTGGCCCTTCCCGCGTCGCGCGAGACCGCTCCTCGTCTTCACGTTCGCTTTCATCGTGACGGGGTGCGGCTGTTTTAGCAGTTCCATTTTTATAAATGAACAATACGAGCGGGATCAACCATGAGAGCAATGCATAGGGGTGGAGGTTTGTCGGCTGGCCCCGCAGTTCAGACGTGAGCACATCGTACACGGAGAGGCCTAAGGGTATTATCGCTGAAAATAAGACGTGCCAGGTCTTGATGTTAACCAAGGGGCCCTGCCCTTGCGCGGGGCCTTCATCTGAACCGCTCGTTGAGCTCCTCCGGCCTTGTTCAAGACGGTCGCGCAAGATGGCCGGCGTCCTATTCTCGGTATCGGTGCGCCGTTCCCTCCTGCGCAAGGAGAGGGTATTGTAGCCCCATCCCTCCCGTTTCGAAAGGAAATCCGAGGGCTTCGTTATCGTCATCCCCTGCATCCCTCCGAGCGCTTCGAGCTCCGGAGTGGTGACAGGGACAAAGTCGCTCGAGAGGAAATCGTGCGAAAAGAGATGGTGCCCGGTATTCCACGGGGAGGACGAATCCTCTCCGAGCGTATATCCTCCCTCATTGAGATAACGCTGCTGGAGCTCCGCTACGGTCCACGCGGTCAGCTCTTCTGCATCTCTCTCTTTATCCATGTCATAATGAGGCGCCTTCTCCATGGCGATCGACACGCCCTGTTCGAGCAATTTTCGCAGGAGGGCGGGGCAGTGTTCTTCCGATGTGGTCCTGCGCACATCGAATGAACCGAAGAAGTATATGGTCCTCTCCTTCGGCGCCTCGCCCGGGTAGGCCCACGTGAAGCGTATCCTCCATATATCCTGCTCCTTGTCGATCGGCATTATCATATACTCGCCTCTTGCGAGGTCGAGGTACTCTTCGAGGATGAATTCCATCCACAGCCTGCTCGGCGCCAGATGGCTGAACGGCGTCCCCATCAGGTTCGTAAAGATCCTGTCCGTCTCTTGATCCCTCACCATCGCCGGCCTTACCTTCGCCTCGAACTCGTACCTCTTCTTGTTGCTCACGGGCCCGAATCTGGACTTTTCAATGAATATCGCCTCCGTGAAATCGGTGGCGAGGAGCGCGTGGTGGACGTCGGTGAACGAGTTGGGGTAGAAGAGCCTGGAGTTCGACCCGTCAGGGTTCACCACCGCGCGTATCTGTCTTAAGAACTCGAGTTTCCTTTCAGAGAAGAGACGCCTGAGCCCGTGAGGCCATTGCGGGGCCCCCCTCGTCGCTTCGCTCCTCGGGACTCCGCTCCTTGCGGTCGCGTCGCCGCTCGTCGAGTGACGGCCCGTCAAGGGTGGCCACGACTGATATTCCTTCCCCAAAACTAAATTGAACTCGCTCAATCTGTCTTTGGCCGTGACAAGAACTCTTCCATTATATGCGCGGTCAAATTGCCCGTACGTTATGTCGACGACGATCTCGTCGTCGACCAGGGCCAAATAGTGGTCCCGAGAAACGATCTGGTTCGATACGTCGGAATATCCGCGATAGCGCCCCTCAAATAAAGCCACAGACCTCCCTTTGAACAATCCGTTAAATGCCGCGCAGAAGCTATTGTTCGCGTGAGCGCACATCGTACCTGAGGGGTCTTCCGAATCTCCGTCGGGCTCTCCTGCAGAAAAAGACCTTTTCAATTCCGCGAGCGCCGAGAATATCGCGCCATTGTCCTGATTCAACACCTCGTCCACACGAGAGAGAGTGATCTCGCCGGGTGCGAGGCTGCGAAGCTTATCTGCTATCACCTGCGTCAAGGCATCCCGGTGACTCTGCACCACATATCTTTCTCCTGTGCTCGTCCCGCTTGTGGAACCCCTGCTTCCGGCATCGCTGAACCCGATCGCGCCCTTCATCCACTCTATCATGGGACTTTCCGCTTGATAGAAGGGACGCGGATGGGGAGAGTCTTCAGTCCCATCCACATACCACTGGAGGTTCATTATATCTACGAAACCCGCTGACTCCGGACCGACCGTCACGCCGAAGTAATCCTCGAGGAGCGCTATCTTTTGCTGATCACTGCATGACGTCATGATCTTATACAGATCATGCAGACGGTATCCCAGAACCTGGTTCTGGTTGAGACCCCTCGTCCTTAACGCATTATCGAGGTCGTGGAAGAAGATCCTGTTATCGCAGTAGGAGATATTCGCAAAATGAGGGAACATATGGATAAAACCGCTGTCGTGGAACCTGCGCAGCTCGCGGCCGACTTCTCTCACGACAGCAGGTTCGACGTATGTCGTAAAGTCGAACACGCCTTTTACTAGCCTCTTATCGAATTTGTCCTCTAACCCGAGGATCACAAAACCTACTTTCTGACCGTCAAATTCCATCCCTGTATACTCGCCGTACCCTATAGGGTACGGGACATTGAGGCCTGCCGCGATGCATTCAGATGCTATCTCAAACTCGTTCTGCGCCCTCTTAAGCAGCATCGTCCCTGTCGGCCTCTCCTCGGCTGTTGTGAATAATCCGAGCCCTTCGTCCGTCATCTCAAATATATCCGTGGGCCTGCCTTCACCCTGGTAATCTATCATCTGCGGCTCTCTGTCTATCCCGCCGTAATGGTCTATCACTCCTTTGAGCCGTAAGGCGACTTCTAAGAAGTATATTTCTTTGCCTCCCACTCGGATCGGGTAAGGCAGGTCGATTATAATAGACCGCCTTCCGGACGTGCGGTCATAGCGCATATTCTTCCAGCTCGCTGCCTCTCCTATCTTCCTAATGATCGATTCCGGCAGCACGTCGACAACGTCCTTGGCGATATGTAATTTCACCGGATGCGGACCTTCGATGTCAAATTCCTGGAGGGGCCTTGCGCTGCCGCTCGCCGAACCGAGCGCATCCGGTCCTGAGTCCGCGCCCGAGGTGCTCGACCGGCCGCTCCCCTTCGTGCCCTTCCCCTCCCGGTCAATGGTGCTTCTGCCCGCCGCGTCCCGCGCCCGAGCCTCAGCATCCGGGGCCTGCCCTTTTCCTTTATCCTTTATCCCTAATATATCGAACCAGAATCTCTCTATCTCATCTTTGTACCGCTCGGCGACCTTGTCGAGGGAGTACTGGAAAAAGAGAATGAAGAAGAATGTCACAAAGGCGCTTAGGAAGGCCTGCCAGAGAGGCGCCTTTTCCCCGCCGAGCACGGCCGCTATCGTCAACGCGGAACCGATAAGCGGGACGGCTATCACTTTAAGGAAGCCAAGCGCCTTGCGGAGAAATGTCCGACCGCCGCGCTCGCCCACCGCCTCTTCCAATCCGCGGCTGAGCCTCGAGGCGATATCGTCCGCCTGGTCTTCGAACGTGGTCGTGCTGGCCGAGGCGGGGTCCTGGGGATCGACGGAGGCAGTGATGTCAATGGCGAGGAATTGGACCCCATGCCGTGAGAGGTATCGCACATCGTTGACGATGCGCCGCGTGGTCTTTGCTATCTCCTCTTCGGTCGCCCGATGGCTGTTCCGCGGATCGACCCTGTCCTCAAACGACACGTAGTCGCCGTCGACGGTCGCGAGGGCCGGGCCCTTGAGCGTGCCGGCGAGACTCTTCGCATCTACCACTATGCCCTTTATGATCGTGCGGAACCCGTACCTCACCGCAAGCATGACGCGGTCGCTCATGGGAAGCACTACCAGCCCATCCCTTACTTCGACAGTCCCCGTCTCCCGCGCCGCATACCACTCCGGCACGATCCAGTAGACGCCGCTTATGAGGCCCTCTTCCGCAGCCCTTCTGACCCAATTATCGCCATTCACGTCTCTTCCCAGGGACGAACTGTCCGGATGCCTGTCGTAGAGGATGAGGGGCAGGCCTCTCGGTATTCTACCGGCCTCGACCTCCTCCTTGAGCCACCAGTAGAATTCGTCGTGGAGTACGCTCGTGTGAAGCCGGCCCGATGTGCTCGCTCTGCCCTGAGGACTTTCGCTATCACTGCGCGCAGACCCTTCTTCTGCGCCATCGGATCCACCCTCCTCTTGAACCTGTGCCCTCATGCGGTTCGACCGCCATCCGAGGAAGATCTTCAACAAACCGTAGCCGGCGAGCACGGTGCCGGCGGCAGTAGCAATACTCCAGCCCGCAGGCCCTGCAAGACCTTCCGCGGGGAAACGCTTCGCCGGCCTTGCAGGAGGCACGCGGACAAAAGTCCTTCGGGTGACTATGACATTTGGTTCGGTCTTTTCCGCTGTCACATCGGGTTTCTTGTGACGGGCGATCATGAGACCGTTCGCGACAGGCCGGCCTCTGTGGAGGACCAATCTCTCCTGCCTCACGCCATGATGGATGCGGGCCACGACGGACCGTGAACTGCCTCCGTCGAGCGCGATTGCCTCGACCGCTCCCATACTTTTAAGGATATGTGCGGCCTCATGGAAGGACACGGCACCTCGCGCCGCGTGCAGCCACACGAGCAGGGCCTTCCCTTCTTTTGTAGTGCCAAGCACCATCCGGTCTGCGCTCGTCAATCCCGCCAATCTCTCCTCGACGGCGTTCACATAGACCTTTCCATCCATTATCAATCGAGGGCCTGCCATGAGGCCGTGGACGACGCCCTTCTCCTCCCAGCCCGGAGGAAGCGACCAGTGCCTCTCTATTTTGCTCCCTTTGGTGAAGGAAGAGGCGTATCTCCGCGCGCTTCCGTGGAACGAGATGACAAACCCGTCTTCGGGTATCTCGGAATTCCCTTTGCCCTGACGGACCTCGTCAACCTCATGCCGCATCGATACCGAACCGTCCCGGCGAGTACGGGAATGCTCCCTCACTATTATCTCAATCCCGTAGTCGCTCGTCTCAGTATGTTTCCCATAAGCGGGGGTATAGACGACAAAGCCGTTCCGGCCGCGGGGCACGTTCACGCCGTGCACGATGAAGTCGTCCCCGGCTTTCTTTGACGTGGTGAGCCAGTATTTCGGCATTTCGTCCGGTGAAGAGATGACCACCTTCGCAGGTTTTCCGGAAGACGGCTTTGTAAAACCTGCCATGCTTCGATGAATATTTGGCAGATTGAATACCAATACCTCCCCATCTTTCAGCACAAAGCCGATGGTCACTCCCGTGCGCAGGTCGAAGAAACCGCCGTTGACAGCGCCTTCCACGGTGAGGCCTGTCTCCTTCTGGAAGGAGGCTACCATAGCCTCAAGAGGCGCCGCTTCGAGCCCCGTCTGCCCATTGGGATGCGTCGAAGGGACGATCTCGAGAGTCGTATCCCGGAGGTCCGCTGTAATGCGGTGCGTTTCGATGTATCCGTAGTGGCCGACACCGTAGTCAACAGAATCTAAAGGATAGCCCGCGTGCACCTGAGGGGCAGCCCTCGCTGCGTCCTGACCGCACAGGCTCGCAGCGCCGACGAGGCCGCCTAGGGCGATGAGAAAGCCGCGTCGGGTCATCGGTGCCGCATACTCTTCCATACGGTCCGCGATCTTTTCAAGAATGTCTTCGACTCCGCTCGTCGAAAGCCTGACCTGCGGGAAGATATCGTTCCTTTCAGACAGAGCGACTATCCTTGGCCGCACGATCCCCACGCTCCTGTCCATTTCGCCGATACTGAAAGGCAGGGCTCGAGAAAATCTGTTCCCCCGCTGCCATACTGTTGCAGCCACATTCCAGCTCAAGGTCTCCTCTGCGATCTTCGCGAAACCGGAATACATATGGAGCATGAAGAGCGGCATGCGATCAAGGAAGTAGGGCACGAGGGAGCGCTCGTTCGCGTCCACCGTGAAGAGGAACGCGCCCTCCCTCATCTCCGTGAGGTTGCGCGCCATCTGCATGATCGCGGCGTCCGACATGAGCGACAGCACATTGTTCATGAAGACTACATCCGCGGACCGGAGGCATGCGACGGTCAGAGGATCGAGCAGGCTTGCGCAGGCAAAGCCGAACGTCATGCGCGCGCGTATCTCGGGAAGCATCCGGTTGACAAATGCGAGCCCCTCGCGTGTCTCGGGCGGTTCTGTCCCTTCGACCGGGAAACTGGTGACCACATTCCGGTATGCCGCGTCGATGGTGCGGCTGTCAATGTCGACTCCCATCATGAAGAACCTGAGCCGGTCTATCCACCCTCTCCACCCGGGGATCCCCTTTGCCGCGTCCAACATCACTGCCCCGGCAGAGGCGAGATTGCACCCATAAGAAGACCCCAGGTCCAGGACCTTTATCGCGATGTCCCCTCCCCCGAAGCTCCGCAGGACTTTAAGGAGGTTCCGCCGGAACAGCTCCTCAAGGTAGCCGAGCTGGACGGGGTACCTCATCACCCACGAGCCGGTCTTGTTTCCCGCGATCCTCAGAAGATCGTGGAACGCGGGCGACTGGAGATCGACGAGATCCTGTGCGTACCAATGGGTGTCGCCGCCGTACACATTCCACAGGGTCTCCGAACTCGCTATCTGGGCCACCGCGTGGCCAACAGGATTACCCACGGTATCGACGAAGCCGGAGCCTATCCGCTGGAGCGCGGCAGATACCGCGGCGTAGAGGTCCTTCTCTAGAATAGCAATCGCATTGGCCTGGCCATGCACGAATGGAATGGACCCGCCGAAAACGCCTCGTCCGCTGGTCGATATCGCACCATGGGGTACCTCATCGAGGACCCTCTCGACCTGAGCGCTCAGATGACCGCTTGTCGAGAGCCGTGTGTGCTTTTCGTCATGTTCGGGCCGGACCTCAGTGAACGCTCTTAAGTATCCAAGCGCCGCATCGCGAACCCCAGAGTTTGGATGTTGTGCTGCCCGTTCCAAAAACCTCCTGCCGCTCTCCCTATTCTCTCTCGCTTTCGCGACGACCTCGACGGCCAGCCTCGCATACGATGGTCTGGCCGCGGACCTCACAAACGCATAGAAGTTCCCCAGGTTGCCTTCTTTAGCTAAATTGACAAGGGCTTCGCGGCAGGTCTCGTAAAAATCGTCGTCCTTTGTGGGATATTCTGCTGCGGTGAGTATGATGGGAGGAATCGCTTTCTTGACGTCCAGTCGGCCGAGATATCTTATCGCCTCTATTTTATAATCGGGGATATACCGGCGCTGGGTGCCTTTTCTGACCGCGGCTAATCGCAACACTGCGTCGACCGCGAACTGTGATGCGCCTTCAGGCCCGGCGCGAATCTCGACCCACAGGATATATGCGAGCGAAAGAAGGACGCCTGGGTCATTGATGAAATAGTCGGCCATATCATTCAAGAATTCCCCGCTCGATAAAAGCGCTTCGAATCCGGAAAAGGTCTTCTCTATCTTCTCTCTCACCTCTTCTTCGGCATCTCCTTTCCTGATGCTAAGAGAGAGTTCGGCAAATCTGGCAAAACCCTCCCCATATTTCGAATTGCACGTCGCGCCGAGCAGAATCTTCTCCCGGGCGTTTTCTAATGTCCTCTCGCCAATGCCTCTTATCTGCAGGAGGTCGTCAACACCTTCGAACTTCTTAGCAGACCTCGCATCTCTCGTACGAACGATCTCCGCTCTCTGTGTAGCATTGAACCCCACTATCCTCAATAACCTGTCATCACCACTGGCAGCACAATTAACAACCCGCACCATCTCCGTGTCACACTCAGCCGGGGTTGCATGAGGCCTGAGTCCCGCGCCGACGATTAATGCCTCTCGGGGCTGCCCGGCTTCAGCCGGTGTTTCCGCTCCGCTCGTTGACTGCCGCTTGCGAGATTGACCTTCAGTAGGCGTCCCCGAAGGGGACTGTCCCCGAAGGGGACGCCCTGCACCTGTCGTTCCTGTGGGGGGCTGGCGACCTTGCTGCTTTCCGGGTAAGTCGCCGTCCTCGATGCTACTACCCGAGGAGGACTGCCTGCCCTCCGAAGCCCTATCGCTCGCTTCACCTGAGGCGAAGGAGGGCCGCTTGCGAGATTGACCTTCAGCAGGCGTCCCCGGAGGGGGTTGCTGCGCGTCTTCTGAAACGCTGCCATCGCCTCTGTTAACTTCAGCAATATGAAAATAGGGTTCCTCTCTTACAAGTAAAACGCCGGGAACCCTGAGCCCTTCCCTCAGCATAGTGACGAATATCTGTGCGCTGCCACGATCACGCGTGCCTTCAAATGCAGGAGATGCGGTCCACGTGTAACGCCACATATTTATATGTGACGGTATGTAGCGCGCCATAGTGGGCCACTGTTCGTCTTTTGTGACATCGCCATAGAAAAATCTATAATGTACGAGCGCCCTCCAATCGCCGGGGAGGCTTTCGACGAACTCTCTCATATACAGCTCTGCCGCCCTTAGCTTATCTTCATTTATGTCATAGCCTATAAGCATGATATGCAATTTTTTCTCATGCTGTTCACAGTACGCCCTTATCATTTCTGCCACCTCGATCAATTCGGCAGGCCTGGAGCCTAAACCAAATGTCGTGGCTACTGCTTCTCCTGTAGATCTATCGACGATCAACGGTATAGCCTCGTTGAGAGCGGCAACTTCCTCGGGCTCAAAACTCCAATTTGCTTCTGCGTGAGGAGGCTCTGCGGTATGGCAGGCTACGATAGCGCCGATCAAATGTCGATCATCTGAATCAGCATAAGGTAAAAACCATTGAGCCATCTCTGTAACGTGAGCGCTTGAGAGAGACGGAAGAGTCGCTCTCACTAAAGTTTCCAGGCGCGCCGCATCTTCGAGCCGCGGCGTGCCATCAGACGAATCTTCCCCGCTCGTCGAACCCCTCGCCTGCGGCATGACCGTACCCTCCACTGCCGCCACCGCTTCTATCTCTACGAGCAACCCGGGACGACAGATGTCGGCCACCACATACAGCGCGGGAACGCCCGGGAAGTACTCCTCGCATATCGCTTTCACCGCCTCGACGTTCTCACGGTTCTTTACGTACACCCTGAATTGTGTGATATCTTTGAGCGTCGCGCCGGCGTCGATCCCATGGTCCTCGAGGTTCGCGCGCGCGATGAGTTTAGCGATATTGTCGACCGTGGTGTGGGTCTGCACCTCTATGCCTCCCGGCACCGTATCCTGTCCCTTGATGCCCGCCGTGCCTGAAACAAAAAGGTGCACGTGGCCGTCTTTCACCACCGCCTTTGCCCTCTCGAATTTCGGCGTCGCCTTGACAGGCTGGTCGGCCGCGGCCTTGCCCACCAGGACCTCTTCGGCGTACCTGTGCGCATCCACCTGTTCCGGATTCTTTATCGGGATCACATAGACATCGGGCCTCCCTGTTGCAAGCGCGGTGAACTCAAGGACCACGCCTCCTGTCGTCGTGCCTATGCCCGTGGCTGCCGGATAGTTGCGCGTAAGACTAGCGCGTCCGTACCAGGCTGCGCGCACATCGTTGAATATCTGATATTTCTGCCTTTCCCCCTCGAACCCTACGATGTCCTCGATGTAATTCCACTGGCGGCACACGTCCCGGAAGGTAAATCCCTCCCGGACCAGGATCGCGCTCATTATAGCGAATGCGGCCTCTGCCTTTTCGCGCGTCCCGACCTTTGTTTCATCCTCAATCCCTGCAGCATAGAGCCATGTCACGCCATCCGCTTCGACGACCGTATAGGGGATCGAATACTCCTCTGTCATAAACAGCTTATGCTCTATCTTCATCGTGCCTTTTTTCGGACGGAGCACGGTGAATTCCATAGACACCTGTTGGCCAAAAGCGGGAGGCTGTCCAACGAAGCTCACTGCGGGCACGGAATTCTCATAGTAGATCGCGAGCGGCGCCTGCGACTCGGCCTTCTTGCGCGTGTGGTCTTCATTATCGACGGCGCTCACGAGGACGGTCTGCTTCACGACGTTCGTGTGGTCGAGCCCCTGGTCGCGCAACAAGGCATCTATCTGGTAGAGGCAGTCCTCGAACTGTTCCTCGTAGGTATCGCCTTTTGCAGGAATGACCGTGGCGCGGATCTCGTCGTAGCTGCCCATGTCGCTCTCTGTGTACGCTGTCCGGAGCGGCGCCCCGCTTGTAGACCCACGGAGCGGAAAGCGTTCGAACCCTTGCGGTCCAAGACGGATATCCGCCTTTCGCAAGGTATCGAGTTGGCTTATGATGTTCAACTCTTCAGTTGAAGGGAAATCGAGGCCAGTGTCAGCCTGGTAGGAACGCGCGGCGGCGTCGCGGACCATTCCCTCGCCAGCCTGAATGATCGCGCGGACTGCATCGACCAATTGAGGACCATAAAAATCGAATATCGATAGGAGAGTGCCTATGTGCGTGTCCGCGGGCCTTTCCAACCTTCCGTATTCATCTGCCGTGTGACGGATCGGACCCATCAGGGAGGAGAAATAATCTACTCCCAGAGATTCGCCGATCTCCGATAATGCGACAAAACCTCCCAGCGTATCGGGCGTTGGCCACATACCGCTCGCGACATCCCCTCGTGCCTGATTTAAGTAGAATCCGAGCCTGAAGAAAGGCGCGTGGCTCGGTGCGACTGCGCCGACTTTGGCGACGCGTTCGCTCTGGAGCGGAGAGACCTGCATGTCCGGCTGCACCAGATCGTGGAACTGGTGGAGCGCCTCTTCCAACAGCATCGACTCGAAGATGTCCCATGCGATCTGCTCGATCACTGATCCCTCATCAAGGGTTCGGACGAGTTCGCCCCACTGGGCGTCGAAGAGCGCGAATGCGGGATTGACAGTCCCTTCGTCCGGCGGCGCGTCCGTGAGATACCTGTACATCGCTGCGGCACGTCCCCATAGCCCTGCCACCGACACATGCGTTGAAAAGATGCTCGACCACCCGCCTTCAACCCCCGCCTCCTGGCCGATACACCACAGGTAGCGAGGACGGTCTTCGCGCATATAGCTGAAGACCGTTTCTACCGGGGCCATTGTGAAAGGCCTCTCCCAGTCGATCCTCCCGCTTACCGCCTCCTGATAGATAATCACGTATCCCTTGCGTGCGGACACGCTATTGATCTCATTGAGCGTCAATGCGAACTGCGTAATGTTACCTTCGCCGGCCTGAGCGAGAAGGCTTCGCACCTGATCCCGGAAGCCCTCCCTGTCCGCAACCACTTTGGAGCGCTCCGCGATCTGTTCTATCTCATCAGGCAAAAGGGCGGTGGGGCTCGGCGATAACGGCTCGATCTCATTGACCGCGTTCGCGAGGAGATCTATAAACTCTCGCGTGAGGGGGTCCGGCTCAATACCGTATCCCAGAGCGAGCGGGGGACGGTTCCTGCCGCTAGGATCGCCTTCAAGGAAACTCTCGTCGAGCGCCTCGAAGACCGCTGTGATCCTCGCCCTCAGGGCTGTATCTGCGCTCTCTATGTACGCCCCCCTTAAGCGCCCGATCTCTTCCCTATAACCTTCAATACCGAGGTCGCGTAGATGGCGCAATACGAGCATCCAGTAATAATTGTGCTCTATGATCTGCAAAAATTGCTCTCTCTGGTCTTCGGTCAGGCCTTTCTGATCCCTTACCGTTGCCACCGCAGCCTGGTAGGCAGTGTCGAGGTTCGGAAGCTGGTCATCGCGAAAGACAATACGTCGGAACGTTTGGTCAGCGAGCGACCTGCCGTAATAGGTCTCTGTCAACGCTATGTGCGAGATATGGTCGACATACGCTTCGAAGGCCGCGAGCATCCCTTGCTCAGCCACACGCGCGAACCGTGCTTCGGCCGCCTCTTCGGCAGCCCGTATGGCCCCTGCCGTATCGCTTGTGTCGCCGCTCGTGCTTTCTCGGCCCTCTCTTTCTACGCCTGGGGTGGATTTTCGTGATCGGTTCGATGTCGCATCCACTCTTTTCGCTACTACCGTTGCAAATTCAGGCACGAATTCATCGTCTCTCAAAGACCTCTTGGACCCTTTGATCTTTACGACATCGCAATCCCATTTGCATTGCAGGTCCTTTTCATGTCCCTGCAATACCCAGACAGCTTCTCGATGTTCGCCTGACGCGCCACCTGCAGCGATAACCAATGCGGGCCTCCCCTTATTGAGAACTTTCTCTATCTCTTCGAGCCCAAATTCCCATCCAATGTTAAATGCTACCGCGGCCTCGTCCACTTTTTCTTTAGGTACGCCCTTCGTGAAACTTTCACTAATCGTATGTCTGATCTTGTTCCTTCCGGCACTAAGCTCGAGTTGGCCATGTCTCATTCTCTCGCTCTCTACAAAAATAACTTCTTTTGCCCCCAGCCTTCCGGCCAGCAACCCCAAAAGGCCCTTACCGGCACCATAGTCGATAAAGACCCTGTTCGCAACATCTTCCCTCGATGCCTGAATAGCGATGACAGCTCCCTGAGTGGTTCCGGGCGGGAAGCCGCCAAATAAGATCTCTTCTACTACCACTGGTATCACCATGACGGCAGGAGATGATAGTTCCAGACAATTTAGATTGAGCTTCTTTGCCACAGAATCTTTCAAGAATATGACGTCTCCTATCCGCCATAGAATAGTGCCTTCATCCATGCACCCCGCTGCTTCCGTTACATACTTCTTCCCTTTAAATGTTACCGTGTCGATCTTTTTCCTTTCGGCGGCCGGATACTCCTCCTTGGCCATCGTGAATATATCAGTAACTATTGCCTCTGCGCTCTTCTCTCTGGACGGCCTTTCCGCCCCTGAGGTAGACTGCCGCTCGCGAGTTTCACCATCCAGAGAGCGGCGCAGGAGAGGTAAGAGGTTCTGCCGTAACGCGTGCGCTATGGCGTTAAACTCGGCAAGGATGTCGGGCGTGTCTTCCCCGTAGTTCTTATGTGTGAACGGAAGCAGCTCGTTGAGCAAAAAGACCTTCCCCCTGGCTTCCGGGATCCGGTCAACGACAAATTTACGATGAGACTCTTCAGCCACGATGACGATATCCGCGCGCCGCACCGCATCGAACGATAACCCGTTGAGCTTCGGCCTAAAGCGGTCCACCACCTCTGGCTTTATGCCTTTTTCAAGGGCTTCTGTTTTAACCTCTCTATTTACCGTGAAGAGCGTTTCCGCGTCACGCGGGTCCCACTTCTCTATCCCTCCGGACGAAACCGATACGATATCCTGTAAGCCGTTACTTTCGATAAAGTCTTCGGCGACCATATGCATGATGGGAGACCGGAGGGCATTCACGCGGCACAGGAAATGCATGACGACCTTCCCGCGGGACATCGCGCGGACGATTATCGCCTTGATCGCGTCGTATGTGCGTTGAGCGCCCTCTACCCGGGAAGTAACGGCATCCATCGCCTGTTCGGCAGATGAATACGGATTGCCAAAAGGACCGATGCCGATCGAGGGGAATAATGTGCCGCTGTGGTCAGTTGCCACATAGCCGATGGAGGAGAGGCCATAGATATCGCATACGATCTTCTGTGACGCTCCTGTCAGATCAGTGACGGCAATCTCATTATGGCGAACGCGGCCGGCCTTGCCGGACCGGATAAATTCCTCAACTCTGGCAGGAGATATGCTTTGATGATAAATGACCGCCCCGACACTCAGCGTGGCCACCTCGATCGTCCGTTTGTCATCTTCCACAAATAACGCAACGTGCCTCTGTTCTATGGCAGGCCCGGCCGGCACAGGAGAGACGTAGGCGACGCCTTCCGTTATCGTCAATCGAGACGCCTTTTGGTCTCTCCCTAATTCCACGAAAGTGTCAAAATAGTACCGTGCGTCTATCTCCTCTCCCTTATCATTCACGACAACGATATAAAAACGGCCTCCTTCCCTGCAGATCTTTACGAAAAGCCATTTTGATGTACGCCCATCCTGAGCAGCGCTCTGGATCCGCAGAGTTACAGGGTGTTCCTCGTCGCACGTGATCTTATTATTCCTCAGGCGCCGAAGCACAATGTGGTAATCACAAAGTTCGCTCGGTACTGCCGCCCCTGAGGAGGACTGCCTCTCGCGCGCTTCACCGTCCTTAGGCGTCCCCGAAGGGGACTGGCGCTCAGGAGCTTTGCCTGTTGTAGGCGTTCCCGAAGGGAGCTGTCCCCGAAGGGGACGCCCTGCAAGCGTCGTTCCCATGGGGAGCTGGCCGGCATCGTCTCTCCCTTCTTCGCGCGGAGTGTCCCTTTTTGACGCGTCCCCGCCAATAAACTGCCTCACGATAGAATCGTGAGGGATATCCACGTTCGCCGTCACGGCCCGCACGCCTTTCAGAATGAATAGAAGATGCGTGATCGCATTGACGGACTTCGTGTCCTTTTCGGCGCGAGCTCGCGCGAGCGCATCTTTCAAGACCGGCTCGATATGGGGTTTCAGAACAGGGAGTTCGTAGGGAAGATAGCTATTGAAAGTAACATCCGCGTTCTTCCACGAAGGATACACATACGTAAGGTCGTGCTCCCGCGTCGCCGGCCATTCTCTCACAATAGTGAGCGGGTCCTTCCCGAATATCGCGGTAAAGGTGAGGATATGCCTTAAGAAACGGAGATCGAGTGAGGTGAGCGGTCGATTTTTCGCGAGTTTCAGGCTTGGCGCGGTATTGACAAATATGCCGTATGTTCTTTCGTCTTTTAAAGGCCCGCTATCTTTATCGAGCAATTCATCGCTCAATACATAATCGCCTTCGATAACAAATACAACACGGCTGCCCGCGCGTCTTGCTGCCGCAAGGTCCCCT
Organism: uncultured Planctomycetia bacterium; assembly: GCA_964354545.1. GTDB lineage: Bacteria > Omnitrophota > Gorgyraeia > 2-01-FULL-45-10 > JAHFGN01 > CAYHAE01. Next base: position 16,726 of record CAYHAE010000008.1, read on the forward strand.
ATCTCCTCCAGCATTTTGTTCACTTTCATCCGGTAGAGATCCTCGCCGGAATACCCTTGCCTTCTGAGCCCTTCCTCGTAACCGGCAAGCTGCGCGTCCATATCGATCCTTTTCGCATCCCAACCCAATTGGGACAATTCGCGGGCGATCCGTTCGGAGAATTCCATCTTCCCGCTTGTTTTCGGCCCGCTCACCAGAACGAAACCGCCATTCTCATTTTCAAAACGGCTATTGATCTCTTCCGTAATTTTCCTGATCTTTTCTCTATGTTTTTGCTCGTCCCTTTCGATCAGACCTTGATATGCGCGCTCTCGATACAATCGACCGAGCTCCTCTACCGTGTCGGGATCCAATCCGAGCTTCCCATAACCTTCATAGGGCCTCGCCCGCTTAAAGAACCGCGCGATCGCACAGAGCATCCTCAATAGCCAGCTCCTCGCGATCTCGGCGTTCGCGATTCTCGCCAGGCTCACTATGTATGCCGCCTGCCGCAGATCGACCTTATATTCTTTGGCGACAGCGAGGACATTCTCGCTCTCTCTCGCTATTCTCTCTTCGAGCATCTTATCGACGGCAAGGCCGCTCCAACACCTCCCTTCGATATTCTGCAGCCACTCAAAATACGACACGGTGACTCCGCCGACATTTGCGAGGACATCGGGGATGACGAGGATCCCTCTCTTCTTTAAAATCTCATCGGCGGCCGGTGTCGTCGGGCTATTCGCCAATTCAAGGACGATACCGCACTGTATATCTTTTGCGTTCTCCAGGGTAATCTGGTTCTCTTTCGCGGCGGGGACCTTGATATCTGTGTACGTCGTCCAGAAAAACCGTTCATCTACTTTCGCAGTTCCGGTCTCTTCCAGAAATCGTCGGGACACGGTATCGAGGGCCGCCCATCTGCCGTCGGCTCCGCGCACAAGCGCCCTATCCAATGCCTCTATATCGATACCATGTGGATTGTAGAGCGTGCACGTCGCATCCTGAAGCAGGGTTATCTTAGCGCCGGCCCTAAAAAACTCCCATGCGTTGTATTCGCCGACATTCCCCGCACCCTGGATCGCAACGCTCATCACGCTTATATCTTTTCTCAGCACCGCTCTGGCGGTTTCATTTAAGCGGGCGCTGACCGGGTCGTGCTCCCCCTCTGCGACATCGGAGAAATATTTCTTGACCGTTTTAAACGCAAGAAATCCGCCGAATCCTGTCGCCTTGGTCCTCCCTTCAGACCCGCCCTTGCCGACCGGCTTTCCGGTTACCACGCCCAGCTCAATGCCTTCCAGCACTCCCTCTTCGTCCTGCGCCAGCAGGCTTATATATTCATCCAGGTAGGGAGTTTCTTGCGGATCGCGGTGTGGTGCAATTTTTTTCAACGCCTCCTGGATAGCCTTATCATGCACTCGATTTTTCTCGGTGAGCACCTTCAAATACTCATCCGCAAACCAGGCCATCATCCTTTCATCGGTTCCCTTATCCGGCGCCGGTACGTCTATGAACGGTCCTATCGCGCGCTTTTTCGCAAGCTCGCGGGAAAACTCCCTTATGATGCGCGCCATGTCATTATCGGTGTAGCGTCGCTTCGGGACGAATATATCGCCCTTGCCGCCTCCGTAAGGGACCCCGATAACGGCGTTCTTTATGCTCATCAACGTCGCAAGTCCGGCCGCCGTCTCTTCCGCTTCTTCGGGAGTATCCCCCTCTCCGACCAACCATCGCAGACCGCCCTTCCCTGCGCCGCGCGCGTCGTTCTGCAGCACTCTGAACCCCCACAATGAAACCGTATCTCCGTCATCCAGAGCAACCTTGAAGTGCACTCTTGTCACACGCTTCGCGCTCAAAGCCTTTCTTCTTACAGCCCAGTGAAGCTTCATCGTGTCGGCGGCCCGAGCGATATTGTCCTCAGCCGCTTCTAATATAGTAAGAGGATGAACGGCCGACTCCTTCCGTGAATACAAAAGCGTCGATGTGGTATGGGGCGAGCCGACGATCGAGGCATAGCCTGTTTTGCGCTCTACCTCATCCGGGGTCACGATCTTATTGGAGGTATCGATCAATGATAAAATGTGCAAGCCCGTCTCCGACATCATGGAATTAAATTTGGCCGTAAAATACGTATCTGCATATGCAAAGTAGTCGGCGACTTTTGAACGTTTTCCCTTTGAGGTTACTTCTACAAGAAGGTCTATATCGGACAGAGGGCCGATCTCTTCGGGTAAACCGCGGTCGATGCTTCCGAACAACCAGATCTTTAATATCCCGCCTGTACGGGAGCCTGCGTGATCTGCCACAAACTGTGAAAGGACATCCCGGAAAACGCTGTGCGCTGACGGATCGGCTGTCGTGAGCAATCTTATAAAGGCGTCCTGATTTTCGCAGCCTAACTGTGAAGACGCTTTGGCAAGGCTTTCTTCCCATATCGTATCGAACTCTGCGTGTAGCGATTTCTTTAACGAAGCGGCGAGGCCGAAATAGCGGGAAAAGGAGAATTTTTTCAGGCGGCCTTCATCTCGTTCTGCCCCCGAGGTTGACTGGCGACCCTGCTGCTTTCCGGGTAAGTCGCCGTCCTCCACAGTACTACCTGAGGAGGGCTGCCGCTCGCGAGCTTCTCCATCTGTAGGCGTCCCCGGAGGGGACTGGCGCTCGCTCGCATCACCATGAGTAGCCGTCCCCGGAGGGGAGGAGCGGGTCTCCTCCGAACGCTGTTTCAATAAAGAAGAGAGGAGGGCCTTGATCTCAGCGGGTCGTACCGCTACGTTACCATCTAACTCAGGTTCATACCCCACCTCCGCGATATGGAGCCCGAGGATCCTGCTACCCGCAAGCCTTCCGGAAAGCACCTCCCGGATCGCCTTGAACGTCTTGACATCGGTATCAATGGAAAGGAATACGTTCTCATAACTCTTCCCTGCCCCCAATTCAAAGGCGATGCCTCTTGCCTCCAAATCCTGCCGGACCTCATCAATGTGCCCGGTCCCCACCATTCCGGTCAGTGTATCTTCCCAAAGGTCCCAGTTCCCTACGCCGAGTATCGTGAGCCGGCCGGGAGGAACCACCTTATGCTCAATACCATAAAGCCAGAAGCCGCCGTTCGTGAATTTCGTTTCGTAACAGTCGGTATGCTGGTCCGGAGAGATGATATCCGCTTCGACACCATATATGCGGTTCAGCGCATCGTAGAAAGGCAGAGAGAGCATATGGGCCCCGCCCATCACGACAGGTATGGCCCCACTCTCTTTAGCTTTTCGGATATGGTCCATGAAGAAATCTACCAGCTCTTCATAGACCCGTTCTTCGTCGGGGTGCATCCAGTTCGCGTTTATCTGGGCGACGTCTTTTCGCAGCGGGCCTACGGGATGCTCGGTCGTTCGGACCTCGCCCTGCTCAAATAACGGGAACGACAGAGAAGAGGGCATCAGTCCCATCTCGATCACATAGAATGCCTGCCCTTGCCCCGCAGCCGGTACCCCGCTCGTCGAGCCTCGCTGCTTCTCCTCAGGGCGAGATCCCGAGTCGGAGCGAGGGATCGACTGCCGCTCGCGCGCTTCACCGTCCTTAGGCGTCCCCGAAGGGGACTGGCGTTCTGCACCAGGTGTTGGTTCTGGAGGTACAATCGTCTTTGTGAGGACACCGTGTCCCCCTATATCGACCGTCAACAGAGATACGCCGTCCGCTTTCAGGGTGACATGCCGCGGTTCGGGGGAGAGATTGGTGACAAGGACAGTATCTGTCCCTGCATGCCTCACGAGAACCGCGCCTATATGATCATTGTCGGTGGTGAGCGCGTGGAATTCGGCGCCGGCCCGGACCCACGCAGTGATCGACTCAAGGAGCCCGTCATGGAATTCCCGGAATTCGAGGTTCCCATCCCGTCCCGCGTCGAATTCACCCGGTCCGGGCTCGCCAAACATGAACGGGACAGGGCTCAAGACGCCGAACCTGTCCGGACTATATTCCATGACACTCGTCCGCATGAGGTGCGTGAGGTGGAGGATCAAGAATGCCGCATACAAAGCTTTCAGTTTCGCGATCTTACCTTTGTCGTCGGCAACGTCGCGGACTAAGGCGGCGAGGCTTCCATTATATTGGGACTGATCGTGGTTGTTGAAATACATGAGAAGTCGCTTGTTGCCTCCGAGGCTCCAGAGCCTGCCCTCCAGGGCGTTAGTGAGCCACCTGTAGGAAATAGATGCATGGGCAGCCATGAGGTCGCGGATCCCTCCGAAGTAGATCTCATCGAAAGGATATTGCCGGGCAGGGTCTTCCCACTCAGCGACGAGCGTCTTTATACCGTTACCTCTCAGGAGCATGGGCAGCACGGGACTTATCTCGCCCCCGAGGTCCAGCCGGACAACAGGAAATCCGACGGTCCTTACCCACCAGATGAGCTGAAGGTCAGCCTCCGGGTTCCTGTCGTCTATCGCGTCATCCCATGTCTTTATTATCTCTTCATGCCCCCGCCACCATACCCGGCTGTAGTCCCCTTCGCTCAGAGGGTGGCGACCGTCAAAGAACGAACCTGTGTGGCTGAAGACCGCGTCGTACGCCATGTCGACTCCATATGCCTCAGCAACTTCCTTCAGCCGTCTGAAATCGTGCGACGTACCGGCCCACGATGCGAACGCGATGGGTGAATAGGTACAGAGCATGTAAGGACGGCTTAGACACAACGTACCCGGATTCAACAAAATACGGTCATAAGATCGTGCGAGGCGGGGGATCTCTTCCGTGAGCCACTGGACGGCCGTCCTGCCCGTTGCCTTCAATTCTTCCCACGGCGCTTCGAGGAGGAGGTTCATCTGGAGCGTGCGCTTCCCGCGGTCGGGCACTGTGCGCGCGCGTTCGTGGAACTCCTGTTTCGGATAGACCCTTGCGAGCGAATTCCATGCTCCGTCAATGTCACCCGACATGGGGTCGTTGAACCATATATCATAGGTAACCACTTCACCCTGCGCGGTGCGCACGGGAATACGGATGTTGAACTTGTACCCGAAATGGCCCTCAGGAAGCGCAACACACCACGTCCACTTCTTGAGCGCCGCATCGTATGCCACGGGGCGGCGGAGCTGCTGCCATCCTTCTTGAAGAGCAGCGACACCTTCTGGAGGCTGGTCCACGCCAATCCTGATGTCACCCCTCGACCAAGGCCGTCCTGTGAGGAAGTTCCCTCGCAGCGCGAGGCATTCTTCATGGGTGCGCACGTAATCGATAACTGCCTGGAGCACTGCCTCGCCGAGCCCCTCCGGATTTCCTTCCGGCGCTCTGACGTTGAGAATCTCGGCGAGCTGAGAGATCCTGTCTGCCCTGCGGGTAAGCTGTTCGCGAAGGGCCCGCTCCACACCCTCTTCCGTCAATGTGAACCGGACACCGCTGTCGGTAGCCTGAACGTTGCCCGCAACAGCATAGAGGTCCTGGTAGCGCACCTCGCCCTTGAATTGTTCCCACCGTCTGCGCCACTTCTCTTCCTGGGCGCTTATGAACACTTCGACTCTTTCGTCCCTGACGCCGCCGGCCTGATAGACGTGTGCGAGAAGGCTTACGAGGTGCCAGGGTGCCCATACAGTATCAAAATCAAGATCGTGATCCCATTGCCCGATATAAAGGACGAGCGCATGAAGTTCGAGGTATCGATACGGTTCGTCCGCAAGCCGCCTCTCGAGGTCCTCCGCGGCCTTTCGCAGGTCATCATAGGTGATATCCGTCCCTCGCCCTGCGGCAAGCGAGTCGACGAATCCCTTGCAGAGAGTTTTGAATTCTTCGGGATCATCAGGGCGGGGCAGTGCGGGCAACGCACGCATGAGCGCCTCATTCGCCTTCCCCTCTCTCACAAGATCCCTCAAGGCCTTTAAGAATGCCTCATCGTCACGCTCTCCTGCTGAGCCGGTGGTCGAGGCGCGCGGCGAAGAGCCTGTCTCCTTGTCCGCGGCGAGGACCCGCGCGCAGATATCCCGTATCTCATCGTCACCTGTTGTCGCGACGGTGAGTGCAAGCCGCTCCCGAACTTCATCTGAGATCGTAAGAGTATCCACTCGTATCGACCTTATTACGATATTCTTTAAGATCGACCTCTGGAGTTCGGCATCCCTCCTGATGAGCCTCATCCCGACGCCGGTGAGCCTGTCTGTGCCGAGGATCCCGAAGATCACGTCGGGCAGGCTCTCGAACGGCTGGCCGCTGGTCCCGCTCGTCGAAGAGCGCGGCTGCGCCTCATCTGTCTCTCCCCGGCTCCCCTCCCCGATGATCTCGAACTTGACGTGCTGTCGCGAGAGGTCCACCTCTATCACCCTTGCCCTGTAGAGACGCCTCTCATAACCGGGCCCGGATATGTTATCGTACAGGTCATCGCATCGTATCACCCGGGCGATCCTGGAGGCGGGGACGAAACCGGACGTGGTGCGGCCGCCGTGCGTCTTCGCGGTCACGACGATGCCGCTCTGCTTTCCGGTCTGGCTATTGAACCGGACGTCGTGGGCAACGACCGTCATTTCAGCGCCTAATCTAAAGGATGCCCTGAAGTCTTCCGCATCGATCGGCCCTCTCTCGCCAGAGCTACGAGGCGGCGCGCGTCTTTCGCCTTCGCCCAACAGGACCCCGAGCCTCTTGACCATCTGCTTTTTCGAAGGGTCAGCCGACACTTTCTCGAGAAGCCCTTGCATCTTGGATCTCGCTTCCTGTCCATAGGGGCCTGCGAGCAGGTGTCGTGCCGCAGGCACGACGTGCCCTTCAACAAAGGGACCCCTTGGATCATTGAGGGCAAAGGCAATGTCGTATGCGGCACTGCGCGCGGCAAAGCTGCTCTTATCCGAAAGTGCCCCGACCGTCCTCTTCGCGAACTCGCGGATATCCTCTCTCTCGTTCGTGAGCAGGCCCACGCATCGGCTGACATCGGTCTGCTCGAGCCACAGGCGTGCGCCGGAAGCCGCCTCCCGCGCGACGACCCCATCGGCTTTCGCCAGCACCTCTTCCAGCGTCGGCTCGACCGAATCCCTGACATACGCGGCATTGCGATCCCTGAGGGCATACGAGAGGTTGGCAACCGCGGCGATCATCGCCACGACGCCGCGCCCGGCGCGCTCGACGATGGTCCTCCCCGCAAACGCCTTCACTCCGGGGATCTCAACCTTCAAGAGCCCGATACACTGTCTTATGACCTCCTCGTCAGGAACATCAACGAGAAGTCCGACGGCTCTTTCCTGTTCCTCTCTCAGTGCCGCGATCTCCATATCCGTGAGCGCCCGGCACTCTCCGGGTCCGAGCCCTTCAAGCGCTATCGGCCCCACCCGTACCCTTGTGAGCGCGGTCACCGAATGACCGATCGCTCTCATCAACTCTTTGACCTCGTGATACTTTCCTTCCCGTATCGTGAGGAGGATGACCGTTCTCGGATAACCGGATGAGCCTGTCTCCCGTATCGAGTCGTCGTGAAGGATCTCCGCAGCCGCAGGCTGGCTTTCGTACGCGCGATCTCCCGCCCTGCGGTCATGGAGCCGGATGCCTCCACGCCGCAGTCTCTCAATGCCTGCTTCGTCTACATCACCCTGCACGACCACGCGATACGTCTTTTTCGTATGCGTCGCAGGCATGATGAAATGCGCGAGCATCTCCGCATCGTCCGTCATTATGACGAGGCCGCCGACATCGTAGTCGAGCCTGCCGATCGGATACATGTCCTCTATGTCAACTCCGTGGGCCTCAAGCACCCCATATATGCTGCGGCCCATCCTCCCTTCCTCGTCTTCGGTGGAGACGACACCCAACGGTTTATTCATGAGGATATATCGATGGGCTTCTACGCCTGACGTGCTCTGGCGCTCGCCAGCTTCTCCGTCCTTAGCCGTCCCCGGAGGCTGGCGCTCTTGCTTGTCATCAGGCAAAGCGCCGTCCTCCATCTCACTTCCTGAGGAGGAGGACTGCCGGTCGCCGGCTTCACCGTCCGTAGGCGTCCCTGGAGGCTGGCGCTCTTGCTTGTCGTCAGGCAAAGCGCCGTCCTCCATCTCACTTCCCGAGGAGGAGGGCTGCCGCTCGCCGGCTTCACCGTCCGTAGGCGTCCCCGGAGGGGATTGCCTTTCTTGAGCTTCATCTTCCGTAGACGGCGCATGAAGTCCCTGTGAAAAGGAAATAAAATCTTCGCGAAAGATCTGGTTTAGATCTATGCTTTCAAACTCTGCGCGAGCCTCTCTCAGCGTCTTCCTGACGTCTCTGTCAAGCCACGGTTCTTCCAAGATCATACCGATGTAAGCTTCGGAGGCAAGCAAGTTTCTCATGTCGTGCCACAGGTCCCTGATTATGATGGACTGGATCTCGTGCAGGTCCTTGATGGCTGAGTGCGGTGAGAGCCTTACGGTAAACGCGGAACCCTTCCCCACCTCGCTCTCGACGCTCATCTCGCCGCCCCAGTGCTCTATCAATTGCGTCACCAGATAGAGGCCTGTGCCGCTGCGCAGGACATGCTCTCCCTCAGGGGCGATGCTCCCCATAAATTTGTGTGTGCCGAGCTGCGGGATGTCCTCAGGAGTGATCCCGACACCCGTATCTCTCACCTCTATCACGACATGAGGGTCAACCCTGTACGCCCGGACGTAGATCCGCCCCCCCTGTTTGTTATATTTCACCGCATTCGTAATGAGGTTCTTTACCATGGAGCAGAAGACCCGCCTGTCTCCCGTCACGGTGAGGGCGGTATCGCACGTGACCTCTGCTATTAAGCCGCGTTCATTCATCGATCGCTTGTTCTCGTCGATGATATGAGCGATAATCGCGGCGACATCGAGCTCCTCCATCGTCGAGCTCCCGTAGGGCAGGTCCTCAAGGTCTCCCCTGTACTCCTCGAGCTTATCCTGCAATTTATGAGCGCAATCGATGACTACCCCGAGCCATTCGAGGACCCAGTTGGCTACTTGCTCTGGCACGACTATCTTCTTTGTTTCCAACCCGCGGCATATCGTGCTCGCTCTTTCTGCGATGTCCTCGAAGACGCCCCTGACCCCTCGAATGGTCACCTCGACGACGCGGATGCCCTGTCCGCGCCGTATGAATATCTGCTCTATCTCCTGCCTCCTGTCAACGTTACCTCCGCGCAGCGTTCTACCCTCGATCCTCTCCAAGATCGCCTCCAGGCCCGCGAGGATGTCGTCGAACCCTTCGGCCCCTGAACCAAGCATGGCATCAAGACCACGCGCGGAGGTCGCATAGTACTCCGCTGTCTCTCCGTCTTTCTCGAGTCTATGTAAAAAGGCTTCGGCGGCGCGTCGATGCACCACGTCTGTCGCTGGGAAGGGTTTTTCAGATGGTGAGCCCGTCGAATCCGCTCCGCTTGTCGAGCCTCGTATTTCCCCTGCTGGGCGAGATCCCGAGCGATAGCGAGGGGTCGACTGCCACATGGATGCTGTTTCACTATCTTGAAGCGCCCTCAAATGGTTCTCAACGATCCGTGAGTCGGCAAAGAAGATGCGGGGCATGATCACACATGAGGCATCAGGATGGTCTTCGGCCCAGAAGCGCAGTTCAAGGGGGAATATCGCGCTGTGCGCGATGACGGGCGCGGGGACCCTTGCGCCGATGGTATCCCTGTATCCCTTTAGCTGGCGCGAGGTATCAGGGATGAGAAGTGCGGGGAGGCCGAGCGATTGGGCGAGCTCAAAGGCGCCCTTATCGATGGGGTACCACGCACACTCGTCCGCAAGTTGGGCGCGCAGGACCCCGTTATCTCGCTTCGGAGAGGCTTTCGGGATAGGACGGCCCTTCGTCTCCTCGTCTTTATACACCCCTATCACTCCATCGTGAGAGATGTGCGCCTGGTAGGACCTGCCCTGTATGGCGCAGGGGACGAGGTACGAGTCTCCCTTAGCGGGCTGCTTCCTGTCGAAGTATACTGCGATACCCTCTTTCTGCTCGTTGAAAGTGCCTTGGAGGCGTGCGATGTCGATGCGCGAGGAGCGGATGAGCCAATCGAGGTACCACTCGAGCCTTCCCATCTCCCTCCTCTCGGGATCGGGGGCATTGACTATGCCGGGCGCCCTTACGTTGCTATCGGGGTATGCCCAGGAGATGTCGTAGGCGATAAAAGTGGCTATGAGGACGAGGGATATTGTCCTAATTATGAGGCGAATTTTTTTATTATCATTAGCATATATCATAATAGTATATAAATATTTATATTCCTAACATAAAAGGCCACATTGCTCATCCATATCAATTGGATGGCAATATGGCCTTGTAATGATTCTTTACAAATTTTCTGTAAATCTACATAGTTTTTCATTATTTTCGCCCGATAATCTATCTGCTTCTGGAGCGGATAGTCCCGAGTTCTATCGAACGAGGGAGATACCCTGCTAACTTATGCTATACTAAATAATTATGTATAATATAGGTAAACCTAAGGAATATATCACACAAGATAGGCTATGTCAAGGTGCTATATCTACCTATTTTACCTCTTAATTTGGTCAAAGTGGGAGCAGATTTCTTCTTTAGGTATGACTCAAGAGGAAACTGGGGTCTATATATCAGGTAAAATGGATGAGAATGGTGGGAATATTATCCAAATATATGGAGTACCCGAACCAGGACCTGCAGGATTATATTGGTATATATAGCGGCGATGACATCGTCCAACATAACACCCCATGAACCGACAAGCCTTTCCACTCTTCGGACTGGCGGCGGCTTGACGATATCGAAAAACCGATAGACAATGAACCCCACGATGACAACCATGACACGATAAGGCAGGAGATAGAGCGTGAGGAGCATCCCGCAGACCTCGTCGATCACGATCGCCTTCGCGTCTTTCTTCTTATATATCTTCTCCGCCTCTGCGGAGAATATGGCTCCGAGCGCAAAGAGAAAGACTATGGAAAAACCATAGAGGACGATGTTGTCCTTTACCACGTAATAGACCAAGAGTCCGGCGAGAGCGCCGATGGTGCCCGGCATCACCGGAGAATGGCCGACGTAGAAAAAACTTGCTATGAAGTCAGCCGGATTTTTCATTGAGCCATATCTCCTTATTCTTGACCAGATACGAAACGCCGCTCACTGTCGTGAGGACCACGGTGATGAGAAGCAGCGAATAGATCACCTCTTTGCCTACGTGCTCCATCTGCGGATTCCAGATCGCTCGGGTCTTCGCGCCAGCTTCCTTGATGACCAAAAATATGAGGATGGCGCATATCGCGACGAACTGAGACACCGTCTTGTGCTTTCCGCCTTCACTCGCGGGGATCACCCGTCCCTCATTGAGCGCGAGGAGTCTGAGGCCTGTGATGGAGAACTCCCTCAGCATGATTATCACCACCATCCAGGCGGGGACGATCTCCATCTGAACGAACCCGAGAAACGCGGCGAGGGTGAGCACCTTATCGGCGATCGGGTCCATGAGCTTTCCGAAATCCGTAACGCTGTGCGTGCTCTTTGCGACAAGGCCGTCGAGCATATCGGTAAGAGAAGCGACGACAAAGACGATGAGCGCGAGCACCTTCGGCAGGAGCCCGTGGGAAAAGAGGAAGAACATGAAGACAAACGTGAGGACGATCCGCGACATCGTGAGAGCATTAGCCACATTCACCGTGCACCTCGCGCGAGATGAGTTCAGGGGTTACGCGATTTCACCCACAAGGTCGTATTCAAGCGTGTCGACTATCCTGACGCGCCGCCAATCGCCGACCCGGAGGCCGCCTCCCCTCACGTAGACGATACCGTCCACTTCGGGGGCATCGGCGTGGGTACGGCCTAAAAATACGCCCTCCTCTTCGCCGCGTTCGTCGATGAGGACGTCGACTTCCCTGCCAAGCAAATTCTTATTGAGCTCTTCCGAGACGGACCGCTGCGTCCTCATGAGCTCATCGAACCGCTCTTTCTTCACCTTCTCTTCCACCTGGCCCTCGAAAGCGTACGCCTTCGTCCCCTCTTCCCGTGAGTAGATGAAAGCTCCCAGCCTTTCGAACTTGGCATCGCGAACGAACTCAAGGAGCCCGGCGAAATCCGCGTCGGTCTCTCCCGGAAAACCCACGATGATCGAGGTCCTGATCGCGAGGCCCTTGATTTTGGTCCGCAGTGTGCCGATGAGCCGCTCGGCGTCTGCGCGGGTGGTATTCCGGTTCATACGCTTCAATATCCTGTCGCTGGAGTGTTGGAGCGGAAGGTCCACGTACTTGCACATCTTCTCTTCGTGCGCGATCGTCTCGATGAGCTCACTGCTATAGTGGGCGGGATGGGTGTAGAGGAGGCGTATCCATCGGACGCTCGTGTCCAGGCCCGACAGCCTCCTTAAGAGCTCGTGGAGGAGGGGCTTCCCGTAGATATCGATGCCGTACATCGTGGTGTCCTGACCTATGATATTGATCTCTTTCGTCTTGAACTGGCCCGCGATCCGCTCAACTTCTCGCACGACCGACTCGAGCCGCCTCGACCTGAAGTTTCCCCGCAGGCGCGAAATGATGCAGTAGCTGCAGGAATTGCTGCACCCCTCCGATATCTTTACGTACGCATAGTGGCCCGGCGTCAAGAGGTGGCGCGCGGAAGACTCATCGGCGAGATACGTGAGGTCGCGGGAAACGACGGATTCCTGCGCGTGTCCGCGCAGCCCTTTGATTATCTGCGGTATTTTCGGAAAATCGCTCGTGCCCACAAACGCGTCCACCTCGCGCAGTTCCCTCGCGAGCTCGCGGTAATACCCTTGAGGGAGGCATCCGGCGACGATGAGATACTTCATCCTGCCCTCGTTCTTCAGGCTCACGGCCTGCATGATCACCTCGATGGACTCCCTCCTCGCATCTTCGACGAACGCACACGTATTCACGATGCCGACGTCAACGGTATCTGCGAAGTCCTCCACCGAATGGCCCTGCGCACGCAGGGAGCCCGCGATGAGCTCCGAATCGACCAGGTTCCTGGGGCACCCTAAACTGATGAGTCCTATCTTCATCGTCTCCTTTACTGACGGATACTGCCACACATTGCGCCCGCTTTATTATCTTTGTCAACGCGGGTATCTGCGTTCAAAATGTCACCGTGCTCTTTATCACCAGGCCTCCTGGCACGGCGACGTCCTTGCGCGACCCGGTCTTTTATCTTATCTTAATTCCGCGGCGGGTTATCTCCAGATCGAGTATCTCGCCTTTACGGGAGATGGAAAGAGGCGTTCCGTTGAGGTACAGCTCGAGCGCCTCGATGTCCGCGACCCGAAGATTGATCTTCTCGTCGGCCTTTACCGTCTCTACGGTCCGGCCTCGCAGCACCCGCTCAAAGAGCACTACCCCGTCCTTTGATGCACGCACGTAGACGGGGCGTTTTACTCCGAAGGTAAGCACGAGAGGCTCGTGTTTCGAAATGGATATCGTGGGCATAGATTGCTGTTGAGGGGAGCGCGCCTTGGCCGCAGTCTGCGGTGACGCGCGCGGTACGTCTGAAGGGGCCCGCGTGCGCGCTTTCGCTTTGGGAGAGGCCGCCTGTACCGCTCGTCCGGGGGACTTAGACCGCGGCCTATGGCCTTTGAAGAGCGGCGCCAATCCGAGGACGGCGATGACGAGAAGTATCGGAACGACGATATAAATAATAGTTGCGGGCTCTATCCGGATGCGGGGGCTCGTCGAATGGAAGGTCTGGACAGAGGCACGCTGGCCTTCCGCCTTCTGCTCAGGTCCGGGCGGACGGAGCGAGAGGACCGCGAGGTATTCGCGGACGATCTCATCCGGGTTTAGACCTAAAAAGGCCGCATACTTCTTTAAAAATCCCTTCGCGTAGGTCCGGCTCACTATCTCGTCGATCTTTCCCTCTTCGAGAGCGCCCAGGATCTTCGGATGGATACGCGTCTTTATACGGGCCTGCTCGAGGCTGAGGTTCTTGGACTCCCGCGCCGCCTTGAGCTTTTCACCGATCGGCTGCAGGCCCGATTCCGATTTAGCGGCAGGCTGATGTGCCATCGTGCTCATATACGAATTCGTCTCCGTAGCTGTACGTTGTTATTTCGTCTTCTCGTACTCCTCTATGCTCGCGATGAGGATGTCGCGCGGCTTCGAACCCTGGTAGGGCCCCACGACCCCGTCCTCTTCCATCATATCTATCATCCTCGCGGCCCTCGCATAACCGAGACCGAGGCGCCTCTGCAGCATCGATACGGACGCCTGCTGCGTCTCCAGGATGACCCTCACCGCCTCTTCATACAGCTCGTCCTTCTCAAACTTCTTTCCATGCACCTTCTTTTGAACGGTCAGCATCTCTTCGACGTATTCGGGGCCTCTCTGATTTTTTATGAACGAGACTATCCGCTCTATTTCACCATCCGATATGAGCGTCCCTTGGGCCCGGATGGGGCGGGATGCGCCAGGCTCTATGAAAAGCATGTCGCCTTTCCCGAGAAGTTTATCGGCACCGTTCGAGTCAATGACGGTCCTTGAATCGACTTTTGAGGCGACCTTGAACGAGATCCTTGCCGGAAAATTCGCTTTTATGACGCCGGTGATGACGTCGACGGAAGGCCGCTGAGTCGCCAATATCATATGGATCCCGACCGCCCTCGACAGCTGGGCGAGCCTCGTGATGGCAGATTCGATCTCCTGCTGCGCAACCATCATCAGGTCCGCGAGCTCATCGATGATGATAATGATATAAGGCAGCTTCGCCGCCTGCTCCCTGCCGGCCTTTTCGTTGTAGAGGTCTATATTGCGCACCCCCGCCTTCGCGAAGAGCTCATAACGCGAATCCATCTCGTTCACCACCCACTCGAGCGCGCTCGATACCTTCCTCGCCTCCGTGACGACGGGACAGAGGAGGTGCGGGAGGTCGTTGAAGACAGCGAGCTCTACCCTCTTCGGGTCTATCATGATGAAACGGAGCTCGTTCGGCGCACAATTATATAAGAAACTCGTGATGATGCTGTTCACGCACACCGTCTTCCCCGATCCCGTCGCTCCTGCGATGAGAAGGTGCGGCATGCCGGCGAGGTCTGCGATGACGGGCGCACCGGCGATATCCTTTCCGAGGGCCATCTTCAACCCGGCGCCGTACTCTTTGTATTCCTTCGAATCGAGGATCTCTTTCATGTACACGATGGTGCTCGAGGAATTGGGAACCTCAACGCCTATCGTGCCCTTGCCGGGTATCGGCGCCACGATCCTCACGCTCTGGGCCTTCATTGCGAGGGCGATGTTGTCGACGAGCGACGTGATCTTGTGCACCTTCACGCCGCTCGCAGGCTCAAGCTCATAGCGTGTGATCACCGGCCCTTTATTAAAGCCCACCACCTTCGCTTCGATATCAAAGTCGCCGAGCGTCTCCTTGAGGATCCTCGCATTCGTATCGTGGTCCTCCTGTATCTTCCTGTCCTCTATCGGAGGCGGCGATGCCAAAAGGTCGAGGGACGGAAATGTGTAAGGCGCCTCAGGCCCCGACACCCTGGCTTTGACGCCGGCCCTGTCGGGAGCGCCCTTCGCCGCCGCGGGCTCGGGCTCCCTCTTCAAAAAAGTTCGCGCCTGCGAAGGAGCGGCGGGCGGCACATTCACCTTGGACCCCGCCGGGGCGCCGCGGAACTTTTTGACCGAGTAGACCGGCCTATCTGTCTCCAGGCCGGTCATCTTCTCCCTCACCCGGGAGACAAGGGCCTTCGAGGTCTTGAGAGACCTCGTAAGGAACGGCAGCAGCAAAAACTCCGTGGCGAGCAGCACCGAGAGCAGGAAGAGGACGGCGATCACGAGGAGCGCGCCGAAGACCCCGAGGTACTTCACCAGAAAATCCGAAAAGACGAGGCCTGTGAAGCCCCCGAGCCTGAACCGTACGGTCGTGTCGCTGCCCGCGATAATGCTGAAGAGCGAGCTCGACGCAACTATGAGGAAGATGGTGCCCGTGACCTTGAAATAGACCTTCTGGGGGCTTATCCCCCAGAACCTCGCAAGGGCCCACGTCACGACCAAGAGCGGGATGACGTAAGCGCTCAGGCCCATCACGAAAAAGAGCGCTGCACCGAGATATGCCCCGAAGAGCCCCGCAAAGTTCTTCAGCGGCCAATTCGGCTTCGAGGAGAATAATTTCAAGTCATCGAAATCAAACGAGAAGAGGCTTATCGATATGAGGATCGCGACCGCGAGAAGGAGTATCGCGAGTATCTCATTTTTTTTGTTCTGGTCCATGGCCCTCGTCTCTCTGGAGCCTCACGGGTACGCCTGCCGTCGGCAGGCTCACCCGTGGGACCCGCACTGAATACGCCCCTTGCGGGGCCGACGTCCCGTTCCGCCATTCGGAACTCCGGCAGCTGAATTAGCGAAAGAAGGAAATCCCCGCGAAACCGATCGCAGCGCAATAGATGCCGAACAGGTACAGCCTGTTCGATTTCACGGCCTTCGAAAGGATCTTTAATGCGAAAAGGCCGACGAGCGCTGCGGTGATCCCGCCGCATATGAAGTTCGTGCCTTCGTAGAATGAAAAGCCGCTGCACGCCTCCGGCAGCTTGAGGAGCGATGCCCCTGCGATCGCGGGCAGCGAGAGGAGGAAGGAAAAACTGAATGCCTCTTCTCTGTCGACGCCGAGCCCCACGGCCGTGGCTATCGTCGCACCGCTGCGAGAAATGCCCGGCACAATGGCAACTGCCTGCGCGAGACCTATAAGGAGGCAGTTCCTCACGTTAACGATCGTGCGGTATCCGGCCCTCTCGTGACGCCTTTGAAGCAGACTGGAAAGGGCAAGCCATGCGCCGGTGACGACCATCATCGTGCTCACCGCCTTCGGCATCGCAAAGAAGCGTTCGATCGCCGACTTGGCAAGGACTCCGACGGCCGCGGCCGGAACGGTCCCCATGAGGACGAGGAGCCCCTGCCTCTTCTCGGTCGTGAAGAGCGCGACAACGTCTTTTCGAAAATAGATGAGGACCGCGAGGAGCGTTCCGAGGTGGAGGAATATGTCGAATGCGAGCTGCGGCGTCGAGATCTTCAAGAGGGCGTGTAGCAGCACCAAGTGTCCGGAACTTGAAACAGGGAAGAACTCCGTGAGGCCTTGTACGATTCCCGATATGAACGCACCGGATACATTCATTGGATACCTGTGTGGCCAAATCCCCCGCTCGACCTCACGGTGCGGTCCAGTTCACTCTTCACCTCAAGATCGGCGCGCACCACTTCCTGCAGCACCATCTGGCCTATCCTGTCGCGGCGCCGTATCACAAACGGCTCTTTACCCAGGTTGATCACCACGAGACTCACGAGCCCGCGGTAGTCGCTGTCGATGGTGCCGGGGGTATTCACGAGGGTGATCCCGTGCTTCAGGGCGAGGCCGCTTCGCGGCCTTATCTGCGCCTCATACCCTTTCGGGATGCTCACGTAAATGCCGGCCGATACGAGGTGTATCTCGCCGGGCAGAAGCACGAGGTCGCTCTCCACGTCCGCGTAGAGGTCCATTCCGCTCGAGCCGTCTGTCGCATATGATGGAAGGGGCAGGTCTTCGCACCCTTCTTTGATCTTTATATCAAGGTTTATTCTCTTCACTCGGGGCAGTCACGGCTGATGGGTGCGAGGGCGCGCGATACCGGCACGCTATTTTTTTGCATCGGGGGAGGGGGCCTTCGCCTGCTTCCTCGACAGATTGACTCTCCCCTGCTCATCGATCTCGATGACCTTTACCATCACCTCATCGCCGATCTTAACCTCATCCTCGACGGTCTTGACGAACTTATCTGCAAGTTCCGATATGTGGATGAGCCCTTCCTTATTCGGAAGTATCTCACAGAACGCGCCGAAGTTCATGATCCTCTTTACCTTCCCGAGGTATATCTTGCCCACCTCGGGCTCCTCGGTCAAACCCTTTATGATGTTCACCGCTTTCTCAAGGGCAACGCCATCGTTCGACGCGACCTGCACGCTCCCATCGTCCTGTACGTCGATCGTCACCCCCGTGTCCTGTATTATCTTCTTGATCACCTTGCCGCCGGGGCCGATCACGTCCTTTATCTTATCGACGCTTATTTTAAAGCTCACGATGCGCGGGGCATACTCCGAAATGGTGTCCTTCGGCCTCGATATCACCTCCGACATCTTGCGGAGCACGGAGAGCCTCGCCTCCTTCCCCATCGCGAGGGCATCTCTCACGACATCGACAGAGATGCCGTTGATCTTCAGGTCCATCTGGAGGGCCGTGATACCGTCTACGGTCCCCGCGACCTTGAGGTCCATGTCGCCGTAGTGGTCCTCGACCCCTCCTATGTCAGTAAGCAGGATCGTATGCGGACCCTCTTTCACAAGGCCGATCGCAATGCCGCCGACCGGTTTTGAGATCGGCACGCCCGCATCCATGAGGGACAAGGTGCCCGCGCACACGGTCGCCATGCTCGACGAACCGTTCGATTCCAATACATCCGACACGATCCTCACCGTGTAGGGAAATTTCTCTTTGGAGGGCATGACCGCTTTCAGCGACCTCTCGGCGAGGGCGCCGTGGCCTATCTCGCGTCTCCCGGGGCCCCGTACGGGCTTGACCTCGCCGACGCTGAACGGCGGAAAATTGTAGTGGAGCATGAAGCTCTTCTGGCTCTCCCCTTCGAGGGCATCGATGAACTGTTCGTCCTGGCTTGTCCCGAGCGTCGTCACCGCGAGGCTCTGGGTCTGCCCTCGGGTGAAGAGCCCCGAACCGTGCGTCCTCGGCAGAAGGCCTGCTTCGCAGCTGATGGGCCTTATCTCGGTGAACGACCTGCCGTCGACCCTCGTCTTCTTATCGATTATGAAACGCCGCACCTCCTCTTCTTCAACCTCTATAAGCGCGGCCTTTACGTCCCTGTCGGTATGGCCCGATTCTTCTGTCACGAACTTCTCGACGAGCTCTTTCGACAGCATCTCCAACGCCTCTTCGCGCTGCTCCTTCCTGCTGAGCCGGTTGATGTCGCCTAACCTGGAGTGCGCGAGGTCTCTCACCTTCTTGACGAGCTCTTCGTCCAATATCTTGAACGGGGCGGCCATCGGAGGTTTCCCGCACTCTTTCGCCATACGCTCCTGCACATCGATGAGCGCCTGGAGGTGCTTCTGGCCGAAGCTGACCGCATCCACTATCACGGCCTCATCGAGCTCGCGAGAGCCGGATTCTATCATCAGGACCCCGTCCCTCTTCCCCGCGACAACGAGGTCGAGGTCGCTCGACTCGAGCTCCTTGAACGTCGGATTCAGGACGAACGCGCCGTCGATCCTTCCCACCCTTACCGCGCCGATCGGGCCGTTGAACGGTATCCCTGATATCGCGAGCGCCGCGGACGCCCCGACCACGCCAAGGATGTCTGAGTCATTCTCGCAGTCGCTCGAGATGACCATCGCCATTACCTGCACTTCGTTCACAAATCCTTTTGGAAAGAGAGGCCGTATGGGCCTGTCAATGAGCCTCGCGGTGAGGATCTCCTTCTCAGACGGACGTCCTTCCCTCTTAAAAAACCCGCCGGGGATCTTGCCCGCCGCATAGGTCTTTTCCTGATACTCCACGGTGAGAGGGAAGAAATCGATGCCTTCTCTCGGCTCTTTCGAACAGACGACGGCCACGAGGACGATCGTCCCGCCGAGTTGGATAGTGATGGCCCCGTCGGCCTGTTTCGCAAGCCTGCCCGTCTCGAGAACGATATTCCCCTTGCCTAAAGTTATTTCATATTTGTGCATGGTTATTCCTTTTAGAGATTCCGACTTGGAACGGATAACTATTTTCTGAGGTCAAGCTTCTTTATGATATCCTGGTAGGCCTTCTCGTCTTTTCGCTTCAAATAATCCAAGAGGCGTCTTCTCGTGTTCACAAGTCTGAGCAGGCCGTACCGTGAGTGGTGGTCCTTTTTATGGGTCTTAAAATGACCGGAGAGGAGATTGATCCTCTCTGTCAGCAACGCGATCTGCACAGATGCCGAGCCCGTATCCTTCTCATGGCTTTTGAAATTCGCAATCAGCTCGTTCTTCTTCTCCTTGACTAATGCCAACGGTTCCAATTCCCCCTTTCTTGCGCCATTCTAACACACCCGGTTCCAAATGTAAACAAAAAAATAAGGCGTCTCCCCGCATGCCCGCCTATGGCAGCCGGGTCCGTCTTCTCGTGCCGCGGGGGCTGCTATTTCAGAAGGAGCTCGTATCTCTCCTTTTCGCCCGCGACCGTGACCCTGTCTTTTCTTATCTCGATCACCTTGAACTTGCCGATCATCGATCCGACTAGGTAGAGCTCGTTATTTATTATCGCGCAGTACGCCTTCTTGTCGGCCGACCATGTGATGCCCATGAGGTTCAGATCGTGAACGGAAAAGCTCTCATGGGCCGGGGCCTCCTGCAGGACAAACGGATCCCGTCCCCAGGCGAGCTCCTCGGAAGGGCGTTTCCTCCTGGGCCTTGCGAGGGCCTTTATTTCCGCGGCCGTAGCGCTGCTCGCTTCGCCCGCGCGTACGCCCGAGGGAGGAGGCGTACCGCTTCGCACCGGCGCCGTGCGAAAGAAACCCGTCTTCTTCATCGCGCTGCCCATAACGAGTATGAAGATGATCGCCAATAAGGGGAGTGCGGCGATCTCCAATCTTTTCTTCTTGTCCATCTAGGCCCCTTCGGATGAAGGCACCAGGAGATATGCGGTGATCCCCATCGTGATGCCAAGCGTCCTCTCGGCCCCGGCGGGCCCCTGCGTCATCTGCACTTTCGAGATCTTGATGACCGCGGAGAATTCCTCTTTGAGAAGGCGCACGTACTCTCCGAACGCTTTGTACCTGCCCATCGCCGTGATCGCGATCTGCATCTCCTCGATGGCATAACCGGGGATCGACACCGCGCGGCCGTTGATATCCGTGACGCTGCGCTTCTTCTGCGGCTGCATCGACTTTATCTCTATGCCGCACCGCTCGGCATAGACAGGCAGGTCCCTCAGGATGGCCTCTTCTTTCGACGGAAACCGCGCGTGCAACACCTTGAATTTCCTGAGCAGGGCGTCCAGCGATTTCACCATGGACTCATCGTCGGTCACGTACGCGCTCTTCTTTATCTCGGCGATCTCGGCCTCCATCGCGCGCAGTTCCCTCTTGAGGTTCTCGAACCTGTTCCTCTGCGGTATATAGATGAGCCATATGAATACCACAAAGGCAAGGAGGACAATGCCCGCAATGGCAAGGATCTTACGCTGCCCCTCTGTTGACCGTATCTTTTTTAGATCCATGGTTCCTCTATCCGCCTTCGCAGAGTACCCCGGCCATGGCCGGGGGTGAATGCGGTAGACGGTACTGCTTCGGCGGTCGCCACCAAGGCTTCGGCGACCGTCCGCCGACGATTCAGTGGCGGACGGATGTCACACCTGACTAAGGCAGGCGGATACCCCCTCCGCATTGATTTGCGAAGCAAATCAGGAGGGGGTAAATTAAGGTACCACGCCTGCGTGCCGAAACGCCCGTTGCGTGGCACTTCGGCGTGCAGGCACGGGCATGCCCGTGGGGTTCCATAGGGCATAGGAAAGGGCGCTTCCCTTCTATCGCGCGCAGTGCTGTCACTCCAGCTGGCAGCTGATGCTGAACGACGACGCCGCCCCTTCCTTTGACGGCCGTTCTTGTATCGACGTCAATTGCGCATCTTTTAGACAGGGGGATTTCTCCATATCCTCCATGAATTTTGTCAAGGACGACTCCGCCGGCCCGCTCTTTTCGTACACAACCCCTGCGATCTCCATCGTCTTGGATTCGGCATCGAGCCGCACCGTGTGCAGGACCGTGGCGGGCTGGATGATCGCGGAGAGGACCCTCATGATGTATTCGATATCGAGTTCGTCTTCCTGTGTGACCTCGAGCAATTGCTCCCTCTCCTTTATCTTTTCGCTGAGGGCCCTCACCTTTGCGAGCACCCCCTTGTGCATCGCCGCATTCTTCACGCGCCGTCCGTAATCGTCAACCTTCAATTTAACCGCCACGTACGAGAAGACGAGGAGGACTCCCACGATGATCGATACGAGCCTCACGGATATCTTCTGCGCCAACTCCACCTTCTCCAGCCTGTACTCCACCGGCAGCAGGTTGACCTTCTTGCTCGTATTGAGCGCAACCCCTACGGCGCCCATGATCGAAAGAGACTCTTCTTCGGAAATCGCGAGACCTGAGGCGCCCATCCCTTTCGGGATCCCCATCTTCTTCACGGGCAGGCCCAATTGCTCGCTGAGGTATTTCTCGATATTCTTCAAGCGGGAACCGCCTCCCGCAAGATAGACGGCTGACACGCCTTCCCCGCTGATCTCAGAGACATAGTATTCTATGGACCTCTTTACCTCCTTTGCGAACCGTTCCAATGTGCCCCGCATGAGCGTGAGGACCTGGATCGAAGTGATATCCTTCTCAAGGCGCATCGGCTCGTACGGGATGCCCAACTGCTTTTTTACCTCCTCGGCATCGTCCCACGAGAGTTCCTTCCGCTCCGTCCCGCTTGAGAACGGGGCGCACAGGGACGCGGTGATATCTCGCGAGGCGATCGGGATCGTCCTCACAAACTGCAGCGTCCTGTTTCTATAAAAAGATATATCCGTCATCGAATGGCCCATCTCAATGACGACGATGGACGAGGACAGATCCGCCTCGCTCGCCCGCACTACGTTCTCAAGGGCGAAGGGCGGGGCGTTCACCGAGAGGATGCGCACATTCATCTTCTTGAAGGGCCCTATCTTCTTTTCTATCTCCTCCTTCACGGCCGCGATAAACAAGACCTCGACCGTCTTCCTGGTGCCTTCTTTCTGGGTATCCTGGATCTGCTTAAAATCGACGGTCGCCTTATCGATGTCGAACGGAATCCTCTCCTTTACCTGCCACCTGAGCGCATCCGATATCTCCTGCAGCGGCATAGAGGGAAGGCTGATGCGCCTTATGTTAAGGAACTCCCCTGAAATCACCATGTAGACACTGGAGCGCGCCGCGTTGTGGTCCTTTAAGGTACGCACAATGGCGTCAGCGAGGATACCCGTATCCGGCTCCTTCGGAATAATGAGGACGGAGAAGAACTCCAGGCGCGGCATCGCACCCGACTTCAGGCCCACTATCTTAACGGCATACGACCCTACATCGATACCGACAACGTTCGAAGTTCCCCTTTTAAAAAAAAGCATGCGTCCCTTTTATCTCCTATGCTTATTAAGGCAATTATATCATGGCGATGTCAAAATACAATGGATGAGTAATGAGAAAGTCCCTCGCGAGCGATGTCCTTATCCGAATCCCTTGATCTCAACGCTTGAGGCGAGGTCGAAGGATCCCTGCCAGGCGTTGAAAGCGCCTGAGCCTGTCTGTACCCTGATATTTATGATTACCCGGCGGATCAGAGAAGTGCTTCCTCCGGTCCAGGGGACGTCACCCGCCTGTCTATAGGTAAAAATAACTTGCGGCGAACTCCTGCCGATGACGGTAACGCCGGAGGTGACATAGTAGGGCACGAGGGCCGCCGTAGACCACGTCCCTCCGGTCCCGGGCCGTGTCCTGCGGTAGACATGGTACACGCGTCCGTCCCTCTGTAACCTGAACCTCACAGAGAGTTGATCGGCCGGGGTGGGGTATCCATACGTATACGTAAATTGGGTCGATGAGGCGTCGATGACCGTCCTCGCATACCTGATCCCCCTTATGTCCGGGGTCCCTTCTATCATGGTGTCCATGAGCTCCTGTGCTATCTTTTGAGTATCCAATTGCCGGTAACTGTACATGAATAGCTGCACAAAGAAAATGATGCTACCGGCCATTGTGAGGCCGATGATCGCAACGATGAGAGTCGTCACGGCGAGCTCGACTATCGTGAAGCCCCGCGGGTTCACGCCCGCGGCACCTTCTGATTCGGGGTCCCGCGAGGCACGTCCGCCTGATGGCGGACAGCCCCGCACCCTCCCGCAAAGCGGGACTGCTTCACGGGTAAAGCCTCGTGCACGCTTCATCGAACAGGTCATTTTTAACAGTGCCTCAACCTCATGTCCCATACGTGACATCCGCGATATACGTGACCATATTCGCGACATACTGAGCGGAACCTGTAGGATAGACCCTCACCTGCACCTTTTTTAAATTGGCGTCCCACGCTCCCACATCAACGTAGCTCACGGTGCGTCGTACATCGTAAGGATACCCCTCGTACACGATAAAGGTCCTGTCGTACCCGCTGGCCAGCGTGGCATCATCGTACGGCAGATTATTGACCTTCGACATCTCCATCCTGGCGAGCGACCCCGCCATCTCCACATGGCGCGCATAGACGAGCCCCTTTGCATATTCCAGCGCCATAACCCCCACCGGTATCATCACGATCCCCAAGAGCACGATAGTGATGATGAGCTCTAACAGCGTATAGCCGAGGCGAGGCCCGGCTCGCAAAGGCATTCTGCAACAGGTCTTCATGGCATTATATGTCGCGTTGATTCTTCCCAGGACGTGATCCTCTGCGTTCCCGTATTGTATGTTGCAACCACGGACCTTCTGGCAGCGACAACCGAACCGTTCCTTATCTCGCCTGTGGCCTTGATGGAAAATGATGAATTTGCAGGCGCGCCTCGAATGGCCTTTTTGTAGGAAGACATATCGCTTGAGACAAAGGTGGCGACGACGGTTCCTGATACGCTTCGCGAAAAAACCCATTGTTGATCGGTCAGATTGCCGTACACCCTGCCCGGTCCGATAATGAAATCGTTGATGTCGAGTGCCGCGGGCGAGCTCGCGTTGCCGGTCCATACGGTAGCGCCGCCCAGGACCACTCTTGTGAGCCTCGCATTCGACGACCAGGTTACCGTCATATTTGTGATGGTGATCGAATTCGATGCGTGGATATTCCTTATCGGGACGTTCCGTAACGAGTACGTCCTGTCAGGATTCCTGAACATCTGCGAGGCAGATGAATCAACTGCCAGAAAATTGGCATCTTCCCCCACGTGGTAATAAAACTCGCCCCCTGCTGAAACGCTGCGCGCAGCATCCCATCGGTTGCCGTCCCTGTAATCGACTATCGCACGCATGACGCCGGCCTGAGCAGCGTAGAGCGCCTGTTCGTTATAGGTACTCGCGGCAGCAAACCGCAGGCTTTCAGTAATATAGGAGGCGATCCCGAGGGCGACTATCGCAAGGAGGGTTACGACGAGAACCACCACCAGGAGCGCAAAACCGTCACGGGCCATTATAGGGCATCCTTTCCGACTATTGTAACGTGAACCGTCAACGAGTGTCAAGGCCTCGTCTCACCCGGTGCGCGAGCGCCATCCCGAGAACTGCGGCGAGCGTGACGAGGCTCACCGCGAGCCCTGCCTTGAAGGAAAATGGGTCAAAGACAAACCGTACCGTATGGCGGCCCGGGGCATCAATATAGACGGCGCGCAGGACGAAGTCGGCCTTGTAGAGCCTTGACCTTTTTCCGTCCACGAAGGCCTTCCAGCCGGGATAGTACTGGTCGCCGAGCACGAGGAACTTCGGCGAGTCCGCGGCCACATCGACGATGACCTCGCGGGGCCTGTAGCGAACGATCCGGGCCGACTCCGCGGACCCCGGAGTGCGAAGCGAAGCGGAGCCTCCCCGAAGGGGACCGCGGAGTGCGGAGTGCGAAGCGAAGCGGAGCCTCCCCGAAGGGGGACGTCGACCGTCAGCCTTTGGTGCCGGCTCCTCTAAGATCACTTCCTGCGAAGGCGCAAACGTGCCGGATTTCAGGGCCTCTGCGATCTCCTTCTCATGGGTAAGGACAATGGATTTCGGGACAAGGAATGCCCTGGGGAGGACATTCTTATTTTCGTATAGATAGAAACGGCCCTGTGCGACCAGCGTGAACCCTTCCCGGCTCACCGCGCGCGTCGTGAGGACGTACTTTACGTTGAGGAGATCGAGGAGCTTTGCGCACGCGGGAAGCCCCATCGAGTCTATCAGATGCTCGAGCTTCGCGTAGTTCATCAGCCTCATGGATTCGTAACCCCGCGCATCATAGAGTCCGTACTCCATCATCCTGTTCGCGCAGAGCCCTTCCTTCGCCTCTTGCAGGAAGCGGCCGTAATCATTTTCGTCAGACTTCACGAAGCTGTTTTCGCGCCTCACCGTAGGCGACGTATAGAATCTGAAAAGACCCGGGTCCTTCTTCAGGAACTCGATCGTCGGATTCGTCCGGTGAAAGAGCTCCCTATCGGAGGTGAGCTGCAGACCCGAGGTCGCCGAGAAAAAATCTATCGCGATGAGGGCCACAAAGGCGAAGTGCGCCACTGCGCGGTTGATCGCGGCCCCCGCGGCGGCCGCGAGGAGAAGGGAGCCGGCAACGAAAAGCCCAAGGCATCTCCGGACATTGAGCAGGTCCGCCGCAGCCGTGACGAACGCCGCATGCGCATCCTGCTCCCGCGCAAAGAACGAACTCGCCGCCGATATCATCCTATCGGGAAAGAGGTAAAGCACGAGGAAAAGGACGCCCGCGAGCGCCAGGACGGGCACAAGCGCCTTGAAAAATCTTTTCGCTGTCTCGTCGGCGGTCTCTAATCCGTCTACAAAGGCGCCATACCCGGCGCCGCTGGCCATCGCGAGGCAAAAATTCACCATGAAGAGGAACCTCACCGGATACCGGATGAGGCTGAGACCGGGTATCACTCTGGAGGCGAATCCGTAGAAGGGGGTGTATCGCCCATAGGAAAGCGCGAGAAAGAAGGCGCCCAAAAAAATAAGGAAGCGCGTCGTGCGGTCTTTCTTGAGCACAAGGGCCATGACAACCAAAAGCAGCGTGAACGTGCCGATGTAGATGACCGGTGCCCAGACCTGGGTCTTCCACATGGCATCTTTGGAAAAATCCGCGCCGAAGAAGTACGGGATGATGAAATTGGCGGTATCCCGCAGGGAAAGCGACCACGCAGAAGTGAACTCGGGTAAGACGAAAGGCCTGTCAGACCTCGTGAGGAGCTCTACGAAGGGGATGAGCTGGAACGCCGGGAGGAGCAGGGAAAGGGTTACCATGCCCGCGAAGGTCCTCGTATGCGCGGCAACGGACTGCCGCAGAGCCGGACGCGGGTCCCCCTTTCGAAAAATGAAGGTCGCCGAGTAGAGGAGAAGGCCGAGGACCGTAAAGTAGTAAATCGACGGCTCCCCGCCCAAAAACATGATCGCGAGGACCGCGCCTGAGAGGACGGTATATCTTCCGCCGCGGTCCATCGCTTTTTGGAAGAAGAGGAACGCGAGGGGGACCCAGGCCATGGAGCAGAGGGTCGTGGGCATATTGACGACCGATATCGTAAAGCCTGAGAACATGAATGTAATGCAGGACACGAGGGACGCGGGCACACAATAGCCCCACTCCTTCGCTAATAGATACACGAAGAGCCCTCCTAAAAAAATGTGGAAGATGAGGAAATAGTTAAAGCCGATGTCGAATGGGAAGATATAGTAGATGAGGCTCAAGGGATAGAAGGCCGCTGACTGGAGCGATGCAAAATGCGGGAATCCGGAAAAGACATAGGGGTTCCAAAGAGGGATCGTCCCGGACTCGATGGCCCTTACGGTAAAGAGCCTCAGCGGATAGAAGTAGCGCGAGAGGTCCCTATAGGCGAAAATCCTGTCAGGGCTGATGCCTTCATGAAAAAAGAGGATAACGAGGACGGCTAAAAGAAGTATGACGAGCGGCGAGGTCTTGATCCTTATAGTTTTCCCTGCTGCGTTACCACGTATTCGAATTATCCTGCGAAGAGTTCGACCAGAGCTCTCCGGAAGTCGCATTGTATACCCAGCCTGCGGTAGATCCGACGAGGGACCCTTTCGCCTGTCCTGACCCGTCTGTGATATCGATCGCCTGCGCAGCGTCCGTGTAGTACGGGTTTGCGGGTATGCCCTGGGCCATGACAGCCGTCCCTTCGAGTTCAGCGATGGTCGGCCAGGTCGCGGTGCCCGTCGTCGCTGCCTTGAACGCGTAGAATATCGCTATGCCCGACCTCACTCCGCCGAGACCCCCCTTACAGGCAGCTTTCTTTGCCTGCGTCGACATATCGACGAATTTAGGGATGGCGACCGCCGCCAATATGCCGAGTATGATGATCACTATCACTAACTCTACGAGCGTAAACCCTCTCGCCCTCATCCTTGCACCTGCAGCTCTCCTGCGCATCGAGATCACATAGATCTCGCGCTCTTCGCTCTCTGCCTCTTGCGAAACCCGCAAGGCCCATCACTCGCGAATTCTTGCCATGATACGCCTGTTACGCCGCTTAAAAGCCGGACGGCGCACACCATGGCACGAAACCGCCCACGCGTTCAGAAAACATTACATGTATGGCGCGTCAGGCTACCACGTATTCGAGCTATCCTGCGAAGAGTTCGACCAGAACTCCCCGGAAGTCGCATTGTATACCCAGCCTGCGGTAGATCCGACGAGAGACCCTTTCGCCTGTCCTGACCCGTCTGTGATATCGATCGCCTGCGCATTGTCCGTGTAGTACGGGTTTGCGGGTATGCCCTGGGCCATGACAGCCGTCCCTTCGAGTTCGGCGAGGGTCGGCCAGGTCGCGGTGCCCGTCGTCGCTGCCTTATTTGCGTAGAATATCGCTATGCCCGACCTCGTTCCTCCGAGACCCCCCTTACAGGAAGCCGTTTTCGCCTGTGTCGTCAAGTCGACGAATTTAGGGATGGCGACCGCCGCCAATATGCCGAGTATGATGATGACTATCACCAATTCCACGAGCGTAAAACCTTTTGCCTTTATTCTCATCATTCACCTCCTTTTTGAGTTATCGTAAGTTCAATTATACATAAATACAGTATCTGTTGTCAACCTAATCCCGCTTGTGAAAAACTATAGCGAACGTTGTAAGATTCTTTTTTACCACCCCCGCCTCAATGCCTGAAGAGCGCGGTGAGGTTCCACATCGGCAGGAATATCGCGAGGGCCATTATGAGCACCATCACGCCCAGGACCACGACGAAGAGAGGCTCTATCAGGACCGTCAAGTTCTTGATATTGTAATCCGATTGCTGGTCAAAGTAGTCCGATACCTTATAGAGAAGCTCGTCGAGCTTGCCCGTCTCCTCGCCGACAGACACCATCTGGAGGACTATCGGAGGGAATATCCCGGCCAGCCGCATCGGCTCTGTGAGTCCCTGGCCCTGCCTCACGCTCTCGGTGATGGTCCCTATCGCCTTTGACAGGACCGCATTGTCGACGGTCCTCGCGACCATATCGAGGATCTGCAGGATGGGCAGGCCGCTCCGTATCAGGATGGCCATGATCCGCGTGAGCCTCGACATGGTCAACATGAGCAGTATCGGGCCGAAGACGGGCGTCTTTAATTTAACGGTGTCCCACGCGTATCTCCCCTTCGGCGTGCGTATGAAATACCGGAAGCCAAAAAAAAGACCTGCCAGTGCCGCGGCCATGACGTACCAACGCTCCTTCAGAAATGAGCCCAGCGCCAGGAGCATCCTCGTCGGCAGAGGGAGCGCTGTCTTGTATTGTGCATAGACCGCGGAAAATTTCGGAATGACAAAGGTCACCACGACGACGAAGGCGATGCAGAGCGCGATCGACGCGATCATGGGGTATCTCGTCGCGGCCTTTATCCTGTTGCGGGTATCGAGCTCCTTTTCTCCCAGATCGGCAAGCCTTTCCAGGATCTCGTCGAGGGTACCGCCCGCCTCCCCCGCGCGCACCATATTGACATAGAGCTCATTGAAGACCCCCGGGTGTTTCTCCATCGCATCCGACAGGCTGGAGCCTCCCTCAATGGTTGACGATACCTCTCTCACGACGTCTCTCAGGTGCTGGTTCTTAAGCTGTTTCTCGATGGTCCCCAGGCTCGTGAGGAGCGGAAGCCCCGCCTTCTGCAGGGTCAAGAGCTGCCGGGTGAACATGTTGAGGTCCGTGAGGCCCACCTTCGCAAAGCGCGAGGAGAACTGCGGTACGACGCTCTTCGCCGCCTCTGCTATCGAGATCGGGATATATCCCACTCCTTCGAGGCTCCGCGCGACAGCCTTTTGGTTCTCTCCGGCGATGATGCCTTTCACGAGCTTGCCCGATCTGTCCCTCGCCCTATATCGAAAATTCGGCACGGCTCATCCCCTCGCCCGTCACACGACCTCCGTCACCCGCAATACCTCTTCTATGGTCGTAATGCCTCTTTTTGCTTTGTCCATGCCGTCCTCTCTCAGGCTGCGGACGCCTTCCTCGCGGGCCTTCGCGCGGATCACATCAGCCGAAGGCCTCGACACGATAAGTTTCTTGATCGGCTCCGTCATCGGCATGACCTCAAAAATGCCCATCCTCCCCGCGTAACCCGTATTTTTGCATGCCTTGCACCCCGAACCTCTATAGAACGTTGCGGCCTCCTTGAGGCCCAGGTCCTTCACAAGCTCCGCCTGCAGCGGGTACGAGATCTTACACTCGTTGCAGATCACGCGCACGAGCCTCTGGGCCGCGATGCCGATGATTGACGTCGAGATCAGGAACGGCTCAACTCCCATATCGACCAGCCTCACGAGGGAGCTGGGCGCGTCATTGGTGTGGAGCGTCGAGAAGACGAGGTGGCCGGTGAGAGACGCCTGGACCGCGATCTCCGCGGTCTCCTTATCCCTCACTTCGCCGACCATCACGACATCGGGGTCCTGTCTCAATATCGCGCGAAGGCTCGACGCGAAGGTGAGCCCCGCCTTCGGGTTCACCTGCGTCTGGCGCACGAGCGGGAACTCGTATTCCACGGGGTCCTCGATCGTGATGATGTTGACCTCCATCGAATTTATCGTCGCGAGGGACGCGTAGAGCGTAGTCGTCTTGCCGCTCCCCGTGGGACCCGTGACGAGGATGATCCCGTAGGGATACCGTATGATCCTCTCGTATTCTTTGTACTCCTTTTCCTCGAAGCCCAGCTCTTTGAGGCTCCGGAACATGCTCGAGCGGTCGAGGATCCGCATCACGATGTTCTCGCCGTGGATGGTGGGAAACGAGGAGACCCTCACGTCGAGCCTCTTGTTTTCCATCTTCAACTGCATCCTCCCGTCCTGCGGCCTGCGGGTCTCCGCGATGTCCATCTTGGCGAGGATCTTTATTCTCGATGCGACGACGCTCTGCAGGTGTTTGGGCAGTATCGACGTCTCATACAGGATGCCGTCGACCCTGTGCCTTACCCTCAACTTATCCGCCTCCGGCTCTATGTGGATATCGCTCGCGTTGTCCTTGACCGCCTCCGTGATCATCAAGTTCACGAGCTTGACGACGGGCGCCTGCTCGGCTTCTTTCGCGAGCTGTTTGACCTCCGCTTCCTCGGAGACCACCACGGGGAACCTGCCGCCGTCGATCGTCTTCATGATGTCCTCGACCGAACCGGTGACGCCGTAGTACTCCTCGATCGCCTTCATGATCTGCCGCTCGGTCGAGAGGGCGGGTTCGATGAGGTTTATCTTGCTCCTCACCCTGACCTCGTCCAGGGCGACGATATCCTTGGGGTTGGCCATGGCGACGGTGAGGGTATCCCCTATCCTGAAGAGGGGGATCATCTTGTATTTCCTCGCGAGGTCCTCTGAAATGAGCTTGGTGACTTCGGGATCGATGAGGTAGTCATCGAGGTTGACGTACATAACGCCCATCGATTCGGCGTGTATGTTGACGAGGTCGTTCTCCGTGATAAAGCCCAATTTCTCGAGAGCCTTCTCGAAACTGAAGCCGGTCCTCTTAACCTCTTCCCTGGCCCGCTCGATCTGGTGCGGCGTCACAAGCCCTTTTTGCAGCAGAAGGTTTATGATCGTCTCTTCTCTTCCGGGCATGCGGTCACTCCCATGTTAACAGTCAATATATTCTACTCTGAAGACCTGTGTCTTCAAACAC
>CAYHAE010000009.1:0-43983 GCA_964354545.1 uncultured Planctomycetia bacterium
CTTGTCCCGAATGTTGCGAATCTTCGAAGCGTTACTTCGGGATCCCGATGCGTCGCTAAAAAAGTTACTACTCTCGGGACTTGTTTTTTTGTTTACCGTTTCATTCTTTCTCTCCAAAGGGGCCTCCTTCGTGAGATGCTTAATTAATATTATCCTCTTTTATATATAGCATAGTCAATAACAAATAGTCGGTAGTGTTAAGTAGGGATAAATTCTGCCAATTCCCTGTTTAATGGCTTTTCTGTTGCTTGTTTTATCATTCACCCTCCCCGCCCGCCGATTCCGCTCTCAGTCTATTCAGCTATTTTGTAGTATGCGCCTCTTCCTTTGCCAATAAGATTAATTAAGTTTGCGTCAATTAGTTTCGATAGCTCTTTAACTATTGCCTGACGCGAAATCTTAAACATAGAACGCAGATCTTTATTGGTAACCTTTCCTTTTTCTCTTATCTTCTCCAGTATCTTGATCTGCTTTTCCGTTAATTCGATTTGCTCTACCTCTTCACCTTTCTTCGTAAAACCAATTCTAGCGATAATCCCTTTTACTTTATTAATCGAATCACGCACTCCATCTGCAAAATACTCAAGCCATCTTGTAAGGTCACCCTTATCGTCTTGAACTGTTTTAAGAGCGACATAATAGGCTGGCCTATTTTCATCATAATAATCATCGAGGGCAAAGAATCTCCTATGGTCAAATCCGCTTTTGTATAGTATAAGAGCGGCCACAAGCCGTGCCGTCCTGCCATTACCATCTATAAACGGATGGATCCTTGCTATTTCATAATGCGCAATTCCGGCTAATATCACAGGGTTAATGTGCTTTGTTTTTTCGGAATTGAGCCATTTCAAAAATTCTTCTACGAGCGTCGGAACATCTTTTGTATGAGGCGGCATGTATTCAACCACTTCCTTGAATTGAGTGCCGTCAAATATCCTCTTGCCTACAAAAACCTGCCTATCTCTAAAAACACCGCTATGCTTCGCATCTTTTAACGTGCCCTTTGTAATCGTCTTATGGATACTCAAGAAAACCTTCACATCTATTTTTGGCCTAGTCGCATATTTAGGTATGGCATCCAGCACTTCCAGATAATTTATTACCTCTTGTTTATCCTTTGCGCCTGCGATAACCTCCTTATGTTCCGATAGCGCCTTTACTTGTCCAAGAGTTAATCTATTGCCTTCTATGCTCGTAGATGAATGGGCACCATGAATGCGGGCTTCCTTTTTCAGCTTTAATTCCCATTTCGGGATAAGCTTCGAGTGCTCCACAGTCTCTCTTCCTGACATAATCTGAGAGATGGTATTAAGTATTTTATCTGTGATGGTATATTTCGGATAGAATTGCATGTTGCTATTATAACAAATGACAACCTAAATGACAACTAAAATGACAACCTTGCTCAGGGCCGTGGTGAGCAAATGAGCGAAGTGAACGTGTCGAATCCTTCGACAAAAGCTCAGGATTCGACCCTGAGCGAAGCCGAAGGGTCGAACCATGGGGTCAAGACAGTCTATGCCATTTGTACCGGCCGTATGGCACGCGGCCATCAGGGGTGGGATATGTTGGCGAATCTGGCGGGTTAATCGCTAGGTCTTCAGAAACTCTTAAGGAATCGCTTTATCTCGTCGTGATTCCCGTAGGCGATGAATTCGATGAGGTCTTTATGCTTCCTGATGAGGATGCGCCTGTTGGAAGCGGTATCTATTTCAAAAAAGCTGTCTCTACCGCTTATCTTTCGGACTTTTAGGCCGGCAAATAGCACGTCCTTATTATAGTAGTCGAAGAGCTCCCGTATCTTCTCGTCTATCCTGGCCTTCTCGCTATGGGGAAGCTTTTTATAGATACGTTCAAAAGATGGCTTTATGCCGAAGTTCATCGCGTCAGGCCTTGTGCAGATGCTTCAGAAGGGCCTTTGCGCTCTTGAAGGTCTTGCCTTTTTCGGAAGAGAGCTTCTTTATCTTCTCCCATTCAGCCGGCGTATAAGGGTCAGCCTCCTGGATCGTGGTAGTCACGCGAAGGAGCATAAACCCTCCATGCGCAGGCTTAAATGCTATCTCTGAGCCTTCTTTTAGGCCAAGAAGAGCTCTGATAGCCCTCGGGATCGTAGTCTGACCCTTGGACGTAACATGAGATACGTAGTATCTGCCGCTATTCAATGTCTTCATATATATCCTCCTTTTCCTTACATCCTTACTTTCTTACATTTAAAGTATATCATATATTCGGAGTATGTCAAGTGAAAAGCTTTATGGCAAGAACCTCTCTTAAATTCTCCCACCCGCGCCGTCATTCCTACTGCATTCCTAGTTTAAGGCCTGCTGAGCCCCCCGCGCATGCGCGCCCGCACAACTCTTTTCCCGCTCGCGCGGCGACGAAACCCTGCACGCGTTTGTGCCATTCAATCCCGGGCATGCCCGGGGCTTTCTGGTTCACGGGTAAAGTTTTTATCGTGGACTAGCAGCCGAAGTGATCGTATTTCGTACTGCGTACTGCGGACAATGGACGAACAGCGGAAAGATTATAGACCAGAGACCATAGACTGGCGAGGATTTAGGATTAAGAGCGGAGCCCCTCCGGTCTAAAGGCCGGAGCTCCCTCCCCGAAGCACCTGCCTTCCGGCAGGTGCGGAGGGGATTAAGGATTGTCTCGCAATACGCAATAGGAAACTAACCGCTATACCCTATCTTTTCGAACATGCGAGGCTCCTTTATTTTGCTTTCGCTCCAATTTCTCTCTCACCTTATCAAGAAATACTTCAAGGTCTATGGGCTTAAGGAGAGCATCATCGCTGGCATATCCGATCTTCCTGAGATCGTTCGCATATTTCTCTAAATCGATCGAGCCGGTCAAAATTATAACCGGGATTTTTTTGCCTTGTTTCCTCATCTGCCTTAAGACGTCCATTCCCTTCATGCCCGGCATCTTCATATCGATGACCATCAGGTCTATCTTTTTGTCGGATCTTAAAATTTCGAGCGCCCTTTCGCCGCCTGAAGCCGTCGTCACAGTAAACCCGGACCTGCACAGGAACGTATCCAGTATCTTCACTATCTCAGGCTCGTCATCCACAACCAATATCCTCGACATGAAACCTCCTTTAAATAGACTATAGACCAAAGACTACAGACCGAAGACCGTGCCCTGCGATCTGTGGCCTACGGTCATTGCTGTCCAAATTGCGGCATCTGATACATGAGACAAAACGTGCTCATTGCGGGGAGTCCCGAAGTTTCGGGACGCGCAGCCGTAGTAAGCCCGCGGGACCCAAACCGAATACGTCCCGTGTGGGGCGATGTCTCCCCTGAAATCTGAAAGATTTCGGGGACCGATCCGCCATTCACCCATAGGCAGAACCTGTGATCCTCTGATATCGGGATAGGGTTTAGATAGGTCTTATATGTTTACTTGACGTCAGATAATAATATATATATCCTAAATTCAAGAGGAGGGCAACCCGAAATAAATGTGTAGACAACATGTATATTAACTACATGGTAGTGGTGCAAAGTTGTTTAGATACTAGCGAGGTCTCGTAGAGGTATCCGGATGAAAGGTATGAGGTTATGAATTGAGGTGTTCTTTTGAGGTTTTGGACAAGATTTGCAGCATATGGTTACGTCTTTTTGCTATCCTTTATCAATCCAAGGGTAAGGGGATGTTTCCTCATCTTTACGGACTTTCGTATAAGAAAATTGAAGAAGATCTCTTCGATCGCAAAATCTCTCGGGAAAAAGAGTGTATATTGTTTCTTAAAACGCCATACCCTTTTGAAGATGTTATTAAACGAATAAAATTCCTGGTATGCATCCCATACTATTTCCATTAACTCATCGGTAGAGAATTCTTTAAACTTGATGACCGGATGTATCGCGTCATATAGAGACCAGTCCTCGTCCACGATCCTGCCTTTGTCTTTCAGCTGTTGATATATTTTTGCGCCGGGTAAGGGAGTTAAGATAAAGATGTACATGTAATTAATGTCCCAGTTCACTACATGATCTATTGTTCTTCTTAAACTGTCTACGTTATCGCCGTCGAGTCCGAAGACGAATGAGGCCTGAGCGAGGATCCCCACATCCTTTAAACGGCTGAAAAGCTCTTCATATTGATCTACCTTGTTGAACCCTTTATTTACGGCTTTAAGAGTGTTCGCGTTAAGACTTTCTACTCCTATGAGTGTTTCATGGCAGCCTGCCTTCGCTGCCAATGTGATCAATTCGGGATGCTGTATGATCGTTGTGCTCATCTGACACGCCCATCTTATCCTGAGCGGTTTTAGTGCCTCGAATAACGAGCGTGCGTGGTGCGGATCGGCGCCGATATTGTCATCCGCGAAAAGGATGCGCGACGGACGAATGGTCTCGATCTCTTTTATGACGTGAGTTACCGGTTTCTTTCTGATCTTGTTGCCGAGAAAAGGGGTTACGGAACAGAAATCGCAAGCGTACGGGCAACCCCTTGTGGACTGGATCGGTATGAGAGGGGTCTTCGCAAACGGCGGAATGATATAATTATTGAAATCGAGCAAGTCAAACCGCGGGATGGCCAGGCGGGAGAGGTCAGGCCGCTCAGGAGCTTTATAGATCCTCTTCACATTGCCGAACTTTACATCGTTGAGCACCTGTTCCCATATGTCCTCCGCTTCTCCGACGAGGACAGAGTCAAAATGCTGCAAGGCCTCTTCCGGACACGCTGTGGCATGTATACCTCCTATGATAGTCCTCCTTCCCCTTTTTCTGAATTCAGCGGCGATCTGATAAGCCCTGGGCGCTTGAGACGTATGGGCAGTAACGCCTACGAGATCAGCGTCTTCATCAAAATCTATATCTCCGACATATTCATCTGTAATGCCTACATCAATGCCTTTCGGCGTGAGGGCCGCTATCGTGGGCAACGCGAGGGTCGGCAGAAAAAGCTTCGTGAATTTGATCGGTTTCCCGTCCTCATCAAGATGCGCCGGCTGGATCAGTCGAATCTTCATTTTTATCTCTCTACGCGTTAAACGGCGCCCGCCATAGCATTATTTAACGGCAATATAAGAATAAAAGTTGTGCCTTTACCCTTTTCGCTTTTGACTTTTATATCTCCGTCAAATCGCTTAATAATATTATAGCTGATAGCCAGGCCTAACCCTTTCCCTTTGTCGGGAGCCTTGGTAGTAAAAAAGGGGTCGAATATCTTATCCTGGATCTCTTCGGGGATACCGGTGCCCGTATCGGAAATCTCAACGAATATACTATCGGGCGTCTGATAGGTCTTGATACTGATCCTGCCCTCTCCCTTCACCGCGTCACTCGCGTTCATGATTATATTCATGAATACCTGCTGTATCTGTAAGGGGTCAACTTTAATCTTGGGCAATTGGGGATCCAATTCTTTGGACACGCTGATTTTTGCGTTAGAGATCTCTTCCTTTGCGTTTGAAAGAGCATTCTCAACGACATCATTGATATCAACCAGCTTCAGTTCTTTGCTTTCCCTGGAGAAGGTGAGAAGGTCGCTCACCAACCTTTTACATCTGTCTGTCGCCTTTTCAACCCTCATCAAACGTTCCCGCAGGGGGCTGTCCTGCGAAATATCCTCCAGCACATCCTGAATATAGTTCCGAACAGCGCCTACCGGATTATTGAGTTCGTGAGCCATCCCCGCTGCGAGCCGACCTACCGAAGCCATCTTCTCAGATTGAATCAACTGACCTTGACTCTTTTTCAATTCGTCAAGCGCATTCTTCAACTCCTCGGTCCTCTCTTCGACCTTCGCCTGCAATTCCATATTCAATTTTTCAATGGTCTCGACCGATTCCATCAGGTCCTTGCTCTCTTTTCGGTTAAAATCCATACTATCTTTGAGCGTAACTTTATAGTCTTTTATCCGGCCTGCCAAATAACCCACCAGCGGAATTATGATCAACTTAAGAGCGTCAATGGTTGCCGGCATAAATGTATTTACCGCATAAACAAGAACGAGGCCTGTCAATAAACCGGATAGCCCATATAGATGAGAAGGTTTATTTTGCCATGATATCTCATATACGCAGGAGTCCGCACCTTCGGCAGCACACTGGAGTTCCTTTACCTTTGCTAAGGGAAGATTCCACACCGCAGGAGCTGAGCTTAATAATCCTTGTATATTAAGACAATTATTTTTATCCTGTTTATAGTTATCCAAAAAACGTAAAACTATTGTGCAGGTATTTCGCTTTAAGTCCGAAATTGTGAATTTTCCGACTTTAGTGACTCTAAGATCAAATTCTGTTACCAACTTGTACGTAGTAGAAGGAGAACCTAATGATGAATAGAACCTCTCGAGACCGCCGTAACATTCTTTTTTAGTTGAATACGTCCCCGCGACGAATGGGGCTCTCGGGTCGCCGGTATATTCCACAAGTTTCGCGAGCAATCTGCGAAAATAATCGTAGCTCACCCAATTATCTATATTCTCAAGATACTCGAGATTCATCTTCGTAGCATATATGAATTCGTCTAACTTTTTATGTCCGTATTTTTCCTTAAAATAGAGAAGAATGGGCTTGACGGTCCGACAGTTCAGCTCTATCTTCGTGTCGTTCGGGTCTACTTTTGATATCGGATATATCTTTCTTTCATCCATCTTATTTAATCTCGACTAAAACACGGTCGGGTTGGGGCTCAGGCTTCCGCAGTGTCTTCTCGCCTTCATTCTCTCTGCTTGTCTTAAAAACCCTCCTTGGGCCTGAGGTATCTTTTGGCGTCATCATATCGAATACCTTCGGGATGATCTTGTTGAAGAGGGGATTGAAATTTTTGATATACATATTCATAGGGACGACTACAGCGCCGATCTCTTTTTTTGGTATGAGTGTCGTCACCCCCATATCGATACCCTTCATATTTTCGGTTATCCCTGTCTCGATGCATTTACAAAGAATATTAAAGTAAAGACCATATATTTCGTTATACGCGTAATCGAGGCCGCAAAAAAGAGGAATGAGCGTATCGTCATCAAAAAGTAAGAGCAAAAAGGCAATAGGAATGTCTTCCTTTCTTATTAATATTATAGCCGAACGATCTCCTAAGTAGGTATCGATATTCTTAAAAAAGGCTAAGGTTAGACGTTCGCGTTTATATTCCTTGGCGCGGTTATAGACATTCATCCATAACTTCTCCACAGCATCCGCATAGCTTGAAAAACTCCGTATTATATGAATTGATATATTATCTTGCTGGCACTTTCTTATGTGATGTATTATTTTCCATTTATAACAGCTGCGCAACGCACTCAGATATTCATCAAAACTCTTCCACTTGATTTCAATTGCGGTGCTCGGTAGGTTGTGGATTTTAGTATAGCCCAATGTAGTAAAATAATCAAATAGTTCCAATTCCTCGTCATAAAAGTCGCGGAAGAGAACTATTTTAACGCGGATATCTCGTGCGAGGCGTTCTATCGTACGGCATAAAAGATCTAATACAGCGATTCTGTCGACGCCTTCTTTAAATGATATGGTATTCCCGGCCGCTACAGGAGTTCCGCATTCAAGGGTCCGGAGGATGAAGAATCCCGGCCACCACCGCCGCATCAAAGCGATCGCCTTCTTTGTCGCACCCTGCGCAAATGCGTCCAATTCCGTGCTGATAAAATAACAAGAGGTATGCGCGATGATTTCCTTTCCCTCATACACTACGGGATAAAAAAACCTGCAGTCGTTGATCTGCGACTTCTCGACCGCCTCAATGTACTTATGCCTGCAGATAAGACGGTTCCTCCCTACTATCGAGTCCCATTCATTCTCGTCGATTTCGGCGATGCTTTTATATACCCTGACTTCCATCGTGCCTACCGCGCCCTTTCGAACTTTTTATCGGGGATCACGTACTTGCGAAAGTCCGCATTGAAGTTGTATCCGAGAATGGCCGTGAAGATATCTTTCGTATTAATTAAAGTCTTTATGCATTGGAACAGTATCTTCGGCATGGTGATCTTTTTCCTGATGATAAAGTCATACCCGCGGACCAGTTCGTCGATCGTCATCTGTTTCGGCCTGATCATCACCTGGTCCATGTCGCACCGTTCCCAGTCCTTCGGGAAGTCGCCGTAGATGATGCGCCCCTCGCGCGTGAGACGCTCGTTCAACCGCGTCCCCGGAAACGGCGTCGTGTATGATAGCTGAAATACGTCCAGTTCCGACTCATTGATAAAATCCAGCGTCTTCTTAAAGACGGTGGTGTCGTCATGGTCGTTGCCCACGATAAAAGCGCCGATGACTCCTATCCCGCTTTTCTGGATACGATTGATCGCTTTACTTAAATTCTCTACACCCGTTTTGAGATTTACAACCTTCTTCATTTCTCTCAACGTGTCGGGAATGATCGATTCTATGCCTATAAAAACGAACCTGCACCCGCTCTTGTAGGCGTATTTCAGGACCTCGGGACGGTCAGCGATATTGATGGAGGTCTGCGTGACCCAGATCTTATTGAGTTTGCGCTCAATCATCCCCTTAAAAAGCTCTATGGCCATTTCTTCGGAATTTTTGTCGAATCCCAGAATGTTGTCATCTACAAAATAGATGATCTTTTTTTTGATGGTCCCCAATTCGTCCAGAACCTCTTCGGTGGGCCTGCGCCGGTATTCGGCGCCGTTAAAGGCTGTGACGCTGCAGAATTCGCAGTTAAAAGGACATCCCCTCGTCGTTTGGATAACGTCCATCTCGTATTTAGGCGAGAAGAGATCCCTTCTGGGTATCGGCAGATTAACGAGCGGTTGCCGTTCTGCAACATACTCCTTCTTCAGCTTCCCACGTTCAAAATCGTTGATCACGCTGCCCCACACAGGCTCTGCCTCTCCGACAACGACCGCATCGGCATAGTTGGCCGCCTCGTCCGGCACCATCGAGACATGAATTCCACCTAATATAGTAGGGATATTTCTCTTTCTAAATTCTTCCGATAATTGGTATGCCCTCGGCGCGTTGACGGAATAGGCAGTGATACCGACTAGATCGGGCTTTTTATCCAAGTTAATCTTCTCGATATATTCGTCGACGATCTTTACGTCCCAGTCTCCGGGGGTAAGGGCCGCAACGTAGCCCAAACCCAAAGGAGGCATCCCCCATGACTTCGTCTCGCCCCACCCTGAGGTTTGGGTTATTGTAGCAGGATGTACCAGCAATAATCTTTTCACTGTTTTACCCCCAAAAACCTATATAACTCCAAATTCCCTTCCGACCTTTTTCAGGACGTCCAGGGTCTCGTCCAGGTCGTCGCGGGTATGCGTCGCCATGAGGCTCAATCTGAACCGGCACTCATCTTTGGGCACGGCGGGATAAGGGACGGCGTTGAGGAAGATGCCGGCTTCGTGTACCTTTTTACTCATCTTCCTCAATTTTACTTCGTCGCCGATCGTCAGAATAATGATGGCGGACTCCGGCGGCGAGGGGAAAACGTTGTATCCCAAGCGCTTTAAATTATCATGCATATAACAGATGTTGTCCCAGAGTCTTTCTCTAAGCTCGGGTTCTTCTTCCATGACCTCGAGAGCGGCAAGGACAGTGCCGACGACCGACGGAGTGATGCTTGCGGAAAAAATATAGGAACGGGCATAGTGACGTATGTAACTGACAACCTCTTCGGTGGAAGCCACGAATCCGCCTGTGGCGGCAAGCGCTTTACTGAAAGTCCCCATGACGAGGTCGACCTTCCCCTGTAATTTGAAATAGTCGGTTGTGCCTCCGCCATGGCTTCCGATAACACCGGTCGCGTGGGCATCGTCCACCAACACTTTAGCGCCGTATCGTCCGGCTAATTCAACGATTTCGGGAAGCGGGGCTAAATCGCCGTCCATGCTGAAGACACCGTCCACTGCGATCAATTTTCCCATGAACTCTTTGTCGCACTTCACGAGCAGGCCTTCAAGGCTCTTCATATCATTATGTCTAAAGGTCCTGAAAGTTTCG
This sequence comes from uncultured Planctomycetia bacterium, assembly GCA_964354545.1. Classification (GTDB taxonomy): domain Bacteria; phylum Omnitrophota; class Gorgyraeia; order 2-01-FULL-45-10; family JAHFGN01; genus CAYHAE01. Next base: position 9,941 of record CAYHAE010000009.1, read on the forward strand.
CCGGCTAACCGGCAGCCGTCTATTATGCTCGCGTGGTCGAGCCTGTCGATGAGGACGACGTCTTTGGGCCTGACCAATCCGGCGATAGCACCAAGATTGGCGGAGTAACCCGTTGAAAAAACTACCGCGTCTTCACATCCTTTGAGCCTGGCCAGTTTCTCTTCCAGCCTTCGCAATAGATCAAACGTTCCGTTGAGAAACGGGGAACCGCTCATCCCGCTGCCGTACTTCCGAAGCGCCTTGACACCCGCTTCGATCACTTTCGGATGGGTGCTTAAGCCCAGGTAACTATTGGACGCCATCATGATCATCTCATGCGGTATGCCTAATGTTTCATCATAGACAACGACGCGATTCCCGCAGGCAGAATTGAGACAGCGCCGGTACATGTAGGTACCTTTAGTCTTCCAATCCCCAATGTGCTCGAATAGAGGTTTTGTTTTTGCAAAGAGGTCTTTATCGGTCAGCACAAAGAAATCAGCCATCGTATGATTATCCGAATTGATCCTCCCGCTTTCCAGTAATGCTGCATTTCGCATATGCCCACCCCTCCGGTTTTCTTTCCGAATCTCTTTCGACGGTAAACAGCGACCGCGGTTTTTTATTAAATGTAAAAAATGATTCGGAAGGAAATGTCCGGAAGCCCTGATCGTATCTATTATTATCGATCCTGACGGCAACTTCTGTCAATATGGGATAAACATGTATGAAATGCGTATGCGGAATACATGCGGAATACGATACTTTTGAAGCGTGGATTCGAGCGGTTAAGGCAAATGTATGCTTTGGTGGTTTATACCGGGCGGGAATCGCGAAGATCCGGCGGGGAGAGGTTTTATGTTAAAACGTTTGGAGATAGGTGCGCAGATTGATATCCTTGTTCACGAGGCCCAGTTTTTTTCTTATGTTATTGCGGTGTCTCTCTATCGTCTGGAGGGAGATGTTTAAGAATTCGGATATATCTTTGCTTGAAAAACCGTTCTTCACCATGTTGCTGATCTCCACCTCCCGAGGTGTCAACTTAATGCTCTTATCCGATATCTTCCTTCCAAAAGGCACTATCAATTCCTCCAGATTATGCTCTATCATATCAACCCATTTGCCGTTAAATGTGCCGGACTTCCGCCGCAGCTTCTTTAAAAAAGGTATTAATAATTTATCGACGTTTATAAAGATGTCCTCCTTTGTCCGCTTCTTCTCGAGCTCTATTTGGTTCAGGATCTCCTTTAGCGCGACGTTTTTTTGCTCTAAGCTGGCTGTCTGTTCCCGTAGTTTCCCTTCCGACTCCCGGAGCATCTCCTCCGTCTTCTTGCGTTCGGTGATGTCATGGACGATGCAATGCACGCCGATGATCTTACCCTCTTCCTCGATCGGCCTTATACCCATCTCGCCCAGTCTCGTTTCTCCATCCTTGGTCGCCATCTTTACCTCAAGCATATCGAGCATCTTTTCGGCGAGCACCTTCTGAAATTTTATCTGATCCATACCGTTTTCTATGGAGGTGATTATATCGGACGCCAGTCTACCGATGAGCTCATTTCTGTCGTATTTGGTGATCTCTTCTACCCTCTTATTGGCCGACGTTATGCGCCCCTCCGTATCGACGGTATAGATGATATCGCTGGCCAATTCGAAGAGGTCTCTATATTTACGTTCGGATTTCTCCAATTCCCTGATCTTTATCTTCAAACTCTCCGTCAACTGCTTATTCTCGAGCAATAGCTTATAACTATGGACGGCTTTATGTATCGGATTCAGCAGCTCGTCGATGTTCTCAAGAGGTTTCAGCAGGTAATCCGCGGCTCCCAGCTTCACCGCCTCCTTGGCCGATTCGAGGCTCGCATAGCCGGTTACCAGGATGACCGGCAGGTCCTTATTGCGATCTCTCACCCTTGCCAGAAACTCCATGCCGTCCATTCCCGGCAGCTTGATATCGGCGATCACCGCGTCAAAACTCTCGCTTTTAAATTTATCCAGCGCCTCCTCTGCGGAGATGCTGATCGTAACTTTAAAATTCCTCTTCGTAAGCCGTGAGGCGAGCGCCGAAGAGAAATCCTCGTCGTCCTCTAATAACAATAGCTGTGTTTTTTCCCCACGCTTGTCGTTTATCTCTGCTTTATCCTTTAACTGCATAAAGCCTGATACGTCCTTTTGTGCATCGTTATACAGCGTTCGCATCTTTGCTCAATCCTCACATATAAGATACTGCGTTGTTTTCACTTCTATGTAAATTATACCTTCTCACGTCAAAAATCCCAAGCGAAATCTTTGATGTGCGCGAGCGCTTCGCGTTTTGGCGGGGGTGGCAGTCAGCGTTCAGCAGTGAGGGTTTCGTGCGTAGTGCGAAACTATTCACTATTCGGTAATCGCTGCTATATCCAGTCACCCACCCGCTTTACATGGTGAGCGTGTGGTAGAATAAACGGGTTGGCCGAGGTCTTGAATATAAAGGAAATGTGGGGGACCCCCGAGGGGCGGCATTGAGCGGGACGTTAAAATCGTGAGCGGGCACGGTTGCCGAGCGAAAGCGAGGCAGAGCGAACGATTTTACTCGAGCACAATTTTCCTCGCTGGGGAAAATTGTGCGTTCCCGCGAAATGACGACCCGAGAGGGGGTCGCTACACGAGACCTGCCTTGAGGATGTCCTGGACGTCGAGGAGGCCCACGGGCCGGCCCTGCTTGTCGACAACGGGCAGCTCGTCGATCTTCTTCGACTGTAAGATATTGAGGGCTTCCGCGGCGAGCTTGTCACTGCGTATCGCAGTGGGGTGCCGCGTCATCACGTTCTTGACCTTCCTCTCGATGAGGCGCGGGTCGGTCTCGAGCTGTCTTCTCAAGTCGCCGTCCGTGAATATCCCCACGAGCCTTCCTTTCGAATCGACGACGCTTGCGCTTCCCGCGCGTGCGTGCGTGATGGTGAGGAGCACCTTCTTCACAGGAGAATTTTCGCGTACCACGGGGTTTGCCCTGCCTGTCCTCATGATGTCGCCCACCTGCAGGATGAGCCTCTTGCCGAGGATGCCGCCCGGATGGTAGAACGCGAAGTCTTTCTCTTTGAACCCCTTTCTCTCCAGGAGCGCGACCGCGAGCGCGTCGCCGAGGGCGAGCATCGCCGTCGTCGAGGTCGTGGGAGCCAGGCCCAGCGGGCACGCCTCTCTCGCGACAGATGCATCGAGGACAAAGTCGCTGTTCCTCGCAAGGGTCGAGTCCGTCTTCCCCACCATCGCGATGAGTCTCGAGCCTATCTTCTTTAAGATCGGGAGGAGCTTGACGATCTCCTCCGTCTCCCCGCTATTAGAGAGGGCTATGACGCAATCGTCCCGCGTCACCCTCCCGAGGTCTCCGTGGAGGGCCTCTGCGGGGTGGAGGTAGTGGGACGGCGTTCCCGTTGACGACAACGTTGCCGAGATCTTCTGAGCGATGAAGCCGGGTTTTCCCATTCCCGTGACGATCACCCGGCCGTCTATCCTGCATATCGTGTTCACGACCTTCTGGAAATTGTCATCGATCCTCGGGATGAGCTTCGAGATCGCATCCCGCTCGATCCTCAATACCTTTTTTGCGATCGCCTTGCTCATAGGACCCTCGCGACCTTCTCTATCTTCTGGACCTTGCGGAGCAGCTCCTCGAGGTCGTCTAACCGCAGCATCGTAGGCCCGTCGCTTTTGGCCTTGCCGGGATCTTCATGGACCTCTATGAAGAGGGCGTCTGCGCCGCAGACAACTGAGGCCATCGCAAGATACGGCACGAACTCCCTCTCCCCGCCCGAAGAGTCCCCGAGGCCTCCCGGCATCTGGACCGAATGTGTCGCGTCGTAGACGACCGGGTATCCTAACCTTTTCATGATGAGGATCGACCTGAAGTCGCTTACGAGGTTATTGTAGCCAAAGCTCGCTCCCCGCTCGGTGAGAAGTATCCTGTGATTCCCCGTCGAGGTGACCTTCTCGAGCACGCGGGCCATGTCCCACGGCGCGAGGAACTGCCCTTTCTTGATGCTGACGGCCTTCCCCGTCTTCGCCGCCTCAACGATGAGGTCGGTCTGGCGGCAGAGGAACGCCGGTATCTGGATGACGTCAAGGACCCGCGCGGCCTCGCGGAGGTCTTCCCTGCAGTGGACATCGCTCACGACCGGAAGGCCGAGGTCGTCCTTGATACGCTTTAAGGTCTTAAGCCCCTTCTTTATCCCGGGGCCGCGGAATGAGCCGAGCGATGTCCTGTTCGCCTTATCGTAGCTCGACTTGTAGATGAGCGGGACGTTGAGGCGCCGCGCGATCTCCTTCAACCGTTTCGCGGTCCTGAAGGCGCTTGTGTCAGACTCTATGACGCACGGCCCCGCGATGAGGACGATCGGGTTGGCGCCGCCGATCCTGATGGTTCCTATGGAAACTTCGTGCATGCGCTTCATGGGACCAGGCTCGGACCCGTCAATATCCGACGGACCTTCTCCAGGTCCTCAGGCGTGTCTATCCCGACCGTATCGAACTTCGTCTCAACGGTCTTTATCTTATACCCGTACTCGAGGACTCTCAGCTGTTCCAGTTTTTCCGCATTCTCGAGGCTTGAATGGGGGAGGTTCCTGAACGTGAACAAGAAATCCTTCGTGTATGCGTAGAGCCCGATGTGCTTGTAATAGACGGGGACCTTGCCCTCGCCTTCCTGGCCCGCCCTGTCATACGGTATGGGGCTGCGCGAAAAATACAACGCATAGCCGTTCTTGTCTACCACCACCTTCACCACGTTCGGGTTCGCGACCTCTTCGGGGAGCTCGATCTTCTTTATCACCGTCGCCATCTGCACGTTCTTTTCTCCCGCGAGCGCCATCACGAGGCTGTCGATCATGATCGCCTGGACGAGCGGCTCATCCCCCTGGATGTTGACCGCGATCTTCACGTCGAGCGGGTTCACCACCTCTGCGAGCCTGTCGGTCCCGGAGGGCTGATCAGGGGAGGTGAATACGGCCTTGCCGCCGAACGCCTCGACCGCCTTGATGACCTTCTCGTTGTCGGCCGCCACGACAAGATCGTCAAGGGCCTTCGCCTTCTTCGCGTTCTCCCACACGTGCTGGATGACCGGTTTACCGCACAGGTCGGCGAGCAGCTTACCCGCAAATCTCGTAGAACCCCACCGCGCAGGTATGACTCCTATCGCGTTCATCATCGGTCATCTCCCTTTCTCTCTATCGTGTTCCACCGCCATTCGCGCGATGAGTTCTTCGGGCATCACCGTCGCCGTGCCCACCTTACCTACCACGATGCCGGCGGCGCAGTTAGCGACATGCGCGGCCCGGATAGGATCGGCGCCGGCGGCAAGCGCGAGCGTATAGGCCGCGATGACCGTATCGCCTGCGCCGGATACATCGAATACCTCCTGAGCAACCGTAGGGATGAGACGCGGCCTCGAACCCTTTCTGAAGACGCACATCCCGCTCTCCCCCAGCGTCACCAGGAGGATCTTGCACTCGAGCTTCCTCATGATCCTCTCCCCCGCCCTGAAGAGGGACGCATCGTCCTTGATCTCGATGCCGGAGGCCTTCTGGGCCTCAGAGATATTCGGCGTGATGAGGCTCACGCGTTTATAGTACGGAAAGTTCTGCTGTTTCGGGTCGACCGCAACTATTCTTTTGAGCCTCCGCGCGAGCGGTATGACCTCCTTCAAGAGCTGCGGCGTGACGACGCCCTTGCCGTAGTCCTCGAGGATGACCGCATCGATGCCCTGCATGCGGTCCTTGATGCGGCGGAGCATCTCGGCGAGAAGGGCCCCCTTCACAGGCACGACGTCCTCTTTGTCAATGCGGACGACCTGCTGGTGGTGCGCCACCACCCGCGTCTTCACCGTCGTCTTGCGGCTTGTGTCGACAAGGATCCCGGACGTATCGATCGCCTTCGACTCGAGCTCCGTCCTCAATATGCTCCCCCGCGCGTCATCGCCTATGAGGCCCACCGGATACGTCTTCCCCCCGAGCGACGTGATATTGTTCGCGACGTTGCAGGCGCCTCCGGGCATAAAGCTCTCCCTCTGGGCCCACACGACAGGCACCGGCGCCTCGGGCGATATCCGTGAGACCGTTCCCCATATGAACTCATCGAGGATGAGGTCGCCGATGACCATGATCCGCAAGTCCGTGAACCGGGCGATGATCTTCTTGAACGCGGCAAGCTCGTGTGTGCCCATATGTTCAGTGCGCACTCTAAGCGCCCTCCACCAGTGCCCGATATAAAAGGGGTATCATGATCTCATGGTGTCCGATGATGTTATATCCATGCCCTCCGCGCGACGTCGGCCGCGACAAGATGTTCTGGAAGGGCCTATAGTGTGCGATCATATCGAAGTTCGCTGCGACGAAGCGATTTACCCGGTGTCCCAGGTTCCTGGAAACGGTAAGCGCCTTTAGGAAGACTTCCGGGAGAACGACCGCAGAGCCCATGTTGAGGACGACGCCGCCCTCAAGCGATGATACGCTGTAGATGAAGTTCCTGAAATCGAGGAGCGACCCCTCTCCGAGGGCCTCACCGTTGCACGAGGGGTGCTGATGGATGATGTCTGTCCCGATAGCAACATGGACGGTGACGGGGATGCTGTACTCGCGCCCCGCGGCAAGTATGCTCAATGCCCTGTGAGGGAGGCGCGCATCGACGATCGCCCTGCCGATGGCCTCTCCGATGCCGATCCCCTTCTTGAAGGCCCTGTTGATGGAGTCGTTGAGAAAGGCGGCGGTCTCTCTCGCCATCCCGAAGGAACCGTCCTTCAAACCTTCTTCCACGTCCTCGCTCGTCCTGCCTATCATCGCGACTTCCGCGTCGTGGATCATCCCGGCGCCGTTGAGGGCGACGGCCTTCACGATCCCTATCCTCATCAGATCGACGATGAGAGGCGAGAGGCCGCACTTTATCACATGGGCGCCCATCATCACGATCACCATCCTGTTCGCCTCACGCGCCTTGAGCATGGCGTCGACGATCCCCTTAAGGCTCTGCGCAGCGAGGACATTCGGCAGGGAGTCATAGAAGCGCCTGAACGATTCTCCCTTTCTTGCCCGCGCGGCAAAGTCTTCGATCGAGACCTTGCACTTCCTCCGGTCTAACGGGACGGTCTTTATCTTTGTGATATCGATGCGCTTTTTCATAGAATGACGTTATAGATTACGTATTGTAGCACACGGACTATTCCGCAGTCAACACGTTTGGCTTTAGGATAGCGTCAAAAACTGTGCTGACTTTAATCTCTATTCTAACGCAGATATTCGCAGATCAAACGCGAATTTTCGCGGATTTAATCCCCTCCGCAAAATCCCAGGCTTTCAAGCCGGGGATGGAAAGTTGCGGAATAGGCTTTTGCTTCGGGGAGGGAGCCTCGGTCTTTAGGCCGAGGGGGCTCCACTCGGGAAATCTGCGTATATCCCTGCCTGCCGGCAGGCAGGTGCGTTTGATTCGCGTGAATCCGCGTTCAGAAGTACCTTTTTCAACAGTCTCAACTTAAGAATGTCAACAGGGTTTATTGCGGCATTGGCTTTAACCCTTCTCTCCTTCCGGCGCGAAGCAGCAGCTCGCAGGCGCTCTCCGCATCAGCGACAGAAATCGCCCGCAGGCATTCGAAACCCTTCTCGCACCTGTGTGCCCTGCATACCGTACACCCGACATACCTGTGGAGCACGACGTTCGCATCGCCGAGAGGGCCCCAGCGCCGCGGGGATAGGCCCCTGTCGCTCCTTCCGAATATCGCTACCACCGGTGTCCCGACGGCGCTCGCGATGTGTACAGGCCCCGAATCGTTCGATACCAGGAGCCTCGCGCGCCTGAGGATGCTTGCGAGGTCGCCTAAGGAGGCGCGGCCGGACATATTCACCGCGCGCGATCTTATGAGCCCCGTGAGCCGATCTCCGAATTCCCTCTCCCTTTCACCGGCGATCACCACGGTCCAGGACCCGTGACGTTCGGCGAGCCTGTTCGCGACCTCGGCAAACCTCTCGACCGGCCACCGTTTGGAAGGGCAGCTCGCTCCGGGATGCACAACGATCGCGATGGAATCCGGGCCGATGCCGTGTTCCTTAAATAACCTTTCGGCCTTCCTCTCGCCTGAGTCATTCAGCGGCATGTGGGCCTCGCAGGATGCCGGCTCAATCCCCATATACCTCAAGAGATCGAGCGTATAATCGCGCTCGTGTTTCAGACCGAACTCCTTCTTGTGGGGAATACGTCTCGTCAATAAAAAAGAGAGCTTCCTGTCATAACCCACCCTCACCGGGATGCCCGCTAAGAATGGGATGATGTGGGACCTGTTCGACGGGTGGAGCACGATCGCGCACTCGAATTTACGTGCGCGCAATGCGCCGATAAATCGCAAGGTTCCGGCGATGCTCCTATGCAGGGCGTCCTTATCGTACAGGATGAGCTCGTCTACGAAGGGGTTCCCCTTCACGACCTCTTCGACATAAGGCCTCACCATCACCGCGATGTGGCTCTTTGGATACGCGTTCCTCACCGCCTCTAGGGCCGGTGTCGACAAGAGCACGTCGCCTATCCTGTCGAGCCGCATGATGAGGATCTTCTTAAAATCATCCATAGGTTTCTTGTGCACGCGGCCTCGGAGACCGCATTACGTGTGGAGCAGCGCAGATACTGCCAGGAAGACCTCGTCAGCCGTGATCGTGCGCATGCATTCATAATTTGCCCTGCAGACCGCTGCCTCGCACGGCGCGCATGCGATCTCCTTGCGTATCACGACGTCGTATATCCCGGTCGGCCCGTACTTCGCCGGGTCCGTCGGCCCGAAGAGCGCGATCGTCTTGGTCCCCATCGCGCACGCCAGGTGCAGCGGAGCCGAATCGTTGGTGACCACGAGCCTCGCCTTCTTCACGACCGCCGCGAGTTCCCTGAAACTCGTCTTATTGACGAGGTTGAACGGCCTCGACTTCATCATGCCGGAGATCTTCACGGCGACGTCGGACTCATCTCCCTGGCCGACGAAGACTACCGCGATCCGCTCCTCGGAGATGACCCTGTCGCACAGTCGGGCAAAGGCCTCTTCCGGCCACCGCTTTGGCCGGCTCCGCGCGCCGGGTGCCACAACGATGAAGTCTTCTCCCGCGCCTTCCGCCTCCAAGAGCTTCGCTGCGCGCACCTGATCTTCTTCGGGAATACAGATGTATGTGTTATGGTAGAGGGGCTCTATGCCGATGGATTTCAGCTTCCAGAGGTGCGCGTCGATCCTGTGCGTGGCCTCTTTGGGGATCATCTGGATCGGGCTCGTCCTGTACCGCGGGCCGAGGAGGAGGCCGAATATCGTGTTCCTCAGGTCCACCACGAGGTCGTACTTGAGGTGCCGTAGTTTCGACGAGAGCCTCCTCTTCTCCATGACCGATGCGTGTTTATCGTATACGATCACTTTGGATATGGACGGGTCTTTTTCAAAGACCTCTTTTCCGTTGGGCCCCGCCATCACATCGATCCTCGCCTCAGGGAAGTTGAGCGCAAGCGTCTTCACCACGGGCGTCGTCAATATGCAATCGCCGAGGTTGCTTAAGGTGATCACCAGGACCCTTGATACCTTCGTTTTATCGATGATCATGCGTGAGCCTTATCTTCGGGTTTTTCGCGAGCATCTCATTCGCCGCCGCGAGGACGTCCTCCACGCCTATCGCCTTCATGCACGCAAACTCGGTGCACGTGAGATCATAGCACGGGACCTCGCACCCGTCGTTCTTATATATTACCTTATACTCCCCCGCACCGTACGGCCCCGTGATCCCCGGAGACGTGGGGCCGAAAAGGGCAAGGACCGGGGCGCCCATCGCGACCGCGATGTGCATGGGGCCCGTATCGTTGGCGACCACAAGATCCGCGCGCTCGAGGAGCGCGGCCGACTGTCCGAGCGTCGTGGCGCCGCACGCGATGAGGGAGGCGTTCTCCATCTCGAGCTTTATCGCCTCAGCGAGCGCCGAGTCGTTCTTCGAGCCTGTGATGACGACCTTTGCGCCGTACTTGCGCACCATGGTGTCCGCGAGGCGCGCAAAATTCTCCTTCGGCCATCTTTTCGGAAGCCAATTGCCTCCCGGATTTATCACCACAAGCAGGTCCTCCGCACTCACACCCCGTTCGGCCAAGAACGTCTTCGCGTAATTACGGTCTCCCTCGCTCACGAAAAATTCGTAGCGCGTATCCTTTGCAGGTATTCCTGCGGCGCGTGCGACATTCAAAAAATATTCGACCTTGTGCGCAAAGGTCTGCGGCATCTCTTCGACGACCTCGGTGAGGAGGAGCTTCCGGTTCTTCGTTGCATAGCCGACCCTTCTTGTGATGCCGCTTGAGTACGCGAGAAATGCCTTGGTGAACGACCTGTGGAGGAGGAAGGCGGTGTCGAACTTCTTCCTCCTCAACGCGCGGATCAGCTTCAGCTTGCCCCAGAGGCTCCGGTGGATGCCCTCTTCGTCATAGATGATGATCTCATCTATCCGGGGGTTGGCCTCAAGCACCTCCCGGCATCTCGGGTGGAGAAGGCACGCGATATGGCTGCGCGGGCGCGCCTCGCGCACGGCCCTTATGAACGGTGTTGAGAATATGACGTCCCCGACCCAGTTGACGTTCACAATGAGGATCTTTTCTTCCATAGTTTCTTCGCAATCTCCCCGTAATCGTCCTTGAATGTCCTGAAGAAGGCGTGGTATCCGGATACCTTGATGGCGAATACGAAAGGGTTGTCAGAACTAAGCGATATCTTCACCCTGTCTATCGCATAGAGGTCAGGCGCGCGGAGGAGCGTCTTCGGCTTCGTCGCGAACGCCGCGGAGTACCCCGCCTCGCGGGCAGCCGACTTCACGCGCTCATCATAACCTCCCATCGGATAGCACAGGTACCGCACCTTCTTGTTGAGGGCATCCTCCAGGACCTTCCTCGAACTCTCGAGTTCCTCCTTGAGTTTCCGTGCATCGAGCCCCGTGAGCCAGAGATGCGATGTGGAGTGGCTCTCGATATTCACGATGCCAGAACGGGACATCTCGCGTATCTGGTCCCATGTGAGAAAGCCCTCGGTGCCCACGAGCCTCACGATCACGAATATCGCCGCGGGGATATGGTACTTCACGAGCACGGGATAGGCATAGGTATAATTATTCTCATATCCATCGTCGAAAGTGATGGCGACCGTCTTTCGCGGGAGCCTCCTGTTCTGTGTGATATATGAGACCGCCTCGTCGAGTGTCACGACTGCGTAACCCCTCTCGTGGAGATACCTCATCTGGTTCGCGAAGATCTCGGGTGGGACCACGAGCCTGTTCCTCGGGCCGGAAACCTCATCGACCGCGTGGTACATTAAAATGGGCAGCCGGTAGATCGAGTTTAAAAATAGGCTCAGGACGATCGCCGCCGCTATCGCGAATATGCCAAGGGCTATTACAAATCTTCTACCGGTGCGCCTCATAGGCCTCCACGACCTCTTCATATAGATGCGCGACCTTCTCCGCCATAGCGGCCGAAGAAAATCTATCCCGCACGAACGTCTTTGCTGATTCCCCGAGCCTGCGCCCAAACGATGCGTCGTCCAAAAGCCGGACGATGGCCTCGCTCATCCTACCGGGGTCGCCTGCAGGGACGAGCAACCCTGTCTCGCCGTCCCTCACCACGTCCGAGATGCCGCCCACATCCGACGCGATGCACGGCTTCCCCGACGCCATCGCTTCCACGAGAGACAGCCCCAGCCCTTCTTCAAGCGAAGGAAAGACGAATATGTCCATCAGGGCAAGGTACGCAGCGGTGTTGAAATCCGATTTCAGGAAGCGGAACGTATCGTCCATGCCGATGGTCCGCGCGAAGGTCTTGAGTTCGCTCTCCTCCGGCCCGTCTCCTATGATGATCCCCTGGACTGCCCTCCCCCTTGATACCACCCCTCGTACTGCCTCGATGAAGAACCTGTGTCCCTTCACGGGAGAAAGCCTCCCGATAGTCCCGACGATCGGGCATTCCTTGAGGCCGAGCCTTCGTCTTAAGTCGGACGGCTCCGGGGATGAGGACCCTTTCGAGAACATGTCGATATCGATGCCGGTGTGTATGAGCTCGATTCTCGAGGGCGGCAGCCCAAAGTCGTTCATAAGACTCTCCCTCACCGGCTCGCTTATCGCGATCGCCTTCGCCCCCCAGCAGCCGAAAAGCATCCTGCCGAGCCGCCTCTTGAAGAAACCATGGCACGTGCTTACGTAGGGGACGTGCACGCGTCGGGCGGCGAGGGCGCTGGCAACCTGCGTCACCCTCGTGTGCGCGTGGATAATATCGATCTCTTTACGCCGTGCGATGCGCGCGAGCTCGAGCGCACCCCGGAAGACCTTCGGGCTCACCTCTGACTTCGTCCTGAAATCTACCGTCGCTACCTCTATGCCATTTTTCACAAATTCCTGTTCAGCATCCCCGCCCGCCGATACGACGACAGAATCTACGCCTCGTGCGCGGAGCGCCTTTCCCAGGATGAATATATATTTCGTGATGCCGCCGATGTTGAGGTGGCTGGTGACGAAAAGGACCTTCATGTCGTGCGCGTGCCTCCCCGCTCCCCAAAGGGTCTTGACGCCGCGTCCTCACGCGGATCCTCTGCATCTGCGGCGTCACCCTCGCGTGCCTTGCCCGACCCGTTGACGCGGACGGCGAAGACCGCCTTCTCCGCCGCCTCAAAGACCTCGTTGACAGAGATGGCCTTCATGCACTTGAAATTTCTCATACAGTGCGGGCTGTAACAGGGGCCGCACTTCATCTGCGCCTTCATCACCACGGAACCCGCGCATTCCACGAAATGCCTCGAGGGGTCCGTCGGACCGAAAAGGGCGATGACGCGTACTCCCATGCCGCACGCGACGTGCAGGGGAGCGGAATCGGGAGTTATAAAACAGTCGAAATGCCTCATGAGGGCAGCGAGTTCGAGGATACTCGTCTTCCCCACCGCCATGATGGGCTTTGAACGCACGCTCTTCAAAAGCCGCGGGGAGAGCTTCGCGTCCTCCTTCGTGCCCGTGATGACCGTCCTTATGTTCTTCGCCCCGAGCCTATCGCACAGTGCCGCGACATGCGAAAGGGGCCAGTTCTTCGTGAGCCACTTCTCACTCGCCCTTAAGGCTATCCCCACGAGCGGCTGCCCCGGCTTGATCCAATTCGCCCTCAGGAACTGCTGCGCCCATCGCTCGTCGTCCGCCGAGGGGAATAGCTCCAGGGCCTTCTCCACCCGATCCACTCCCATGAGCGCGAGCGTCCTCGACTGGTGCTCGATCGGGTCCCGGGGGATATGGTCTTCTTTCACTTTTCTATTTAAAAAGAAACTCCACTTTCCGTTATCGTATCCGTAGCGCTGGCTCGCGAAACTCAAGAAGGCGAGGAGGTGGCTCTTCTTATTATTCTGCAGGTCAACCACGATGTCGAAATATTCCTTCTGCAGGACGCGCGCGAGGCGCCGGAGGCCCCACAGCCCCCTATCCTTCCCGTTGAGATCGCAGACGATCCTGTCATCTATATAGGGGCAGTTATTGAAGACGTCCCTCGCAGATACGCCGACGAGGACTTTTAGCGTCGCGCCTTTGAACGCGGACCGCAGCGCCCGCAACGACGGAATGCTCAAGATGCAGTCCCCGATAGAACTCACCTTGATGACAAGGATATTGAGCTGCCTCACGGCCTCTTCGTATACCGCGATGGTCTCTTGGGCCATTCGCTCCAACGTAAACCTTTCCTCGACGATCCTCCGCGCGTTATAGACGAGCCTGCTCCTGAGGTCCTGGTCCTTATAGACGGCGATGATCGCGCGGGCTATATCCCTCGGATCCTGTGCAGTGCAGAGGATGCCGTTTGTGCCGTCCTCTATGATATCGACCACTCCGCCGACCCTCGTCGCGACCACCGGCACGCCCGAGGCCTGCGCCTCAATGATCGACCTGCCGAACGCCTCCTGCGTGACCGTCGCGGAGACGACCACGTCAAGGCCCCTCAATATGCCGGGGATGTCCTCCTGCGTCCCGAGGAACTCGACGGTCCTCGCGAGCCCCAACCTCTTCGTGAGGAGCTCAAGCTCGGCCCTGTACTTCTCCTTTCCTCGCGGCACATCGCCTACGATCACCACGCGCAGGCGCGGTATGGTCCGGGAGAGAATGCCGACCGCCTTCAGAAAATCGGTATGGCCTTTGAGAGGGGTGATCCTCGATATGATGCCGATCGCGAACTCGTCCGACTGCCGCTCGTGAGGCTCTCTGAACGTGAACCTGCCCAGATCGACGCCCCGCGGCACGAGGCGTATCCTCGTATGGGGGACGCCGAAATCGTGCATCATCCGCCTCGCCATTACGTGTGACGCGACGATGACGAACCTCCCCCACCCCATCACCTCGCTGGCCAGATGACGCGAGTAGTAGCCGTGGGCCGTCGTGACAAAAGGCTTCTTCATGATCCGCGACGCGAAGAACGCTGACCAGGCGGGGATACGCGACCGTGCGTGAACGAGGTCTATCTCCTCCTGCCGGATCACGTCGCACAGCCTCCTTGCCATCCTGATCATCGTGAGGATGTTCTTCTTGTGGACCGGGAGCGCGTAGTGGCGCGCGCCCGCTCTCGTCACCTCGTTCGTAAGCCGCCCTCCGCTCGACACGACGACGGCCTTGTGGCCGTTCTGGACGAGGTACCTTACGAGGTCGACCGTTCCCGTCTCAACCCCTCCTACGTCCAACGAAGGGAGCACCTGGAGTACGTTCATTATAGGAGCCTCCTGACCGCTTCCCGTATCGTTTCCATATCCTTTGGCTTTTGGCGCGGCCTCTTCTCCAAGACGATCTCTTCGAGCGCCGGGGCAAGCCCACGCGGCTCGACCACCTTTATATAACCCATCCCTGCCAATCCCTTTAGTGACAATTCGTGTTTGGTGGGTTTGAGCGCCGTCTTCTTCAAATTGAACACCACCACAGGCTTGCCCGAACTCACCGCCTCAGAGATCATCGAGATGCTCTCTCCGGAGACGACGACCACGTCTGCGAGCGATAAGATCCCTCCCACCGCCTCACTCACGTTCCTTTCGTTCGCGACCACGAGGAGCCTGCACCTCGGGTGACCCGAAAGCCTCTCGCGGAGGATCTCTTCGACGGCCCTGGGCGTCCTGCGCGAGGTGGTGAGGAGGATCTCGGCATTCACGCGCTCTGCGGCCCTGAAGATCCCGTCTATTACCTCGCGGACGATCTCCTCGGTGAGGAGATACTCCGGGTTGTCGCCTCCTATGAGAAGCCCGAGCTTCGGGGCATCTGTCACATGGAGCCTATTCTTGAGCGCGTTCCCGTCGGACGCGAGCCTTTCCTCGTCCATCAGATTAGGCACGATGTCGGTGACGACGACATTCTTCCTCGGCCTCGGCCTGTCGTGCCTCGGGATGATCGCGAGGCTGAACCTGCTCACGCTCACGTTCCCCTGTTTCATGATCACGATATTCTTCGCGTTATTTTCCCTCGACATGAAGACGTTGACGGCCGCGAGGCTTGAGCCGCTCGATATGACGAAATCGGCATAGGTGCGCATGAGCGAGGAGTACGATTCCTCTACCAGGCACGCGCCAAGACACCTCATGCAGCCGTGGCAGCGCCAGCTGGAAAGGTTGGCGCATACGGAAAGGAAGAGCTTTGTGAAATTATTCTTGAACTTCACGTCGGCGGTGATGATCTCGGTATCCTCCCGTGCGTACCCCTGCAATTGCCGGGCCTTTTGGATCTCGCGTGCGACCGCCATCGACTGGTTGAAGTGGCCCGCCCTCCCATCGTTCAGGACCAGCACCTTCTTGAGAGGGGTTGACTTCCACCTCTTGTGCAGCCACAGCCACTGGTCAGGATATTTTCTCACGTAGGCCTCCAAGAGGCACATGTACTTCTGGACAGCGGCCTTGGTATCCCCGGACGACACATCGATGCAGTCTTCCAGAAAGAGGTGGTGGTGTGGCCCGCGGAGCCTCACGATGAAGTTCGGCAAAAGGATCGAGCGTGTGTGCCGCGCGAACTCGAATGCACCCGACGCCGTTGACGTCGGCCTCCCGAAGAAGTTCACAAAGACTCCCTTCTTCCCCGCATCCTGGTCAGCGAGCATACCCACGATCTCCCGGTTACGGAGCGCCCTTAATATGAACTTCACCGAGATCCCCTTGCGCACGACCTTGCAGCCCTTCGATTCCCTCAGCCTGTTCAGGAGCTCATCGAGGCGCTTCATCCTCTGGGCCCTCGCGAGCACGGTCATGGGAAACCCCTCGATCGCCCCCACGAGGCTGGAGAGCTCCCAATTCCCAAAGTGGGCGGTCAAGAGGATGACCCCCTTCCCGCTTTCGGCCGCATTCCGTATACGTTCCATATGTATGACCTTGACATAGGTATCGACGTAGCGGCGCGAGACCTTGGTGAGATTGAGGACCTCGACGAAGGTCTGTGCGATATTCTCATAGACACGCTTCAGGATCCTCCTGAGCTCCCCGGGGTCTTTCTCTTTCGCGAACGCCGCCTTCAGGTTCGCATAGGCGATGAGCCTGCGTTTCCTGTTGAGCAAGAATATGAACCCTCCTACTCTCCTGCCGCACCAGAGCGCTGCGCTAACCGGTATGATGCTGAAGAGCCTATTGAGGAACCTTACGGCCAGAGACGCTATTAAGTCTAACAAAGAACTCCTCCGCGCCTTTGCGTATCGTCATTTCAATATGTACCGCGTAGAGAGGAACCGCGCTCTCGGAGGCGAGGGCCAGGCGCTCGAACTTGATCGCATCTTTTTCTGTCGTGACTATGCAATCGGCCTCCCGGGCCCTTTCGAAGATCGTACGCACGTCGGACTCGCTGTAATTGTGGTGGTCCGCGTAGAAGAGGCGGCCTGCGACCACGGCGCCCAGAGCCTTCACCGTCTCTTCGAAGTAGAAGGGGTCGGCGATGCCGGAGACGAGACAGGCCCTCTTCCCCTTTATCCTGTCGAGGCCGAATACCTCTTTCGTCTTCAGGTCCCAGACGTGCGCGGGGACGTGCGCCGCTTCTACGAAGACGAGGTCTTCCTTAAATCCCCTCAGGCACCCTTTGATCGCTTCCTTATCGACGAGGCTTCTATCGGTCTTCGTGAGCACGATGATGTCCGCCCTCTTGATGCTCGCGAGGGGCTCCCTGAGGATGCCTCTGGGGAAGAGCCGCCGGTTCCCAAACGGATTTCGCGTATCGACGAGGACTATGTCGAGGTCCCTCGCGATCCGCCAGTGCTGGAAACCGTCGTCGAGGAGAATGGTGTCCGCGCCATGCCTTTGGATAGCGTCCCTCGCACCCCTCACCCTGTCGCGTCCGACGACGAGCGGAAGCGCGCCAAGAGACCTTTTCATCATTGCCTGTTCGTCCCAGCCGTAGCCGCGGATGAGGACCGCGGGGCTCTTCTTCATCGTCTCTCTCAGGACCTTCGCGAGCATGATCGCGAAGGGAGTCTTTCCGGTCCCCCCCAGCGTGAGGTTTCCGATGCTCACGACCGTCGCGCGTACCTTATGCGACTTGAAGACGCCCATGCGGTACAGCGCCTTCCTGAAGGCTATGGCCAGGAGATACACGCCCGATGCACCGGACAGGATGAGTGCGGCGAGCCGCGCCGGAAGCGACCTGTTCCTATCCGTCATTACGGAATACAGATATGCCCTCATCCTCTCGCCTTAATGGTGCAGGACCTCCCGTATGGCGTCCATTGTCCTTTCGGCGGCACCGGCATTCGTTCGCACTAACTCCCGCGCGTTCTTTCCCATCCTCTCGCGATCTTCAGGGCTATTCAACAGGCTCCACAGCGCCCTCTCGAGCGCACCCCTGTCCTCTACTTTCATCGCGGCGCCGTAACGGATGAAGAGGTCGGCCATATCCCTGAAGTTGGACATGTAGGGCCCAAAGAGTATCGGCCGGCCGTGCACGGCGGGCTCGATCAGGTTGTGGCCCCCTTTTCTCATGAGGCTGCCGCCCATAAAGACGACCGTCGCGCACGCATAGATATCCTTTAATTGTCCGACGGTATCGAGGATAAGCACGGGCGGCCTTTCTCCCTGTGCCGCATCCCGCCCCGCGGCCCGTGCCGGGGCAGATACATTTTTCATGCGGGATATCCTCGCGGGGATAAAGCCGTGCTTCCTCACGAGCGACTCTACGCGCACACTGCGTTCGATGTGCCGGGGCGCAAGCAGGAGACGCACCTGGCTGAACCGCGCCAGTAAATTCTTGTACAGCGCGATCAGGACTTCCTCCTCGGGGCTGTGCGTGCTTCCCGCCACGATGACGTCTTCATCGGGCCCTATGCCCAACGTTGCCCTCAAGGCGGCCACCGCCTCTCCGGTGTCGCGGGAAGGGCCCGGTGGGACGATCACGAGGTTGTCGAACTTCACGTTGCCCGTGAGCCTCACCTTTCCCGGATCGGCACCTATCGACCGTATTCGTTGGGCATCGAGTTCCGATTGCATACAGAACCTGTCTATCCTTGCCAAGGCCGGTCTCATGAAAAAAGATGCTGCCCGATACCAGGGGTAGGACTTGTCCGATATCCTCCCGTTGAGCAGGACGATCGGCACACCCTTCTCCGAAAGCGCAAGTATAAGGTTCGGCCAGAGCTCTGTCTCCATCATCCCGAAGAAGGCCGGTTTCACGACATCGACGACCCGCCGCACGATACCGCTTGAGTCCAGCGGGAGATAGATCACGAGGACTTCCGCTCCCGGCTCGGGTGTGTGGCGCTTGAAAACCACGTCCTTCGCAAGCCGGTTCCCCGCCTTCGTGGTGGTGGAGATAACGATGCCGCAGGCCGGGAATTCCTTTTTTAGTTTTTCCACAAGGGGCCTCGCGGCGACAACCTCCCCGACACTCACCGCGTGCACCCACACGGTCTTGTCATGTGACGCACACCAGCCGAGGGCCTCCCGCTCGAATATCCCGCATCTCTCCAAAAGATGCCTATCGAACTTCCCTTTCCATATGAGTATCGGCAAATAGACGAAGGCATAGAGCGCGAATATTAGGTCATAGAAATAGCGCATATAGTGTCCTCGTGAATGCCACTATCTGTTTCGGATTTCGTGCTTCGAACTTGTTTCGAATTTCGTATTTCGGATTTCGGATTTTCCGCCTTGGGGAGCCTTTTGCACTTTTTGGTCCCTTTTGCGTTTTGGCGGTGCAGGCCCGCTTTCTCAGCGCCTTTGAATTATGCCCTGGGATGCGCCTTGTCGTATACCGACTTCAGCCGCTCGGTGGTAACGTGCGTATAGATCTGGGTCGTGGAGAGGTTCACATGTCCCAAAAGCTCCTGCACGCTCCGCAGGTCCGCACCTCTATCCAGGAGATGCGTCGCGAAGGAGTGTCTCAGGGAATGGGGAGAGATC
The DNA here is from genome assembly GCA_964354545.1 of uncultured Planctomycetia bacterium. GTDB lineage: Bacteria > Omnitrophota > Gorgyraeia > 2-01-FULL-45-10 > JAHFGN01 > CAYHAE01. The sequence continues at coordinate 29,295 of CAYHAE010000009.1, forward strand.
TTTTGCGTGATGCTGCATGCCTTTATGTACTTATCGATGATCCGGCGGACGCTCCTGTCGGTGATCCTTGTTCCGAACCTGTTCACGAAGAGCGCGCCTTTGCTCCTGTCCTTCGACGAAAACTTCCCTCTCTCGTCCCCGTATCTCCTGATGACCGTCAGGGCCGCTTCCCCTATCGGGACTATCCTCTCCTTCGCCCCCTTGCCCAGCACCTTCACCACGCCGCCTATAAAATCCACGTCATTCACATCGAGCCCCACGAGCTCGCTCACCCTGATGCCTGTAGAATAGAGCGTCTCCAGGATCGCCCTGTCCCTTGTGCCGTCGAGAGAATTCGCGTCGGGAGTGGCCAATAGCCTGAGCACTGCGTCGACGCCCAAGAAAACCGGCAGATACTTATCGAATTTGGGCGTAGAGACCGCGGTGACGGGATCCGTCTTTATGTGACCTTCCCTGTGGAGAAATTTGAAGAAACTGCGCAAGGTCGAGAGCTTTCTCGCGATCGACCGTTTCGAGAGATTCTTTGAGCGAAGGGCCGCGAGGAACCTTCTCACGGTGAGGTGGTCGACGGAGCCTATGTCGGCCCCTCCCAAAAAAGAACCGAAGTCATTGAGATCGACGGAGTAATTGACGACCGTGTGGACCGAGACGTTCCTCTCGACCTTTAGATAGTTCAGGAATTTATCGATATACCTCTGCATCGTGCGTGCCTCCGGAGGTTCTGGTAACGGGATTAAATGCGACCAACGATCTACATTAACATAGTGGTCGCATTTACCCTGAGCAAAGTCGAAGGGTAATCCTTCGCCAAGCTCAGGATAAATTAAACCAACTGATGCGGTAACATGCACTGTTGGTTTAATTTAGGCAGGCGCCTGGGCCTGCGGGAGCTGCCTCGTCGTATAGGTGCACTGCGGATACCGCGAACATCCGTAGAATGAGCCCCTTTTTGACCTGCGCGCGACGAGCTCCCCGGTGCATCCTTCCTGCAGACACTTGACCCCGGTCGTGATGGACTTGGCGTTTTTGCACCTCGGGAAGTCCGAGCAGCTCAAAAATTTTCCGCGCCTGCCCCACTTTACCACCATCGGTTTCCCGCAGAGCTCGCATACCTCGTTGGTGGGAATGACCTCGCGCTTCACGTCCTTCATAGCGGTCTTCGCCTGCTCCACAAGGTGCATGAACGGGCTGTAGAAGCTCTTGAGCGCCACGAGATAATCGATCTCACCCTCTTCTATTCCGTCAAGCTCGTCTTCCATCTTCGCGGTGAACTTCTCGTCGATGATCTTCGGGAAGTGCGCCATTAAAAGGTCCGTCACGATGAAACCGAGTTCGGTGGGACGGAGCGAACTGGATTCTCTCACGACGTAATTCCTCATAATGACCGTCTGGATTATCGGCGCATAGGTAGACGGCCTGCCGATACCCTTCTCTTCGAGGGCCTTCACCAAGGATGCGTCAGAATAGCGTGCCGGGGGCTTCGTGAAATGCTGGCTCGGTATGAGGCTCAGGAGGTCCACCTTCTCCCCGGCCTTCAGGAGGGGGAGCCTGTTCTTGAACTTTCCGTTCTCCTCGAGCTCCTCCTCACCGTAGAGCGTCATGAAGCCGTCAAATACGACCTTGGTGTCCGAAGACTTGAGGGTGCACCGTCCGGCCTTAATATCAACGCTCGTGACCGAGTATAGCGCCGGGACCATCTGGCTTGAGAGAAATCTCTTCCATATGAGCTCATAGAGCCTGAACTGCTCCGGGGTGAGGAAGCCCTTGACGCTTTCCGGGGGCCTCAGCGGCAGGGTCGGACGGATAGCCTCGTGGGCCTCCTGGGCGGTTTTCCTCGACTTATAGACATTCGGGACGTCGGGATAATAACGCTTACCGTATTTCTGTATGATGTACTTTTTCGCGTCCTCCTGGGCGTCTTTCGATATCCTCACGGAATCCGTCCTCATATAGGTGATGAGGCCGACCGCCCCTTCCTCTCCCAGCTCCACACCTTCATAGAGCACCTGCGCGATGTGCATGGTCTTGTTCACGGGGAAGCGGAGCTTGTTGAACGCCTCCTGTTGCAGCTTGCTCGTCGTGAACGGAGGAAAGGGGTGCTTCTTCTTTTTGGACTCTTTGATGTCGTCGACGATGAAGTCCTGCCCCTTGAGCTCTTCGACGATCGCGTCTGCCGTCGCCTTGTCTTTTATCTCGACCTTCTTGCCTTCGCACTTATCGAGTTTGGCCTTGAACCTGTCCTCGACCGCATCCTCGGGCCTCTTGAGGTCGGCATCGACCTCCCAGTACTCCTGGGGGACGAATTTCTGTATCTCGCGCTCCCTGTCGACGATCAAGCGGACCGCGACCGACTGGACCCTCCCGGCGCTCAGGCCCCTGCTCACCTTCCTCCAGAGGAGCGGGCTCAGGCTGTACCCCACAAGCCTGTCGAGTATACGCCGCGCCTGCTGCGCATTCACAAGGTTCATATCGAGGTCCCGCGGATGCTTGAACGCCTCGAGCACGGCATGCTCGGTGATCTCGTCAAAGGTGACCCTGAAGAACTTTTTGTCTTTGGCCTCAAGCGCATTCTTGAGGTGCCACGCGATCGCCTCTCCCTCCCTATCAGGATCAGGCGCCAGATATATGAGAGACTTATCGGTGGAGGACTTCTTGAGCGCTTCGAGGTTCTTCTTTCTCTCGGGGATGACGATGTATTCTGCTTTGAAATCGTGTTCGACGTCGATCCCCATCTTGCTCTTGGGAAGGTCGATGAGGTGTCCCATGCTCGACACCACCTCATACTCATTCCCGAGGAACTTGTTTATTGTCTTCGCCTTCGCGGGTGACTCAACTATGACCAAGGCCTTGCTCATTATCCTATCTCTCCTTTACAATGTAGCGGTCTCCGTGTATATGCGTGATGCACCTCTTCAATTCCAGCGTCAGCAATATCTTCGAGACCTTGTGCGGCGGCATTCCAAGCTCCTCTGTAATATCGTCTATCGCCATCGGTTCGTCCGAGAGGATGCGCACGACGCGCGCCTCTTCTTCAGTCACGGCACGGGATGCCGCGCGCACATGGGTATCCCGCGTGCGCTCGTCTCCGGCATCTCGTACCACCGGCTTACGCGACAGGTGCAGCTCCTCCATGATATCGTCCGCCGATTGGACGAGCCGCGCGCCGTCCTTTATGAGCTCGTGCGTCCCCCGGCTCGTTATGGAATTGACCTTCCCGGGGACCGCAAAGACATCCCTGCCCTGCTCAAGCGCAAAATCGGCGGTGATGAGCGCTCCCGAATCCTTCGACGCCTCTACGACAACGACGCCGAGAGAGAGCCCGCTGATGATCCTGTTGCGCCTGGGAAAATTGAGTCCGAGCGGAGGTACGTCGTGAGGGAACTCGCTCACCACGGCCCCGTTTTCGGCGATCTCGCGATAGATCTTCTTGTTCTCGGGTGGATAGATGTGACCGTGGCCGCTCCCCATCACCGCGATGGTCCGGCCGCGCGCCTTGAGCGCCCCGCGGTGCGCACTCGTATCGATGCCCCTCGCCATGCCGCTCACCACAGTGACCCCATACGACGCTAACTCGCACGCGAGCCTTTCGCAGGTCTCGAGCCCGTACTGCGTTGCCCTCCTTGAGCCGACGAGCGCAACGGCGATATCGTCATCGGGCCTGATCTCGCCATTCACGAACAGCCTCTCCGGAGGTTTATGTATCTCCTTAAGCCTCCTCGGATATTCTTCGTCGTCAATGGTAATCTCTCGTATGCGGATGTCTCTCATTGTTTTTGAAATATGGCTGCGATCTTCTCGACGACGCCCGCGACGGTAAGGTCGCTCGTGTCTATCTGGACATCGGCCTTGGCGTACAACGGCGAGCGCGCATCCAGCAACTCCTCTATCTTCGCCCTTGGGTCTTTGACGTTCAGAAGAGGACGATGCGTTGCGTGCCGCGTCCTCTTTAAAATGACTTCGGGCCTCGCGGTAAGACAGACGAGGACGCCGCACTTCTTCAGCGCCCGTACATTCTCTTCTCGGGCAACGATTCCCCCGCCTGCGTCGACTACCGCGTTCGACTGTCCGGAGACCTCGCACACGACTTCGGACTCTCTCTGGCGAAAATAAGGTTCTCCTTTTGTGGAAAAAATATCGCTGATCGGCATCCCCTCGCGCGCCTCGATCACCTCGTCTGTCGACACGTAGCGCATCCCGAGGGTCTTGGCGAGCCCCTTCGCAACCGCTGTCTTACCGGTCCCCATGAATCCGACGAGCACAATATTTTTCATGTTTCACATGGATGTGAGCGAAAAAGTGAGCGTAGAGCGTTTAGCGTGAAGCCCATAGGCTATCCTACTGCACATTCTACCCTATACGCTATACCCTATACGCTATACGCTTTTTTCAAAACCTCTTTACCTGAGCAACGTACCCGTCGTAATTCCGCCTGATCTCCTCCACGGAATCGCCTCCGAACTTCTCAAGAAATGCGTTCGCGATCTCATACGCGACCACCGCTTCCCCGACAACTCCGCACGCGGGCACCGCACACACATCGGCGCGTTCGACCGCTGCCCTCGCAGCCTTCTTCGTCACGATATCGACGCTCGGAAGGGCGCTCGTGAGAGTCGCGATCGGTTTCATGACCGCCCGTATGACGACGTCCTCCCCGTTTGTCATGCCGCCCTCGATACCTCCCGCGGCATTCGTCTTTCTGTAGAAACCCCTCCTCGTATCGTAGAATATGGCGTCGTGGACGGAGGAGCCTCTCCGTGCCGCCGCCTCGAATCCGATGCCGAAGCTCACGCCCTTGACGGCCTGGATAGAGACGAGGGCCTTCGCAAGGAGTCCGTCGAGACGCCTGTCCCACTGAGAGTAACTTCCGAGCCCGGGAGGGCACCCGTGTACGATGACCTCAAATATGCCGCCGAGCGTGTCTCCGTCCTTCGAAGCCGCTTCGATCGACCTCACCATGCGCGCGCCCGCCTTCGGGTCCGCGCAGCGCACCGTGGAGCGCTCCGCCATCTCGACGATCCGCGCGAACGAAAGATCCTGCGCGCGCGCTTCGACAGGCCCTATCGCCACCACGTGGCTTGCGAGGTCTATCCCGAACCCCTTCAGGAGCAACTTCGCGATCGCACCTACCGCCACACGGGATGCGGTGTCTCGCGCGCTCGCGCGCTCGAGCACGTTCCGCATATCGGTGTGGCCGTATTTGAGCGCTCCCGCGAGGTCTGCGTGGCCCGGCCTCGGCCGGAGGACTTCCGGGAGCCTATCGAGCGAATGGTCGACGTTCGCGATCATAACGGTGACGGGGCTTCCTATCGTATACGAACGCCTCAGCCCCGATACTATCTCGATCGCATCTTTCTCGATGGCCATCCTCTTGCCCCTGCCGAAGCCCGCCATGCGTCGTGAGAGCTCCCTATTCAAGAATGCGCTCTCTACCTTAAGGCCCGAAGGAACCCCATCCACTATCGCGACCAGAGACTTGCCGTGTGACTCACCGCCTGTTAAATATCGTAGCATCTGACCTCCCCTCTCTTAAGCAGCCCGCACTCACGCTGCCCTTTAAACGCCGCAGGGCTTCACAAGTACATAAAGAAGAAGATCTTCACTATCTCGTCCCCGAAGAGAAACGCGATCAGGGCCCCCAGCGAGAGATACGGCCCATAGGGAATTATCTCTCGACCGTGTCTTAGTTTGACCGTTATCCCGACTATCGACCCGAAAAAAGGGGCGATGAAGAATGTGAGGAGCGCCAGCTTCCATCCAAGGAACGCCCCTATCATCGCCATCAGCCTTCCGTCCCCGCTTCCCACCGCCTCGGTCTCGGAGAGTTTCTCCAGCTTCTTCTTGAAGAGCGCCTTTCCGAATTGCGCCATCACGAAGACGCATCCCCAGCCTGCTGCCGCACCCACGATCGACCGCAGGAGCGCCTCGCCCCGCGAACCCGTGCGCATCAGATGAGGGAATGCGGCCGCAAGTATGACCCCGAGCACAAGACCTCCCAGCGATACCTCATCCGGTATCTCTTCGTGTTCGAAGTCAACGAACGTCGCTACGATAAGGAGCGCTACGAATATGAGGCCCGCGACGAACTTCACCGAAAGGCCGAAGGAAAGGTAGAGCAGGACGAAGAGGAGCCCTGTCAATAGTTCGACGATGAGATAGCGCGGCCTTATCCTCGCCTTACAGAATCTGCAGCGCCCCCGTAAAAAGAAAAAGCTTGCGACGGGCACATTGTCATACCAGGGGATCGCTTTATTGCACTCCGGACAATGCGACGGCGGATAGACTATCGATTCCCCCCGAGGCAATCTGTGAACGCACACATTGAGGAAACTGCCTACGATCAACCCAAAGATAAATACCGCCGTACATTCCGCCATGCGTGTCTTACGCCGCCTCCTTCACGGCCCTCGCGAGCGCCTTCTTCATCTCGTCGATGGGCGACTTCCGGCCCGTCCAGATCTCGAAAGCGATCGCACCCTGATACAAGAGCATCCCGAGCCCGGTCACCGCGTAGAGCTTTCGTGCGCGCGCCTCCTTCACAAGGGATGTCACAGGCCTGTTGTACACCAGGTCGTAGACGTAGGTACCGCTGCGCAAAAGGCTCACGTCGATCGGCGGCGGATCAGCCGCTTTCATCCCGAGAGGGGTGGCATTGACGAGGAGATCCGATGTTTCCAATGCACGTGCGAGATCTTCCTTCGCACATACGCGCACCTTATCGTCCTCAAAACACTTCCTGTACCTCTCGGAAAGCTCTCGCGCCTTCTTCTCGTCGACGTCGAACACGGTCATCTCTTTGGGTCCGCGGCCGAGATACATCGCGATCGCCGTCGCAGCACCGCCTGCGCCGAGGAGCACGAGCCGTTTACCTTCGGGCTCGCACTTCAGGTCCGTGACGCATGACCTGTAAAAACCGGGCCCGTCCGTGTTGTACCCCTTGAGCCTTCCGCCCTCGAGGACAACCGTATTCACTGCGCCCAGCTTCGCCGCCTCTCTATCGAGGATACCGCTCTTCTCGATGTAACGCCGGGCCTCGATCTTATGCGGGATCGTGACGTTGATACCCGATATCCCTCTCGCCTCTAAAGATGCGAGGAAACCCTCCAGGGCATGGGGTTCTACGTCGAAGACCCCGTACTCGGCATCGATCCCGAGCGAGCGGAACGCCGCGTTGTGCATCGCCGGCGAGAGCGAATGGTTCACCGGATGCCCTACAATACCGTATATCTTCTTCATCCTTTTAGCAGAAAGGGAGCCCTTCGGACATGTTCTGGTCGAATAGGATCGACCTCAACCTATACGGCTTTTGGAATGGAGGCCTTCTCTCTTCTTGTCAGCTTATTCATCGCGTTGATGTAGGACTTGATGCTCGCTTCGATGATATCGGTTGAAGACCCGCGGCCGCTCGTCACCTTCCCTCCCGCAGAGACCTTCACGGTGACTTCTCCGAGGGCGTCCTTGCCGCTTGTGACAGAGCGAAGCTGGTAATCGAGGAGCCTGCCCTTCATCCCTGTTATCTTATCTATCGCCTTATAGCAGGCATCGACCGGCCCGTCACCGCTCGACGCCGAGCTGGCTGCCTTATTCCTGACTTTGAGCAGCACCCGCGCGGTCGGCGTGACCTGGTCGCCGCTCGTGACATAGAAATGCGTGAGCTGGTAGACCTCGGGGATCGCGCTTATCCCGTCTTCGATGATAGCCTCGAGGTCCTCGTCGAATATCTCCTTCTTTTTGTCAGCGAGGACCTTGAACCGGGCAAAGGCCTTGTTGACCTCGGATTCGTTCAGCGCGAACCCGAGCTTCTCGAGCCTCTGCCTGAACGCATGCCTGCCGGAGTGCTTTCCCAACACTATCCTCGTCTCTCCAAAGCCGACGTCGGCCGGGCTCATGATCTCATAGGTGGTGCGCTTCTTGAGCACGCCGTCCTGGTGTATTCCCGACTCGTGGGAGAACGCATTGATGCCGACGATCGCTTTGTTCGGCTGGACGGGCATCCCCGTGAGTTTCGATACGAGCCTGCTTGTCTTGTAAAGTTCTCGTGTAGTGACCGACGTGTATTTTCCGGAGAATATATCGTGCCTGGTCTTGATCGCCATCACGATCTCTTCCAGGGACGCATTGCCCGCCCTCTCGCCCAAACCGTTTATCGTGCACTCCACCTGGCCCGCCCCGTTCACTACCGCGGCGAGGGAATTCGACACCGCGAGGCCGAGATCGTTATGGCAGTGGACGCTTATCACCGCTTTATCGACATTCGGCACCGAGGTCTTGATGTCCTTTATCAGCTGGCCGAATTCAAAAGGCGTTGCGTATCCGACCGTATCGGGGATATTGACCGTGGTCGCGCCGGCGTCTATCACGGATTCTATCACTCGATAGAGGAACTCTTTTTCGCTGCGCGATGCATCTTCCGGAGAAAACTCGACGTCATCTGCTTTATTCCTTGCGTACCGGACGGCCCACACGGCTATCCGCAGGATCTCATCCTCCGCCTTCTTCAGCTTGTACTTCATGTGGACCTTCGAGGTCGCCAGGAAGACGTGTATCCGCGGCCTCTTCGCGCACCTCACCGCTCCGTAGGCCTCATCGATATCCTTCTTTAAAGAGCGCGCGAGGCCGCAGACGATGGGCCCCTTCACGCACTGAGAGACCTTCTTGACCGCGTCGAAGTCGCCGGGGCTCGCGACAGGGAAGCCCGCCTCGATGACGTCGACGCCCAGACACGCGAGCTGCCTGGCGATCTCAACCTTCTCGTTGATATTGAGACTTGCGCCGGGCGACTGCTCGCCGTCACGCAGCGTCGTATCGAATATGATTATCTTGCCCATACCTGTGACCTTGTGACTTTGTGACCTGATGACCTTTCTACAGCCACGGCATCATGCCTCGTAAACTCTTACCCACCTTCTCAATGGGATGCTCGTCGCCTTCCTTGAGCAGCGCATTGAATTGAGGCCGGCCTGCTTCGTTCTCTTTGATCCACTCTCTCGCGAACTTGCCCGATTGGACCTCTCTCAGCATCTTCTGCATCACCTTGCGGGTCTTCACGGCGATGATCCTTTTTCCTCTCGTGAGGTCACCGTAGCAGGCGGTGTTCGAGACGCTGCGCCTCATCCCGGAGATGCCGCTTTTCTGGATGAGGTCCGTGATGAGCTTGAGCTCGTGGAGGACCTCGAAATATGCGATCTCGGGCTGGTAACCCGCTGCGACGAGCGTATCGTATCCCGCCTTTATCAGTTCCGACACTCCGCCGCACAGGACCGCCTGCTCGCCGAAGAGGTCCGTCTCGGTCTCTTCTTTAAATGTCGTTTCGATCACGCCCGCTCTTGTGCCGCCGATCCCTCTCGCGTATGCGAGCGCGACCATCAGGGCATTGCCCGTCGCATCCTGATGGACGGCGACCAGGCACGGTACGCCCTTCCCTTCCTCGTACATCTTCCGGACGAGGGATCCCGGCCCTTTCGGCGCCACCATGAACACGTTTACCTTCTTCGGAGGCTTTATCTGCTTGAAGTGTATGTTGAACCCGTGAGAGAATGCGATCGCTTTGCCTTTCGTCAGATTCATCTTCACGGAATCCCTATAGACCTTGGCCTGCACGTGGTCCTGGGTCAGTATCTGGATCACATCGGCCTGCGCCGAGGCCTCGCCCGCAGTGACGGGCGTGAAACCGTCTTTTTTGGCCTGCTCGTAGTTCTGGGTGCCGGGCAGCTCACTCACGATCACGTCTAACCCGGAGTCTCTCAGGTTGAGGGCCTGTGCCCTGCCCTGAATGCCGTAACCGATGATCGCTATCTTCTTGCCCTTCAAGACGTTCAAATCCGCATCTTTGTCATAATAGATCTTTGCCATCTCTCCTCCTCCAAAAGTTTTGTGGAGCCCCCTCGGCCCAAAGGCCGAGGCTCCCTCCCCGACGCAAAAACAGATTCCGCAACTTCTTATCCCCGGCTTGAAAGCCGGGGATTTTGCGGAGGGGATTAAACGGCTCTTTTCGAGCCAGGCGTTCCTATTCGTTCACCTCGGGTTTTCCTTTCGTCTTTGCCATATCTTCGCCGTCGATGCCGATCGCGATCCTGCCTGTTCGCACCACTTCCAGGATTCCGAACGGCCTCAGCAGTTCCAAAAACGCGGCAATCTTCTTGCTGTCCCCCGTCGCCTCGATGGTAAGCGACCCGGAAGCGGCATTCACGACTTCTCCTCCCATGGAGTCGACCGCCTGCAGCACCTCAGTCCTGCTCTTCGCGCTCACCGCCACCTTTACAAGGAGCAGTTCTCTCTCGATATACTCTTTGTTGGTAAAATCGCCCACCTTGATGACATCGATGAGCTTGTTGAGCTGCTTCTTTATCTGCTCGAGCGTCTTCTCGTCGCCTTCGGTCACGAGGGTCATGCGGGAGACGATCGGGTCTTCTGTCTCGCTCACCGCAAGGCTCTCGATGTTGAATCCGCGGGCGCTGAAGAGCCCCGAGATCCTCGCGAGCACTCCGAATTTGTTCTCGACCAAGACTGATATTGTATGTTTCATAGCCCGATCTACCCCGATCTACGTAGAGTCACCGCGTCGCCATGTCACCATGTTATCTTCTTTTACTGGTGACCTTGTGACTTTGTGACCTGGTGCCCCCCTATTGTTTTACCTACAACCAGTGACCTTGTGACCTGGTGACCTGTTTTACGCCATCCCTCCGATCATCCTATTAATGGCTTCGCCCACCGCCACCATCGGAAAGACGTTCTCCTCTTTCTCGACGCGGAAATCCATGAAGACAGGCCTGTCGCGGACCTCCAATGCTTTCTCGAGAGCAGGCCGCACCTCATTGACCTTCGTGATCCTCATCCCGACCGCGCCGTAACTCTCTGCGAGTTTCACGAAATCCGGCTGCACGCCCTCGAGGCACGTATATGAATACCTCCTCTTGTAGAAAAGCTCCTGCCACTGCCTCACCATCCCGAGGTAACAGTTATTCAATATCGCGACCTTGACGGGCAGTTTATTCTGGACCGCGGTCGCAAGCTCCTGTATGTTCATCTGGATGGACCCGTCTCCGGCAATATCGAAGACGGTCGCGTCAGGCATGCCTATCTGCGCGCCTATGGCGGCGGGAAACCCGAACCCCATGGTCCCCAGACCTCCGCTTGAGATCATTGTGCGGGGCCGGGAGAATTTGTAAAACATGGCCGACCACATCTGGTTCTGTCCGACCTCCGTGCAGATGATCGCGTCACCCTTCGTCACGTTCGATATCTCCTCCACCACGTACTGAGGCCTGAGCTTATCGTCGTCCTTCTTATATTTAAGAGGGTAGGTTTTCTTGAGTTCGTCGATCTTCTCACGCCACGCATCGGTATCCGGTTTTTTGGTGTACTTCACGAGCTCTTTCAGGATAAGTCTCGCGTCGCCGACTATCGGTATATCGACCTCGACCGTCTTGGAGATGCTCGCAGGATCGATGTCGATGTGGATGATCGCTGCGTGAGGGGCGAACGCCTCGACCTTTCCGGTCACCCTATCGTCGAACCGCGCGCCGACCGCGATGATGAGATCGGCATCCATGATCGCGTGGTTCGCGTAGGCGGTGCCGTGCATCCCGGGCATGCCCAGATGCAGGGGGTTCTCGGACGGGAAGGCGCCGAGGCCCAAAAGGGTCGTCGTGACCGGGATGCTATTCTTTATCGCAAACTCACGCAGTTCCTCGGAGGCGTTCGATGAGATGATGCCTCCGCCCGCGTACAGTATAGGCCTCTTGGATGCGGCGATCGCCTTCGCAGCCCTCTTGATCTGACCGGGGTGTCCGGCGTACGTAGGGTTATATCCCCTTATCTCGACCTTCTCGGGATAATGGAATTCGGCTTCGGCCTGCTGAACATCGACGGGCAGGTCGATGAGAACAGGCCCGGGGCGCCCTGTCCGGGCGATATGGAACGCCTCTTTTATTATCCTCGTCAGGTCCTTCACGTCTTTCACGAGATAGTTGTGCTTTGTGATCGGCCGGGTGATCCCGGTCACGTCGGCTTCCTGGAAAGCGTCGTTGCCGATCAATGTCGTCTTCACCTGACCGGTGAACGCGACTACAGGTACGGAGTCCATATATGCAGAGGCGATCCCCGTGACAAGGTTTGTGGCGCCCGGCCCCGACGTCGCGAGGCAGACCCCGACCTTGCCCGTCGCCCGCGCGTAACCATCGGCCGCGTGCGCAGCGCCCTGTTCGTGCCTCGTCAGGATGAACCGTATCGGCGCGTCGTAGAGGGCATCGAATATGGGCAGGACGACGCCGCCGGGATAGCCGAACATCACATCGACTCCCTCTTTTCTCAGTGACTCGATAAATATTTGCGCACCAATCATCTTCATGGGTAATAGAACGTTAAGGTTCCATAAGGTTCCATGAAGTTACATGAGGTTACAGAAGGTTACAGAATACGCCGACAACACACACGGCAACCTTATGGAACATTATGGAACATTATGCAACCTTATGTAACATCCGTCCGTTTACTTATTCTTCAGCACCGCCCCCTGCGATGCCGAAGAGACCGCTTCCGCGTAACGGACGAGGTAGCCTTCCTTTATTTGAGGCGCAGGCGCCTTCCATGTAGAGAGGCGCTGCGCGATCTCCTCCTCGGTCAAGTTCACGTTCAACTTCCTCGCCGGTATATCGATCGATATCTCATCGTCATCCTGGACGATGGCGATCGGTCCGCCGCACGCCGCCTCAGGCGATATATGGCCGATACACGGCCCCTGTGTCCCGCCCGAGAACCTTCCATCCGTGATGAGCGCGAGGTCCTCTGAAAGTCCCATGCCGACAATGGCGGCGGTCGGAGAGAGCATCTCCCTCATGCCCGGCCCCCCCTTCGGGCCTTCGTAGCGGATCACCACACACGTGCCCTTCTTGATCTTGCCCGCCATGATCGCCTGCATCGCAGCCTCTTCCGAATCGAAAACCTTCGCCTTTCCCTTGAACTTCATCATATTTTTTGAGACCGCCGTCTGTTTCACGACCGCCCCTTCCGGCGCAAGGTTCCCTCCGAGCACGGCAATGCCGCCCTCCGCGTGGTAGGCGTTCTTCACGTCCCTGATGACGTCCTCGTTCAGCACCTGAGCGTCGTTCGCGATCTGGCTTATGAGTTTATCGCTCACCGTCATCACGTCGTTCAAAGAGTTCTTCATCCGCTTGAATATCGCCGGTATCCCGCCGGCCCATTCCAGGTCTTCCATGAAATGGTCCCCTCCCGGCAGGATGTTCGCGATGTGGGGCGTATGGGCCGATATCTCGTCGAAGAGGGCGAGCGGTATATCGATCTCCGTCTCTTTCGCGATCGCGATAAGGTGCAGGACCGTATTTGTAGAGCCTCCGAGCGCCATATCGACCTTGATGGCGTTTTCGAAGGCCTCTTTTCGCATAATGGTCCTTGGCAGGACGTTCCTCTTTACCAGGCTCACTATCTTCTCCCCGGAGGCATACGCGATCCTGTCCTTCTTCGCAGAGACGGCCAATGCGGTAGCGCACCCCGGGAGGCTCATCCCCAACGCCTCTGAGACGCAGGCCATGGTATTTGCCGTATAGAGCCCCTGGCACGACCCCGCGCCCGGACACGCACACATCTCAAGGTTGGTCAGCTCTTCCTGCGAGATATCGCCTTTCTTGAACCTGCCGACCGCCTCGAACGTGTCTTTCACAAGAGACAGGCGCCTGCCTTTGTAGTTGCCGGAAAGCATGGGCCCTGCGGTGACTACGATGGACGGGATGTTCAACCTCACGATCGCCATCATCATCCCCGGTGTGATCTTATCGCAATTGGTGAGCGCGACAAAACCATCGAGAGAGTGGGCCTTCATGATGGTCTCTATCATATCCGCGATGAGTTCCCGTGATGGAAGAGAATACTTCATCCCGGCATGCCCCATGGCAATGCCATCGCAGATACCGGGGATCCCAAAGAAGAAAGGCACCCCTCCCGCGGCAGCGATCCCTCTCTCGATAAAGCGTTCAAGCCTGCCCATCCCAATATGGCCCGGTATGAGGTCTGTCCTTGAAGTGGCGACCCCGATGAAGGGCTTCGCCATATCGTCCCTTGATAGGCCTGTTGCGTAAAGGAGAGACCTTGCCCCTGCCCTTTCAACGCCTTTTTTAATCCTATCGCTTCGCATAAGTGTATTCCCTCGCGTTATAGCTACGTGCAGGGCGCTCCTTTCGGGGGCAGTCCCTTGCGCTAAATTCACGTACAGGACGGTCCCTGCGGGACCAGCCTCTCGCTATTTTAATTCCTAACTACCAATTCTTATTAGACCTTAAAGTATATCAAATAGCTCATATTATTGTCAAATAAAAATAAGAGAGGCAAGCTATTATTTGAAAATATAGGGGACGGAGTTATTGACTATTTTTCCGCCAAAGGCGGATCCGCCTTCTTGCGGAAACGCAGAAAATCGCAGATTACACACAGATAGTCGCAGATATCTGCGTAAATCCCTGCCTGCCGGCAGGCAGGCGCGTTTGATTTGCGAATATCTGCGTTAGAATAGAGATCAAAGTCAGCATAGTTTTTGACGCTATCTAACCTGCGTTATCCAAGGCTTAAAAGCATGGTTCCGGCCCTAAAGGTATTGGCAGTATGAATGATTGGACAACCTGGGGGTAGTGGAGCCCCTCCGGCCTAAAGGCCGGAGCTCCCTCCCCGAAGCAAAATC
>CAYHAE010000010.1:0-42383 GCA_964354545.1 uncultured Planctomycetia bacterium
TCAGCGGACACGGATTTCTCGATCTATCCGCGTACGATAAATTCTTCCAGGGCGAACTCAAGAATTATGCCTACCCACGACATCAGATCAAAGAGGCCCTTAAGGTACTCCCGGTGTTGTAGTCCTATCTCGAATCCTAAAGAAACATCGCTCTCGATCTTAATCCCGATCTTCCCAGAGTTAATCGTGCGTTTTCTTTCCGCGTTTCTTTAGCGCTTCGGCAATAACGATGCTCACGAAGAGCGGACCGCCGATGAGATATCGCTTCCAGAGCCTTTTCGGTTCCTGAAGGACACGATACAGCCATTCGAGCCCGAGCCTCCGCATGCATTGGGGCGCGAGCCGTCGTCTGCCCGCGTATATCTCCATGGTCCCTCCGATCCCGAGACAGAGCGGTATATCTTTGAGATTCTCCCTCTCTTTCCATATCCATTGCTCTTCTTTCGGGAACCCCAGGCTGAAGAGGACTATCTGAGGCCTTTCTTTCAGTAGCGCATCTATGAGCCGGGCGCTCGTCGATGAGTGCGTGAGAGGGTCAAATTCGTAGGGCACTGTATGTGCACCCACGATGGTGATCGCGGGGTACGCATTTCGAATGTTATTGACGGCGGCTTCGGTGACCTCAGGCGCACCTCCTCGAAAGAGGAAGATCCGATACCCTTTGCGTGCCGAGAGCTCGAGCACCCTGTCGGACAGGTCGGAGCAGGGGACCCTCTGTTTCAACGGGGAACCGAGGAGCCTTGACGCAACGACTACCGCAGTGCCGTCGGACACCGTGAGGTCGGCATTTTCATATATGTACCTGATCCGCTCATCATTTATTGCATTGAGCACGCGGTGCATATCCGGGGCGGCAACGTAGTGGAAGGTCTTTTCATCGATGAACGACTCGATGATCGGCACACATTCGTCTATCGACAGGTCGTCGAACTTTATCCCGAGAAGAGTGCGGCGTGCGTGTGAACGCTTATTCTCCACGATAAGTACTCCTGCATTGGATGCGGGCCATGTGCATACCGACCGGATATATAGGGAACCTCGCGGGCATGCCCGTACCTGCACACCGAAGTGCCGCCTGGTACGCGTTTCGGCGCGCAGGCGCGGTACCTTTATATACCCGCCTTCGCCAAAGATGTGATGTGAGCGAAGATATGCTTCGGCGCACTTATCCGCCGCGTGGCGTATCGCGCCTTCCCCTATCGTCTATTATGGATCGTTCGCGAGAGCTCAGGGCCGCCAGAGATGCAGGGCTTTTGTTTGGTGCTTGACACATTGTATATCATCGAATACAATAATTATAATTATATCCCGGATAGATGTCAAGGAAGGTGTGGGAGAATTATGCGGCGACGTACGCGGCGATTCGTTCCGGATGGACGTACGGCACCGTGAGCGCAATTACGGAGGACGATATATGGCAGATGCAACGCATGAGGATCAGATAATACAGGAAGGCAAGCTATTCGCCTTTGTGGCCTACCTGTGGATCTTGTGCCTGATTCCGCTCTTCCTGAAAAAGGATAATAAATTCGCGATATTCCATGGAAAGCAGGGCCTGGTCCTGTTTATCGGCGAGATCGCCATCTCTATCATCGGGGTCATACCCCTCGTCGGATGGATCGCATTCTTTTTGGGATCGCTTCTTTTCGGGTTCCTATCCATCGCCGGCATGATACAGGCGCTCTTGGGGAAGTACTGGAAGGTCCCCTTTATCGGCGAGATCTCCGAACATATAGACCTGTGATGGCTAAATCCTCCTACGCGAAGATACGGAGTGCGCTCATCGCGGTTGCCGTTATCATTGCGATGATCCTTCTCGGCAATGCGCTTTTCATGTACCATCTGTTTGTCTTCAGGAGGGCCGCGCACGAGGCCGGAGTCGCGATAAAAGAAGTTCCCGTCTTGAAAAAATACAGAATCCAGCTCGTGAAATGGTTTACGTTCCAGGAAGAGAACGCATTGAAGGAATGGGAAGAGAAGGTGCTAAAGGGCAAGGTCGTTTACAGGGTCGAGAAGGATCTCAATGGATCGTTCGTCCGCGCCGCAAGCGATAAGGCCGCCTCTGCCTTATACTATAAGATCATGCTCTTGGCCAGGAACAAGAGGCCCGTCATAAAGTGGCGCTGGAATGTGGAAAAGTTCCCGGTCAAAAAGCTGCCTGAGAGCCTCGAGACGGTGAATGAAGATGATTTCGCGGCGAGGGTCTACGTGATATTCCCCGCGAAGTTCTTCACCAATTCAAAGGTGATAGAATACGTATGGACAGAGACGCTGCCCGCGGGCACGACGGGGATAAGCCCCTATTCAAAGAACATCAGGCTGATGGCGCTGAGGAGCGGGATGGGCAACGAGAAGGCCTGGTGCGCGGAGGAGAGAGACGTCGTGGACGATTATAGTGCGCTCTTTGGAGAGAAGCCGCGATTAAACGTAGGTGCTGTTGCGTTCATGACAGATGCCGATACGACCGGAACGAGCGCTGATTCGCTTTACACCGACATTAAGCTAGGTTATAGAGAACAGCCTTGAATCACGAGGCGTAAGAAAGGAGGCGGGATCAATTGAGAACACGATTTGTGACAAGCGCGCCGCTCCAGCTCAAGTTCATGCTTTTTATAGTGGTATCGATGCTCGTTCCGCTTATCCTGGTAGGGGGGTGCCTCTATTACATCATCTTCACCCTTGTGGCAGAGCAGCTCGGGATACCCGAATCCATCGCAAGCAACCTGTTCCCCGTGATAAAGAAGATCAACATGATATTGGCCGTCGCGGTTCCACCCGCGTTCATGGCCATCTTCCTATGGGGGGTGTTCCTGTCGCATAAATTCATCGGGCCGCTCGAGAGGCTCGAGAGGGAACTGAACAAGATAGCAGAAAGCGGCGACAGCTCGAAGCGGCTTAGGGTGCGCAGGAGCGATGCGATCAAACCCATTGCAGATGCGATCAACAAGCTCTTGAACGCGTTCGAGAAGAAACGATGATCCACGCGATGGCGATAGTGGACGGGGCTGCTGAAGTTGCGGCAGATGCAGAGATCGGGGCCTATTCGATAATCGAGGGCGGAGCGCGGATAGGCAGGAAGGTCAAGATATGGCCGCACGCCTACATCTGCAGAGGGACGGAGATAGGTGAGGAGACACAGGTACACATGGGGGCCGTCATCGGGCATGTGCCCCAAGACCTTGCCCATAAGGGCGGGCCGTCGTATGTGGTGATAGGAAAGAGGAATATAATACGCGAGTACGCGACGATCCACAGGGGCACCAAAGCGGGGTCTTCGACGACGATAGGGGACGATAATTACTTCATGGCGCTTTCACACGTGGGGCATAACTGTGCGATCGGGAACAGGGTGACGATCGCCAACGGGGCGCTCCTCGCAGGGTACGTGGAAGTCGGTGACGGCGCGTTCATTTCCGGCAACGTCGTGATCCACCAATTTTGCAGGATTGGTTCACTCGCGATGATAGGCGGCTTCAGCGGCGTGAATAAGGACGTCCCTCCCTATATGCTCTTGAGAGGGCCGTCGATCGTGAGGTCGATAAATCTGGTGGGGCTGCGCCGCGCGGGCTTTGCGCGGGAGGTGATATACAAGATCAAGGAAGCATACAGGCTTTTGTATCGGGCCAATTTGAACATCGCTCAGGCCGTGGAGGATATTAAGAAGCTCGGCCCTTCGCGCGAGCTTCAGCATCTTATCGAGTTCATCGCGCATTCCAAGAGAGGGATATGCGATTCTGTCTTTACGGATGAAGAGTTCTTCGGATAGGGGAGCCGGATCCCGCTACCAGAGTCCCGCGGGCTACGTCTGCGGGCTGCGCCCGCGGGCGCGTGGCGGAGCGGTCCCCAAAATCTTTCAGATTTCCGGGGAAACGTCGCCCCGCATGGCAGGGGGCGTATTTGGTGCGGGCTCCACGGGCCGGGCTGCCAACGGCAGGCGTATCCGCGGGGCTCCAGAAAGGCAAGGGGGAGCCATGAAAAGGACATTGCTATGTGTGCTATGCGCGTGTATCGCACTACTGGGTACATGGAGCGGTTTAGGGCGTGCGGACTCTGGAGTGACTGCACGGGCAAAGCTGAATATCTCACGTCTCAGTGATGCGCGATATGCGCACGATGCGACCGTGGAACTTCAGTTGACAGGGGAGGGAGCGGTGCCGTATTTAACGTCGGCGCTCAGCGACCCTTCGCAACCGGCGAGCACAAAGGTGACGATTGTGCAGATCCTCGCCGCAATCAAGAGCCCGAGCGCGGTGGATTCCATCATCGCAACCCTGAAAGACCAGAACCCTCAGATGAGGCGTGCCTCGGCGAAGGCGCTGGGAGCGATAGGAGACAAAAGAGCTGTCGAAGCGCTGAAGGAGGGTCTCAACGATTTTGATCCCGATACACGGTATCTCGTCGTCCGCGCCCTCGAGAATATGCGCGATCCGGGGCTCGGCGACATTTTCATCGGCCTCCTTAAAGATAAAGACGTGCGCATCAGGGCCACGGCAGCGGACGGACTTGGAAACATCAAGGAAGCGAAGGCCGTGAGCGATATCTCGCGTTTAATAGATGACCCTGATGACAACGTGAGGACGAGCGTCGCCAGGGCGTTGGGCGCTATCGCAACGAAAGAGACCGTCCCTGCCCTCAACAGGCTCCTGGAAGACAGGAGCGTCGAGGTGAGAAGGCAGGCGCTCCGCGGGCTCGGGCAGGCGAAAGACCCCATCTCCATTCCCATCCTGGTCAAGATAGCCGAGCGCGATCAGAAAGAGCTGAGGATACATGCGACGTCCGCCCTGGGGGATATAGGGACTGAGGCGGCCGTCCCCACGCTCGTGTCTTTGCTGAGGGACGAGAGCACCGATATACGCGTGTGTGCAGTGCAGTCTTTAAAGAAGATCGGCACCGCACAGTGCCGGCAGGCCATCGAGGGTGTCCTTAATGACGAGAGCTCGAGGGTAAGGCGCGCTGCGGCCTCTGCGCTCGGAAAGACAAAGTCCGAATAGGCGCTATCGAAGGGATGATAGAAAAGGACAGGGCAAAGGCATATTCGCGTCGCCGTCATGCGCTCTTCTTCATATACGCAGCAATCAAGCTCTTCATCCTCGCCTTTATTCAGACGAGCGGGCTCTCTCTATATTTCAAGACGGTAGCGACCGGCATTATCGGCAATTACTACGGAGCGCTTTTCGTATACCTGGGCCTCTTCAGCCTGAGCATTTCCATAGTATCCCTGCCTCTTGAGTTCTATTCGGGTTTCTTTCTCGAGCACGCGTTCGGGCTCTCGCATCAAACTCTTACGATGTGGATAAAAGATGAGGTCAAGAAAGGCCTCGTCTTTTTTACGATATTCAGTGCTCTCATCGAGGCGGTCTACCTCGTCCTTAAGACGTTCCCCGGGACGTGGTGGATCTTCGCGTCCTGCGGATGGATCATGTTCTCGATATTCTTTTCGAAGGTCTTCCCTCTGGTCATCATACCTCTTTTCTATACATATAAAGCGATAGACGACGAGGGCCTGCGCACGAGAATTCTCGGCCTCACAAAGAAGGCAAGGATCAGCGTCACGGATGTCGTCGAAATAAACATGAGCAAAGATACGAAAAAATCGAACGCGGCTTTCGTGGGGTGGGGCAAGACGCGGCGCATCATACTGGCCGACAACCTCCTCCGGGAGCACTCTCCCGACGAGATCGGGGTCGTCGTGGCGCATGAGATGGCGCACTGCAAATTCCGTCACTTGTGGAAGCTCACGTTTTTCAGCAGCCTCTCGGTCGTGGCCTCGTTCTATGCGTTCCATGCGCTTTCCGGGAAAGCGGCCTTCTGCTTCGGAGTCACCGATATGTACGATATCTCGATATTTCCATTCCTCAACTTTGTCTTCGCGCTCATCGGCTTGATATTCCTTCCCATCTACAACACTTATTCCCGAAACCTCGAGAGGGACGCAGACCGCTTTGCGCTTGCGCTCACGGGCATGAAAGGCGCGTTCATCTCGCTCATGGAGAAACTGGCCGATACTAACCTCGCCGATAGGGAACCGAACAGGGTGATAGAATTCCTCCTCTATGACCACCCGTCAGTATCGAGACGCATAGAATACGCACGAAGTTTTAGGGAGGAGGAGCCGGCCGCGTGAAGATCTCCAGGGACGGCGATCTATTTATCCAGGTCCCTTACCGCTATGTCGCGCCTTACCTCTGGGCCATATGCCTGGCAAAGGTATCGATAGAAGTCTTCACCAGCCAGAGGACGCTCGATTCTTACCGCGCGGAGGATGTGGAGCGCATACGCGCGAGGCTCGACAGGTGCGGGATCGTGCGGCACGTCCATGGGCCGATAAGCGATCCGTTCGAAGTCGGCTTTCTCGCGTACAAGGACTCTTGGGACAAAGCGGTTGCGTTCTCAGGGCAGTTGAAAGCGAGGGCCATCGTCATGCACGCTGAGTATTCCCGCAGGAAGTTTCCCGCGATGGAGGAGTGGGCCAAGGACGTGGTGCCGCTCGTAAAGGATATCGTTAAGGACGCCCGGGCGAAAGGGATCGCGGTCCTCCTCGAAAATCACTATGAGCACACCCCTGACGCGGTCCTCGCGATCTTGCGGGAGGTCCGCTCGGACAACCTGCGCGCATGTTTTGATGTGGGCCATTTTCACGCATTCGGAGAGAAAGGTCCGCTAGAGTTTTTGGGCGACTATCCCCTCGGGTCTATCGCGGAAGTCCATCTTTCTGACAATAAGAAAGACGGCGATTCGCACCTTGCCCTCGGGGAGGGGACGGTTGATTTCCACCGCGTCTTCGACGCCCTCGCGGCACGGGGGGACGTTGAGACGTACGTCATCGAAGCGAGGGATCTGTGGGGGGCGGTAAAGGGCATACGGCACCTGAGGAGGATCGGGAAAATTGCGCCGTAGAGGGCAGGACATTCTCAGGATCTATGAAACGCTCTATAGGGCCTACGGGCGGCAGCACTGGTGGCCCGGGAAGACGAAGTTCGAGGTCATCGTAGGTGCGATACTCACGCAGAACACCGCGTGGAGGAACGTCGAGAAAGCGATCCGCAATTTAAAGATGCGAAAGCTCCTCTCTCTCGAGCGGCTCGGCCGTATACATCCGCGCGAGCTCGCGTGCGCCATAAGGCCTGCGGGTTATTACAACGTGAAGGCGAAACGCATTAAGAGCTGCGTCGATTTCATACTGTCCCGATATCGCGGCAGCCTAAAGGGTATGGCCGCGGTGAAAGATTACAAAGCGCTGCGCAGAGAGCTCCTGGGGGTACACGGTATCGGTTGCGAGACGGCGGATAGCATCTTGCTGTACGCATTTGACAAGCCCGTATTCGTCGTCGACGCATATACGAAGCGGATATTCGCACGACATGGATTTTTCAGGGAAGATTCGCGCTATGAGGATGTACAGAAATTTTTCCTGGACAATTTGCCGACCGATGCGCCGCTCTTCAATGAGTTCCATGCGCTCATAGTGAAAACCGGGAAGGATGCGTGCAAGAGAAAACCCCTATGCGGGCTCTGCCCGCTCAGGGAGGATAAGAGGAGAAAGGGCAGGGCATGAAATACTATAAAAAGCTCAAATACAAACTGGATATCAAGAAGGTCGAGGTAAAGAAAGAGAAGGACCTCGAAGGAGAAGAGATCTTCAAAGCCATGCTGCGCGAGAAAAGGAGAAAGGCGCGTTAAATAGAGCGGCCGCCACACATGAAAAAAGAGCACAGAAAATATATTGACGAGCATATGCGCACCCGCTCCGTAGAGCGCATCGCGAAGGAGCTGAACGTGAAGGAAGAGGTGATCCGCAGTTATCTGAGGGGCCGGAAGACGGAAGGGGGTGCGCGACCGGCCGAGCCCGCGGGGACGCAGGCCGGGCAACAAAAGGCCGCACCGAGAGCGTCCGCTTCGTTCGCAGCGCTCGCGGCGATACTCGTCATAGTATGCGCGGTCTACGCGAATTCGGTCAAAGGCCCTTTCCTGTTTGACGATGTTGTGCTCGTAAAGGACAATCCTCTCGTGAAAAGCCTCTCGAATGTCCCGGCCTTTTTCACAACGGATATCTTTGCCCATGATGCGTCGTCGAAGCCGCTGAGCAGTTCGTACAGGCCGCTCCAGGCCCTCGCCTATGCGATCGATTTCGCGGTGTGGGGCAATGACCCCAAAGGGTTCCACGCGGGAAATATCATCATCCACCTTATAAACGTTGCATTGGTCTTCCTCCTCATGAGGAAGCTCTTCGATAATCTGTTCATCGCGTGCGGCGTGTCGTGCGTGTTCGGGGTGCATCCCGTGAACACCCAGTGTGTCTCCTACATCGCCGGCAGGGCAGACCTTCTCGTTGCCGCGTTCATGTTGTTGTCGCTACTTTTTTATATCGATTTTTCCGGAAGCGCCCAAGGTACCCCGCAACGGCCGGCCCCTGCGCTTCGCTCGCTCGTGCTGTCGGCGATCGCATATGCCTTCGCCCTCTATTCGAAAGAGGTCTCGATGCTCGTGGTCCCGGGCATCCTGATTCTCTACAATGCGACGTTTAACAGGAAAGGCCTCTATGCCATCCGCTCGTACATTTTTCACGCGGCAGCGCTCATCGCCTATTACCCGTGCCGGCTCCATGCCCTGAGAGGGGTACCGACGCAGATGTTTGAGCTTTCCAAGGTGGCCCTGTTCCCGAGACTCCTCACGTCCTTGAAGACATTGTTCATAGACCTCAGGATACTCCTTGTCCCGTACGACCTTCACTTCGGGCGGACCACGGAGCTCGAGCGCTCGCTTGCAAGCCCTTATGCGCTCCTCACCGTCTGCGGGATCGCACTCGTCATCTATATCCTCTTTCGTTCCTACAGGAGGCTGCGCGGCCTGCACGATACGGAGGGCGCGCTTACATTTTTTGGTCTTTCATGGTTTTTGATCTCCATGGCACCGCTTGTGAACATAGTCCCTCTGCAGGTCTTTCATTCTGACAACTGGCTCTACTTTTCCTCGATCGGGATATACCTCGTCGCGGCACGCGCCGCATACGTACTATGGCGCCGGTGCGCGCGGCGCGGGTCGTGGAACGCCGTCGCGATCGCGGCCCTCCTCTCGATCCCGCTTGCGTTCTATGGAATTGCGACGGTGAAGAGGAACCGTGACTACCAGGACGAAATACGGTTTTACCTGTCCAGCGTGAAGTGGAGACCGAACGTGAAATTCTACAGAGTTCTAGGGGCGCTCTATGGCGAGCGGCGGGAGTACGATAAGGCGATACGCTATCTGGAAAAGGCGATCGAAACAAACAGGACGCATCCGTCGCCAGAAGTAGTGGCAGCGTACTACAATTTGGGAATTACCTATATGCACGCCGCCGACTACAGAAAAGCAGCGGAGGCTTTTGAGAGGGTCCTCGCGTCGGGCGACGAGGGCCTCAAGAGCGAGGCCGAGCGCTGCCTCGCCTACATTCGGACGCGTCCGTGAAGGCGCACCGCTTTCCGGATTTTCGCCAGCGTGTGGGGCCTATCGTCGGCTGCGATCCCGTGCGGAGGACCACCTCACGTGCGCGGGATCGGTTTTTGGCTTGCAAACGCTCGATGTGAATACTATAATATGCGATGTGTCCGTTCTACTAACTCATGTGCGTCAGGAAAACATGATGTGCGCGGCATAGGACCGCGCGCGGAGGAGACAGGAGGATCGTATGGCGAGGACTAAAAAGAAAACGAAGGCAAGGACTTCAAAGAAGCGCACGGCGGTTGTAAGAAAGAAGAAAACCGCCGTACGTGCGCGTCGGCAGAGGAAGGTTGCACCCAAGAAGAAAGCGGCCCTCACAGGGGCCCGAAAAGTGCGGCTGGAGAAGATAGGCGAGGTGACCCACTATTTTCCACGCGTGAAAGCGGCGGCCATCCTGGTTTTGAAGGATGGCCTCAGGAAGGGAGACGCCCTTTACGTCAAAGGGCACACCACTGATTTTAAACAGACGGCAAGATCAATACAGCTCAACCGTATCCCTATAGAGGAAGCGCATAAGGGTGAGGAGATCGGCCTGCTCGTGAAATCACGTGCGAGGATCGGCGATTCGGTCTATAAGATTTAGGAGCGGACCGCTCCATCGAGTGCATTGAACAGGTTCAGCAGACACCGCTAAAACGCCCGCCACTAAAACCCGCCATTAATGCATCGGCGGGTTCGCTCTAGCATTAGTAGCGAACTTCAGCGGGCGGTCGCCGCTATTACATCGGCGACCGTACACTGAAGTTTTATTATGGTGCACGCCCGCCGATGAGACTAGCGGCGGACGCAAAAAATATAAGGATCGCAAAAGCACAAAGGGCCCTCGAAGAAATATCCTGCGGCTTTGCGGCATTTAGCGATTGTGAGGCGCCAACGGTAGCTTTTCAACGGTCTCAAGAGAAGGGCCTACGCTGTGAAGAGGCTTTATAGAAAGATCCTGTTAGGTCTGGGATTTGACGCAAAGGACGGCCACGTGCGGATCACCAAGGGGAAGAACTTTCGCCTCTTCGGAGGGTCCAAGGAAACCCATGAGATGATGCAGGAGAAGGCGATCACGTTTAACGAGCACCTCGATAAGAGACATAAGACGTTGGATGACATTAGCGAGGAGGAGTTCTGCGATATAGCGCGGACCATCGGGTTTAAGGTTCCCAAGGGTCGATTGCGCTAGCCTGGCGCAAAAAAAAGACGCGAGAGCGATCTCCATGATTCTTGCGACAGACGTACACGAAGGCAGGCTCCCTCGAGATCGACAACTCAAGCCCACCCGGGATCCACGAGGGGTCTGACTCCACGTTACATGAGGCTGTCCTTGAGAATAACCAGCGTATCCTCGTGCCCCAGTTCATCAAAGCGGGCGATGTAATCAAGGTTGACGTTGAAAGCGGTAAATATCTCGACAGGGTCAAGAAGTGAGCGCCTCGCCGGCATCGCCGGCTTAAAGGCGCTCTACAGGTCGAAGAGACGCGAGATAGCCGACAGGCTCGGGGATTTCAGGGAAATCCTTGACGGGGATGAGCGTACCGTTTTCGCCGAGTTGGCCTACTGTATATGCACTGCGTCGGCAAAGGCGGCCTCTGCTGACGCGGCTATCAGAAGGCTTGCGGCAACGGGCATTTTGTATAAGGGTCGCGCGCGCCAGATAGGCCCTTACTTAAGGGGCGTGAGGTTCTGGCGGAAGAAATCCGTTTTTATCGAATCGGCGCGGCGCTCATTTACCGAGAGAGGCCGCATCGTCATAAAGAAGCGCCTCATAAAACGCGACCCCGTTATCCTTCGCGATGAATTGGTGTGGACGGCGAAGGGATTGGGCTATAAAGAGGCGAGCCATTTTTTGCGGAATGTCGGCCTAGGCGAAGAGCTCGCAATCCTCGACCGACATACGCTGCGCTGCCTGAACGACTTCGGGGTCATCGAGGAAATGCCGGGGAGCCTTACGAGAAGGCGTTACCTGTCGATCGAAGAGAAGATGAGGGCTTTTTCGCGCATGGTGCATATACCGATGGGGCACCTCGACCTCCTTCTCTGGTCACGCCAGACAGGCAGGATTTTCAAATAGCTCGTCCGGGACACGTCCCGATGCGAGATAACAGGGGGGGGTAGGATATGCCGAAGGTATCGGTCGATGAATCGCTGTGCACGGGGTGCGGGCTCTGCGCATCGAACTGTCCAGAGGTCTTTGAGGTAGGCGATGACAATATCGCCCATGTCGTCGCACCTTCCTCCGGGTCCGGATGTGCGAGCTGCGATCTAGAAGAGGTCGCAGGGCAGTGCCCGGTTGAGGCCATTCGGGTTCAGAAGACATGACGGCTGTTCCGTTGTCAGGGTCTCCATCAAAGGTCCTCGGGATCAGCGGAAGCCCGCGGCGCAGGGGAAACACAGAGATCCTGCTGGAAAAGGCGCTCGAAGGCGCATCGTCCCTTGGCGTCGAGGCAGAGAAGGTCGCAGTATGCGAACTCCGGTTCGAACCCTGCCGAGAGTGCGGCGGGTGTGCCGCGACCGGGATCTGCGTGGTGGGTGACGACATGCAGATGGTGTATGAAAAAATCGCGCGTGCCGATGGGATCGTTATCGCATCGCCTCTATTTTTTGGCAGCATCACTGCGCAGCTGAAGGGCATGATAGACAGGTTTCAGTGTGCGTGGATCGCGAAATACGCGTTAAAGCGGCCTATCTCTATGAGCAGAAAAAAGAGGGGGGCTTTTATCTGCGCGGGCGGATCCGGAAAGAAAGAGCTGTTTGATAGCGCAAAGAAGGTCATACAGATATTCTTCACGACGCTCGATATCGAATATGCCCGTGAGCTCTTTTGCCCGAGAGTGGAGGCGAAGGCAGAGATCCTGAAGAACGGGAAGGCGCTCGCCGAGGCGTACGAGATCGGCAGGAATATCGCGACAGGGATACTCGAGAAACCTGATAGGCAATAGAGGCGGAGACCATGGGCTGCGGAAAGCCGAAAAAAAAGCCGAAAAAGTGAAGCTCCGAGACCTTGGGCCGCGGCTTCTCGCTTCAGGGTCGCGTGCAGCGTCCGCGCGCTTCACATCCGCAGAACCCCGCACCGTCCCGCAAAGCGGGACTGGTTCACGGGTAAAACTGAAATCCCGCAAAGGACGCGGATAGAAATGAGCGAGTGCCACATGTCTCGTGATCGTATGAGCGTTGCCCTGCAGGCTGCGAGGGAGGCGGGTTTTTTTATCAAAAAGAGCCTCGGTAAGGTTCAGAAGATCTCGCGGAAGGGCGACATCAATCTCGTTACCGATGTCGATACGAAGGCCGAACGCCTCATTATCGCAAAGATCGCACGCCGCTTTTCCGGCGACTCGATCCTCTCTGAAGAGTGCGGTGCGCGTGCGCGTAAAGGCGATTACCGCTGGATAATCGATCCCCTCGACGGCACTACGAACTTCTTTCGCTCCTTTCCATTCTTTAGCGTATCGATAGCGATCGAGAAAGGCGGGGATGTTGAATGCGGCGTTGTGTACGACCCTTTACGCGACGAACTCTTCTCGGCCGAGAGGGGTAAGGGGGCTTTTCTCAATAAGAAGGCGATCCGGGTGTCGGGCGTACGGAGGCTGTCCGATGCATTCCTCGCAACCGGATTTGCATACAACATCTGGAAAAGCACAGATACGAACGTCACAAATTTCAGGAATTTTCTCATGAGGTCCCTTGCCATACGAAGGGCCGGCTCAGCAGCGCTCGATCTTGCCTATGTTGCGTGTGGCCGGTTCGATGGTTTCTGGGAACTTGACCTGCATCCTTGGGATACCGCTGCCGGACAATTGATTGTGGCAGAAGCCGGCGGTACAATAACAAAGTTCGATGGCACGCCGTATTCGTGCATGGACAACCAGATTTTAGCCTCAAATTCCCGTATTCACAAAAAGATGATAAGCGTCTTGACGAAGAGATAAGATCGATAGTGGTTTATGAGTGAAGAGGCTCACGAATTATGTTAGGATATAAAATAGTCATATATTGCTGTTGACATTAGAACCATAGTGGTATATATTTTTTGATAGCAATGAAAGCGCTTACAATCCACTAAAATGCTAAAGGAGACGGAATATACAGAACTACAAGACAGTTATTGAGATCGTGTGCGAAGCCGAGGATGAGAACGAAGCCCTTGACGTGGCAGGCGAGTATTTGAGGGGGGGCCCTCGCAGGTGTCGTATCAATGCGGTACAGGGCACGGCCTGTCCAGGCCTCCCGGAATATCGCAGTCGCCTCATGTGCGCTGGTCGCGCTCGTGGGTGTCGGGCTTCTTTCAACGCACGTAAGCCATATCAGGCCCGATCATGGTGCGGATCCTGTCGGCTTTAATGCATGCCAGGCGCCCCTCAAGACCGACATCGACAAGGCAGATGCGCAATTCAGGCAGAGGTGGCAGGACCGGGAGCTACAAAGGGCATTGACACAAGTTAGAAATTAAGAGACGATCTCTTTAGGCTCAAGGACGATGACGACAAAGGTTGCACGCATCGTCCTTTTTTATTGCTTGAATAACGATCATATTACATGTATAATGAACGTGCGATAAATAGGGTGGTGAGGCTCACGCCTTAATCCCCTCCGCAAAATCCCCGGCTTTTGGTTCGACGAGCTCACCATCCCTCGAACCATCCCGAGCGAAGTCGAGGGGCACGCCGGGGATAGGAAGTTGCGGAATGTGTTTTTGCTTCGGGGAGGGAGCCCCGGCCTTTAGGCCGAGGGGGCTCCACTAAGGAAATCCGTAACAGGTAGCGCTTCTCGATAGGCTCTCGAGTGGGCTGTGCGCAGAAATAATATTAGACCGGGCAATCAGAAGGACGGTTTTAACTTTCACGTGAAGGGGAAACCGTCCTTCTCTTTTATCTTTTGCTGTCTGTAGGCAGGGAGCATGAAAAGACCTTTAAGGCTGCAGGACAAAATGGTGATAGTGGGACAGCTGCCTCTCTTTGTCGGACTTTCTCATGAAGAGTCCCTTCTTGTTGCGGGCTCGAGCCTTTTGACCGAATATAAAAAAGGGGAGACGATATACGCGTATGGGGACGCCGCAGACGCATTCTACTGCGTGGTGACCGGCAGGGTAAAAGTCTTCCTCATACGGTCTGGCGGGACCGAAGAGGTCTTGGAATATCTGACGAGAGGGAAGTACTTCGGCATCCTGTCCCTCCTTACCGGAGAACCGCACTCGGTAACCGCAAAGGCCGTGAACGATTCGGTACTCCTAAAGATCCGTAAGGAACAATTCGAAAAGATGATGGAGAAGATCCCGCGGATCGCCCTCCACGTGAGCCAAACGCTGTCCAGGAGATTGAGGCGCAAGGACGTTCCCGAGAAGCGGATATTCGAGAGCACGATCATCGCGGTGCGCGGCTGCGCCGAAAACATCGGAGCGACGACATACGCCGTGAATCTCGCGACCGCCCTCACGATAGAGACAAAGAAGAACGTCGTAATGGTCGCAGTGACGGCGCCGGGCCGGCACGCCGCCAAGCCCTCCGGCGCGCATGCGGCGGATAAACCCGTCTTGCTCGATTCACCCTTCTTCAGGGAAGATGAAGTTGCATCTGCGATCGTGCAGAACGCGACCGGCCTCGGCATGATCAACATCCTTTTTTCTTCACATGATGCTGCGCGTATCAAGGCCCTCATCTCGCTGCTCAGCTACCTCACGCGAGAGTACCACTTTATCGTGGTAGACCTTTCAACGCACATGGGAAGCGCCGCGATCGAAATAGCGAAGCAGTCCGACTTTGTCCATATCATCACATCCCAAGACCATGCAGGGCTCGACTCGGCCGCCAAAATTGCGGGCGAACTGGGCGCGCAGGGCGGCGTCGGCGAGCTCAAGGTCAAAGTGATAACGGCCGAATACGGCCCCGGACCGCACGTCCCTGCGGATGCACGCATGCAGATCATTGGGCGTTCGATATTCGCGACGTTGCCCGACATAAAAGATGGGCACGCGGACAGCGGATCCCCGGACGGGCCCAGGATCCTGTCAGACCCCCAGTGTACCTACTCGAGGGCGATCCGAAGGATCGCACGGCAGATGGGCGATGCCCTTGTCGGCCTTGCGCTGGGAAGCGGCGCAGCGCTTGGCCTTGCGCATATAGGCGTGGTGAGGATACTGGAGAGAGAAGGGATACCGATAGATATCGTCGTGGGGACGAGCATGGGCGCGCTGATAGGCGGCCTATGGGCATCGGGCATGAATGCCGATGCGATCGAAAAGGCGCTCTCCCGGTACAGGAGTAAGCTCGAGACAATTAAATTGATGGACTTCACATTCCCGCGGCGAGGGATTATCAAAGGAAACATCGTGCGGAACTTCTTGCGCGCACAGTTCGGCCGCAAGACATTCTACGACCTTAAATTGCCCTTTAAAGCGGTCGCCTGCGATATACAGACAAGGCAGGAGGTTGTCATAGAGACGGGGTTGCTCGCGGATGCGGTCCTCGCGAGCATCTCGATCCCCGGCGTCTTCGAACCGGTGAAGATGGGGGATGCGATACTGGTTGACGGCGGGATTATCAATCCGCTTCCGACGAACGTATTGTCGAGGATGGGCGTCAAAAAGATCATCGCGGTCAATACGCTGCCGAGTCTCGTGGATGTCGCCGCGTCAAAGAAGAAGGTGACGAACATCTTCGACATCATTGTCAATAGCGCCCAGGCGAGCGAATACATATTGGCTGAGATCAGCAGCCAGAACGCGGATATCACCCTTCACCCCGTCGTTCCCACGATGGACTGGTATGAGTTCTACGAGAGCCGGCAGGCGATCCGAAGGGGGGAGGAAGAGGTGATGGCGTTTCTGCCCGAGATCAAGGAGCTCGTGTCACAATAGTTTTTCGGTCACGCCACCGCGCCCGCGCGAGGCCCAGCCCCGGGGACGAAAAAGAGGCCTCGTTCTTACACAAGGTGTTTTTCAAACGCGTACGAAGAAAAACATGGCACATGTCGTCCGAGAGAGAAGGGCTCGTCCGAGACGCCCGATGAGAAACTCGCGGGGGAAGGCGCTCCCTCCGATAATCCTGGCCTCATGCTCCACAAGGCGGTCCGACCTGCTCGCTATGTGCAGGATCCCGCATCGAGTCGCAGCCAGCGGCGCGCGCGAGGATAAATTCGGCGCGAGGCCGAGCGAAGTCGTTATTAAGAATGCTCTGCGGAAGGCGCGCGCGATCGCCGCGCGTCTTACGTGCGGGATCGTCATCGGCGCGGATACCGTGGTCTTTTTGGACAACACGATCATAGGTAAG
This sequence comes from uncultured Planctomycetia bacterium, assembly GCA_964354545.1. Classification (GTDB taxonomy): domain Bacteria; phylum Omnitrophota; class Gorgyraeia; order 2-01-FULL-45-10; family JAHFGN01; genus CAYHAE01. The sequence continues at coordinate 16,728 of CAYHAE010000010.1, forward strand.
CTTAGGTCCAAGGAGAAGGTGAAAGAGATGCTGAGGCGCCTGAGCAGAAAAATCTCCTATGTCTATACGGGCCTTACGGTCATCGATGTGCCGAGCGGCGCGTGCGCATACGACTACGCAGTAACGAAGATAAAGATGAAGAAGATACCGGAGGAGGCCCTCGAGTCGTGGCTCTCGCACATAGGTCCGTACGATAGGGCCGGGGGATTCTCGATCGAGGGTCCGGGCTCTATTCTCTTTCCGCACATTGAGGGTTGTTATTTCAATATCCTGGGATTGCCGATGTCCATGCTCTACGATCTCTTCAGCGACATCGGATACAATCTTCTTGATTTCATGGAGGAGGGCAGTCCCCGAAGGGGACGCCCTGCCACTGTTGAATTCAGGGAGGGGCAGTCCCCGAAGGGGACGCCCTGCCGCTGCTATTCCCAAGGAGGGATGATCCATGGAGGATCGAAAAAAGGCTAAGTGGTATTATAGCGCACGCGCGGTGATCATCGCGCTCGTCTGCTTCGGGCCGTTTGCGCTGCCCCTTCTATTCTTGAGCCCAAAATTTACGACGTTGTGGAAAGCGATCATCGCCATCATGGTGGTCGTTCTCACAGTATGGCTTACGATCGCGACGAAAGACGTCTACGTCCTTCTCATGAAGAGGATGGAGGCCCTCACGCAGGTTTACCCGTGAACCAGAAGGCCGCGGCGCTTCACGGGCTTAAGGTGTGACTCGCATGATTGTGAAGACGGACAGGGAGACCATCGGATCCTATTTTGAAGACAGCTCAAACGTAAAAGGCGGATGGGCGGACGAGGTTGTCTTGCCGGAGCGTCCCGAAGACGTGTCCTCATTTTTGTCAAGGGCGAGCCGTGAAAAGATGCCGGTCTCGATATCCGGAGGCGGGACAGGGACGACGGGCGCGAGGGTCCCCTTCGGCGGCGCCGTCCTGTCCCTCGAGAGGCTCAACAGGATCATCGAAATAACCCGCCTCCCGGGAGGGGGCGGCGTCGGCAGGGCGCAGGCCGGCGCCCTGGTCGATGACTTCATGCGGGCCGCCAACGCGAAAGGCCTTTTCTATACATGCCACCCGACCGAAAAGACGGCGACCTTAGGCGGCACGGTCGCGACGAACGCATCAGGGGCGAGGTCCTTCAGATACGGCTCCACGCGGAAGTTCGTACGGTCTCTCGATATCATCCTTGCGACCGGCGAGGCCCTGCGCCTTGTGCGCGGCGAAAGGGTGCTACGTAAGGGGGGCTTGCGAATAGTGCTCGGGAGCGGAAAGTCTGTCGAAATCCCCCTGCCGTCTTATACGATGCCGTCCGTAAAGAATGCCGCAGGATATTTTGCTGAGGAGGGAATGGACCCCATCGACCTGTTCATCGGGCAGGAAGGGACGCTGGCTGTTGTGGTGGGAATGGAGCTGGACCTCGCCGCAAAATTCGAGGAGATATTCAGCTGCGTTGCCTTCTTTCCGGGCGAGGAGGCAAGCTGGGGATTTGCAGAAGAGGCGAAGGCGCTCGCGCCCCTTTCGATCGAATATTTCGACCGGAACGCCCTGAACCTTTTACGGGAGAGGCATGTGAACATGCCGGGAGGTGCGCGTGCTGCGATCTTCTTCGAAAAGGAATGCGAGCCCGGCTCAGCGGCCACTGCAATCGAGCCATGGCAGGACCTTTTAAAGAGATATCATGTCCCGGAAGAAGAGGTATGGGCGGCTATGACGGAACGCGAGGCCGAACGTTTTATCGAGCTCAGGCACGCGATACCGAGCACGATAAACGAGACGATACGGACGAGGGGTTTTCAAAAAGTCTCGACCGATTGCGCCGTTCCCAGCGGACGGTCTCGGGAGATGATGAACTTCTATGCCGAATGCTTCAAGGCAGATCCTCTTGAACACGTCATCTTCGGGCACATCGGAGAGAACCACGTCCATGTGAATATATTGCCGAGGTCCGAACCCGAGCTCGCGCGCGCAAAGGCGCACGCCCTTGCGTTCGCACGCAAGGCGATCGCGCTCGGAGGGACCGTATCGGCTGAGCACGGGATAGGAAAGATCAAGCATGCGTACCTCGAGGCGCTTTACGGCAGGCGCGGTATCGTCGAGATGGCAAGGATAAAGAAGGCCCTGGACCCCGCGTGCATCCTGGGACCGGACAATATATTCCCAAAGGAGCTATTGAGCACGATATGAGGCTGAAGACCGTATCGGTTCCTTATGGTACAGGGCAGACGAAGTTCTCTATTCCTTCGGCAATGCTTATGGGGATCCTTGAGGCGGGGCCCGCGAGGCGCGCTTTCGCACGGCGTAATGCCACGGCCATAGTGAAGAGCTCGTTCGACGGGAAGGCGTGTGCGCACATTCGCCGCCTCGCGCGCGAGAAGAAAAGGTTGCTGCTCGCCGTGCCGGACGCTACCCGGAAGGCGCACCTTAAGGAGATCCTGCCTTTTTTCTTACGCCTGGTGTCTCCGTTGTGTAAAATCGATATTATCGTTGCATCAGGACTTCACGAACCGCATACGGCACGAGAGCTTGAGGCGCTCGTGGGGAAAACCGTCTATCGAAGCTGCCGCGTCGACTGTCACAGGCCGGGTGCCGGATACGTGGCCCGTTTCGGGACCACGCGACGCGGAGTCCCTATCGACTTGAATAAGCGCGTGAGGGACTATGAGGGGATCGTATCTATCGGAGTCATCGAGCCCCACCTCTATGCGGGATACAGCGGCGGCGCGAAGACCGTTGCGATCGGGCTCGCGGGTGAGGCGACCATTAACGCAACCCACTGCACAAAGTTTTTGGACGACCCGATGGTAAGGATAGGGTGTGTACGGTCGAATCCTTTCCAATCCGCTTTATGGGAAATCACAGGCAGAGTTCCCGTCATCTTTGCTGTCAACGTGGTCAATGATCCTGACGGCGCTATTGCGCGGGTCTTCTCAGGAGGTCTGGAGGACGTATTTCGCAGAGGCGTCGCATTCTCAAGACGGCTGTACGAAGCGAATGTGGAACGCGCTGCGGACGTGGTGCTGTGCGGCGTCGGCCACCCAAAGGACGCGAACCTCTATCAGGCCTCGCGGGCTCTCAATTATATCGTGAACACGGGGAGGCCCATTCTCAAAAAAGGAGGCTTCCTCGTGGTGGTCGCTCAGCTGGAGGACGGGCTTGGCCGCGGCATCGCTGAGAGGAGATGTTTCGGGGCCCTTCGGCAGATGGGCTCGCCCGACGCGTTCGTTCGAAAAATAAAAAAATATGGGTGCTCTGCCGGAGAGCACAGGGCCTATATGATCGCGAAAGCGATGTGTGCAGCGAGGGTGATTTTTGCAGGAGAGAACGCCCCTCGTGTTGTACGAGGCCTGCCGATCCTCGCCTTCAAGACGGCGGGGGAGTCCCTCGACTATATCCGCAAGAAGGCGGGCGAACGCGCATCGATGTACGTCGTCCCGAGGGCCCTCTCGATCGTAACCAGAATGAAGGGTTGAAGCCATGCGCGCGCTCACGAATCTCGGGAGATACGTCTCGAACAAGATCGGGAAGGCGATCGCAGATTACAATCTCATCGAGGACAACGACAGGATCCTCGTGGCGGTCTCGGGCGGAAAGGACAGCCTCACCCTCCTCTCTCTGCTCAACGAGAGGAAGAAATGGGCCCCCATCCATTACGACCTTATCGCCATCCACGTGGAGACCGACTATCGGTGCAGGGGGTGCGTTCACACGTCGGTCCTTAAGGAATTGTTCACGCGTATGAAGGTCGAGCACCACATTGAAAAGATAAAGATCGCGGGACGAGACAAGAAAGTCTCATGCTTCTGGTGCTCCTGGAACAGGCGCAAGGCCCTCTTCATGGCAGCCGACCGATTTCGCTGTAACAAGGTCGCCTTCGGCCACCACAAGGACGACATCGCAGAGACCCTCCTCCTCAATATCTTCTACCACGGAGAGTTCTCCGCAATGAATCCGAGACAGGAGCTCTTCGGAGGGAAGGTCGTGATCATACGTCCGCTCTGCTACGTCGAAGAGGACGCGACGAGGAAATTTGCGTCCGAATCCGGCTTTCCAAAACAGCTGTGCAGGTGCCCCAACTCCCAAATTTCCAAAAGACGCATGATGAAGCAGATCATCCGGATGGTCAAGAAGGATTGCACGTACGTGAAGACGAATATCATGCGCAGCATAGCGCGGGTCAACAAGGAATATACGATGATAAAAGAGGAAAGGCAGGTGAAAGGAAAATGCCGTACGTGAACTTGAAACTCATCGGCACATTGACGAAGAAACAGAAGGCGGAGATCTCGGCCCAGTTTTCGGAGACCCTCGAGAAGGTCGCGAACAAGCCACAGGAGCACACCTACGTTGTCATCGAGGAGATATCCGCCGAGAATTGGGCGTGCGGGGGAAAACTGTTCGGATGAACGGGGCTTCATCCCCGGCACGCGAGGAGGCGTGTCATGAATACCCGGGACGCGATACGTTCCAGGCACAGCGTGAGAGAATTTAAACGCGACCCCCTTCCCAAAGACGTCATAGAAAAGATTGTCGATGCGGGATGCGCCGCACCTACCGCGCGGGGCGAGGAGCCGTGGGAGCTTGTGGTGGTCACGAATGTCGAGACGCTTAAGACGATCGCGCGCATCACGGACTACGGCAAGTTCATCGGCGATGCCGCGGCGTGCATTGTGGTCGTGTGCAGGGATACGAAATACTACCTCGAGGACGGGTGCGCGGCAACGGAAAATATGCTCATCGCAGCGCACGACCTGGGCGTTGGCGGGTGCTGGGTCGCAGGCGACAAGAAGCCGTATGCCCCGCGCATAAGCGAGGCCCTGGGCGTCCCGCAGGGTTATAGGCTCGTGAGCATGATAGCGCTCGGATGGCCGAAAGAAAAAGGGGCGCCCTCAAAGAGGCGGCCGCGTGAGTCTGTCCTGCACTGGGAGAGGTTTTGATGAAGATCGCCATGAAGACCGCATATCTATTGTTCGTGTGTTTCATCGTCTATTTTTCCCTTTTCTGGTACCACCAGATATCGAGGGAAAAGGCCCTCGCGAGGATAATCGAGAACCTCAAGGCCGAAACAAGGGTCGCAGAGGTGCTGGTGACGGATTCCAGGGAGGATGTGCACAAAGGCCTGACGCGCACGACGATAAAATTTCTGGAATACGATTCCCGCGGGAAGCCGCTCGAACCGAAATATTTCACGTTTTACGGAAACGTCATCCAGTTCCAGACGCTCGTGGTGCGGTTCGAGGACGTGTACGTAGAGAAGAAGGACCTCCTGAGAGGAAAGAGCATCTATCTCTTCCTGAAGGCTTTCGCGCTCCACGACGGGCAGGCAGAGGTCTTTGATATCACCCAGGCGGATAAGACCCCCGAAGGGTACCGCGCGGAAGGGGTGCCTATGAGATTTCAGGATGAGATCTGGAGACGATTTTGGAAGTATGCCCTCGACCCGAACGAACGTGAGAAACTCGGTATTAAGAATGCCCAGATCGAGGCCCCCGGATCCCTTTTTATCCCGGGGACGATCTACACGCTCGTGATCGAGCATGACGGAGGGCTGAGGATCGATACGAAGCCCATCCCTGTGATAATGCGTGGGGAAAGGATCCGGTGAAGACGGTCCTCATAATCGACGGATACAATGTGATTCGAAGGACGAGGAGCTTTGAGAGGGCCCTTGATTCGTCCCTCGAATATGCGAGGTCCCAGTTCATCGGCGCCATCGTGCAGTACAGAAGGAAAAAGTTCTCGTTCGACGAGATCATCGTCGTCTTCGATGGCCAGGGAGGCCAGGGCGTGTCGACAGGGCAGCGGCATGGGCCCGTGGCGACCGTATTCTCACGTTCCGGAGAATCGGCTGACGACCGGATCCGCTCCTTGATCCGGCAGAAGATCGGCCGTTGCCGCACAACCGTTGTGTCGGACGACAACTACGTGACGAATAGCGCCCGTGCCCACGGAGCGGACACGATGTCGTGCGGGAGTTTCCTGAAGATGGTCGAGGCGAATGCGCGGGGCCGGATGCGAAAGCAAAGCGAGACGGGCGGGCAGGGTGACAAGAGCGAGCCCAACGAGAAGATGATCGACGACGAGACAATGGCGGATATAAACGAGTCGCTGAAGAAGCGATGGCTGATCGAATAGGGGGAGGATGCAGTGGACCTACGGGCAGCGCTCGCACTATCGTGTGTGGCGCACCTTCTCGTGCTTGTGCCGTTCTCATTCCTCCTGGCGACTTCCGGAGCTAACCTCGAGGTAGGAAGCTATACCATCGAACTCGATTATATTAGGATCGCCGACGCGGTAACGAAGGCGCGGGAAAACGCTCCCGCATCCTCGCCGCGTGACGTACCGCCGCAAGACGCTGTGCCGGCTCCCGCCGCGCCGCGTCAGGAAGTAGCGAGCGTGGCGAAAACGCCTGAGGAGGCAAGGCCGCCCCAGGCCGAAAAGGATGCGGCAGGGCCCATGAGCGCGAGAGGGCCTTCCCGCGCCTTGTCAACGTCCGAGGAGCGGATCGCCCGGAAAGAGGGCATGCGCTACAGCCAGCTCGTGAGGGAAAAGATCCGGCGCGTTCTGCAGGCGCGCTACGGCAGATCGGCATCGAGACGGGGCGACGTCTTCGTTGAATTTACCGTCGATAAGCGCGGAAATCTGCTGCACCATGAGATCGACGGTGTCCGGTCCACAAGGGATGAGGTCTTGCTGTCGATGGTGGGGGCAAGCCTGAAGGAGGCATCGCCGTTTCCGCCTCTCCCGCCCGGAGCGGCGAAGAAGAAGGGCCTTACTTTCACATTGCTTATATCGTTTAAGGAGCAGTAATGCGTACAATAATGAACGGCATTAAGATCTCAAAGATCACGTTTCTCATCGCGGCGTGCATCATACTCTCAAGCAGCTTTACGAAGCAGCTCACCGACTATATCAAGGGCCGCATAGGAGTGAGGGGCTTTATCGCCGTAACGCTCGCGACGTTAGGGCTCGCGACGGTATCTTTTTTGATCTTCAGACTGAAAAACAAGACGCGTCTCTACAAAACGCTGCTCTCGGTGGCCGTTGTCGCCATCGGGATAGCCCTCACCATGAGGGTAGCGCTTACCGTAGAAAAGGTCCACCTTTTTGAATACGCGATCCTCGGGTGGTGGTCCGGCAAAGACTTCATACAAGGCGAGGGCGCGATGAGGAAGGCGAGGGACGCCGCGTACGCCTTTCTCGTGTGCGCCCTCGTCGGGATCGCAGATGAGCTCTTTCAGGCGCTTCTGCCCTATCGGGTCTGCGCGATATCCGATATGGCATTGAATGCCGCAGGAGGCGCGTGGGGTGTGATCTTATGCTTCTTGAACCGATAGGAGCGCGGCTTTTTTTGTTTTGACAATGATACTTTTTGTGTTATACTAATCTCGTTAAAATATAATAAAATCCATAGTGAAAGGATGATGAAAGATTGCCAAAAGTCACCGTGGGAGAAAATGAGCCCCTCGAGAAGGCTCTCAGACGCTTTAAAAAGAAGATAGAGAGGGAGGGTATTCTCAGGACTCTTAAAGAGATCAAACACTACGAAAAACCGAGTGAAAAGAAGCGCCGCAAGAGAAAAACCACCTGGAAGTGGTGATATCAAGAAAATTCTCGCCGTTATAGCCATTACGTCGCTTTTCCTCTCGCAGAGCCTCCTCTATGCCTCACCCGATAGCAACCAGCCCCAAGGTCCTTCGGCAGATTCAGCGTCCGTGCCACGCGAAAAAGCGGACAGCGGTCGCGCAGAAGGGCCGGAACAGCCCGCGGGCCCGGGGTCTTATTTCTTTTCGAGCGATCTCGGCTGCCGCGAGAAGACCCTCCGCAACGGCCTCGTGGCTCTCGCGAAGGAAGAGAGGGGTACCGGCCTCGTCTCCATCGACCTCACGATACGCTGCGGGAGCGCTCTCGAGGGAGACCGTCTCGGCTCAGGCATCTCGCATCTCGTGGAACACATGGTCTTCAAGGGCACGAGGACGCGACCGGCCGGCCAGATAGAGCGGGAGATAAAGTCTCTCGGCGCTATCATGAATGCGTCGACCTCATACGACGTGACCTCATTCCAGGCAACGACCCCTCCGGAATCCCTGTCAAAGGTAGTGGAGCTCCTCCGCGATATGGTGGAGAACGCCGCGTTCGTTGAGGGAGAATTCTCTAAAGAGAAAGCGGTGGTCTTAAGCGAAATAGCGATGAATAACGACGACCCGCAACGGGAAGTCTCGAGGCTCCTCTGGGAGACGGCGTACCTCGTTCATCCCTATCGGCACCCCGTGATAGGGCATGAGGAACTGTTCCGAAACCTCACCCGAGACGACGCGGTGAGGTACTACCACAGGATGTACGTCCCCAACAGGATGGTCCTTGCGGTCGTAGGAGATGTCGATAAGGATATCGCGCTGGGGATGGCCGACGATCTCTTTGGCGGTATGAAGATGGGCTCCTACGAATCTGTCCAGATACCTCTAGAACCCCGCCAGCTCTCGCCACGATACCGGGAGGCGCCTTTCGAGACCACCCTCGCCTATATCGCGTTCGGGTATCATTCCACGCGCCTTCTTGACGATGACCTCTATGCAGCGGATGTCCTGGCGCTTATAATGGGCTACGGAGACAGTTCGCGGCTGAACAAGACGCTGCTCAAAGAGAAGAGACTCGTTCACGCGATCTCGGCGTACAACTACACGCCGGCGGACCCGGGACTGTTCCTGGTCACCGCGATGTGCGATGGGGCGCTTGCGGACAGGGTCGTACAGGCGGTGCGGGACGAGATTAGCAGGGCGGTTCGCGAGCCCGTCACCAACGAAGAGCTGGGGCGCGCCAAAAAGACCGTGGTGGCGCATTATCTCTCCAGCCGGCAGACGACACAGGGGGTGGCAGAGGACATCGCGCTCAACAGGCTGCTCACGGGTTCGCACGATTTCTCCTCTCGATACGTGAAGGGGGTCGAGGCCGTCACGCAGGATGACATAAAACGCGTCGCGCGCACATACCTTAACGACCGCAACCTTACCGTCGTAAAGCTCATTCCAAAAAGAATGGCCGCCGAGACGAAACCTGCGGAAGAGAGGTCCCCGCTCCCGAAGCCGGGCATCGTCCGAGAGACCTTCCCCAACGGACTCACGGCGGTCGTGAGGGAGAATAGCGCGATCCCCATGGCCGCCGTGACAGTCGGCTTTCGCGGGGGAGTTGAAGCGGAAGACGCGAGGACAAACGGGATATCGAACCTTGTCGCGCATCTCCTTCTGCGGGGGACCGCCACGAGGAGCGAGGACGAGATCACCGGGGCCATAGAATCGCTCGGCGGTTCGATAGAGGCGTTCAGCGGCCTCAACAGCTTCGGATTCACTTTCAAATGCCTTAAAAGCGATATTGAGTTCTGCGTGGGCCTCGCGAAAGACATAGCTGCCCATGCCGTGTTCCCGGAGGACCAGGTCGAGCGGGAGAGGGCGCTCGTCCTGGCACAGATACAACGAGAGGACGACGATATCTTCGACAAAGGCATCTTGGCGTTCAGGAAAGCGCTCTATGCCGGCCGCCCGTATTCTCTGAGGATCGCAGGGGAAGAGGGGACGATCGGAAATCTGAAGAGGGAAGAGCTTGTCGATTTTTACAGGACACGGTGCGTTTCGCGCAACATGGTGATATCTATATCCGGCGACGTCGAGGCGCGCGCAACGCTCGACATGGTCCGCACGCTCTTTTCTGACATGCCGCGGGCGGAGGCTCCCCCCGCCCCCGCGCCACACGCGGCGCGGCCATCCAGAAAGAGCGTCTCATTGAATATGGACAAAGAGGAAGGCCTCGCCCTCGCGGGGTATGAGACCGTCGCCGTGGGAGACCCCAAGAGATACGCCTTCGAAGTGCTCGGGTCTATCCTTTCGGGTGCAAATGGGCGGATCTTCGCGCACATGAGGGGTGAGCGCGGTTTGGCGTACGGCCTGGGGGTCGCGCAGGCCTATGGGGTAGAGCCGGGATATTTTGTTCTGTACGCGGCTACCACGAAAGACAAGGTTGCATTGGCGCGCAAGATGCTTCTGGCCGAGATAGAGGCGTTGTATTCGAAGGGCGTCACCGACGCGGAGATCGAATGCGCCAAAAGAGAGCTCGTCACCATGCACCGTACGGACCTTCAGACGAACGAATTCGCCTCCTTTCATATGGCGCTGGACGAGCTCTATGGTCTCGGTTATGAGTCGCTCTATCGGTATGACGAACATATCGCGCTCGTCACGAAGGCAGAGGTGGCAGAGGTCATAAAAAAATATATGGATCCTGGTGCCTGCACGGAGGCCATCGTTAACGAGGAGAGGTAGCTCTTATAATGTTCAGCCTTTCTACCTCATGGAATTCGAAGCTCCACTCGCGCGGCATGGCCATCGTGAACGAGATCAAGGCCATCGGATTTGAATATATTGAACTCGGTTTTTCCCTCACGCGCGACATCGTCGAAGAGATCTTATCCCTGAAAGAGAGGGGTGCCATCCAGGTGACGAGCCTTCACAACATGTGTCCTATCCCCCAGGGTATCGAGGTCGACGAGGCCTCGCCCGACTACTATTGCCTCTCCTCATCGGATGACGAGGAGAGGGGGCTTGCCGTCGACGCCGCTAAGAATACCATATCGTACGCGAAGAAGTTTGGCGCACGGGCCGTCATCCTCCACACGGGCAGGGTCCCCATAAAGGACAGGACGAAAGAGCTCCTCGTTGCGTACGACGATAAGAAAAGGTATGAGAGGGTCGTGCGCGATATGGTCGCCGACCGCGAGGCGAAGCGAGGCGCCTATATAGAGAACGTGATACGCAGCCTTAAGGCGATCGTCCCCGCCGCGAAAGACGCGGGGGTGCGGATAGGGATCGAGAACCGGTACAGCTATCACGAGATCCCTCTTCCCGACGAATTCGAACGCATCTTCCATGACGTCGAAGATGTCTGGTACTGGCACGACGTGGGCCATGCAGAGGCCCTCGAGCGGCTCGGTTTCATTCGCCATGAGGACCTCCTGAAGAGGTTCTCTCGCCGCTTGATAGGCATCCACCTCCATGATATAATAGACCTGACATACGACCATCAGGCGCCCCTGTGCGGCACATTTGATTTCAGGCGGCTCGTCCCGTTCATCGCGCGAGATACGATCAAGGTCCTTGAGGCACACCAGCCGGCAACCTCGGATGAGATACGGCAGGGTTTCGCATATCTCAAGGGCATAATGAGCGATTAGGCAATGATCCGAACACCGGTAGTCGCGGGTCAGTTTTACCCATCGTCACCGAAAACCCTGGAAAGGGAGGTCGGCGGGTATCTTGCGAAGGCCGACAGGAAAGAGGATGCGATCGGTGTCATCTCGCCGCATGCGGGGTATATATACTCAGGGCCTGTCGCGGGGAAGGTGCTCGGCGGCATAAAGACGAAGCCCGCCTACGTGATCATCGGACCCAACCACACCGGAATGGGTGCGCCGTTCAGTATGGACACGGAAGAGGCCTGGCAGACGCCGCTCGGCGAGGTCCGCATCGACTCGGGTCTCGCGGAAGAGATACTTAAAAGAACGACGCACATCGAAAAGGACCGCGATGCCCACTCGTGTGAGCACTCGATCGAGGTCCAGTTGCCTTTTTTACAGGTGGCGCACGCAGGCAAGGATTTCGTGTTCGTTCCCATCATCGTTTCGCATGCGCGCCTCGGGGTGTACAAAGAGATCGGGCGCGGGATCGCGAGCGCGATCTCGGAATCCGGGAAGAGAGGCAGCGTCACCCTCATCGCGTCGAGCGACATGACTCACTATGAAGGTCATGATACGGCAAAAGAAAAGGATTCTATCGCGATAAGATCGATTTTGAATCTTAACGAGGACGAGCTCGACAGGGTGGTCCGCGAGTTCGACATAAGCATGTGCGGGTATGCGCCGACGTGCATAATGCTCGCGTGCGCGAAGATGCTGGGGGCAAAGACGGCGAGGCTCGTTGAGTACCGGACGAGCGGGGACGTTACGGGAGACTATACGTCGGTAGTAGGGTACGCGGGGATGGTGGTGGCGTAAGTCCTGGAGCCCCCCTTGCGCGGGAGGCAGAAGGGTGGTCGATATCTTCCAGTTCTTCAAGAAACCGAAGAGGAGAGCGAAGGTTACCCTCGTCCTGGGAGGGGGTTCTGCGCGGGGCGTCGCCCACATCGGCGTCCTCAAGGTGCTGGAAAGAGAGCGGGTCCCGATCGACGTCATTGTCGGCACGAGCATGGGCGCGCTCATCGGTGCAGCGTACAGCGTCGGCGTCCCGTTGTCAGAGATGGAAGAGAAGGCTCGCGGGTTCTCGTGGGACAAGCTCTTTGACCTCACGTTCCCGAAGATGGCGATCGCCGAAGGAAAAAAGCTGGAGGACGTCATCGTGGACATCCTTGCGGGAAGGGGTTTCGGCGACGCAAAAATACCCATCTTCATCGTCGCGACCGATATAGAGAAGAACGAAGAGGTCGTCCATTCGTCGGGGGACCTCACGAAGATCGTGAGGGCGAGCTGTTCGTGGCCCGGGATATTCAATCCCGTCGAGATAGACGGACGGCTCCTGGTTGACGGCGGGGTAAAGGACAGCGTCCCCACGCGGATTGCGAAGAACCTCGGCGCAGAGTTCATCATCGCCAGCGACGTCGGATTCTGCGTGAGGCACGGCAAGATCGAAAATATATTCCAGATGCTGCTCCAGTCGTTTCAGATCATGGGCGAAGAGCTCAACAGGTACCAGTCGCTCCTCGCCGATATAGAGATAAGGTCGCCTCTCGGCGACATTGATCAGGCCGCATTTCAGAGGTCTCAAGAGGCGATCGCGCTCGGCGAGCAGGCCGCGGCCTCGAAAGTGGACGCGATCAAAAAAGGATTGAGGATCTGACAAATGAACGATGAGGCAGGAGGCAAAGGGGCGCAGGAAAAGAAGGTTGACGAGGAGTGGAAAGAGGCGGTCGAGAAAGAAAAGGAAGGGGTCTCACGCGATGACGGGACGTCCGCTCCGGAAGTGAGCTTCAGCCTCTTCGTCACGGGCCTTATGATGGAGGCGCTTTTGGCCCTGGGCGAAGCGGAGAATCCTGCAACGCACAAAAAAGAATTTCATCCGGAACACGCCCAGTTCATCATCGATACGCTCGCGATGCTGCAGGCGAAGACGAAAAATAACCTCGACGAAGATGAATCGAAGATGCTCGAAAGCGTCCTCTACGAGCTCAGGGTGAAATACGTGACCAAAGCGCAGACTGCGGGGAGGGATCTTTGAGGCCGTGCCCGCGCATGAGGCAAGGGTCCGTCGGCAGGCGTAGGAATGCGCCCGCAGAGGAAAGGGATATTCTATGATGACTATCGCGGTCCTGGCAGCGGTCGTCGCAGGGTTCGCCCTCGGTTTAGCCTCCGCGTATGTCCTGAGGGTCATGCATGGGAGGACGACGAGGGAGATCCTCGACAAACTGTTTCGGGAGAACGAGGCTCAACGCAAGGCGCAGATGGAGGAGCTTTTGAACATAAGCAAGACGCTTTTCGACTCCGAGAGGACGGTGAGCACCAGGGAATTGGAGGGAAAGAAGGGCCTCATCGACCAGCAGCTGCAGCGCATGACGTCTGAGCTTACGCGCGTTTCGGACCTCATGAACCGGCTTGAGAAGGACAGGGAGGGGAAGTTCGGTGAACTCGCCTCCCAATTGCGCACGACGAACGAGCAGACCCTGATGCTCACGCAGACCGTACACACGCTCCGCGAGGCGCTCGCAAGCACAAAGAAGAGAGGGCAGTGGGGGGAGCGGATGGCAGAGGATATCCTGAGGCTCGCCGGTTTCATCGAGAACGTGAACTATGTGAAACAGAAGGCCATCGAAGGTGCAGGGTCGCGTCCGGATTTTACCTTCCTCTTGCCGCGCAACCTCACGTTGAACATGGATGTCAAGTTCCCGCTGGACAACTACCTCAAGTTCCTCGAGGCCCGATCCGACCAGGAAAGGGAGAAATGCCGCACGGATTTCCTGAAGGACGTGAAGTCGAGGATCAGGGAGGTCACGACGCGCGAATACATCAATCCGGAACAGAATACCGTCGACTCAGTGCTCCTCTTCATTCCCAACGAACAGATCTATGCGTTCATCCACGAACAGGACAGCTCTATCCTGGAAGACGGTATACGAAACAAGGTCGTCTTCTGTTCGCCCATCACGTTCTTCGTGGTGTTAGCGGTCATTCGGCAAGCGATAGACAGCTTTTCCCTCGAACGGACCTCGAACGAGATCCTGTCGTTATTTGGCGCCTTCAAGAAGCAGTGGAAAGAATTTGTCGACAAGATGGAGCTCGTGGGCAATCGGATCCGCCAGGCGCACGATGAATACGAGGCCCTCTCGACGACCAGGCGCCGGCAGCTCGAACGGCCCCTTGAAAAGATCGAGAATCTCAGGACGCAGCGCGGGTTGCCCGTCGCACCAGATGAGGATGCCGGGTCTGTGCCCGCGGTCGAAGACCCCGCAGGGAGAGAGGCCCGCCGCGTATAACCGCTTCCGTTGCGGCTCCTCGCAGGGGGTGTCCGTGCACGGCACCATTGGCCCCCAGACACACGCTATGCGCTCTGCTCATACCCGTGCCGCGGCGGCGCACTTCATGCCTTCAGGGCGCTAAAAATACTTTACTTACGTATAATAGTATGCTAAAGTGATGCATCTATGACCCACAGGGCAAATCTCATGCTCCGCACCGTGGTGAGCGTATCGCTCATCGTCGTGCTCCTCTGCATGATGCGCGGAAGCTATGTGAGGATCCTCGAAATATTTAAGGATATAAACATCGCGGTATTCGTGTACAGCGTCTTCATTTTTTTTGCGGCCATTTCGATCGCAGCGATGAGGGTCAGGATGCTTATCCGGGCACAGGAGCTGAGCGTGACCTTTATCGAAGCCGTCAACCTTACTTTCATAGGCTACTTCTTCAATAATTTTCTGCCGACCGCGATAGGGGGCGATGTGGTGAAAGCGTACTATGTGGCAAAGAAGACGAACAACACGACCGCCTCTTTCGCGTCTGTCTTCATGGACCGCTTTCTGGGCCTCTTCACGATGATGGTGATGGCAGGCCTTGCGCTTATCTTTGCGAAGGGGTTTGTGAAGGACCAGGCAGCGGTGAATATGGTCTATGGCGCCGTCGCTGTCTCGGTCCTGTTGTTGGCATTCATCTTCCACAAGCCCTTTGCGTCCCGATTTTCTTTTCTTTTTAAACTGGCGGGGCCTTTGGAAGGCAAGCTGCGGCACCTCTATGAGATCGTGCACAGCTACCATAAGAAAAGGCTGCTGCTTTTGAGCTCTTTCATCCTGTCGTTCATCAGCCAGTTCATCTATTTTTACAGCATTTTCTTGCTGGTCACGAGCATAGGGTCCCATGTGCCGTTCAAGGAACTTTTCTTAAGGATCCCTTTGGTGAGCGCCTTTTCGCTTCTGCCTTCCATCAACGGCCTCGGCGTCCGGGAAGGGTCCATCGTGGTCCTCTTCGGGCCGCTCGTGGGCAAGGGCAACGCCTTTGCGGTGAGTATCCTCATGCTTGCAACGCTCATGATCACGAGCCTCATCGGCGGGGTCATCTATGCAGTGAGCCCGCAGTTCAGGATCGCGCTGAAAGCAGAGAGGGAAGGGAAAGGAGTTATCGTATGATAGATAAGGAGCTCCTCGCTATCCTCGCATGTCCTGCCTGCAAGGCGGACGTGAGACTGGAGACGGACAGGCTGATATGCGTAAAATGCGGAAAGCGGTATCCGATCAAGGACGGCATTCCCATCATGCTCATCGAAGAGGCCGAGCCTCCCGCATGAGACGGGAGGTCGAGCTGAGCGGTCCTGTAGAAAAATCCACGCGAGGAGGGTAATGACACGCGATGAAAAAGATCCTTGTGATACATGGCCCGAACCTGAACCTTTTGGGGGGCCGGGAGGTGGACGTGTACGGCACGACGACGATCGATGAGATCAACGAAAGCCTGAAAAGGCTTGCCGACTCGCTCGGCGTGGCTCTCGAGATCGCACAATCAAATCACGAAGGGAATATCGTTGACCTCATTGGGAAGGCGCGCGGTACATACGGCGCAATCGTGATAAATCCCGCCGCCTACACCCACACGAGCGTCGCGATACGGGACGCCATTTCGGCTGTCGGCGTACCGACGATAGAGGTCCACCTTTCAAACATCTACTCCCGGGAGGACTTCAGACACACCTCGCTTATTGCGCCCGTTGCACGAGGGCAGGTCTGCGGGTTCGGTAAGACGAGCTACCTCCTGGGGCTGCGTGCGGCGGTCGACCTGATGGGCGGTGCACGAGATGCGTGAATCGGTCCGCGCGGGCAGCGTACAGGGCAGGCTTGCGGCGCTCGACCTGGCGCTCGCCCGAAAATCCCTCGACGCGCTCCTTGTGACAGATGAGACGAACGTCTCCTATCTCACGGGATTCCGCGGCAATGATTCGGCTCTCCTCCTCGCACGCGATGCGCGATATTTTATCACCGACTTCCGATACATCGAGGAGGCACGCACCTCGCTTGGAGGATTTGAGATCGTTGAGACCAGGGGCTCGATGTATGAGGCGATAGGCGACATCGTCAGAAAGAAAAAGCTGAAACGGATGGGGTTCGAATCCAAGAATGTGGTGTATGCGGTGCACAGGGCCTTGAGACGCGCACTTGCGGGCGTGAGGCTCGCGCCCCTCAAGGATACGGTCGAGATCCTCAGGCAGGTAAAGGATCCGGCCGAGCTCTCTCTTATCAAGAAGGCGGTCACGCTCGCGCGCTCGATCTACGCCCGGCTTATGGACTCGATAGAGATCGGCGAGACCGAGGAAGGGCTCGCCGCAAGGATTAAGACCGCGTGCATCGAAAAGGGCGCATCGCCGGCCTTCGATCCCATCGTCGCCATAGATGCGGATGCGTCACGGCCGCATGCCGTACCGGGCAGGACGAAGGTGAAGGAGCGGTGCCTCCTGCTCGTAGATTGGGGAGTGAAGGCGAACGGCTACAATACGGACATGACACGGACAACCCTTTTCGGCAGAGCGGGCTCGACGATCAGGAAGATGTATGACGTCGTAAAAAAGGCTCAGGAGCTCGCGATCAAAAAGGTGCGCCCGGGCGTAGGGGCCTCGAGCGTCGATGCCGCGGCAAGAGACTATATCGCCGAGCACGGTTTTGGGAAGCACTTTGGACATGCCGTCGGACACGGTGTGGGCCAAGAGGTGCATGAGAAGCCGGCTATCGCAACGCACAATCACGCGCGGCTGGAAGCGGGCATGGTCTTTACGATCGAGCCCGCCATATACGTCCCCGCGCTGGGAGGCGTGCGGATAGAAGATATGGTGGTGGTGACGGAGGGAGGATGTGAGGTAATCACGGGAGGATGATGAATGAACATCAAAGAGATAAAGGATATGATAGCCCTCATGAACGAAAACGGCCTCACAGAGCTTGAGATAGAAGAACGCGGCATGAGGATACGGCTCAAAAAAAGCGTCCATGGGGAGATCGAGAAGATCGTCGAGGTCTCGCCTGCCTCACTGCCTCAGGTCTCACCGATGGCGCCCGAACCCGCACCGAAGACGATCGAGATAAAGGCGCCTATGGTAGGCACGTTCTATCGTTCGCCGGCGCCGGACGCCCCTCCGTATGTCAATATCGGCGACGTGATAGAGCCCGGGCAGGTGATCTGTATCATTGAGGCGATGAAGCTCATGAACGAGATCAAATCCGAAGTAAAGGGAAAGATCGTCGATGTCCTCGTGGAGAACGCGGAACCCGTTGAATACGGGCAGGCGCTCTTTGTACTGGAACCGGTGTAACCGAAAAGCAGGAAAGGGCCTGGATGTTTTCGAAGATCTTAATTGCGAATCGCGGGGAAGTTGCGCTGCGGGTCATACGGGCCTGCAAAGAGCTCGGAATAAGGACGGTCGCGGTCTATTCGGAGGCCGATATCAGTTCCCTCCACGTACGGTTCGCCGACGAGGCGATTTGCATCGGGGCCCCTCAGAGTCAGGCGAGCTATCTCAATATCCCGAGCATCATCAGCGCCGCAGAGATCACGGATGTCGAGGCGATCCACCCGGGGTACGGGTTTCTCGCTGAAGATGCGCACTTCGCAGAGATCTGCGAGTCCTGCCAGATAAAATTCATAGGCCCGACGCCTGAGAACATCAGGCTCATGGGCGACAAGATGATGGCGAAGGAGACGGTGAGGAAGGCGGGGCTCCCGACGATACCCGGTTCCCGTACGGTCGTTAAGACGAAGGAGGAGGCGCTCAAGATAGCAAAGCAGATCCGCTACCCTGTGATAATAAAGGCGGCGGCAGGCGGCGGCGGCAAGGGGATGAGGGTCTGCCATAACGACGTGAGGCTCATCAGCGCATTCCTCACGGCCCAGAGAGAAGCCGAGGCGGCGTTCGGAAACCCGGATGTCTACATCGAAAAGTACATCGAGCGCCCGCGGCACGTGGAATTCCAGATCCTCGGAGACAGATACGGTCACATCATCCACCTGGGCGAGAGGGACTGCACGATACAGAGGCGCCACCAAAAGCTTCTCGAGGAATCGCCTTCGTCCGTATTGGACCCGAAGATCCGAAAGCGGATGGGCGAAATGGCAGTGAAGGGGGCAAAGGCGGTCAATTATGTGAACGCGGGCACAGTGGAATTCCTCCTCGACGAGCGCAATAACTTCTTCTTCATGGAGATGAATACGCGGATACAGGTTGAACATCCGGTGACCGAGATGGTGACGGGCATCGACCTCATCAAAGAGCAGATCAGGATCGCGAGCGGAGAGCACCTGCGATACAAACAGGAGGACATAAAGTTCGAGGGGGCAAGCATCGAGTGCCGGATAAACGCCGAGGACCCCGACAACGATTTCATGCCGTCGCCGGGCAAGATCCTGACGTGCCACGTCCCCGGCGGACCTGGCGTGAGGTTCGATTCGCACGTCTATCCCGGCTATGAAATATCTCAGTACTACGATTCGATGATAGGGAAACTCATCGCGCACGGAAGGGACAGGATGGAGGCGATAAAGATCATGCAGAGGGCGCTCGATGAGCTCATCGTCGAGCCGATCAAGACGACGGTGGGGTTTCACAGGACGGTGCTCAACAGCTCCGCGTTCCTGCGGGGAAAATACTCGACGGATTTTGTTGAGAGGATGTTCGAGAAAACAGAATAGGGGGTAACGGGGCAATGAGCGCAGACGCTCTTCAGAGAGAGAGGACGACGGACCTCGGACGGATAAGGATACACAACGACGTGCTCGCGTCGATCGCGTCGAATGCCGCGAGCGAGATCAAGGGTGTCTATAAGCTGGGGGGAGGGTTCACGAGGAACGTGTGCAACTTCTTTACAAATAAGTGCACGGTGAAGGGAGTGCGCGTGACATCGACCGAGAGCGACGTTCGTCTGTCGGTGTCGGTCATCGTCGAGTACGGCGTAAACATCCCCCGCGTCGCTGACGAGGTGCAGGATAACATCAAGCGTCAGGTCCAAAAGATGACGGGGCTCGTCCTCAATGAAGTAAACGTGGATGTGGAAGGCGTACATGCGGCGGGCGCCCCGAGAGGGGAGCCGGGCGTGAGGTGAACGAGGAGGCATGACATGAAGATAATAAGCGGTTTGACGTTATTTTTTTACACGACGGTATTCTTTTTAGTAGGCGGCATTTTCATCGCCCTCTCCCTGGGGTTAATTTCGTCTGAGTCCATCACGGCGCTCCTGGGCTACGTGAGCGGCTCGACGAATATAAAACTGACGATCGGGATCACGGGCATACTCCTCATATTCATAAACATCCTCGTTGCGCAGCTCGTGATGGGGACCATCCAGCGGGAGAAGACGATCGCGTTCGAGAACCCCGACGGCCAGGTCACCATATCGTTGACAGCGGTCGAAGATTTTATCAAGCGCGCGATGAAGCAGATGCCGGAGGTGAAAGAGCTCAGACCCAGCGTGCGCGCGGGCAAGAAGGGGATCATGGTGATCAACAAGATCACCCTTTTCTCCGACGTAAATATCCCCGAGGTCACGGAGAAGATCCAGAATATCGTGAAGACGCGCGTCCAGGACATGCTCGGCATCGACGAGCCGATCAATATACGGGTGCACGTCGTGAAGATCGTCCACAAAGAAGAGGCAGTTCCGCAAAAGCGAGAGAAGGAAGAAGAAAAGACCGTGCCCTTCCGCGGAATAGAGTACGGCGGGTGACTATGCCCGGACGGCGCGATGCAGGCACAAAATTATTGAGGAGGTTACACTAATATGGAAAAGATCGGAGTGTTGACGGGGGGCGGGGACTGCCCCGGGCTCAACGCTGTGATAAGGGCGGTGGTGATGTCTGCCGCCCGCTCCAAGGTGAAAGTCGTCGGCATCAGGAACGGATGGATGGGGCTCATCGATGCGGATACGGTCGAGCTGAACCTCGCGTCCGTATCCGATATACTTGCGAAAGGCGGGACCATTCTGGGGACCTCCCGGACGAACCCGTTCAAAAAGTCAGACGATGCGAAGAAGGCGGCGGAGAATTTCAAAGGCCTCGCGCTCGACGCGCTCATCACGATCGGCGGGGAGGATACGCTCGGTGTTGCGAACAAGCTGATAAAAGAGAAGCTCGTCACAGCCATTGTGGGGGTCCCGAAGACGATTGACAACGACATCAATGCGACCGATGTCACGTTCGGCTTCGATACCGCCGTCAATATCGCGATGGAGGCCATCGACAGGCTCCGCACCACGGCGGAGAGCCACCGGAGGGTCATGGTCGTCGAAGTGATGGGAAGGCACGCGGGATGGATCGCGCTCCATTCAGGGCTCGCCGCAGGCGCAGACATCATCCTGATCCCTGAAGTCCGCGCCAACCTCAACGAGGTGTGCGCCCTGCTGAAGGCGCGGAAGAAACGAGGGGAGAATTACAGCATAGTGGTCGCAGCCGAAGGGGCGCAGCTTCAGGACGACGCGATGGTAGTGCAGGAGGAGAGGCTCGATGCGTTCGGCCACGTGCGGCTGGGAGGCATCGGGGAGCTTCTCGGCAAGAGGATCGAGGAGATCACGGGTATCGAGACGCGTTACGTCGTGCTCGGCCACATCCAGCGGGGAGGGACGCCGACCGCGTTCGACAGGGTACTCGCAACGCGGTTCGGGGTGAAAGCGTTCGAGCTTGCCAAAGGAGGCAGGTTCGGCTACATGGCGAGCCTCTCGGGTACGCAGATCGTCGAGGTGCCGATCGAGGAGGCCGTCGGAGAATTAAAAACCGTGGACATGAAATTCTATGAAATCGCGAAAATATTTTTCCAGTAATATACGAAGGCTGGTCGAATCGAGCATCGAGGTAAAGAAGGCGCTCCTTTCGACCCAGGCGGCCGCTATCGAGGATGCCGCCTGCTCGATACTCAGTTCTCTTGGGAAGGGCGGGAAGCTCATTGTCTTCGGGAACGGCGGCAGCGCAGCGGACAGCCAGCATATCGTCGCCGAGCTCGTCGGCCGGTTCCAGAAAGAGAGGAGACCCTTTGCCGCAATCTCCCTCACCACAAATACATCGACGCTTACGGCCCTTGCGAACGACTATGGCTACGATATCTCATTTTCGAGACAAGTGGAGGCGCTCGCGCGAAAAGGGGACGTCGCGATGGGCATCTCGACGAGCGGAAACGCACGGAATGTCGTCGAAGCCGTTAAAAAAGCGAAAGAGCTCGGCCTCGCGACGATCGGGCTCACGGGCGGCGGAGGCGGCGAGGTCGCGAGAGAGGCAGACATAAACATAATAGTCCCGTCAAAGGTGACCGCGCGGATCCAGGAGTCACATATCATGATCGGCCACATAATCTGCGAGCTCGTGGAATCTTGTTATGAAGCGAAAGAATAACCCTAAGGTGCTCGGGCGTGCGTCTCTGCGGCGCATCGTAGGCCGCCTGAAGAGAAAAGGGAAGAAGGTCATCTTCACGAACGGCTGCTTCGACATCCTTCACTATGGACACGTCCAACTGCTCGAAAGGGCCAAGAAGCTCGGTGACATACTGGTAGTGGGCCTCAATAGCGACTCGTCCGTGAAAAGGATAAAAGGGGCATCTCGGCCTATCAGGGGACAGGCCGAGAGGTCGGGGATCCTTGCGGGCCTCGCCGCCGTTGATTACATCACCTTATTCGATGAGGACACACCCGAGAAGGTCATTAGGGCCCTTGCGCCCGACGTCCTGGCGAAAGGCGGGGACTGGGACAGGGGTTCTATCGTCGGCGCAGATTTCGTCGAGTCGAAGGGAGGAAAGGTAGTCCGGCTCCCTCTCGTCAAAGGATATTCCACCACCTCCCTCATCGCGAGGATAAAGAAATGCTGCGGATGTGGATAAGAAATTTTATAGGGTAATAGACGCGAATTTCAACCGCGTGCGAGAGGCGCTGCGGGTATCGGAGGACGTCACGCGTTTCGTGCTCGACTCGGGCCCCCTCACGCGGGACCTGAAATCCGTTCGGCTTGCGGTCAGCGAACGTCTCAAGTCAATCCCCTGCTACAGAAAGAAGATCATATCGGCGCGCTCGGCAGACCGCGATGTGGGAAGGCCGACGTTGCGCCTTGAGGCACATAGACGGAACTATGACGACATACTGTTCGCAAATTTGGAGAGGGCAAAGGAGTCCCTGAGAGTGCTCGAGGAGTTCTTTAAGCTTGTCGACAAGGGCTCGAGCGAGGTCTTCAAGGGCCTTCGATATACGCTGTATGGCATCGAAAAGAAGCTCGCCAAAAAGGTGGCATGTCTATCTCGTGCTCGATAGGGCCCTCGCGGAGGACGATGCCGCCGCAGCCTCGATTGCCGGCGAAGCGGCCCGCGCAGGTGTTTCGGCCATACAGCTTCGGGACAAGGGCCGGAGCCAGCGGAAGGCCATCCGCCTCGCGCAGCGCCTGCGGCGCATATGCGCGCGGCACGGCGTGCCGTTCATCGTAAATGACAGGGTCGACGTTGCGCTCGCCGCGGATGCCGACGGGCTCCATATCGGTCAATCGGATATACCGGTTTCCCTCGCGAGGTCGCTTGTGGGACCGGACAAGATCATCGGCGTCTCTGTAGGGAGCGCGAGAGAGGCAAAACGCGCACAGGGGCGCGGCGCGGACTACGTAGGGGTCGGGCCGGTCTTCGCGACGCCCATAAAAAAGGGGACAAGGCCTATTGCCGACGAGGAGATGCGCGCGATCGCCGCACTCGATATCCCGGCGATCCTCATCGGGGGTATAGACATGAGGAATGCGCCTGAACTCGCCTCGTGCGGGTTCAGGCGGATCGCGGTGATCAGGGCGGTCATGGGATCGCGCACACCGGGCAGGACAGTGAAGATGCTTGCGGAGATAATGTCAGGGGCTCGACAATGACACAGCTTGAACTCGCACGAGCGGGCAAGGGATCGGGCATCATCCGCTCAATAGCTAAGGACGAAGGGCTCGGGATGAAAGAGGTCCTGAGCGGTATCGTTGCGGGTACGATCGTGGTGCCGCACAACTCTCTTCGCCGGATACCGCGGCCGTGCGGCATCGGGGAAGGGCTGAAGACGAAGGTGAACGCCAATATCGGGACATCCAAAGATTCCCATAGCGTGCGCCTTGAGCTAAGAAAGATGGCTCTCGCCGTGTCGCTCGGAGCAGACGCGATAATGGACCTCTCGACGGGGCCCCGCGTTCCGGATACCCGCGAGTCGCTCCTTGGGAAGTGCCTCGTACCCTTTGGCACGGTCCCCATCTACGAAATCGTCATACGCGGCCTGAAGAAGTATGGAAAGATACGCGCCATCACGGTCGATGAGATGTTCGACTGTCTTGAGGAGCAGGCCCGCAGCGGAGTAGACTTCTTCACCATCCATGCCGGTATTACGAAGCGCGCGCTGAACGTGCTGAAGGGCAACCCCAGAGTCCTTGACATCGTGAGCCGGGGAGGCGCCTTCCTTGCACAGTGGATGCTCGAGAATAATCGGGAGAACCCCTTCTACGAGTACTTCGACCGCGTATGCGCAATTGCAAAGAGATACGACGTGACGCTGAGCCTCGGCGACGGCCTGAGGCCAGGCGCCATCGAAGACGCGACCGATGCGCCGCAGATATCGGAACTATTGACCCTCGGAGAGCTGCAGAGCGTTGCGCATTCGAAAGGAGTGCAGGTGATGATCGAAGGGCCCGGCCATGTGCCGATGGACGAGATAAGGATGAACGTCCTCCTCGAGAAGTCTATCTGTCACCGCGCACCGTTCTATGTCCTCGGACCTCTCGTCACGGACGTTGCCCCAGGTTATGACCATATCACCAGCGCGATCGGCGGCGCGATCGCTGCCTGGGCGGGAGCGGATTTCCTCTGCTATGTGACCCCTGCGGAACACGTGCGCCTTCCGACCCTCGACGATGTGAGGGAAGGCGTTGTTGCGGCAAAGATCGCGGCCCATGCTGCCGACATCGCAAAGGGCCTGAAGGGAGCGAGCCAACGGGACCTTGAGATATCGAAAGCGAGAAAGGCGAGGGATTGGAAGAGGCAATTCCGCCTCGCGCTCGATGGGGAGAGACCGATGAAGTACAGACAGCAGTCGAGGCCGAACTCGGAGGACGTGTGCACCATGTGCAGCGAATACTGTTCCATAAAGACGGCCGAAATGTGTTTTAAAAGATGAGCATCATCGTCATAGGTTCGATCGCGCTCGATTCCGTTGAGACGCCGTTTGGAAAAAGGACGGACATCCTTGGGGGCTCTGCGACGTACTTCTCGCTCTCTGCGCGGTTCTTCACTGCGGTCACCATCGTCGCATGCGTAGGAGAAGACTTCCCGGCGAGGGCCCTCGATATGCTGAGGTCCCGCGGGATCGGCACCTCAGGCATAGAGATATCCCCGGGGAAGACCTTCAGGTGGCGCGCCCGTTACGACGCTGACATGAATACGGCGAACACGTTGGCGACGCACTTGAACGTCTTTAAGGATTTTGACCCAAAGATACCTCCCGCGCTCAGGGCGCCTGAATGCCTCTTTCTCGCGAATATCGATCCGGACCTTCAGGACGGTGTACTGAGGGGCGTGCGAAGACCGAAGATCGTTGCATGCGATACGATGAACTTCTGGATTACCCATAAGCGCCGGGAATTGAGGAAGCTCATACGGAAGGTGGACATCCTCTTCTTAAATGAGTCCGAGGCGAGGCAGTTCTCCGGAGACAAAAACCTCCTCAAGGCGGCAAAGGCGATCACCGCGATGGGGCCGCAGGTCCTCGTGATCAAAAAAGGCGAACACGGCGTGATACTCTATTCAAAGGGCTTCTATTTTCTGGCACCCGCATATCTCTTGGAGACCGTACGCGATCCGACTGGGGCCGGCGACTCGTTCGCAGGTGGGATGATAGGATACCTGTGCGGACAGAAGAAAATCACTCTGCAGGCCTTAAAAAAATCGGTCATTTATGGCACGATAATGGCGTCATTCGCGGTTGAAGATTTCAGCGTCAATCGTTTGCTGGGGCTTCGGAAGAAAGACATCGCCGCGCGATACGGTAAATTCCGTTCTCTCACAACGTGGGATAGCGGCAGGCGAGCGTAGTTCAATGGTAGAATACTAGCTTCCCAAGCTGGCCACGGGGGTTCGATTCCCCTCGCTCGCTCCATTCTGCTTCGCCCTTC
>CAYHAE010000011.1:0-41753 GCA_964354545.1 uncultured Planctomycetia bacterium
GCACAATTTTCCTCGCTGGGGAAAATTGTGCGTTCCCGCGAGATGCCGACCCGAGAGGGGGTCGTATGGGCTCGCAATACACCATACGAAAAAGTCTATGGTCTATGGTCTATAGTCTATGGTCTATTGTAGGGTATAGGATATAAGGTAGCGGAAGATGAGACGGTTACTGCGTGGCTTTGTCAGCCTCATCCTTTGCTTGCGACAGAGGGATGAGGGCGATGCTCGCCAGCTTGACGAGCTCTTTTACGAGCGCGATATCTTTTTCGGAAAACTCTACGCGTTTTCTCATGACGTTCAGGTTCAGGACGCCGTAGACGTCATGGGTGGCGCCTTTGTTAAAGGGCATGATGAGGGAGGACTTGATGTACTTCCTCTTCATCTTTTTGGCGAGGCCGTTCTTGCGCTCGTCCTTGGGCAACACGATAGATTCCGAGGTGGCTGCGGCGAGCCCTGCGATACCCTCTCCTATCTTAATGTTGGTGTTGTTCACCACCTCATCGTCGAGTTTCGACGCGACTTTGATGTGGAGCATATTTGTCTTTTTATCCAGCGTCATCACGGACCCGGAATCGGCGTTGAGAGCAAGCGCGCACGTATTGAGGAGGGCTCCCAGGATCTTCTCCTCGTAGTACCGGGAGAAGACGGGGTCGAGCTCCCTCACCTCGGGCGCAAGCTCGCCGAGGCGTTTCTTATGGTATCCCGTCTGCGCCATATGAGAGAATACGGCTTTGATCAATTGGTTGATCGCATTCACCTTATTGTAGGAAAATACGTGTATCTCGATGAGCGCATCCTCGAGCTCCTCAGGAGAGATACCGTGCTTTTTCGCCTCGGCAGCGTAGTATGAGATCTCCTTCCTGTTCTTCAGCATCATGGGCCCGAGTATCAGGTACGCCACGATCCTGTCTCCGACCGCTTTTATGGGCACGACGAAGAGGTCGAGGTCGAACGGGCACTTGAGATTCGTATCCTTTTTTATGTCTCTTAAGTTTCTCGCTTCGGACCCCACTGTGCAGCACACGTATGAGCGCGAATGTGCGGGGGCCCTTCGCACGACCATCTCACATAGCTGATTGGCCCGGCTCGTCCTCGTCAGCGGAGAGCCATCGGGCGAGGACGTCCTCAGCGTCACCTCGAGGGCTTCGGCGAGAGAATCCTGCATGCCCTGCCAATCCGTGAGACTTACGTAATCCGTGAAGCGAACGTCCGTCGAGAACATAATAGGTTTGCGCGTCCTTTATTTTAGAGGCCGTCTCATAAATATGTACGGTGGCCTCGTATTGCGAGGAGGCCTGCGAGGGCCGACGAAGCAATCTCAGAGATTGCTTCGCTTCGCTCGCAATGACTATTTATGGGACAGCTTCTAATAATGCTACTCTTTTTCCGTGTGCGAGATAAGGTTGTGCTGCTTTAATTTGTTGTAGAGCGTCGTCCTGTTCAGCCCCAGCTTCTTGGCCGCCTTCTTCTTGTTCCATCCGGCCTCTTCCAAAATTTTCAGGATATATACCTTCTCCGGCTCTTTCAAGGCGTCTTTGAGGGATGCGAAGGCAGCGGCCTCGTTCACGGCCGACACATTGCTCACTACCTCGACCCTGTTGTGGATGACTTCGGGAAGGTCGTCTTTATCGATGATGTTGTCGGTATCCAGTATCACTGCCCTCTCTATGATGTTCTCCAGCTCTCGTATGTTACCCGGCCAGTGATAATCGACCAGTATCTGCCGCGCCTCAGACGTCATGACCCCTATCTTCTTGTGGTTCTCCTGCGAATATCTCCTGACAAAATGCTCCACCAGCGGGAGCAGGTCCTCTTTTCTTTCCCTTAAGGGCGGTATGTGTATCGAAATGACGTTGAGCCGGTAGTAGAGGTCCTCCCTGAAATGTTTCTCGGCGATGGCCTTTTCAAGGTCCTGATTTGTGGAGACGATCACGTGCACGTCGACCTTTATGGTCTTATGGCCGCCGACCTGTTCGAACTCTTTGTGCTGCAGGACCCGAAGAAGCTTCACCTGGAGGTCCAGAGAGAAGGAATCGATATCGTCGAGGAGTATCGTGCCGCCGTGAGCCATCTCAAACCGCCCTTTTCTGTCGGCGATCGCGCCCGTGAAGGCCCCTCTGGTATGCCCGAACAGCTCGCTCTCGACGATCTCCCTCGGCAGCGCCCCGCACGAGATCTCGATAAAGGGCTTGTCTCTCCTTCTCTTATCGGCCATGTGGATCGCGTGGGCGACCATCCTCTTTCCGGTGCCGCTTTCTCCGCGCAGCAGGATGGTGGCCTTTGTAGGCGCGATGCGCTCGATGAGCGTATGGATCTGCTTCATCTGGGGGCTCGTCCCCACGAGGCCGAAGAACGCCGGCTCTTTTCTCTCGATACCCTTTACGAACTCGAACTCCTGTATGATGGCGTGGACGCTCTCAAAGGCCTTCTCTATCGCCGATATGACCTTCGCGTCCTCGACGGGCCTTACCAGATAGTCGAAGGCGCCTGTCTTCTTGCATTCTACGGCGGATTCTATAGTGGTGTCCGAGGTGAGGATGATGATGGGGGAGGGGGTTTCTTTCTCTTTGACCGCCTTGAGGAGCTCGATGCCTGTCCTGCTGTTATCGGCGAGGACGACACGGCGCGGATTTTCGTCGATATGGGCCAACGCCTCGTCGAGCGACGAGGATACGTCAACGGAATAGCCGCGGCGGCAGAGCATTTCGTACAGGGACTTCCGCACGAGTCTGTCGTCGTTCAATACGAGGACGGTGGGGCTATTCGCCGCTTGTCGCGATTTCACGTATCTCTTGCTCTATCTTTCTTGTGTAGTTATTAAGCCGTCTAAGGAGAGCCGATGTCTTCCTGATCGCCTGCTTCGATTCCAGGAGAAACTCTCTATGCACAGAATTCTCGCCTGTCGATTGAAGTGTTAAATTTATGAAACGATTGACCGCATCAATTGGAGAGGAGATCTGATTGACGATGCTTGCCGACATTCTTCCCATGCACGCAAGCCTGCGATACCGGTTGGACCCGGTATGAGAGTTGCGTCCTTTTTTATGGTTGGCCAAGCAATTTTGGAGTGTGGTCGATTTTATCATATCACCCTTTCGTATGCAAGGAAAAAATAAAAAAAATGCGTGTGTGATTGTACCATGTAATCAACTGCTATACAAGCGAAAATTATTTTTTTGTTCCGCCTTCCGCGCGCTCCCCACGCAGCGCCGCTATCTTCTGGTCCAGAAATGTCTTCAGCCTGCTGTCGGAGGTCTTCTCTTTCACGTGCGTATAGATCTCTATCGCCTTGTCAGGTCTCTTCAATGCGTTGACAAACACGAGCTCCACACTCGGGAGATGCTGGACATACGTCGGTATCGAAGGGTACCGGTTGAGCGTATCCTCAATCACCCTCCCCGCGTCCTCGTATCTCTTGAGACTAAGATACGCCTGTGCCAGAAAGGTCGATGCAAGATACTTGAGCGTTACGTCACCGAGGGCCTGGCCCATCTTTTCATAGAAGGTGACGGCCTCATTGTACGTGCTGTCCGCCTCGGCGTCTTTTCCGTTCTTTGTGTAGTAATTCGCGATGTAAAGAGGGACCTGAAGCCCGAGCGGCGTATCCGCGTATTTGCTCTGCAGCATCGTATATTCCTCGAGCGCCTTATCCCACTGTCCCTGCCGCTCATACGTATTCCCTTTGAGAAACAGCGACTCGCTCACGATCGCCTTATCCTGACCATATGCCGAGATGGTCTTATCCAGGAGAGTAAGGGCATTGTCGTATTTCTTTTGATACGCATAGAATCCCGCTAAGGCGAGATGCGCCGCGCGTGCCGTTTTTGTCCCCGGATATTTCTCTACTACCATGCGCAGATCTTTTTCGACTGACGCGGCCATCGCGGGCGGGACCACGTCGGGGTTTGCCGCGATCTTCTTCGACACCTGAGAGGCGCGATAGAGCAGCCGCTCCGCGGCATACTCTCCGCCGGAACCGAGTACGGCGAGGACCAGCCACACTGCGGCGAGTATCGATATGAGGACTATGACCGTCTTCTTCATGAAGCGCTCTCCGGACTCTCCGTGTCAAGCACGTACTGTGTCGCGCACACCGTTACAAGACCATCGATGAATAACGCGAGGACAACTCCTGCCACCGCCACAATGAGGCTGATCTCGGGAAACGTCCTGTCGACAAGTATAAGAGAGCCTGCTTTTAAGAGCGTGATGGGGAAATAAACAAGATACACGACAAAAACTAGAGAAAACACTCCGAAAAAATTGCGGATGCCTGCGTACACGCTTTGTCCCAAAGCCCGGAGAAGCGATCTCTTCCGGACTACCATGAGGGGGATCACAAATATAAAAAACATTTGCAGGATAATGTTCGAAAAGAACAAAAAGGCCGTGAGCCCGAACACATACACCTTCATGACCGCGTCGGGCGCGTGTTTAAATGCAAACCTCATCGCCTTTGAGTAGACGAAAGTGTCGGCCTTTTTCAGAAGGACGATGAGGGCGACCATGATGATGCCGAACGTGATGTATGAGACGTAGCGCCTAAGCGCGTTTTTCACAAGGGGTCCTGCCTTGACAGGCAGTCCTTCTTTGAGGTTTTTTATTATGTTGGCGGTGACGGCCGTGAGCGCTATCCCGAGACATGCGTAGATAACTGTCTCGGCATAGTACAGCATATTCGGAAGGAAAAGGAGGTTGCCGGGGTAGCGGAGGAAATTCTCGCCAAAAAATTTCTTTATGACCGGCCCCAAAACGATCACAAGCGGCTTCCGTATGGAGAAATAAATTATCTCTAACGCGAGGAATTGGAAGAACGCGATGAGGATGAAAGGAAGGAGAATGATGGGTTTTGTCTTGATCAGCTCGACGGACGAGAGCGCATTCCTCCAGAAATTGTACTTTTGTTTAGTCATGTAATTATAAAGAGATTAGGTGCTACTATATATTTTGAATACACCCCCGCCTTGTGCCAAGCGTGTTTAAACTTTTTATTTTGCGGACACACTTCGGTACTATGGGAGAACACAAAGCTCTGCATTGCGCAGGCTTTGTGCTCTCCCCCGATCGGGTTCAAGCAAAACCCTTACCTTTATTTATAATAAAGGAAAAGAGCTATGCTGTGAACTTTTTTCTTAATGCTCTACCGCACATTCCCACCAAGCCGAGGCCTAATAGGACCATGCTTGACGGCTCAGGAGTACCTGGCTTCGGGCCGTAGGTATTCAAATCAGCTGTCACGCCATTGATGATGGAAGTTCCACCTGGACCATAGAGATAGGCATTGGTTTTGATCCACATTTTGACGCTGTCTCCACCTGTTGGGATGCCATTGCCATAGATAAAACCAACGACTGATCCATTGGTAGACCTGGTGAAATGATCCGGTATTGATGACGCTGATTCGTACGCGACGTCTGTCGTAAAACCAGTAAAGCTAGTCGCTGTTACTCTTCCAAACGAATCATACGCGACTCCGCTACCTGTATTATCCACCTTATATACAAATATAAGTTGGTTAGTACCGGTTTCTCTTCGAACCTCTTCATACAACGTACCCTTGATTTTATTACCTGAACCTGATGTAAGATCAAAAGGTATAGTCAAAGAAGCCCAAAGAGTGCTTGCGGGTATCGAGTCAGCAACTGAAACTACGTTATCGCCTGGGTTAAGCGACACCGCCGCGAACGCCTGATTTGCTAATCCAACTGCCAGCACCACTCCTGCGAGTAGAGCTACTACTAACAGTTTCTTCAAATCTTTCACCTCCTTTCGTTTTTTGATTTTACAAATAAAACGTATGGCGTATTTCGTATTGCGTATTGCGTATTGCGTATTGCGTATTGCGTATTGCGTATTGCGAACAACTATTCGCTATACGCGAGATGCCTTGTTTCGTCTTTTCAAAAAACCGAGGCCGAGACCTCCCGCCCCAAAGAGCGCCATGGTCGCCGGCTCGGGAGTCGGGCTGCCTCCTGCGCTTGTCGTCTTGGGTGAAAAATCATCCTTCTGGCCGGAGCCTGAAAAAAGTAGTCCCGTGCTCCCATTCGTCTCAGCAGCAGAGAAAAAGTAATAGCCGGGGCTCCATTCATCTGTATAGGTAATAGGCGCTGAATAGAGGTAATATAATGTATTTCCAAATGTATGCGTTGCCCATCCTGAATTCGGCAATGAGAGATAGGAATAGGGAGTGGCCTGGTACCCGCCCGCTTTGCCTGTGATAAACGAGCCATTATCCAGGGTAAGGTTCTGTCCTCCAAAAGTCATCGGTAGGTTGTTCCCCGCGGTATCTGCCAAAAGATAGACCTGCGTGAGCGAGGGATCGTACCGCGTGAAGACCGTGAGTTGGGAGCCGCTTGAACCCAGGACAAATCCCTCCAGACTGCCGATTGCCGGCACGATGCTGCTCGCAAAATATTTAATATATTCATCTGTCGGAGACGTACCGCCTGTATACGCATAAACCCCTGTATCTGTCGCAACTCCAAGAGTAGGAGTCGCAAACGCGACAGGCGCACTTGCGCAAAGAATGAAAGTCAAGCCAAGCACTGCTATGAATTTCTTCATTTTACTGGTGACCTTGTGACGTGGTGACCTGGTGACCTACCGAGTCGTCCTTCGTCCTTCGTATCCTACGCCCCGCCAACCCCGCAAGCCCAAGTCCAAAGAGCGCCAGAGTCGCCGGCTCAGGGGTTGCAGGTATGGTAAGATCTATAGCATCATTACCGCATGTCTGCGTCCAGTGAATTGTGCCGCCAAAGTCGTCATCGTAACCAAAATACCCGGCATCCGGAATAGCCATCTCCATGACATAGTGCGCGCCAGTGGGATAGGTGTAGAGATATTTAAAATCTATTAAACCTAAATCTGTACCCCCATTTTTTATAGTAGTGGGGTCTGTGCTCCCGCTCCAGTTGCCGCTCCCATTCCATGTTGGATTTCGATAAAGATGCCCTGCGTTAGCTCCCGTTGTCTTTATGCCATATGTCCTGCCTGGTCCGAAATTGATATATATATCGCCTGGAGTGCCTCCCGGCCACCCCGCAGGCTGCATCCCGGTAACAATAGCAATATATATCTTATCTTCTTGCCATGTCCAATAGAGTGCTTCGGCGTCAAATTTCTGACCGCCATATCCCGGAGTAAGTTTATCTGCGATCTGATCCTCGACCTTGGACAGTATGCCGGCATTCGGGGTCCAATCAGAAGACCCATATGACCCGGGCGTCACGCCCCAGTCTGCGTTGAGGTAGCCATCTATCGTGATCGAGGCATACGCTTTCACAGGAATCAAGAGAAATACAAATAAGAACGTTATCAACACGATACTGATCTTGCTTTCTTTCATTCAATGCCTCCTTTATCTTGCGCCTTTTCCTGTCGTGGCAACGAGTATAGTGCGGAAGAGAATCCGTAAATCCACCAAAAGACACATCTTCCGTATATAGAGAAGGTCATACTTTATCTTCTTCTTTACATCCTGTATCGTTTCGTCATATTTGTGCCACACCTGCGCAAGGCCCGTTATTCCCGGTTTTACGTTGTACCTCTTTCTATAGTCCTTGATCTCACAGCTTAATTTCTCAACGAAAACGGGCCTCTCGGGCCTCGGGCCGACAATGCTCATATTCCCCTTCAAGACATTGTACAATTGAGGCAATTCGTCCAGATGCGCCTTGCGTATCGCCTTCCCGAACTTAATTAATCGAGGGTCGTTCTCTTTTGCCCATACAGGACCTGTTTCTTTTTCCGCGTCTACCTTCATCGTTCTCAGTTTATAAATATCGAATATCTGCCCGCCCGCCCCCACTCTTGCCTGTTTGAATAATATGGGCCCGGGAGATACGACTTTAATAACGACCGCGGTAAGCGCGATGAACGGAGCTGCCGCCACAAGGCCGAGGGCGCTCGCGATGATGTCAAAGCACCTCTTGAACTCATGAAAACGCCTGCGGGCAAACTGGACTATGCCGCCGACGAGTCCTGTGGAGAAGAGAGCGATAGTGCTTGGCTCGGGAGCATGCGGGTATGATTCCGTGCTTGCAAGAGCGGACGATAACTGGGATAAAATAAAAATGCAGAAGATCAGACCGGCGATCCTCTGTGTACGCTTTAAAATAAAATTCACTCTACGCTTCACTGCTTGTTACGCCCTCCTATATCGCGCTGCTATTCGAATTATCCGATAGATCTCTATCTCTTTTTTAATAGCGCTTACTACTTCCATGAAAGCCTGTATCATCTTCTTCATCTGGCACCTCTTTTCTCATATATAGTAATAGCAAGGACCGTTCCAGCTCATGATTCTTTGAAAATTTTCTCGAAAATGTCGAGTCATAACTAATTTATTATGAAAGTGTTACGGCAATCAAATAAACGCCGCTGATGACCGTCTATGAAGAACTATGACAGTCATTGATTGACGAAGGGGAAATTTTGGACAGCATTACGGCAGGTGTTGAATTTGATGGACAGTCGTCAGAGCAAAGACCAGAGACCATAGACCAGAGACTATAGACCATAGACTATAAACTATAGACTATAGACCGTAGACCAGAGACCATAGACCTGTCATTGCGAACGAGCCCGAAGGGCGAGTGAAGCAATCTAATAGGCGTGGAAATTTAGACGGGGATTTACTGCGCGAGTTTCTCGAGGGCGATGACCGTTTCCTTCATGAAACTCTTTAACGTATCAAGGGATGCTTCTTTGTTATTCCCAAAGGGCGTTGACACGCGTATCGTTGCGCCGCCGCCCTCTTTCCCGAAGAGCTGACTGAGTACAAAATAGAGCTGCTGCAGATAGAAATTTTCCGTATAGAGTTTGCCGACTTTATAAGAATAAAGGATTATTTGATTTTGATTATCTTTTTCTATGGATAAGCGGTTCGCGAAAAAGGCCTTGTCCTTAGAGCCGACCGTATCGGTCGTCTTTTGAACTATCGTAGCCCCTTCGCCTATCAGGCACGCTTCAGGCGGATGGAAGACGGACCTGTCGGTATCGGAATAGATGAGGAAGAGGTATGCCTTCTCCTGCGCAGCATTCGTATATTCACGGAAGATGATATTCCTCGTCTTCAAGAGATCATATTCCCTTTCGGTGATCTCAAGGTCCTTCCCTTTCCAGTTACCTATCGTATAAGGAAAAGTACGGATATCGAGCGAGTCGTCTTCGGCACGGTGCCTGAAAAAGAGATTTAAAGAGGTGGCGCTTGTGAATAAAAGCAACCCAATGATGGCCGCGAATCCGACGGTATTTTTACTGAGTTTCATGCGCTCCTCTCTTTCTCCAGTGCACGGCTCACCGCGAAGAGCCCCGCGAAGGCGACCCCGAAGAGAAGAAATCCGGAGAAATCGTGAAAGAAACCCATCGCGACCTTTTCTCCGTAAAGGTCGTTGACCACCGCAACCAATATGATCCTCATGACATTTGACGCGAGTGCGATCGGGGCCGACGACAAAAAGAGCACGCTCTTCTTCGGATACGACATCTTGCTGACACATGAAAAGAGAAGCCCAAGGGTCAGGAGTGAAATGAGTGAGCGCAAACCGCTGCAGGGCGCTTCTATCGCGATAAATGAATTCGGCATCCTTATCACGCTCCCGTCTCTCACCGATGGAAAACCGATGTGGTTGAGGATAATAGTCGCGACCTGCGCAACAAATAGTTTGAGTTTGACCGTGAGGTTCCCTATTATCACAAGGGGAAGCGGAACCATTGCCAATAAGAAAAAAACGGGAAATATCATCCGGCGGGCCAACTCTTTTCCTAAGAAAAATAGGATGAGGCCGAAGAGTGCGCACACAAAAGAAAGGCCGGAGACGAAATAGACCTTGAGCGCCGAGCATATTATATGTGTCACTAGCGCAACCGTTACAAAAAACAATCCTGAGAATTCACTTGATAGCGTCACTTTCTTTAAAAGGTCCTTTCTCTGCCAAACGATAAATAGCGAAACCAGCGGGATGAAGAACCCGTGGCCGTAGTACGATTCTGCCTCAGTCCACCGCCGCACCATCCAGACAAAAGTCGGAATATACGCGATGAGTAGAAGCGCAAAACTCACTGCGAATTTCATTATCGACATCCGTCGTTCACTCATGTAATCCTCGTGTGTAAGACTATAGACTACAGACCATAGACTTTTTCGTATTGCGTATTGAGTATTGCGTATTGCGAACTTGTCATTCCGCGCGCGCGATATACGCGAGGAAATGACCGCTTGAGCGGTAATCCTGGTTGAAGTGCTTCCTGTCTCCCACATATCCGTTCGTCGTGCCTTCTTCGAAGACCTTTGTCCCGACGTCGAGATAGTCGGTCCTAGCATATCCGCTTATCCTGTATCCATACCCGAATGCATGCGCGATGAGGAGGTCAAGGTCGGGGTGGCCTTCTCCTGCGTTCTTCCGGCACGTCGTATAGACGAAACTCTTCCCGTCATCGGCAACACACTCTCGCATGAGCCAGTCGAGGGCCCTGAATATCGAGTCCTTCGCGATCGTGCTTCCCGTGAGTTCATGGTACTTCACGATCCCCTCGAGGAGGAGCCCTGTCATGAACGGCGACCCGCCGTACTCGTCGCGCTCCGCCCCTTCCTCTGGATCGTGGGAGTAGAGGTTATGGATAAACCCGCCCCTCTCGGGCCACTCGTTCTGTGTTCTGTAGAGGTTATGCATTATCTCTTTCGCATATTCGAGATATTCCTTTTTTCCTGTGAGTTCATAGTATGTGAGGACGCCTATGAACGGAAATGCTGCTTCCCTCTCTGTCCAAAAATGCTCGCCATTTCTTGGGAAGAAGGCCTGAGATGGTTTGAAACTATTCTTGAGATACTCGGCCATATAACCGGCGACCTCAAGCGACTTCGGGTCTCCCGTGAACAGGTAGTCGTCAACCATCCCCTGGACGTAGATATAGCGCGCCTTCTCCTGTTGTGAATGGCGCCCCTTATTCGACCCCTCCATGATGATACCCTCGCGATAGTGGAGCGTCTCTCTCCGGGCGGCCGTGAAGCACTCCGCGTCGCCGGTTCTCGCGTAGATCTGGTAGAAGACGTGTACGGTGTCGTAATAACTGTCTTTGACGACGTCCCCTGTCCAAGCCACGTCTTTCAGTCTCTGAAAATTCGCCGCCATCTTCTCATCGTACGCGGGGAACGGGTGTTTCCCGACGGGTACCTGCTCTCCTGTGACATGAGTGAGGCACAGCCATTCGGCAGGAAGGAGCACGATGCCTTCGGGCACGCCCCAGGCGACCTTAGTGGGAAGGAGATCCTGCGTGCTTCTTGGCGTACCCCACCGTATGAAGGCGGGTTTATATTTGTGCTCGACCTCGAGAGAAAACTGGACCAGAAGCGAACGTATCGAATTGTCGAGAGACCATCGCGCGAGGACCGTCGCTGCGATCGGGATCTCATTCTTCTGGGTGTCAAAGAGCGCGAAGTCCTGTTCGGACTGCAGTTGCCCCTGAGCAAAAGGGACGCCGCTTGAGACAAGGATAGCATCCTTGTGGGGAGAAGTCAGGTTGGCCACCTGGACGCGCACGATGCCTTTCTGCGGAAGCAGGTTTTGCACAACAAGAGGTTCGAACTCCTCCTTCATCGCAGGCCTCGGCTCAGGTCTGGGCGCGGCTGCGGGCGGGGTCTTCTCCAGCTTCATGTTGTCGAAATAGAGCGTGATGGGATCCCTGGGGCTATTGAGGAAGAGGACAATCCGAGAGATGCTATCGGCATTGATGCTGCGGCCGATCTTGTCCCTCGGTATCTTCACATGATTCCAGCCGGGCTTGAGGGGATAATTTATGTTCGTCCTTCTCTTCTTATTGTCGTCGAACCGTACGACGAAACTGAGCTCAGAGTTCTGCGGGTTATAGACGTCGAAAGAGAATAGGTCGTACCCTTTCCAGTCATGTTTCAACTTTTTTGTATTAATGCTGGGGTAGCCCGATGGCGGGTAGACAGCCTTCAGCGAGTAAGCGCCTTCCGTCACGTATTCCTTGGAGAGGCCGAGGGGGAAGTTTTCCTCAGGCGATATATCCCATGCCTTGATATCCTCGAAGTCCGAGAGCATCAAAGCCCCGCTTGGTACCGGATGTGCCGGGGCAGCTCGCGTGAATGCGTATGTTGCGGCTAACGTCGAAAGCGCCAGAAATGCAATTATAAGAAAAGTTTTCTTCATATATCCCCTGTCATTGCGAGGCACGAAGTGCCGAAGCAATCTATACTCAATACGAAAACGCAATACGCAATACGATATACACAATACGAAACTAACCGCTATACGCTAAACTCTGCGGTACACCGTCGCAAATATTCGACCGCAACACGTAGTCCCGATATTCACCGGGGTTGCCCGCCTCCCCCGCCTCAGCCGCCTTCACGATGTTGTACATCTCCCGTGCTGTCGCATAATGGAGCCTGTAATCGCTCCCGTCGTTGTACTTTTCCTCCAGATAACCGAACATAAGATCAAGCTGTTTAAAGTACTCGTCTTTTGTATGCTCATCTTTTGCCCCGTGCGTATAGACTTTGACAAATATCCACTCAGGCCTTCTTTTCACTCCGATGGCCTGATCGATCCATAGATCTACGTGATCCTCTGTAGGCGGGTTATCGGACGTTATCCCGCTATTCTCAAGTTTAGGGATAAGCCCGAATTTGCGCCTGCGCCAATTCAATGCGAGAGGCCCCTGAATGAGCATCAGGTCCCCGTATGGCATTTTACCGACTTCTACGTCAATCCCCGTATCGTGAGATTTGGGTGCTGGCGTATCCTTCGCATAATAGATGCTGTTTATTTTCCTGGTCTGGGTGTCCGAAGGCGCGGAGGGTAGGGTAAAATCGGCATAACACCCTGTATCCCTTAAGACCTCGAGCTCATTGTTGACGCCGCACCATCTCCCGTCGCTTCTCGAGTTATCCAAAGACCAGTTCCCGTGGATGAAACCATACCTCACGTTGCCGAACTCATCTCTTGAGAGAAGGTTGTGCCGCAGCAATTTCTTCTTAAAACCTTCTATCTTTTGCCTCAAACCTTCTGCGGTATCATTATCGTGGTGTAAGTGTATCTCAATTTCTCCGAAACCCCAACGGCAAAGGGAACTCAGATTATCGATATGCTCTTTTTCATACTCCTCTTCAGGATAAAAAAAGGTATGACATGGACTTTGCCCATCAGAATCCCTATGACGCAGCGCCAGCTTCGGATATTTCTCGACCCATGCATCTATCCGTCTGCGCTCTATATCTAAGCTTGGCTTATTCCATTTCGGCTCAAAGTGATCCACGAGGCAGAAGATGACGTGGACGGGTTTTTGAACGCGACCGCTCGTCCGCCTCAGGCGCGAACCGATGTAGCTTGGTAACCAGATGTGTGTATTTTTATGCATTTTCCCTTAATCAATCCCTATCGTAGACCGAAGACCATAGACTATAGACCATAGACAATAGACTGTCGACTGTGGACTGTTGACAAACATAGCTAATCTTGCGCTCCATTACCTACGATCTCGAGCACCTTCTCCGCGTTCTTCGTCCACGTGTGGTTCTCGAAGATAGTGTTCTTCGCGGACTCGCCGACCTTGTTCCTCGTCCTGGTGTCGCTTATGAGGACGCCGAGCGCCTTATTGAGCTCACCCTTATCCTTCGGCTCAAAGAGGATGCCGTTCTCTCCGTTCTTGATGACGTCGACCATGGGCAGGAGCCGCGGAGCCACCACGGGCTTCCCGCGCGCCATGTACTCGAAGAGTTTCATGGGAGAACCGTATTCGTTCGAGTCGGGGATCACGCATATATCCATATCGTCGATGTACGAGGAGACTTCATCGTGCTCCACCCGCCCGGGCATTATAATGCAGCTGTCGAGGCCATGAGCCCTGGCAAAATCTTTTGTCATCCCGAAGGTGACGCCGTC
Source organism: uncultured Planctomycetia bacterium (assembly GCA_964354545.1). Taxonomy (GTDB): domain Bacteria; phylum Omnitrophota; class Gorgyraeia; order 2-01-FULL-45-10; family JAHFGN01; genus CAYHAE01. Next base: position 13,908 of record CAYHAE010000011.1, read on the forward strand.
GCCGACGAGGAGGAGGCGGAGGTCCTTGTTCTTCCTGAAAAGGTCCCTAAACGACTCGAGAAGGAGATCGACCCCGTGCCAGCGGACAAAGGCGCCGACGTAACCGATAACGGTCTTCCCTGCGAACGCGTACTTCTCCTTTAGAGGAGCGCGCGGCTTCGACATCGTGTCAAATGTGGTACCGTCGACGGCATTAGAAAGTACATATACCTTCGCAGGGTCTATCCCTTCGTCGATGATGATCTTCTTGAAGTAACTCGAGATGGTTACGATGGAATGCGCGCCCTTAAATATGATCCCCTCAACGAACTTGGCAACAGCCCTCACTTTAAGCTTCCGTACCCTCTCGATGCATGATGCGTCATTTACCTCGAGGATAAGAGGGATACGGTATTTTTTCGAGATCCATAGCCCTGCGAACGTATTGAGCGCGTACCTCTCGTACATGAAGTCGAATTGCCCGTTTTTGACGAGCCGCGCCATATTCCTGTACGCCACGAGGTTGTAACCGAGCTCGAGCATCTCGAAGAGAACTTCAGGCAGATGCTTTCCAAGCCATCTCCACAGACGGCCGAGACGTGAAGGTTTCCCGTTGGAATGAGCGCCGTTCGAGCCATTCTCCGTTGTCCTGAACGGGTCGATTCCCGGGGGAGAGACAACCACTACCTCATGGCCCAAGCGCCTGAATGCCTCGACTATGCCCCGGATGTGGACGCCCTCGGCACCCCGCCCTTGAGTCCTGTGGTGGTAGAGTATCTTCATCGTAGCACCTCTTCGACGGTAACAAATTCAAAATCTCTCTTTTTTAGGTAATCGATGATCATCGGCAGGGCCTTCAATGTGAATTCGTTGTCATCGTGGAGGAGGACTATGTCACCATTCTTTATCCCGTTGCCGATGGTGTTATCGAGTATGTGCTGAACGCTCCTGCAGTCGACGTCCCTGCTGTCGATCGACCACAAGACCGTGGTGATCCTCTTCTTCAGGCAGTAGAGAATTTGGGAGAACGTGAGCGACCCCTGCGGCGGGCGAAAGAGGCTGCTCTCGGTCCTCATCACGTGCCTCAGGCTCTCTCGCGTTCTCGCTATCTCATCCTGCCGCCTCTCGAGATCCATCCTCCCGAATCCGCGGTGGGTATATGAGTGCATCCCCACGCAATGCCCCTCGACGGCGATCCTCTCGGCCAGTTCTTTATGTCTCTCGATCTCTTTCCCGATGAGAAAGAAGGTCGCCTTTACCTTCTTCTCCTTCAATATCTCGAGGATATGCGGGGTGATCTGCGGATTGGGGCCGTCATCGAACGTGAGCGCGATCCCCCTGTGGTGCCGTCCGCGCCACACGATCATCCTGTTTGGAACGACCCTGGCAAGGACGGGTTTGAGCCGGCTCTTGAACGTGGCCTTCGCCGCCCCGTGATAAGATGAAGTCGCGCCATCTAACGCTTCTCTCAGGCGCCTCGCGTTCTCCTTCCAGTTGAATTTCAGGGACTCTTGCCGTATCTTCTCGGGGTCCCAAATCTTTTCCAATGCCTGTCCGAGCATGCACGCCAAATGTGCCGGGTCCTTTGGTCTCGCCAAAAGCCCGATATCGTCGGAGCTGGCCAACTCACGCACCCCGCCGACATCGCTTGCGACAACCGGCTTTCCGCACGCGAGCGCCTCCAATATGACGTTGGGACATCCCTCATCCACGCTCGGAAGGCATAACACGTCGGCTGCATTCAGCCATAGAGGTATCTCCTCGTGGGCCTTTCTGCCGGCGAAGAGGACCTTCTTATCTATCTCCAATTCCTTCGCACGCTCCTGTAAGCGAGTCCTCTCATCGCCGTCGCCGACGATGACGAGTGAAACATCATTTTTTTCTCTCGTCAGGATGCCCATCGCCTCCAACAAGAAGTCCGCGCCCTTTATAGGAACGAGGTTGCCTATATAGGTGATTATCTTGCCTTCAGTGCCGAGGCTCAGCTGTGACCGGCATCGCATCCTGTCTTGAGGTGTGAACTTTTCGCTATCTACGCCATTACGTATCACGCAGACCTTCTCGTCCGGTATCCCAAGGGCGTTAATTGCCTGACGAAGGCTTTCGGTCACGACAATCACCCTGGTGCTCGAGCCGAGACCGTACCGTATCATCTGCCTTCTTACGAAATACTTCGTATACACGTTAATATCGCTTCCGTGCACCTTGGTGACGAGCGGCACGCCGAGGAGACGCGCCACCAGCGCAGACGCGAACCCGTCCGGATACGCCCACGTGGCGAAGATGCAGTCGAACCGGAACTGTTTTTGGAGCTCTTTCACTTTCCGCACAATACCGAGAAAGAAAAATAGCCCATACAATGACCTTAAGATGCCGGGGATCACTATGTATCTCGGATGATATACCCTAAATCCTGATATCGTCTCCTCCTGCGGTATTTGGGAAAACTCAAACCACTTCTTGCGTATGGCGACCCCTGGGAACCACGGTACAGGCGCTATGACCTCCGCTTCGACACCGGTATCCGCGAGTGCCTTGAGTTGCTGGAGGTTGAAGACGCCCCTCGTCGGCTCGATGCTATTCGGAAATAGGTTTGTTATTACCAGTATCTTCATCATTTAGACCATAGACCGTAGACTATAGACTTTTTCGTATTGCGTATTGAGTATTGCGTATTGCGAATTTGTCATTGCGAGGAGTCCCCGAAGGGGACGACGAAGCAATCCCTTTTTTCGTGAGGCACTCCCTATACAGCTCATCGTACTCCGCAACCATCCTGTCGAGCGAGAACTTCTCCTCGACGCGCCTCCTGCCCGCCTCACCCATCTCCTGCGCCAATTTCGGGTCGCTGAGGATCCTCCCGACGGCATCCGCCATCCGCACAGGGTCTTTCGGAGGCACAAGGAAGCCTGTTACACCATCGACGACGACCTCGGGGTTGCCCCCGACATTCGTCGCGACAACAGGACACCCGCACGTCATCGCCTCAAGGAGCGCGATGGAGACGCCCTCGGTCAGAGAAGGCAATACAAATACATCTATGTCTCTATTTATCTCGCCTATATCATTCCGCCAACCAAGAAATTTTACCTTTGATTGCAGTTTCCTCGAATTCACCAACTGCGCGAGGTTCTCCCTCTGAGGGCCATCGCCCACGATCCATAACTCTGCAACCGGGAACATGGAGATGATGCGTTCATAGCTCATGATGAGCGTTGGTATATCTTTATAGTCATCGAGCCGGCACACGGTGCCGACGATATGCTTTCCCCTTTTTCCCCCGTACGTCTTTATGACGTTTTTGTACCGGCCTGTGTTAATTCCGTTATAGATAGTCCTTACTTTATCGAGGCGGATGCGATTGCAATGCAATAGGTTCGTCTTTGCCGATTGCGATATTGTTACTACAAAGTCGTTCGAATTCCAGATAAAGGCGGGCCTCTTAAGGTATTCTTCGCCATGCCTCGTATTCATAACTCCTTTAATGCCTGATAATCGCGCGCTAAGCGTTCCATATACGAGAGGGACCCTGTTATGTGTGTGGACAACATCCGGCTTCTCATCTTTTAAAAGCGCCCGGAGGTTCCAAAGCAACTTGAGGTCCTTGCCATGTTTTCTCTCCATGCAAACGACTCTGAAGCTCTCATCTCCTATTTCACGGGTAAAAGTCCGATGCGGCTCTAACGAACAAATAATGACCTCGTTTTCATCTTTTGACTGGCTGCGCGCCATGTCGAGCACGAGATTCTCGAGCCCTCCGATCTTCAGATTTAAAACCATATGCATTATCTTCATCGCGCGCTGAGCTCCGAATACAGCTTCTTATATCCGCCAACCATCTTCTCGACCGAAAAAGTGGTTTTGACCCGTTCATATCCGTTTTCCACAAGCGTATTTCGTTTCTTTTCATCGCCCGATAGCGCTAAGACCGCGTCTTTTAACCCCTCGCTGTCACCGTACTCGAATAACTTGCCAGAGATACCGTCTTCGATGACCTCTTTGATGCCTCCCACATTGCTCGCGATAACAGGCACCTGCGCCGCCATCGCTTCGAGGATAGACATTCCGAACCCTTCGGTATGGCTTGAGAGGACAAAAATGTCGAAGGTCGAGAGGATATCCGGCACATCAGTGCGGAATCCGAGAAACTTTACCTTCCGTGATAGGCCCAGGCCATACGAGAGCTTCTGGATCTCGCCTGCGCGAGGACCGTCGCCTACCACCACAAGCTCTGCTTCAGGGTTGATAACCGCGATCTTCTGGAAGGCGCTCAGTAACGTCGTGAAGTCCTTATCATAGGAGAGGTTCGCGACCGTGCCGAGGACAAGTCTCCCCGGCGTTTCCTTTGCGACCCTCTCTACCGCATCCGCGACTTCTATTCCGTTATGTACGATATCGATCTTGGACAGAGGATAATCATAATGTGCGGCAAAGCGCTCTCTTGCGGATCCCGAAACGACCACGACCCTATCCACGTAATGCGCGATCAGCCGCTTGACGAACCAATTCCCGGTGAAGGCATCGCCATCGGCCCTGTGGACTGTGTGGATAACCGACTTGACTGACCCGAGACCTTTCAGGATGAGCCCGTAAGGGAGGGCGCCCCTGCCGTGCGTATGGAGGATTTGCACATTATGGTGTTTAACGATACCGCGCAGTTTCCATATTATAGAGAGGTGTAACCCTTCCTTCTTGTCGAGACAGACGCACCGCACATTATTGTAGTGCTCGAGAAACCTGCGGTTGGACGTGAGAGAGACGATGAGCGGCTCGAATCCGTCCTGCGTTAGCTTGCGGCAGAGGTCGTAGATGACTTTGCTCCTTCCGCTTATATCGAGGCTCTGGACAAGGTGCAGAATGTGTTTCATATCTCTCATGTCCTCCCCGCCATCCTCAGGACGAACCTCTCGAACGGCTCGCTCGTCATGGGGATACGTTTAAGGGCGAGGATATCGCCGCCTTTCCCATTGAGACCCCGTGCTGTCGAACATGCGGTAATAAAACCATGCTGGACAAGGAGGTCCTTGACTGACTGGTTGAATTTACCGTCAGGATAACAAAAGACGTCGATCTGCCTGTTCAGCCGCTTTTCGAGCTCGTTCTTAGAGGAGACGACCTCTCTTTCCGCTTCTGCGGGCGCGAGGTCCGTGAGTACCGCGTGACTCACAGAGTGCGCGCCCCACTCGACAAGGGCGTTCTTTGCCATGACCGCAATATCATCCCAGCTGAGCATCATCTCGTCTTTTCCGATGAAGTCGGTGGTGACAAAGACGGTAAACGGAACGCTCTCCTTCTTCAGGAACGGATAGACGGTCGTGTAGACGTCTTTGAACCCATCGTCGAACGTAAGTATGACCGCGTTGCGGCCAAGACTCCTCCCGCTTCTACTTTGATCGAGATAATCGGAGATGCTCACGAAATGGTAATGGCGTTTTAGATACAGTATTCGCCTCTTAAATTCCGGGAAGGAGAGATGGCCATCATGGTCATTGCGAGGAGGCGCGTCAGCGCCGACGAAGCAATCCCTTCGAGAGACCATAGACCACAGACCATAGACTATAGACCACCCGTCATTGCGAGTCTCCGTCAGATTGCTTCGCTTCGCTCGCAATGACGGTTCGTCTATTACTCTGTGCAGAGACAGTATCCTCACCGGATTCTTATGCCGCACATTAATATATTCCCTATAGAGATATGCCGCGCCCGTATAAACAAGCACGTTGCAGATAAGGCCCTTTACCGCCGTTGTGGCGCGTCTCAGCGCGGTGGGGATATGCTTCATCAACCTCTTCATAAGGGTCCCATCGGCACAATACTGCGCGGCCAGCAGGAGTTTATGAATCAATCTCTTACGCCGCACTGCTTTCCTGTGTTCGGCAACAATAAAATTCCGCGCTTCTATGAGCTCGGAGGCAGACAATTCCCTCGCCTGAGACACCGGCAGAAATCCCGTATACTGCGACCAGTCCTCCGTGAGGAGAAGACCTTTTTCCTTCATCTCTTCAAAGAGCGGTGTTCCGGGATACGGCGTCACAATAGCAACCTGGAGCGTGAGCGGCTTGATTCTCTTTATTGTTTCGACCGTGTTCCTTATGGTCTGCCAACTCTCGCCTTCAAGTCCTATCAGGATGAACATATGAGCGCCTATGCCGAGCTGTTCTGTGAGAGCAAAATTCTTTACAAGCTTTTCCATCTTTGCATGCACGCCGTCTTTTCCCAATGTGGAAAAGAGCTCTGCGTCTCCGCTCTCAAGGCCGTAGTGTATTCGTTTGCATCCGGCCTCTTTCATCTTCCTCAAGATGCGCTCATTGACCCTGTCGAGCCGCGTTTCGACCACCCATTCTATCTTCAACCCTCTCCTGATTATCTCATTACATATCTTATCTGTGCGCTCCCAATCTATGGTGAAGACCTGGTCGCGGAAGAGGATGCCTCTTACGCCATAGCGCGTATAGAGCCTTTCTATCTCATCGACAACTTTAACAGGATCCCGATATACGATGGTACCTCCGAAGCCAACGGGGTAGGGGCAGTAATAACATCGATATGAACATCCTCTTGATGCGAAGATGGGCGCGTATTTAACACCTTTGCCAAACACATGGTACCAGTAATCGTCCAATTTCATGAGGTGGTATGGGAACTCCGGCAGACTATCGAGGTCATCGATGCGAGCCACCTCTTTATTAGTAACCACTCCGTCGACAAGATCGAAACCTTCACCCAATAAAGCCCCCGTGGACCTGAGATTACGAAGCAGCCCGGGCAAAACCATCTCCGCGTCTCCCCTCACGACTACGTCAACCGCGCCAGAATTTGTGATTTCCTGAAAAAGCGGCATGCATACGGTCCCGATGGCAACGATCTTTGTTTCCGGGAACTCTCCCTTTATCGTCTTCAAAAGCCGCAAATCACCATATATCGACGGAAGGTTGACCACGCTCACGATGACCCCTGGGTTTATACTTTTTATCCGCGCTATCAACTTCGAAGCATCAAGGCCTTCGGCCTGCCCATCGACAAAAGAAACGTCGAAACCATCCCTGGCTACGATGGCCGTAGAATAGAGGAGCGACATGTAAGGCAGTACAATATATTCGGGATCGTGCCCATACGTCGTCCTTTTCGAAGGGTCAGCCACACCATAGCCGCCTGCGTAGTCCCGCTTCACGTTCATGTACGGCGGACTCGATGGTTGGAGAAAAAGAATTTTATGACGATATGATTCTCGCGTTAGCATCATGACACAGCCATTTTTCTTTCTGCAATGCGATGTTTCAGTAACGCAATTAGCTTCAATACTTTCTCAGGAATCGATGAAATTAGACAATAGCACCATATTCTTAAGTTTTTGTGGCACACATTCTTAAAATATGTGTGGCTACTTGAATAATTACCTGTATTCCACAGTTCAAACGCTGCTTCGATGTTGAAGCTTTCCCATTTTTCCCTTAACAACTTCGGATGTTGTTCAAAGTACTCGCTATGTTGTGCAATAAATCTTTTTAATAAACCTTCGCATTCAATGACTCGTTTAGCCTTATTCTTCCGAGACCCACTACCTGGTGTAATTCGATATTTGACTAAAGGTAGATTCAGAAAATATATCGGATATGCTAATGAAAGCCTAAGGCAGAAATCATAATCTTGAGCTACCGGCAAATTCTTATCAAAGTACCCGATGTTCCGAAAGACATCTTTCCTTACGAGCATGGAAGACGTCAGCGGAATACATCGATAGCTGCGAAAAAACTCATCAAATACATAACCATTATGGGATTGTCTATGAGGATTTGCCGAATATCTAAGAAGCCTTCCTCGAGAATCGATGATCGAACAATCAGTATGCACCATAACAAATTCTGGATATTTCATCATTATTTCAACCTGCTTTTCCAGTTTTGAGGGATACCAGATATCGTCATCATCCAAGAAAGCGACGTACTCTCCCTGTGCTCGATCAATTCCTCTATTTCTGGCAATCGATACCCCTTGGTTTTCTTGTCGTATATATGTCAGCTGGTTCCTCGCGACGTACTTTTTCAGAATATCTTCTGTGGTATCATTTGATCCATCATCGACAAAGATTATTTCTAATTCTTTATATGATTGGTCTAAAACGCTTTGTACAGTGTCTTCGATATACTCTGCGCGATTGTAAGATGGTATAATTACGCTCACTAAAGGATGCATTGCGTCCTCATAAGGAACTATTCCCCAAAATCTATTGGCACATTCGAATGGACAACTCTAAACTTGCCCGTCTGAGTTACAGGGATATCCTCGACGAACTGAAAATCAACATCAACATTATCACCCATGACCTTGTGAATCTCGCCTTGCATGAAGTCAAACTGTTCTTTCGAGATATCTTCTCGCATCATGATCTTAATGCAGAGCTTGTCCAGGTCCTCTTGGAACACCTGGAACTTCTCTATTTCTTCAAACTCCTTCATGAGATGAGGGAAAAACTCTCCGGGGATAAGTTTTCCATCTGGCGTCTGGATCGTGTCGAGGATCCTTCCATGCACTTTCTCGAGAAGCATGAGGCCCCTGCCACATGCACATTTCCTTTCGTACAGAGCTCCGATATCCTCATTCTTATACCGTATCAAGGGCATGCAGTAATTCGTAAGGTCGGTGAGCACGATTTCGCCGGCCTCCCCTGCAACTGCGGTCTTACTACCTCTCACTACCTCCAGATAGATATTTTCCATATTGATGTGCATGCCGTCGTGTACTTCGCACTCACCCGCGATCGAGGTGACTTCGCGGCACCCATATGTCTCAAAGACCTGGCACGAGAAGACGTCTTCGATGGTTTCCCGCTGGTACGGGAAGAGTTTTTCCGCCCCGATTATTATTGCCTTGGGTGACCACACTCGTCTTCCGTTCTCTCTGGCAAACTTCGCGAGGTTATAAAGAGGAGTGGTGTATGCGACTATGATCTTGGGCCTGTAGGCGTTTATTTCCCTCAGGTAATGCGGTAGCATCTCTTTGGTGAAATGGAACGAGTTGTATATCCTGTGGCGTTTGAACCACTCGTCGACGTCGTGCTTAAGGCGTTCCCTCAAGCTTTTCTTGCCCACACTGCTTCCCCAGATGAAAGCGGCCTTGTCGCCATCATGATAATCAGCCCACCTATAGACCCTTTTCGTTGCCGCCTGCCTCCACTCATAGTTGCGGTGGTCGAGTTTGATGTGCACTGGTGCGCCTGTCGAGCCTCCGGTCGCGGTCGCATATATCTTCTTGTTTCTATAGTTACTCGCGACGAGCTTCTCTTGATTATCCCTGATGTCCTGTTTTGTCAGGAATGGGAGCCTGTTCATGTCCTCGGGACTTTTGATATCATGAGGATATATGCCCAGCCGCTCAAAACGCTCCCTGTAAAAAGGCACGTTGACGTATGCATGCTTTAATAAGATCTGCAGACTCTCCCACTGTATCTCCTTGAGCTTCTTCTGCGAATGCCACTGCGAGCGCTCAAGGTAGTCTGCATACTTAAGCGTATTGCGGCCCTTGAGAACTGTCTCATAAAAGGGAAATAGGATATTTCTGTAAATATGGGAGTACATATTATTACCTTTTGAAGAATTCCGGGAAACCAAGTTTTGCTTTAAACCCTCTAAAAGACTCTTTATCCATATCGAGCCTGTTGAGTTCATACCCGTTGAACTGTCCAACGATGCGATTGATCCCATGAACATAATTAACCGCAAATGAATAACCAGCCTCTTTCAGCATATTCTGAATTTTTATATTATAGGAATTCTTCCCTCCAATAGGATATGAAAATGTAGTGACCTCTTTATTTAAGTGGTTTTCCAGTATCTGTTTAGACTTTATCACTTCATGCTTGACCATCTCGATATTTTCGAGTTGTGATAGCATGGGATGGGTCATAGAGTGGGACCCGAATTCTATTCCCCCCGCAGACATTTCCACAACTTCATCCCAATTCAATATTTGTCTTTCAATTTTTTGAGGCGGGATTGTATTTTGAAAATCATGATCGATCGTCTCTATGGCCCTTAACCTTTCATTATCAGGGGCCATCTTAAGCAAACGAAGCAGCTCTCTCACCGCGCTTTGGCGCTGTGTTGAAGTAGATAAATTATATCCATAAGTTCTATTCCCTATCACGATGTCAAGCTTGTCTTTTCCGTAATTCTTCACATATAAAGCAACCTTGTCCCACCAGAACAGCTCATCTTTACCTATGCAATCGACAGTAAGAAATATTGTCACCGGGATACCATATTTTTTTAGGATGGGGAATACTTGAGTAAAATTATCCCGATATCCGTCATCAAACGTGATTATTAATGAACGCGGTGGCACGCGTCTATTTGTTTCGACGTAATTTTTTAACAATGCGAATGTGCTGATATTGAAATTTTTCTTACAGTACCTTACCTGCTTTTCAAAGGTTCGGGGATTGGTGCTTATTACGCCATCATCAAAATTAAATTTTTCTTCCGATGGATAGTCAAGAACTCGATGATATGCGAGTATCGTCAACCATTGGACATTACATCCTCTACGCAAATATACCGCTACATCCACGGCACCGCTTAATCCAAGAATGTTTGCACTAAGTTCTTGCTTGCAAAGCATATGTCTTCTTCCCCAGCAGTAACAATTTTGCAACGGCTTCGCCATTCTCCACGTATTCGCGAACCTTATGTTTTATCGAACTACTCTGTGATATACGGTAAGTTATCACGAATCGCTCCTTATCTGTCCAATCATATTTATATGAACCATGTCTTCCCTTGAAGAAGTCGAATGTTGTCTTGCCTGAGGATATGGCATCCTGCAGACAGTACGCGAGAAGTACAAAACCTGGGCTCAGCGTCTTTTTAAAGCTCATTTCCAGTCCCGATAGGTATCCGTATACTTTATTCTTAAAGGCAAAACAGTATAGAGTCGCAATGTCCTTGCCGTTGACTTTTAAGAAAAAGAGCTTGATCCTCTTCAGAGGACATAAAAGAGCTGAAATTCTTTTGTGAAAGTCGATGAACCTGCTGCTTACAAAACATCCGCTCTTTCCTTTGCTGACCCATCTCCTTTGATGTAATGCGACCATTCTGTTGAACACGTCATCGAATTCATCCTTTTGCGTAACAAGCGAATACTCAATCGTACCTTCTTGTTCAATTAGTCGTTTTTGCCTATTGAATCGAGTCTTGACTTTTTTTATGAGATCTTCCTGTTTCCCTGGCAAACTAATATAGGGGCAGGGAATCTTCTGTGAGCTGTCTACCATATAGCTCGCGTTTCGGAAACGTTCCATCAACCCATTAATATTTGGCGATGTTTCGATAGTATCTGCGAATATTATTTCATCCCAATCACGCGGTCTGTTCGTCAAAAAAGTGAAGATCGCCTCTATCGCCCCAGATTCCTTCCCCTCCTTTACAATGAGATCCAGATAATCAGAGCATATTTCATCCTTTTCGTCTTCCCCTGTACCTAACAATTCAATCCTCCAGAAAGGCACGCATCCGAAGTATCTCACTTTCCGTTTCAAGAAGGGAGCAATTGCAATAAGTTCTTCATCGTCATATACCGTTATAAGCAAGAGCTGTCTTTCGTCCTTGAATACGCTCCACCAAGTAAACAACCATTCCCATGTGAGCGTGATTTCCACTACATTGCTCGATTCGATAAGCTTGTTCCACTTGTCTCTCAGATGGAAGAAATCGCTCTCAGTTGTGATCGAAAATGCTCTAATCATAAGCGATTCTCTCTTTCTTTGAAAGGAGTCCAAAAATGCGTTTCTTCACCTTCATCAACACTGTGAATTTTTTCAGATACTTTTTTATTCCAAACTGCATCAGGTATATCAAATATTGATATGAACTTCTCTTAAAAACCCATATGTCATTATACATTTCTGCGCTTTTCGTCCAATTTCGCTTATGACCGATATATTTACCTCTAAAATTATATCGTGTGGGTCCTTCTGCAAATACTTTTTGTAGGATCTTCTTTGACAATAAGCTTCCGGGGGAATATTTTGAGTAACTCTCGTCATAACCAATCTTTATCGATTCAATATTACCTTGATATTGAAGGTCATAGTCGAATGCAATATGATTCTCATTGAATTTAAGGAAAAAGAGTCTTAACCATCCGTTTTCGGAGGCAACGTGGGCCAATTCGGTATAGAAGTTTTTGGCATTCTCCACGTATATAAGTGCCGTCTTTTGCGCACCTTTCCACCCCGAGCTTTCGATGGCAAACGCTTTTCGTAAATATACATCAAGATCGGGTGATCTATTTATTTCTTCAAGAGTGACTTTCCCCATTTGATTTAAATTTTTCTCTGCCCGGCCTAAATTCTTCCGAAATCTGTCCGGTAAGGATTTGTGATACTCAGCCCATGTTACATCGAAAGCAACGTGCGGATTTTTCAATTCATCGGCCCCTTTATGTACTATGAATATGCCTTTGTGCGATACCTGATCCAAGATTCTTAGGGTCTCCGATCGTGCTGGAATTGCTCCCAGCTCCAAAACGTCCCATCGGACCTTTCTTAAATATTCGAATGCTGTCAACAATGACTCTTCTGCGCCATCAGTAGCTATTGCTTCACAAAAAGGCGTGTACTCATTTGATATGAATCCAATTTTTGTTATCGGTAATCCAAAATATGAACTCCGGGTTCGAAAAAGAGGGAGTATGGCTTCGACTTGACCATCGCGCGAAACGATAATAATAAAAAGTTCTTTCCCATTTCCAAAATGCCTCCACCACGTGATAAACCAATCACACGTGAGATATATGCATGCATCCGGGTTCTTTTCTAAGACCCCATTCCAAGATTCTCGGAAACTTTTCAGGCGATCTATAGAATCTATTACGTCGACCTTTACCATATTAGAATGGCCTGCCTCTTAATGACTCAATAGTGCGAATTAGTGATCTTTTTATTCCTCTAGTAATGAAGAAGCTTTTCTTCCTCATTATTGTGATGATGAATATCTTCCCGCGCTCTTCAAAACCTGTCTTTCTTAGCGCGGCGCGACTTGCATGGTTACTTATCGAAACAAGACCGATTAATTTCTTGCATATGGATGTCTTCAAAAGCTGCATCTGATATTGATAAATGGCCAATGCTATCCCTAATCTGCGATACTCTGGTAGTACAAAACTATCAAACATATAGGCGATATCCGATGGTTCTGTAATAAATGTGTCCTGCGAACGCCTTATAAAATTCGTTGAAAGCCACGTATATCCACATAATCTGTGTTGATGGATAGCGCCAATACATTCGTGCCCTATCTTTATTCTCTCCTCAATAACGGAAGATTTGAAGTTAAATTCGTCGTTATCATGGCTGTTGATAGCGATCTTCAATTCGTCCATGCCAATTGGGCCTATCGTAACAGCCAACTTCGGAACCCTCAGCTTTGTCTCATGGACGAGCAAATTTTCTAGAACGACTGATACTTCTACCTCGATTATGCATCGAATACACTTCTTAATAAATCCGTACAGTCCAAGCTCCCTAAAGCTAAAAACCACTTTACTCAAAATAGTGCTTGTAGAACGTTTTTGAAGCCCATGCGGCATCTCAAAAATCATATCTATCGCCTTTCATGAACGCCTTTCTTGCTATTAATGCCTATTTCCCCAGAAGAACACGGAAAGACATGCGCAAGTATGCTAGGTTAAATACGTTGAATGGATACAAAAAAAATGATTTTGTCAGGCATTCACGCGCTTTTGCGCGATCACCATTTATCATGAATGCTCTGGAGGTTGAATAGTAGCGATAGGCATAACATCTCCTTCTCAAAAGTCGATCTTTCCGTAACGAGGCGTCGGAAAAGAGCTTATCTAATACTCGAAGTCCATTTCTTAAATTTTTTTCTCCAAAAAAACTCTGGCTTTCTTTATGCAATCTTACCTTAACAAGAGGTTCGCGCACATGTGCAAAGTCATATTTCCTAATGATCCTCAGCCACATATCCCAATCCTCTGCCGAGACAAGGTCCTCATCGAAGTAACCAACCTTTTCGAAACAGCTTTTCCTGACCATAATCGTGGGTGTTCCAGCCATTGGGTTTGTAAGGAGAATTCTCTTTTTAATAATTTCTTTAGGAACAGGCTGCATACTGTATATACCCTGTATTGCACCGCACTCATTCATGAGGTAATAGCCGGTATAAACAAGCCCACAGTTCGGGTTATTCTGGAAACGATCTATTTGTAGATCCAACTTTTTCGGAAGCCATAGATCATCGGCATCTAGAAATGCGATGTATTCGCCTCGCGCTTCGCGAATCCCTTTATTGCGCGCTGCAGCAGGCCCTTTATTATCCTGATAAAAATATCGAATCCTCTTGGGATTCTTCTTGATATATGCACTCACCGCTTCTTGAGTAGTATCTGTCGAACCATCATCTACTACAATAATTTCAAAATCTTGAAAAGATTGAGCGAGCACACTATCAAGCGCTTCTGGTAAGAAATGCCCATAATTGAATGCCGGGATGATAACACTAACTCTTGGATTAACATTTATCCTGTCTTCACTTTTCACTATATCGATAATCATAGTTTTCAAACCCTTCGATCAATTTATTGATTAGAGAATATCGCTCTTCTTAAAAGATTTCGTTCCATGGCGGTTATGCCAAACGCCATTACAACTAGAATAAATAGCGCAAATTGGAAACACGTCGCAATTAATAGAAAGAAATAGTTTGGAACGATGAGGCTTTTCAATAGCCATTGTCCCACGAGAAGTATTGCTAGGGACTGTAGTATAATAGGAGCCATTATTTCAAAATAATACTTTCGTAAGCTTAGGTTTATCAGGCCGCAGACATATACAGGTTGAACAAAAAACTTGATAATAATAAGTGGAATCGCAGTTCCAAGGGCTACTCCAACTATTCCATATTTTTTCACCAACAGAAGGCTAAGGATAAGGTTGGCAATGCCTTCAATAGAATTTGATATTGCGTAAAACTTATGTTTCGAAATGCCGTATAGCAGTTCAGTGGAAGGCATTTGCATTAGATCAAAGATAAGCGCACTCACAAGGATTACGAGCGATGGATATGCACCAGCATAACTCTTTCCTAACCATCGAATAATAAACGCCTTTCCAAATATTATCAAGCTCCCCCCAGCCAATATAGTCAAGTAGCCATTCAATCGCGTGACGAAGATGAGCTTATCCCGAATGGCCTCGTAATCACCTATCCCTTCGTACTGGCTGAACACAGGTTTCATAAGTCCGCTTGCACTTGTTAAAAAATCAACAAAGTACCCAACGATACGCGCCGCAACAGAATATACGGTCACGAGATTAAGACCCAAGAAGGCGGCGATGACAAAATTGTCGATGTTAAATCTGAGTCTATCTCCAACTCCGGCAATTAATGTGATTATACTATAGGAAAAAAGAGGGTGCATATGCCGCGTATTAATGAATCTCCTTGAAATCTGAAGATTTTTTTCGATCGATTTTGTGAAGAACAGAGTAAGAACATTATTTATCCGTCCCGCGAAGAACGTGATTGCAGCCAGAGCTAATATTCCATAACCATTGGAAAGAAATACTACGATTAAGATCGTCCGAAGTATTATCATGCTAAATTGGATTGCTGCTGTGATATCATATCGAAAGCGCGCAATTAAAACGCCCGATAATACTCGCATGGGTAAATCTATCGCCAAATTTACTCCTAGTACGAGAATGACTTTTCGAAATAATGAGAGGTCATAGATATTTTTTAAAAACAATGGTGCAAAGAAGATCGCCAAGCAAGTGAACACAAAAACTATTAACCCAATAATCGTAAAAATAAAAAATGATGTGCTAGCAATGGTATTAATTTCTCTACTATTTCGTTCACCTAATGCTCGAGAAATATACCGCTGTGTGGCAGATGAAAGTCCAATATCGAACAGCCCATAGAAACCAAGCAGAGATCCTATAATCGCCCACAGACCATATATCCGGTCACCTAGCGAATGGAGGATGAACGGCATCATAATGAATCCCGTGATAATGTTTGTGAAGAATAGCAATGTCCTAAATAGAGAACCTTTAAGTAGGATTTTTGCCGTCATAAACCTGCGTTGCTCCTTTTTACCCAACAAGCCTCAAAGAAATCCTCATTGAAATCCACACAACAAATAAAATCTCCATACTGACTACCCCTGCAAAGCGCATGTCTTTAGGGCCAAAACGGTAGTCTTTCTTTTCGAGCAGCGTGTATGTGAACGCGCTTGCGAGCGCGAGCAGGATGTAGAGCACGGGTACGTACGAGCGCGACAGGAAATAGGAAGCGCTCAAGTAACCACAGAGGCCTGCCTCGAGTCCTGCTGAATATTGCCGAATCGATTCATTCTTTTCGGTGAGCAACCGGAGTCCTTTAAAGCAAAGATAGATAAGGGCGATCCAGATGATGAAACCGACTAACCCCTCTTCTGCTGCGACAAGGATGTAGGAATTATGTGCAGTACGGGGATAATCCTCGGTGAACATGCCATAGCCGACCCCAAAGAGGGGTGAGCTCTTGAGCATCTGGAACCCCTCATGCCACGCGTCTATCCTCCCATAGGCGGAATCTTCCTCTGCTGACATGCCGGCAAGCCGGACAGGCCCACCGATCATGATGGCGAGGAGTATTACACCGCCAACCATAAGCGCGAACTTCTTATTCTTCATCCTTCGCAGGAAATAGAACGTGACGGTTGCTCCGAGCGCAACGAATCCTCCGCGGGAGCTCGTGAGATATATCCCATACAAAAGGATCGCTATAAGAGGGAGGCTTACGACTTTTGTCATCATTCGGCTATTTCCAAATATGAAGGACAGGAGGAACCCGACCCCGATCACGAAAGCGAGCGCGAGGTCGTTCGGGTCATTGAATATACCTATCCAGGTAATTCTTTGTGTGTTCTTCTCCATATCAAAGACAACCGGTTGCCCTGCCCACCCAATACCATTCCGGGCTTGATATATCCCCTGGACTGCTAAAACAACCGTCAAAATCACAATGAGCCATATTGCAATCTTTATCTTCTTCCATGAATTGAGTGCGTTCACGATGAGAAAGAACATGATCACGATCGTGCCGAATTTCGTGAACGAATCCCACGCGCCCCATGCGTAGGTGTGGACAACGTGCGAGAGCACGATGCTTCCCAGAAAAGCAAAGAGCAGCATGTTCTGAGGCGTCGCGATATGGAGCTTCTTATTCTGCATTATGTCAAAGAGCAGAAAGAACGCTGTCGATATCATCAATATGTCCACCATGGGCCAGCCGTAGACCGCGGGTACCCATTCTTGCGGTCTTAAGTAAATGGCGGAAATATAGAGAAGCAAAGTTATGAATGACATTGTTCAGGATATGGGGTATAGGAATTAGGGTTTAGTTTCATGTTTCGGATCGCGTATTGCGTAGTGCAAAACCTGATCAATACAAAGAAATTTTTGGTTTTCCTCCCATATATTCCTTAAAAGCTTTTTCCCAAGAAGATGAGATGATGTTTCTGATTCGTGTATCCTTTGGATACTTATAATGTCCGCAATATGTACAAAGAATATTTAGTATTTTTTGCGACGATTCGGTATCTACTAATGACAATCTTTTTATCCCAATATCAAAACCA
Organism: uncultured Planctomycetia bacterium; assembly: GCA_964354545.1. Classification (GTDB taxonomy): domain Bacteria; phylum Omnitrophota; class Gorgyraeia; order 2-01-FULL-45-10; family JAHFGN01; genus CAYHAE01. The sequence continues at coordinate 31,533 of CAYHAE010000011.1, forward strand.
AATATTCTGCTTATGTGAATTCCTGTTGCGCAGGGATAATAACCATATCGAGATAACGCCATGCCACAAGAAGCAGTTCTCATGCATCCCTTTGTAAAATCGGCAAATTTATACATCTTAAAATCAATGGGAGCGACATTAATAGTGTCGTGGGGCACTTTACCAGTAATCACGTTATCATGACTCTTTTTTTCAGAGTTGTTAATTGTAATCCACGAAGGTAGTTGAGATAATACCTCCTTGGTCTTATCTGAGATACCATTTGATAATATGTAAAACCTGCAATCAGGATTAAAATTCCTATATACCTCTAATGACTCTATTATCTGAAAAAGCATCGGATGCAAGGTTGGTTCTCCACCTCTTAACTTAATAACCTCCCAATTCCAATTTAAACTGATAGATTCATCGACAAATTTTCTAATTTGTTCGTTCAACATGAGTTCCCCACTCGGAGCTTTTTCAAAACAACATTCGCAATTTACACACGCTAGATTACAAAATTCCGTAATTTCAAGCTCTACTATCTTATGAGTAGTACTCCATCGCGGCTGGATCCACGGACTCCACGGCAACCGCCAATGTGGGCAACAAACTTTTCGCAAACTTTCATAGAACTCGCTCGAGCTGAAAGCAGGAAATACTTTTTTGACAATCTTTTTTAAAAAATGCCTTGCAGCTTTTTTGATAGATCTTTTCATAAATCTATGGTCTACGGCCTCTGGTCTGGGATATAGATTGCTTCGCTTTGCTCGCAATGACGGGCGACGCGTTCGCAACTAGTTCGCGACGCGTGAGCCAATATATCCAGAGGAATAGCGCGCAGCCGAATGAATCGAATAGAAAGTCGCTGAAGGCGCAACAGCGGCCGGGAACAAAATACTGATGTATCTCATCTATTGCTCCATACGGGATCGATATGAGCAGGGCGTAGAAAAATGCTTTTTTGGACTCCATCGCCTTTTTGAGAAAAGTACGCACCCATAGATAACCCAGCAACCCAAATAGCGGGATGTGCAGGAGATTCTGGAGTGCCCGCCTCAAGAGGGTGTGGCCTCCGCTCTTACTGAACGGAATGGATGACAGGATGAAGATGAGCACCATGTAGAGTATGGGCTGCATGATAGAGTGTCGTGTATGTAGTGGTTTTAGCATAGTTAGCTTGTAGCGGGTAGTTTTGTACTGCCTATTACGTCCATTGTTTAAGTCTAAAGTCTACTGTCTGTTTCATTTGTAACCTGCGCCCTGTGACACGTGGATTGTGGCATATGATTTAGCTCGGGCGAACTCGATAACTTGTCTATCGGGATACTGTCTCGATTCCATACGGGAAGCGACGACCTCTCGGCATACAGCGACTTCGTCTGCAGGAAGTTTCGGTGTTCGACAAGACCCATAATGATGATAATGACCCCGAACATCTCGAACGACTCCTCGAAGAGGCTCTCGATTTTGCAAGCCCATGACGTTGCGGTATAATCAGGCAAGAGATTAATCGTCGACTCCAAAACGAAGGCGCCGACGACGTAAACAAACGCGCCGGCTACCATATGACGAAACGCTCTGGTTGATCCATTCATGTACCTCACTAGTTTCAGCGCAAAGAACATGCCGAAAATCAGCACTGGCGGCCCGAGAAAGACCACCCATGGCGAACGATCTATACCCTGCAATTTGAAGACATACTTATTTAATAGCTCGCCCGTGCATTCGTGGATTTGCGCCGTTTCGTCGCACGACATCGCAAGGAGGACAAGTGAGAGAAGACGCCACGTCCAGCCCTCGGATTCCTTCGCCTTGGACACGAGCGATACGCGATAGGCGTATACCGCAGCGATGGCAAGGAGCATGCTCGAGAACCATGTGGGAATATTGGCTTCTCTACCGACATTGATCAGTCGGTTGAGATTGTATGAAGGGATCGCAATTACCTCATTTATTATATTGATAATGATGAGGGCGATTGTAATTACCACCAGCCATCGTATTAGTCGATAGTCACTCATATCCCCCTCCTCTCTCTATGGGCTAAACTCGACCTTCCGCTCCTTCCCTGCAATTCTTCTCACGCATGAAAGCTACCACTTGTCGCAATATTTCGTCCAACACAACAGCAATATGAAGACTTCTCTATGCGATACACTGCACAATCCATCAATATCAGAAGCTACGCGACGAGTTGAGCCGATAGGCGAGCGTCTTTTGCGATTCGACCAATTCATCGACTGTTTTTCGCTGGTCCCTGTTCTCGCCTTCTATCTTCTCTATTTTTGAGGTGAGATCTCCGATCACTCCGCGAATCGACTTCATCTCGTTTGTAGTGGTTATAGCGGCACCTTCAACTCTCTTGAGTTTTGAAGCAACGTCCTCTGTCTTTGAAACTGCATACCGGATCTTCGAGGTATAATAGGATGTAATAAAAATAAAAAGGCCAATACCTGCAGCCATGAGGAGTACCGTTGCCATACTTAGGAATCGATCCCCTCTCGGGACGCGCATGGCGAGGCTTTCCTGTATAACGGGCCTATCGAACACAAAGCCGCTGTTGACGATCTTTGAATACTTTCCCCAGCCCTTCGTATCCGCACTATCCTGTCTTTCTATTGTGTTGAGTAGGTTCAGTGTTTTGCTCATTTTTCGTATTGCGTATTGCGTTATGCGTATTGCAATATTGCTCGCAATGACCCTATTTTTTCTTCTTCCTCATCAACATCGCGAAGGCGAAAAGGCCGCTGCCCATCAGGACCATGGTTGTTGGTTCAGGATTATGAAGAGCGGCGACTCCCCCGCCACCGCCTCCTCCCGCGCCACCTGCGCCTCCCTCCAGACCGCCGGAGCCCATAAGAGAACGGAGACCTCCCGCCTCTTGCTCATTACAGCCGGAGAGTACAAACATTACACACATAAACCCGATGAGAAACAGTGCTTTCGACACCATGTCACACCACCTCGCATTTCTCCGCAACGTACTGGTTGTACGTACAGTAATTGTCATATTTGTGCATGTACTTATAGAGATATTCAGGCAGGTGGTTCTCGATGCTAGTGAGGACGTATCCTACCACGTTTGACCGGGACTGATGGAGGCGGCTCATCGTGTGTTTAACGAGGTCGCGTTGGGTCCTTCCCGCCTGTATCACCAAAATAACCGCGTCCGCCATGGGAGCGAGTATGCAGGCGTCCGCCACAGGCATCACGGGTGTCGCATCTATGAAGATATAATCGAACCTCGGTTTCAGGGACGCAAGGAGCTGTTCCATCGCCTTTGAATTCAAAAGCTCCGAAGGATTTTTTGGCTTCTTTCCGGAGCACATCACAGTGAGGTTGTCGATGTTCGGGTTCAGGAATACGGAATCCGTGGCAGCCTCACCTTTCAGTACTTCGGAAAGCCCCGGGCTCTTGCTTAAACCCAGGTACTTCGCGACGGTGCCTTTGCGCATGTCAGTGTCTATCAAAAGGATGGACCTATTGTTCACGTCGTGGGCCATCGCTATCGCGAGGTTCGTCGCGGTGACTGTCTTCCCCTCCCCGTTTATGGCGCTCGTGAGCATGAATATCTTGTAGTTGTGGGCATATTTGAGCGTCTGTATGTTGGTGCGTAGTATCTTGAACTGCTCGCCCACCGGAGACGACGGGTCATGGAAAGAGACGATATGTTCCTGAACGGCGGTATTTTCTATCCTCTTTACGACGTACTGGATGGCCGGCTTCTTCTGTATCCTCGCGATCCGTTCGTCAGTGACTTTCTTCAGTGCGTCGGTGATTTTTCCCACGGTTCCTCCTTGTTTAGCGTGATAGACTACAGACCATAGACTATAGACAATAGACTAAAGACAAAAATCTATATTTCAGCTTTGACGGCATTGATAAGGCCATATAGTACTTTCGATGTCTCGGAGTTCATTTCAGCGATTCTGGAAAATTCATCGTCCGGCAAGTAGCTCAATCTATTTGCTAAGCTTATCAGGTACTCAGTTTCCGCGAGTGATCCCCGCGCTGTGTACAGAAAATTCAAATAATCTCTCTTATGCTGTCTGCTTGCTCCTTCAACGATATTTGCAGGAACCGATACAGCAGCCCTTCTTAATTGCGAAACTAACCCATACAGTTCTTCCTTTGGAAATCTCTTCGTGACCTTGTATATTTCAACGACTAGATTGTCTGCCAGCTTATATACTTTTATATTTTTATAGTCTCTCATCTTTTAGTCTCTGGTCTATGGTCTTTGGTCTACGGTCTCTAGTCTATGCTCACTATTATCTGTGGACTGTTGACTGTGGACTGTCGACATATCTCCAAGAACGACACGCGAATGCATGAGTTCCCGGATCGCGTCGCGGGCGATCTCGCTTGAGATCTCTTTCGTCTCGTAGACGAGGCCGCTTATGAGCGCGTTGTGGCATGCGAGGTTAATGAGGCGCGGTATGCCGTTCGAATATCGATAGATCTCTTCTATCGCGTCCCACGAAAATATGTCCGCGGTATCATTGCCTGATTTCTTCAACCTGAATTTTATATATGCCTCGGTCTCGCCGCGGTCCAGAGGCTCAAGATGATAGTAGAGGACGATCCTCTGGCTGAATTGTTCAAGCTTGGGATGCAGGAGTTTCTGCCTTAATTCGGGCTGGCCGATGAGTATGATCTGCACGAGCTTCTCTTTCTCTGTCTCCAGGTTGGAGAGCATCCGGACCTCCTCAAGCACTGAGGGTGTGAGGTTCTGGGCTTCGTCTATAATGAGGACGACGTTCACGTCGCGCGAGGTCTGTTCTATCAAGAACTTATTGAGCGCGGATAATAGGTGCGTCTTTGAGGTCGATCTATACTCGATGCCGAGGTCGTCGAGCATGGTCGTGAGGAGTTCCTTTTTGTTGAGGTGTGTATTGAGGACAAGCGCGACCTTTGTAGTAGGGTCGAGCTTGCTCAGGAGCGTCCTGCAGACCGTGGTCTTACCCGAACCTATTTCGCCGGTGATGACCGCGAAGCCGTTCCTCTCGCTTATGGCAAAGAGGAGCCTGTTGAGCGCCTCCTCATGCTTCGAGCTCGCAAAGAAGTAGTCGGAATCCGGCGTCATGTTGAACGGCTTGCTCGTGAATCCGTAGTATTTTTCGTACATGTGTGCGTAACTCCTGCGGTTCGTATTGCGTATGTCGTATTGCGAGTCCATGCAATTTACATGCAGGACGAGCATCCCGAAGGCTGTTCAAAAATTTCGAACGAAATTTTTGAACGCTTAGCCGAGGGATTGAGTATTGCGTCGCGCGTATTGCGCAATACGCTATACGCAATACGCGATACGAGCAACGCTAGTTTCCCAAGAATATATTCACGATGATGACCACGAGCAAGACGACGCCTGTCACCACAGAAAGGCCGGCGATCCTCGTATTATGCACCTTTTGGGCCTTTAAATCCGACATGGTGACTATCTTCGGTATCGCTCCCAGGAGAGGCGATTCAATGTATGACTTTGCTTCATCGACCCCGAGAAAGGAGTGGTCGAACATCTCCACCGTAAAGACGAAGGCGAGGCCGGCGCACGCGCCGAATGCCAGTCCCGCGAGCAACACAAAGAGCTTATTCGGCTTTGTGGGCTTCAGTGGAAGCCGCGCGGGGTCGAGGATGGTATAACGTGTCCCTTCTTTTGACGCCTCAAGGCGTTGGGTGATCTTCGCGGTCTCGAGTCTCTGTAGAAGCTCGTTGTACAATTTTTGATTGACGGTCGTGTCCTGGGTAGCCACCTGCTGCATCTTATCAAGCAAGAGCAGTTTATATAACTTCTCATTTGTTGCCGCAGCGAGCTTTGCCCGGTTCTCTCCGCCCTTATCGGCCGCGAGGCTCGAGGTCGCGAGCTCTTTGCGCATACTCTTCAATTCGTTTTTAAGGTCCTTCATTTCGGCATCATCTTTGGAAATCGCCCCAGCGTCAACCGTATAGATCCCCTTATCCATTTCGGCTTTGGCCGCGGCTATATTCTGCCGCAGCTCCTTCACCACAGGGTGCTTCTCGGTAGAATCGAGCAGGAGTGCATTGAGCTTCTCCTCCATGGCGGCGATCTCTCCCTGTTTGAGCTTCTTCTGGTACAGGGCGAGCTGGTCATTGATAAAGGTGATCGCGTTCTCGGTCTCTGAATTTTGCTGCTTCAGGTTTTCCGCGATGAATATATCCGTGATAGTCTGAACGATGTTCATCGCTTCGACGGGGTCGGGCCCCTCGTAGGAAATGCGTATCACGTCCTTTCCCATCAATCTCACCACGATGCTCTTCCTCAGCCGTAAGACAAGGTCCTCGAACTGCTGCTGGGTCTTGACGTCCCTGGAAAGATTCAATTTTGAGATGAGCTGGTTTATCCTGTCCCATCCGAGTATCTGTTCCCGCAAAACAGCCAGGCGCTGGGCAACGCTCGTCGAGACCGCGAGCCCCTGGAAGAGCGGATTGATCACCCTTCCCTCCTCTATAAGGATAAGCGTCGAGGCCGTGTACATCTTGGGGAGCGTGTTCGCCGCCACTACACCCCCCATTATTCCGATGAGGGCGGGGATGATGATGAGCCATTTTCGTCTGAAAATAAGTTTCAGGTAATCCAAGGGCTTCTTTTCCGTATGTGTATCCATTTTTTGTGTCTCCATTATTATAGGCCTATGGCAGCGACGGCGGCGCCCTGGGCGGCGGCGCCTGCGGTTTGTCCCACAGTCTCCGTGACGGGCGAAATGACACGAATTATCTTTGCAAGAACAGTGGCCGGGATATAGAGCACATCGCCGGGCTTCATTACCAGGTCGCAGGTGAGGCACCCTTCGTAAAGAAGCTTAAACACGTCAACATCAACGTAATTATTCTTGCCCGCTTTATTGGGCGTGATCAAGCGGCATCTCCTCATGGCTGCGGAATATGTCGGAAGACCGGACTGGATAAGCGCTTCCCTTACCGTGATCGTATCCCCTTTCATAAAAAATTTTCCGGGACGCCCGACCTCTCCTACCACATAGAAGACCTTGCTCAAATAGGAGACTATCTGCACATCGACATCGGGGTTCGTCAGATATTCGGAGAGGATCCCGGTGAGCCGCTCTTTAGCCTGCGCTTTCGTGAGGCCGCTCACGATGACGTCGCCGATATATTTGTATTCGATCTTCCCCTCTGAATTCACGGCATACTGGCCGCTGAATTCGGGGTGCCTCCGCACTTCTACGGCAATGACGTCGTCCGGCCCGAGCGTATATTTCACTCCTTCTGCCATGGGCGCATTGGGGGCCTCTACCACAGGGAGCTCATCGAGGACTATATCGACCGACTTCTGCGTCTCCCGCACGCCGTTCGCGCTGTCTTTTGCTGCGGAAAAATTGGCGGTCTGGGCATATGCAGGCACGCACATGATAACGGAAGAGAGGATACCGGCTATGGCAAGCATGATGATGAGGACATTTTTCGCCGTCTCCATCATCGGCCTCACGAACCGGTCATACTCATAGCTGCTCTCGTAGAATTTCCGGATCTCGTCTACCTCGCCCGGTTCGTAGAACCGCCAGCCGCGCCAGTCTCTCTTCGATTTCCTGATCTTGCCGGCCTTCTCCCATCTCATGATGGTCCTCGTGGTCACACCCAGCGCTTCCGCGACATCTGTTATCGACATCCTATCCTTAATGCCCATAGCCTTGATCTCCTCTTTTTATTGGTCATTCGGCATAACGGTTCTGTCCGTATGATCTTTTTAATGATACCATAATAAACCATGCTGACATCTTGAACGCAGATATACGCAGATCGAACGCGGATCTACGCAGATATCCGCGAGAATCTGCGTTACATCTGCGAAAATCCGCGTTGATATAGACAATAAATTCGGCACGTTCTGTAATAGTATCAATACCTGTCCATAAAACACCATGACTATCATATACCTTCATTTATAAGCAATATCCGTTCCATGGGCGTCGTTTAGTGAATATTTTGTGGTTAAGTGATGCAACTTAATTTGAATGAATGAGTTACGTAACTAAATTGCGTTTGTGGCTTGCCTATGGCGGGGGGACCTTCCCGGCACGGAGGACTTATTAAAAAAATGTAGTGTCTAATAACTCGGACGCATGTTCGAATTAATGGACATGGATTGTCATGGTTAGTGTTGTTTCGTATTGCGTATTGCGTATTGCGTTTACTGGTTAATGAGTGGTTCGTATTGCGTATGTGGTCTATGGTCTATAGTCTCTGGTCTATGGTCTATAGTCTATAAGAGATCCCTTCGGCACGGACTTTAAACATAGTTGTCTTTTCCTTATAATATGATACAATTTAGATACATAGCATGTACCACTGTGTAGGAAACGATTCGCCAACTAAGCCACAATGAAGCACAAACTCAGCCACCACCAGAAGATCCTCCTGAAATTCACCCTCACGCCCCAGATGAAGCAATCCATAAGGCTCCTCGCGATGTCGACCAGGGACCTCCAGGAGTTCATCGAGACCGCGGTCGCCTCAAATCCGTTCCTGAAGAAGGAATCCGGCAAGAGAGATACTGACAGGTACAGAAAGACCGCTGCTGCAACACGTACGGATGTTTATGAGGCGCCCATTCGCCAGGAAGAGAATCCGCGGGAAAGGCTCGTCTCCCAGGTCAGGATGCTCGGTTTGAAGGGAAAGGTATTGGAGATAGCCGAATACCTTATATACGAGATGGATAACAATGGCTACATCCCGGTCGACTTGGATGACGTGTCGAATTCCCTTTCTGTCGATGTCGATGAGGTCAAAAGGGCTCTTGAGGCTATCCAGGGCATGGACCCTCCGGGCATAGGCGCGCAGGATGTGGGCGAATGCCTCCGGCTCCAGCTGAAGAGGGCCGGCAAAGAGGATTCACTGGAATATGCCATCGTGACAAAGTTTATCCAGGAGCTGGCGAGGGAGGACGTCGATAAGATATCGAAGGCCCTGAAGATAGACAAAGAAAAGGTCCGGAACGCCATCGCCGCGATAAAGAAGTTGAACCCGAGGCCGGCAAGCACCTTTTTGAGCAAGGAGAGCGCGGCCGTCATACCCGACCTGCTCGCGGAACTTAAAGAGAATAGCGTAGAGCTCCAGCTCAATAGAGGATGGCTGCCTCAGCTCGCGCTGCACAATCCCTATCACAATGAGCCGGACATAGCGGAAGATTCGGAGGCAAAAAAATTCATAAAGGCGCACATGGAGGCCGCGAAACACCTCATCGATGACCTGAAGCGGCGCGAAGAGACCATCTACAAGGTCGCGCACTATATCCTCACGTTCCAGCTGGACTGCCTTTGTGACGGAAGGAATGAGGTCAAGAGCCTCACGATAAACGACGTGGGCCGCGCCCTGAACCTCCATCCCTCGACCATAAGCAGGACTATCTCTAACAAATACGTCCAGATAGATAATGAGGTAATACCCCTCAATTCCTTATTGAGTAAAGGTATGAAAAAGTCGGATGGGAATGATATATCGAAGACGGCTGTCAAAAAGAAGATCGAGGCTTTTATCAATAACGAAAACAGGGTAACACCGCTAAGCGATGAAGCGATTAAAAAAATTTTGGAAAAAGAAGGTGTAAAGCTCGAAAGGCGCACAGTAGCGAAATACAGGACTTCCCTCCGTATATTACCCACACACCTGCGCAAGAAGGCGAAAGCGCGCGATAGCGGTTGATCTCGTATTGCGTATTGCGTAATTGGAGCAGCCATACCTAAAACTCATTATGTTCGCACAATCTGCTAATGAGCCTGCCTGCTGGCAGGCAGGCTGACAAGGAAAATGTTCCCCCGCCTTCGGCGGGGTCGGTCTTTTGCTCAGTCGAAAACCGGGAGCCTTCGCAACTCGGCCGCACGGAGGCGGCCTCAAACATGCTTGGCTCTTTTCGTATCAAGGTATTGTTACAAGGAACCGTTTTTCTCCTTCACAAAAGACCTAACATTTTCATTGTGCTCACATAACTCGTTTTAGGTCATCGAGAAAGCTCTCCACACGCTCAATGCGTAAAGCGGGTGGGTGACTGGATAGCAAGGGACACTTTCGTTTTTCACTAAACGCCATACGCTAAACGCTGCTTTTTTCAATTCAGTCACGCGCGCTATTGCATGCAGAGTGTGTGGTGTGAAATAAGGAAAGTGATTTTTATGTTCTCGCTGAGGGGCCCCCGAGGGGTTCGAATCGAGCGGGACGTTAAAATCGTGAGCGGGCACGGTTGCCGAGCGAAAGCGAGGCAGA
>CAYHAE010000012.1:0-41372 GCA_964354545.1 uncultured Planctomycetia bacterium
TAGAGGGGCCCCCGAGGGATTGGGGCGAGCGGGACGTGAAAACCGCGAGCCTGCCTGCCGGCAGGCAGGCGGGCACGGTTCACGCCCTTTTGGACAGCGGTAATAGGCATTAGACCAAAAGGGCGGGAGAGCGAGCGCTTTTCCGCGAGTGCAATTTTCCTCGCTGGGGAAAATTGCACTCGCCTGCCTACGGCAGGCAGCCCGCGAGACACAAGCCCGAGAGGGGACAGAAAAAAGTCGAGACTCCAATCCTTTCCGCAAAATTCCCGGCTTTCACGCCGGGGATAGGAAGTTGCGGAATGTGATTTTGCTTCGGGGAGAGAGCCCTCGGGCCTAAAGGCCGAGGGTGGTTCCGCAAAGGCGGGCGCCTCGCGCAGGCTGCTATCCATCCCGATGATCTATGTGAGGCGCCGGATGCCCATCAACTCCCTCAGAAGGCCTCTATACTCTCTCTCTTTCGCGGCCGATTCTTTCGTATATGTCGGGAAGGAGTAGGCCTTGAGCCTGGGGTCGTCGCAGGGAAGGCGGAAGAAGGGGATTCGCAGAAAGCGGCATGTCCATTGTAGAGGCGCGCCCCTCCCTACTGTTGAGGAGGAGATGACAGCCGCGCAGTCTTTTTTTGCGGAGAAGAGGCAGCTCCTCGCGAGCGCAAAGAGCACGGAGGCCGAGAAGAGGACCCTGTAGAGCGCGGGTAGACGGAGCCGCACCCTTTTGGTGTAGAATATTTTCGCGTTAAATCTGCACGCGCTGTCACGCCGCGCAAGCATCTTTAAGCGTTCAGCCGCGGACCTCGCGCGGTGAGCATCGACGTACAGGAACGTATCGACGCGCAGGCCCGCATCCGCAAGGCAGCGCACAGTCTCATCTACGTTCAGCCAGTCCCGGTAATCCGAAAAAGGATCCCTGTCGTATACGACATATGCCTTTCGCCCGCCATCGCGCACCGCGGCCGTCCTCCCCTGGCGCTCGCGAGCATTGCCGTGAGTAGCCGTCCCCGAAGGGGACTGGCGCTCGCGAGCATTGCCGTGAGTAGCCGCTCCCGGAGGCTGGTGCTCGTGTGTGTTGTCAGGCAAAGCACCGTCCTCCATCCGATTCCCCGAGGAGGAGAGTCGGCGCTCGCGATAGGACTGGCCGGATATCGAACGGAAGAACTCTTCCAGCGTGTCGATGCAGCCCTCCCATGTAAATTCCTTCGCCTTTCGCAGGCCGCCTGCCCGTAACCGGTCCCGGAGCTCTCTATCGCCGAGAAGCCTCCTCATATTACCGTAGAGCCCGTCCTCGTCCCCCTGGCGGGATACGAGCGCGGTTTCGCCATCGATACAGAACTCCCTCGTGCCGCCTGCGTCGGCACAGCATACGCATGCGCCCTGGCTCATCGCCTCGATGGCAGGATAAGAGAAGCCCTCGTGCCGGGATGCAGCCACGTAGATATCGCACGACTTGAATAGCCGGAGGAGCTCCCGTCCCACGAGGCCTTTATGGTAGAAGCTCCTATACTTCGTCGGCCTTTTCTTTTTCATCTCAAAGAGGTGTATCTCGACGTCATCCCGCTCTCGCGCGATCTTCTCGAGGACGCGGTCGACCGTCGTCCACCCCCTATATGACGAGGTGTCGTACCTGGCGGCTATCCTCACCCTCCCCGCAGGGGCGGGCCCCAATAGGGGGTCGACGTCGTGTACCTCAAGGCCGTTCCTCGCGTAGATGCTCTCTTGTCCGAAATCGTCGCGGAGCATCTCGCGCACATAGGAGCTCACTGCGATCTTATGGACCGGGACATCTCCCTCGTAGAGGTCCGTGAGGGCCTTGCTCACAAGCGGCCTCTCGTCCTCATTGACCAGCCGCCGGTCATCGCTCTGAACAAGGAGGCAGAGCCCTGTGCCGTTCTTGACGGCCTTCTTCATTCTCGTGAGAAGAAAATAGGTGCGCCAGTGGGTCCCCACGATGATATGGGGCGCGTTATCTTCTATGAGGGAGGGGTCGTTATTATGCCTCTCAACGGGGCATTCGAGACGCAGGTAGCGGGATTTTTTACCAACGTTATTAAATACCCTTACCGTGTGCCCGCGGTAGATGAGGCCGTTGCAGTGCTGGAAGATGACGTAGATCCCTCCAGAGTGGGCGCCCTCGTCGAAATCGGGAAGCAGGTAGGTGATCCTCAAGCCTTTCATATATAGTGTGAATTGTAGCACCATCGGCATGAGTTATCAAGGCGATTTTGGTCTTGAAAGGGTGCATACGGCAGATTCGCTTTTTACCCCATATCCAAAATGATTATCGTCCTTGCATGAAAAGAAAATCGCTTGACATTTTTCGATATATGGTTACAATATCAGCAAACAAAGGGATTGAGTGGGCCGGCATGAAACTTAAAGAAAAGGTAGCTTTTATCACTGGCGGGGCAAGGGGGATAGGCAGGGATATAGCTCTCGCTTTTGCAGGGGAGGGGTGCGACATCGCGCTTTGCGATGTGAACGAGTCCGCACTCGCCCAGACCCAAAGGGACATAGAGGCGGTCGGGAGAAGCGTGTGCACGGGCGTTGTGGACGTGACGAAGATCGACCAGGTCGAGGCCTTTGTCCAGAAAAGCCTTGACAAATTTAAGAAAATCGATATACTTATAAACAATGCCGGTATAACTCGAGACGGGCTTTTGGTGAGGATGTCGGAGGAAGACTGGGATCTTGTTCTGGGGGTTAACCTCAAGGGCGCCTTTAACTGTACGAAGCTCATCTCCAAGGTTATGATGAAGCAGCGCGATGGCCGGATAGTGAATATCACATCGATCATCGGCATCATAGGCAACGCGGGGCAGGTCAATTACGCTGCGAGCAAGGGGGGGCTTATTGCATTTACGAAATCGGTCGCAAAGGAGCTCGCACCGCGCAACGTGAGGGTAAATGCGATAGCTCCCGGTTTCATCCAGACCAATATGACGTCACAGTTGTCTGATGACGTGAAGGGCGAGATGCTCACGCTGATCCCTCTTGGAAAATTCGGGACAGCAGCCGATGTGGCGAGACTTGCCCTCTTTTTAGTGAGCGACGATTCCGCCTATATGACCGGACAGGTGATCCAGGTTGACGGCGGAATGGTTATGTAAGGGGTGTAGGGGATTCTTTAAGGAGGAGGAGATTACATGGCGGTATCTCAGGACAAGATTCGGCAGATTATAGCTGAGCAGCTCGGAGTAAAGAAGGAAGAGGTGACCGATAACGCGAAGTTTGTTGACGATCTGGGGGCAGACTCCCTTGATACGGTGGAGCTTGTCATGGCGTTAGAGGAAGAGTTCGGCATAGAGATACCGGATGAAGACGCTGAAAAAATGACTACCGTGGGAGAGGCGATCAAGTATATCGAAGAGAAAGCTGCCAAGTAAACGCTGAAACTATCGAATGTCAAAAACAAGGCGCGTTGTAGTCACAGGCGTTGGCGTAATCTCTCCTATCGGCAGTACGAAAGATGTTTTCTGGCAATCTCTCCTCGATGGTAAAAGCGGCGTTCGCCGCCTCCAGTGTTTCGACCCTACGTACTTCACCTCGAAGATAGCCGCAGAAGCCCTTGATTTTGACCCCTCTCAGTATATCACCGCGAAAGAGACGAAGAGGATGGACCGCTTTGTCCAGTTCGGAGTGGCCGCGAGCAAGGTCGCGGTCGCCGACAGCGGACTCGATCTTGAAAATGAAGACAGGAACCGGATAGGGGTCCTTGTCGGGTCCGGCATCGGCGGGCTCCACACGGTCGAGAAGGAGTGCATGCAGTACTTCTCGCTCGGCCCCGAGAAAGGGCCTGACAGGATAAGCCCGTTCCTCATACCGATGCTCATCGTCAACATGGCCTCGGGCCAGATATCCATATGCCTCGGCGTAAAAGGGCCTAACTCAGCGGTGGCCACCGCGTGCGCATCGGGTAACCACGCGATAGGGGATGCGTTCAGGATAATTCAACGGGGTGAAGCGGATGTGATGATAAGCGGAGGGGCCGAAGGCGCGGTCACGCCGATGGGATTTGGGGGTTTCTGCGCGCTCAAGGCGCTCTCGACACGGAACGACGAGCCCGAGCGGGCCTCGCGGCCGTTCGATAAGGACAGAGACGGATTCGTCATGGGCGAGGGGTCGGGTATCGTTGTGCTGGAAGAGATGGAGCGCGCTGTCAAGAGGAACGCGCCCATCTATTGCGAGCTCGTTGGTTATGGGATGAGCGCAGATGCATATCATATGACCGCGCCCGATCCCGATGGCGACGGAGCGGTGCGCTGCATGGCGGCTTCGATGCGGGATGCAGGTCTTGAGTTACGCGAGGTAGATTATATCAACGCACACGGGACATCGACGCTGTACAACGATAAGATAGAGACGCTCGCGATAAAAAAGCTCTTTGGCTCGCACGCGAGGAAGCTCGCGGTGAGCTCGACGAAGTCGGTGATGGGTCACCTCCTTGGCGCCGCCGGCGGCGTTGAGATGATCGTGTGCGCGCTCACGATACAGAAAGGCATCATACCGCCTACCATTAATTACGAAACGCCGGACCCTGACTGCGACCTCGATTACGTCCCCAATGAGCCCCGAGCGGCGAAGGTGAAAGTGACGATGTCCAATTCGCTTGGATTCGGAGGCCACAATGCGACGCTTGTGGTGAAGGCGTTCAGTTAAGAGTGTAATGTGTTAAGTGTTAAGTGTAAGGCTTTAACACGGCACATTACACTTTTCACTTTTCCGGCTTCGTCTTTGGCGGCTACGGCGGACCCGCCGAAGCTCATCGAGCGTAGGCGGGAAACTTTACACAGACACAGCTAATTCTAGGAGTAAAAATGGACTATCTATTGACAGAACAGCAGGTGATGGTTCGCGACCTGGCGCGTCAGATCGCGCGAGAGAAGATAAAGCCGATCGCAGCTCGATACGACGAAACAGAAGATTTCGCCTGGGAGATAGTGAAGGTCCTGGCAGAGTCCGACATCTTCGGTATCTACATACCGGAGGCGTACGGGGGCTTGGGCGGCGGAGTGATGGAGCTTGCGGTAGCGACGGAGGAGCTCTCCCGCGCCTGCGGCGGCATCGCGCTCTCGTTCGCCGCGACCGCGCTTGGGACGTACCCGATCCTGCTCTTTGGGAATGAGGAGCAGAAGAAGAAGCTCCTGCCGGACATCGCGAAGGGCAAGAGGCTCGCGTCGTTCTGTATCACCGAGGCAGAGGCGGGTTCGGACGCGGGGAGCATCAGGACGACCGCGAAAAAGGACGGCGATCATTATATTCTCAACGGCACCAAGCAGTGGATCACCAACGCGGGCGAGGCCGAGGTCTACACCGTCATCGCGATGACCGACAAGACGAAGGGCGCGCGCGGCGCGAGCGCATTCATCGTCGAAAAGGGTACCAAGGGGATGGACTTTGGGAAGAAGGAGAAGAAGCTCGGCATCCGCGCCTCTGCGACGCGGGAGGTCATATTCACTGACTGCAAGGTGCCGAAAGAGAACCTCTTGTCGAGGGAGGGCATGGGATTCATTGTCGCGATGAAGACCTTCGACAATTCGAGGCCCGGCGTCGCGGCCCAGGCCGTCGGCATCGCCCAGGGCGCGCTCGACCTCGCGGTCGAGTACGCACGCCAGCGCAAACAATTCGGCCAGTCCATTTCAAGCTTCCAGGGAATTCAGTTTATGCTCGCGGATATGGCAACCGAGGTCGAGGCGGCGAGGGCGCTCGTCTATTCGGTCGCGAGGATGATAGACTCGGGCGCAAAGGACGTCGCGAAGGCCTCCGCGATGGCGAAGCTCTACGCGAGCGACGTTGCGATGAAGGTCGCCGTCGACGCGGTTCAAATCTTCGGCGGCTATGGCTACATGAGAGACTATCCTATCGAGAAGTTCATGCGCGATGCCAAGATCACCCAGATCTACGAAGGGACTAACCAGATCCAGCGCACCATCATCGCCTCGCACCTCATCAAAGAGAGCCACAAGTAAGTATGGACATCTCTTGATTCGTATCGCGTATTGAGTATCGCGTATTGCGAATTTACGAGATTATCATGTAAAGCGAGCGGCGCTGATACGCAATACGCATAACGCGATACGCAATACGAAACACCGAGCTCCTTCTATGCACATAATCGTCTGCATCAAACAAGTCCCGAATACGACGGATGTCAGGATAGATCCGGTGAAGAATACCCTCATACGCGATGGCGTCGAGAGCATCATAAATCCTTTCGACATGTACGCGATCGAAGAGGCCGTCCGGCTCAAGGAGCGTCTCAACGGCAAGGTTACCGTTATCACCATGGGGCCGCCACAGGCGGAGTCGGCCCTGAGGGAGGCGATATCCCTCGGATGCGACGACGCGGTCCTCCTCACTGACAGGAAATTCGCGGGGAGTGATACATGGGCGACGAGCTATGTGCTCGCGCAGGCGATCAGGAAGATGGGCAGTTTCAGCGTGATCGTCTGCGGCAAGCAGGCCTCAGACGGCGATACTGCGCAGATCGGGCCCGGGATCTCCACCCACCTCGACATCCCGCAGGTGACCTACGTGAAGAAGATAGAGGAGGTCTCCCCGGCCAAGGCAAAGGTCGAGAGGATGACGGAAGAGGGGTACGATATCGTCGAGACGCCGCTCCCGTGCCTGTTCACCGTGGTGAAAGAGATCAATACGCCCAGGCTTCCGTCCCTCAAAGGCAAGATGAAGGCGAAGTCCCACCCCATTACGAAATGGACGGCCGACGACATCGGCTGCGATGAGAGGCTCATCGGACTCGAAGGTTCTCCCACGAAGGTGGTGAAGATATTCACCCCTCCGCCCCGGATAGGGGGCACCATGGTGAAGGGCGATACGGAGGAGATCGCCGCCGCGCTCGCGGAAGCGCTCAAGGACATAATAATATAAATCCTAAGAGCGACGCACTAAACAGAGTAATGCCTAATTATGAAATCCCAAAACCTAAATCACAAACTCCAAACAAATCCCAATACCCAAATCCCAATTCCAAGGATGCGGGGTGTTAAGAAGGTTTGGAACATTGGGATTTGTGATTTGGAGTTTAATCCCCTCCGCAAAATCCCCGGCTTGAAAGCCGGGGATAGGAAGTTGAGGAATGTGTTTTTGCGTCGGGGAGGGGGCTCCACACTATGACCTCCAAAGAACGTATCAATCGGATCCTCGAATTCAAGACGCCTGACAGGGTCGGGATCAAAGACCTCTTCTGGGATGAGACAAGGACGAGATGGCAGAAGGGTCTGCGTGAGGATCTGGAGGACCACTTTGATTTCGATATCCGCGTCCTCGATATCGAGAAGCCGGTTAAAAAGGAGGACCTCGACTCGTTCTTTTCCAGGAGGAACAAGGACAGGTTCACGGCGATTTCCTTCTGCGAGCCCTTTCAGCGATATGTCGACAAGGTCGGGCTCGAGCGCGCCCTCGAGGAGATCGGCAAGGCTCCTCACGAGGTCTTCAAGTCATTTAAGGCCGACCTCGACAGGACGCTGTCGAAGGCGATCTCGATCCTTGACAGAGGGTACGAGTTCGACGGGCTCTGGCTCTTCGGCGACATCGCCCACCGTCAGGGCCTATTCTTCTCGCCTCAATTCTATGAGAAATATCTGTTCGGCTTCCATAAAGAGATATGTTACTTCTTCGCGTCATACGGCATTCCGACCATCCTCCATTCCGACGGGGACATATCGAATATCATCCCTCACCTCATCAAGGCCGGGTTCAGGGCGCTCCACCCCGTCCAGTATTCCGCGGGCCTCGACATACGAGACCTGAAGAGGGAATATAAGAAGGACATCGTCTTCTTCGGCAACTTCGACCTGGACATATTGAGCCTTCCCCGAAAGGCCTTGAGGGAGGTCCTCGTCGAACGATTAGAGATGTGCAAGGAAGGCGGCGGATACATCTTCGGCCTTGACGGGCCGCTGGGGCCGGACGCGAGATTTGAAGATTACCAGTTCGTCGTGAAGACGGTGAAGGAGCATGGGAGATATTAATACCATCAAGATACTCAAGAACAAGTGCACCGGATGCATGCTGTGCGTTAAGTCATGCCCGTTCGGCGCGATCGAGGTGGTGGACAAGAAGGCGCGGATAGACCTCGCGAAATGCAACCTCTGCGGCGCATGCCTCGATGCATGCAAATTGAAAGCGATCGAGATCGTACTGCATCAATCGCCGAGGAAAGACGTAAGCGCATACAGGGATGTGTGGGTCTTCTGCGAGCAGAAGAAGGGCGTGATTCAGACCGTGTCGTACGAGCTGCTCGGCGAGGGGAAGAAGCTCGCGCGCAAGCTCAAATGCAAGCTGTGCGCGGTCCTTCTCGGCGACGGAATGGAAGGCAAAGTCCAGGACCTCGCTCAAAGAGGAGCGGATACGATATACCTCGTCGAATCGCCCCACCTCAAATTCTATCAGGACGATCCGTACACACATGTATTGATCGAACTCGTGCGAGAGCATAAGCCGGAGGTTTTTCTGTGCGGGGCGACGACGATAGGCCGGAGCCTTATGTCAAGGGTCGCGGTGAAGGTTGACGCAGGCCTCACCGCAGACTGTACGGGGCTCGATATCGATGAGGAGGCGAAACTCCTCCTGCAGACGAGGCCTGCCTTCGGCGGCAATATAATGGCGACTATCATCACTCCGAACCACAGGCCGCAGATGGCGACCGTGAGGCATAAGGTCATGAAAGAGGCGGAGCTTAACAAGTCCCGCACGGCGGAGGTGATAAGGAAGAAATTCCCGGAGGAAGCCCTGCGTTCGAGGACGGCGCTCCTGGACGTCGTCGAAGAGATAGAGGAGACCGTGAACCTCGCAGAGGCCGATATCATCGTGTCAGGCGGAAGGGGCGTAGGCGGGCCGGAAAATTTCAGCATCATCAAGGAGCTTGCGCTTACGCTGGGAGGCGCTGTGGGCGCCTCGAGGAGCGCAGTCGATGCGGGATGGATGCCCTACTCGCACCAGGTGGGCCAAACGGGAAAGACCGTATGCCCAAAGCTCTACATGGCCTGCGGCATAAGCGGACAGATCCAGCACTTGATAGGCATGCAGTCCTCCAAGGTAATTGTGGCGATCAACAAAGACCCCGATGCACCCATCTTCAAGGTTGCGACCTATGGTATAGTAGGCGACCTCTTCCGGATCGTTCCCGCCCTCACAAAGGTGTTCAAAAAGGTCCTTCGAAAGTAACCCTTACGCGCGCAGTCCTATTCCAATATTATCATCTATAATGACATTTAGCACACTTTTTTGAACACATTTTAGTGTTGATGCCGGCTTGACTTCGGCACAATCGTATGGTATATTTTAGTATAAATTTATCTCCTTTATATTGGGTTATTATACAGCTCTATAGAATGCAGAATATTATATGTATTTCAAAAGATTAGAGATCATAGGCTTTAAGTCGTTTGCCGAAAAGACAGTGCTCAATTTCGAGCCCGGTGTCAGCGCCGTGGTGGGCCCGAACGGGTGCGGCAAGTCCAATATCGCCGATTCGATACGATGGGTTCTTGGTGAACAGTCTACAAAGGCGATGCGCGCATCCAGCATGCAGGACGTGATCTTCAACGGCACCGATACGAAAGAGCCCATCAATTATGCAGAAGTCTCTCTCACCCTCTCCAATGATAAGAGGGTCCTTCCCATAGATTACGATGAGGTTACCATCACAAGGAGGATATTCCGTTCCGGAGAGAACGAATATCTCCTCAATAAGACACCCGTCCGTCTCAAAGACATCTCAGAGCTCTTGATGGGCACTGGTATCGGCACAGAATCCTATTCCATAATAGAACAGGGAAAGATGGATCTGATACTGAGCTCCCGTCCGGAGGACAGGCGTTACGTGTTCGAAGAGGCGAGCGGGATCACGAAGTACAAGTCGAAGAAGAAGGAGGCGTTGAGGAAGCTGGAGGAGACGGAACATAACCTCGTGAGGATCAACGATATCATTCAGGAAGTAAAGCGGCAGATCACATCGATAGAGCGGCAGGCGAGGAGGGCCGAGAAGTACGCGGTGGAGCTTGAGAAGCTGAAGGACCTGGAGCTTAAGATCTCTTCATACGAATACAGGGCCTTGAGGTCCGACGATAAGGCTGCGTGCGCGGAGCGGGATGACCTGAAGGCGCGCGAGCAGGAATGCGTTGAGAGCGTGCACCAGATGGGCGAGCAGATCTCTCGGCTCAAATGCCTCGTCGAATCCGCGCAGATGAAGATAGCGGAGTTCTCGAGCCGGAACACCGAGGTGCTGAGCACCGTCGACAAAAATACCCACAAGGTCGAGATCGACAGAGAGCGGATGCGGGAGATGGAAGCGTTAAGCGAAGGGCTCTCCCGCGAGATCGAGGTGCTCACCGAGAAGATCGCGAGACAAAAAGAGCTGGTTGAGAAAGAGCGGGCAGAGCTGGAGAGGATAGCCCGGGATAAGGAGGCGAAGGAGAAGGCCTCAAGGGAAAAAGAGGCGCGCGTAGAGGAATTGGTCCGCGAGATAGACGGGGCAGAAAAGGCGATCGAGCGGGACAAGCTTGAAATGCTGGAACTGCTCGCGAGGGAGACTCACGCGAGAAATGAGCTCATAAAATTAGGGACGGAGCTCGCGAATAGGTCTGCGCGCGAGAGGAGGCTCGCCTCCGAGAAGGAGATGGTCTTGCAGGAGCTCGCCCAGGAAGAGGCGCGGCTGGAGGACGTTCGGAACGAATCCGGGCTCCTCACGAAGAGGCTTGCGGATGCGACGGAGCGTCTCCTCGCGCTCAGGCGCGAGGGGGAGTCGTCGGACATCGCGATCACGCAATTGGAAGAGGACCTCATGCGCGCGCGCAGCGAAGAGGCATCGTTCAGGTCCAAGGTCGAACTGCTCGAGGACCTCATTAAGAAGCACGAGGGTTTCAGCGTGGGCGTGAAGTCCATCCTCTCTAAGATGCACGAGGACGCGGTCCGTTTCCCCGGAGTCCTCGGCGTCGTGGCCGACGTCATCGACGTGGAGAGGGGATACGAAGAAGCGGTGAACGCGGTCCTCGGAGACGATGTCCAGACCATCGTGGTGAAGACCCTCCAGGATGCGATTACGGCCATCTCGTTTTTGAGAGAGAGCAAGCTCGGGAGGGCGAACTTCGTATCTCTCGAGGAACTGAGGAGGATGGGCTCGAGGGTTCCCGCAGCGCCTCATCAGGGGACCATGATGCCCCTTGTGGACCACGTGAAGGTCGATGGGGCGTTCAGGGAATTGGCAGAGTATTTCTTTGGAGACGCGTATATCGTCGAATCGATAGAAGACGCGGCGAGATCGTCAGGGGTACATTCCCGCCTTGTCACGAAGACGGGCATATGCCTCGAGCGAGGGAGGCTCTCGGGCGGGAGCGTCGGAGATAGAGAAGAGTTTCTTCTCATAGGAAGGCGAGAGCGGCTCAAAGTGATGAGCGCGGAGCTGCAGGCGACCCTGGAGCGCATCGCGCACATGGAGAGCGGGAAGGAGAGGGTGGTCTGCTCCGCACGCGAGGTCGCACAGAAGATCAAGGAGCAGGAGGACGTGTTCCGCCAGGAGGAGATCGCGTTTGCCAATATCGCCTCCAAAAAAGAGTCCCATGAGGCGAACGCGAGGAAGATGCGAGAGGAGCTCTCCGTGCTCGATCTGGAATTGGATGACACGAAAGATGCGATCGCGAATCTGAAATCCAAGGAGGAGAGTCTCAGGGCAGAGGCCGATACGTGTGCGGAGGCGCATTCCCGGTTTCAGGCCCGCGTTGAGGAGAACCAGGACAAGGTCACACAGGGCAAACAAGAGAAAGAGCAGGCGGGCCTCCTCCTTGCTTCGCTCACGAGCGAGCGTGCGTCGTTGGAGAAAGAGCTTGAGAGGGTGAGGACGAGCCTCTCGAAAGAAGAGGCCCTCGCGACCGAACAACAAGAGACGATCTCTTCAAAAGAGACTCTCTGGAAGGATTCGCTCAAGAGGCGCGAGGAGTTCGCCGGCGAGATCGTGACGCTCGAGGCGGAGAATATCGCACTCTCGAAAGATCTCGGTCTCTTTGAAGAGGAACACGCGGCGCTCGCGGCGGAGAGGTCCCGGCTCGCGGAGGCCCTCGCGAGAGAGGAGGCGCAGCGAACGGATAGAGAAAAGCTCGTTGAGAACTTGAGAAATCAGATCCGGGACGTGGAGATGCGGATCATGGACCTGAATTATAAAAAGGCCGCACTCAAGGAGAGGATCTCAGGGGCCTACAAGGTTGACCTCGACCTCGCCCGCATCGAGACAGAGGAGGGCGCGGACTGGGAATCGATCAGGTGTGCGATACAGGAGTTGAAGACGAAGCTCGACGAGATGGGTCCGGTGAACCTGGTGGCGATCGAGGAGCACAAAGAGATGGAAGAGAGGTTCGCCTTCCTCACGCATCAGCAGTCAGATCTCATCAATGCGAAGGAGTCGCTCCACAAAGCGATCCAGAAGATCAATAAGACGACGAAAGAGCTCTTCATAGACGTATTCCAGAAGATACAGCTCGAGTTCAAGAATTTCTTCCGTCTCCTCTTCGGAGGAGGGCAGGCGGAGCTCCTCCTCATCGACGACCAGGACGTGCTGGAGTCCGGGATCGAAATAGTCGCACGGCCCCCGGGGAAGAAACTGCAAAACATATCGCTTCTCTCAGGCGGAGAGAAGGCCCTCACGGCGATCGCGCTCCTCTTCGCCGTATTCAAAGTGAAGCCAAGCCCCTTCTGCGTGCTCGATGAGATAGACGCGCCGCTCGATGAATCGAATATCGACAGGTTCTCGCGAGTCCTCGCAGAATTCCTCAAGATGTCGCAGTTCATCATCATCACTCACAACAAGAAGACGATAGAGCTCTCGGACGTGATGTATGGAATTACGATGCAGGAGAGGGGGGTATCGAAGATAGTATCGGTGAAATTCCTCGCGAACGAAAAAGAGCAGGAACAAGGTAAAGAAGCGCTCGCCGCTCCCGCCTAAGACCCCTACAGACGCTTATCCCCAAGCTCTCTTTTATAGGTGCATGTCTTGTTCTTGCCGGTGCGCTTTGCCTCGTAGAGGGCCACGTCGGCCTTGTTGATGAGCTCGTCTTTCGAGTCGGCGTCGTCGGGAAAGCTCACGAGGCCGAGGCTTATGGTGAGGCTCTTGTGTCCGAAAAGAGACGTGTCTTGGAAGTAGAACTTTTCCACTTCCCGCCTCAATCGTTCACATGAGTAGATCGCGTTTTCTTTGTTCGTATCGGGCATGATGATATTGAATTCCTCTCCGCCGTATCGCGCCACATGGTCCATCTTCCTCGAATTGTCCTTGAGGATGGTGGAGATCTCCTTGAGGACCTTGTCCCCCTTTATGTGGCCGAACGTGTCGTTGAAGTTTTTGAAGTTGTCGATGTCGAGCATGACGAGACTGAGCGCGGTTTCATTGATCTTCGCCTTCTCGAGCTCTAAAGAGAGGAGCTGCTGGAACCTCCCGTAGTTCCATAATTTCGTGAGCCAGTCGATGTTCGACAGATAGACCGTCTCTTCATAGAGGCGGGAGTTCTCTATCGCGAGCCCCGCGTGGTTCGCGAAGAGGGTGAGCATCCGGATGTCGTACTTTGTGATCGGCTTTTTGTTGAATATGTTATCGACAAGTATGGCGCCCAATACCTTCTCTTTTGCCTTGAGCGGTACCGTGACGAAGTAGTCGGTCCCGAGCGCCTTCGTGAGCTCAGGCTCTACCTTCTTCTTTGCCTCGTCGCTCGTGATCTCGAACGGCATCCCTTCCAGTATCGTGAGGGAGAGTATCCCCATGTCCTCCCGGAGAGGTATCTTTACGCCTTTTACCAGGTTGTTCAACTTGGACTCGGTATCCTTCCTGAAGCTGTCATAAGCGCCTATGAAGTCCTCAAGGGTCATCTGCCTCTGAGATATCGCGTGCCAGATCTTGCCCGCCTCCTCAGCCGAGTGTGGTCCGATGCCCATGACGCCCTCGAGCACGCCCTCCTTTTCGTTCACAAGGAAGAGCATCGCGCGGTTGAAGCCCAGCCCCTCATGGGCCGTAAGGGCGGTCAATATGATATAGAGGACCTGGTCGAGCTTCAGGGTAGTCCTCATCGCATTGGAGATTTCGTAGAGCATCGAGAACTCCCTTTCCATCCTCTCGAGCTCAAGCTTAAGGTCTTTCTCCATAATAACGGTCTCCATCGAATCAACCCTTAGGCTTCTCCGGGCTTTAGGCCAGAGCATGCTCAGGGTTGATGCCACGCGGCGCCTTTTTTCCTGTCTTGATCCCTCGACTTCGCTTAAGTGCGAATGGCGAGCATCGTCGAGGCATTCGAGGGATGGTGAGCTTGTCGGACCAAAGGCAGGATCTGTGTGCCTTCGGAGTATCAAAAAATTATGGGGATATCCTCACCCCGATATCCCCACATGTGAGAGAGTGAATCGTTCTACTTCTTGGCTGCACCTTGAGCCGCTCCCTGGGTTGGTGCTGCGGGAGGGGCCGCGGGAGTCGTGGCTCTCGGAGCGTAGATATTCCGTATCTTGCCAAACACCACTGTCATGGCGACCTCGCTATTGTCAACCTTCCGGGCCATGATCCTCACGGTATCTCCTGCCTTCAGTTCGCCCACATCGGTCACTTTCGTGACGTTGGTCCACGGAGTGATCTCAACGATATGAGACGCACCGTCCATGTCGCTCTTTACCTCCAGCTTCGTCTTTGCCTGGTCGGAGGTGTCGATCTTTGTGATCGCACCAAAGACGATGACGAAGTTCGGCCGTCTGGCGGCTGTGGGCGGTGTCGCCGCCCCTGTCGCGGCAGAGGCCGGCATGGCCGCTACGGCTGGTGTGGCTGGTGCCGTGACCGTTTGCGTCTTTGGTTCCTCCTTCTTCCCCTGCGCACCCGCACCGGGTACGAAACTCAACGTTAAGCATATGATGAGTACGGCTACTGCAATTATCTTCATGGTCCCCTCCCTATAAGTGATATATATAGCATAATTAACTCCCATTGTCAAGGGAATGCGCCTTCGTTGGCCCCCCTCCCGCGGAGCGTCCGCGGGTTCACACCCGCGGCACCTTCTGATTCAGATGTTCCGCGGGGCGCGTCTGCCTGATGGCGGACCCGCTGCTGGCGGGAGGCCCGTGGATTTCCGGTGCGAGGGTAAATGGTATTTGGCACAGTTTCTTTGTGCTTGACAAAGAGGTCCCGGGTGCTATAATATAACACGTCTTCGGGGTGAGGCGACCCGTACGTGGGGGATTCCTCAACCGGCGGTGAAAGCCCGCAAGCCCCGTCCTTTTGGTGCGTCAAAGATTTGTCGGCAATCCGGGAGGGCTGGGTAGAACTTGTGAGATTCAAGTGCCGACCGTTCAGTCGGGATGGAAGAAGACAGCGGGCGAACTATCGCAGCTCGCTTAAGAAGGGGACCCCGAAGCTTTCGGGGTCTTTCGTTTTCACCTACACTGCCATCAGCCCAAGGAGGCTTTAGCAGCCCACTATGGTATTCAATTCGATCGAAGAAATAGTCTTGGATCTTAAGGAAGGACGGATGGTCATCGTTATTGACGATGAGGACCGGGAGAATGAGGGGGACCTCATAATGGCCGGGTCTTACGTAAAACCGTCCGATATAAATTTTATGGCTACATACGGAAAGGGGCTTATCTGTGTCCCCATGATGCCTCCGCGGCTTGACGAACTCGATCTCCATCCCATGTTTACGAGGATGCGGGACCCCTATAAGACCGATTGGGCGATCTCCTGCGATGCGAAGGCAGGGATCACTACCGGCATATCCGCTCATGACAGGGCGCACACCATTCGTGTCCTCGCCGGCCCCAGGACGAAGCCGGGCGACCTGATCAAGCCGGGGCATGTCTTTCCTTTGCGGTCCAATGAAGGCGGGGTCTTGGTGAGGGCGGGCCATACAGAGGCCTGCATCGACCTTTTGCGCATCGCGGGGCTCTACCCTGCGGGAGTGATATGCGAGATCATGAAAGAAGACGGGACAATGGCGAGGACGCCCGACCTCCTGAAGTTTTCGAAGGCCCACTCGCTCAAGATCTGCACCATTGCCGGTCTCATTGAGTATAGGCGCAAACGCGAGAAGCTCGTGAAGAGAGTGGCCGAAACCACGATCCCCACTGCCTTCGGAACGTTTAAATTGATTGTGTATGAATCGGTGGTAGACAGGTACCACCACGTCGCGCTCATCAAGGGAAACACGAGAAAGGCGGGGGCCCTTGTCCGGGTTCATTCGGAGTGCCTCACCGGTGATGTCTTTGGCTCAAGGAGGTGCGACTGCGGTGAACAGCTGAGGCTCGCGATGGAAAGAATAGCGAAGAGGGGCGAAGGTGTGATACTGTACATGAGACAGGAGGGCAGAGGTATAGGGCTGGCGAACAAGCTCAAGGCCTATGAGCTTCAGGACAAGGGACTTGATACGGTCGAGGCGAACGAGGCGTTGGGATTCAAGCCGGATCTGCGCGATTATGGCATAGGGGCGCAGATCTTGGCGGATCTGGGCTTGAAGAAGATACGGCTTTTGACGAACAATCCGAAGAAGATAGTGGGCCTGGAAGGTTATGGGCTCGATGTCATCGAACGCGTTCCGCTCCAGGTGTCGTCTTCTAAAGCGAATAGGAAGTATCTCGAAAAGTACCTCAGGGCCAAGAAGGAGAAACTGGGACACCATATAGAAGTGTAAAGTGTTCCGCCGAAGGCGGAAAAGTGTAAGGCGTTCCGCCAAAGGCGGAAAAGCATAAGGAGGGGAAAGGGATGAATACGATAAAGGCGGACCTTATTGCGAAAGGAAAGAAATTTGCGATCGTCGTATCGCGCTTCAATGAGTTCATATCATCTAAGCTTGTCGAAGGCTGTCTCGACACGTTGACGAGACACGGCGCCGACGAAAAGGCGCAGGTAGTCGTGTGGGTGCCCGGCGCGTTCGAGATCCCTCCGGTGGCACAGAGGCTAGCGCGGTCGAAGAAATTCGACGGCGTGATCTGTCTTGGGGCGGTCCTGCGGGGTGCGACGCCGCACTTCGACTATATCGCCGCTGAGGTTGCGAAGGGAGTGGCGAAGATATCGCTTGACGCGAATGTGCCGTGCATCTTCGGCGTGATCACGGCCGACAGCCTCGAGCAGGCGATAGAGAGAGCGGGTACGAAGGACGGGAACAAGGGGCGGGACGCCGCCCTCTCCGCCATCGAAATGGCGAATCTGTACGAGAAACTGTAGGGTTTAGGGGTTAGGGATTAGCACTGCGAAACAATTCTTAATCTCAATCTTAATCTTGAACTTTTACCAGTCTCTAGTCTATGGTCTCTGGTCTATAGTCTGTCTTAGCGTTTAGGGTATAGGGTTGATAATGAGGGACGTTTTCATTTTTCATCCCAGATGTGTCCCTGTTTTTCATCCTAGACCTGTCCCTGTGTACGGTAATGTGCGCTAAGCGCTCTTTTCTAATTCAGTCACGCGCGCTATTACGTGTCGGGTGTGTGGTAAAATAAAGAGCGGATTTATGTTCTCGCGGAGGGGCCCCCGAGGGGCGGCATTGAGCGGGACGTAAAAATCGCGAGCGGGCACGGATCCCGAGCCCGCTAAAAGATGTATGCGAGGGAGAGCGAGCGATTTTTCTCGAGTGCAATTTTCCTCGCCGGGGAAAATTGCACGTTCCCGCGAAATGACGACCCGAGAGGGGTCCGCTAAACTATGCGCAAGAGAACGAGAGCACGGGAAGACGCGCTCAAGATGTTGTATGCGATCGACATAGCGAAGGACGACTATGCGGCGTGTATCGAGGGGTACTGGAAGCACGGGGACGAGGTTGAGCCTGAAACGCGTGAGTTCGCAAATTCCCTTGTCGAAGGCGTGATGAAGAATATCCGGCATATCGATAAGGCGATCTCGGACTCGACGATGAACTGGGAGCTCAATCGGATGGCGGTGGTCGACAGGAATATCCTGAGGATGTCGACCTACGAGCTCATCTTCAGCCCTGATGTGCCGCCGAAGGTCTCCATAAACGAGGCGATAGAGATCGCGAAAAAGTACGGGGACAAGGATTCGGGCAAATTCGTGAACGGCATCCTGGACAAGATCAGCAAGCTAGGGGCGAGAAAGGACGGATGAGATACGCGGACCTGCACGTTCATACCTTCTATTCCGATTCGACATTCTCCCCTCACGAAGTGGTGTCCCGCGCGAGCGGCCACGGCTTGAGCGCGATCGCGATATGCGACCACGATTGCATCGACGGCATCGAGCCCTGCGCGGAATCCGCGCGGAGTGCGGGCATAGATATCGAGATCATTCCCGGGATAGAGGTGACCGCTGAGAAGGACGACGTCGAGATACACCTGCTCGGGTACTTCATACGCTGGACCGAGAGCTGGTTGCAGGAGAAGCTCAAGACAATGCAGGAAGCGAGGGTGCAGCGTATCTACAAGATGACAGAGAAGTTGAAGGACGCCGGTGTCACCATAGATCCACACGAGGTCCTTGCGATGTCGGGGAGGGGATCGGTGGGGAGGCTTCACCTCGCGCGCACGCTCATGAAGGAAAAAAAGGTGAGGACGACGGACGAGGCCTTCAGTAAGTATATAGGATCCGGGAGACCGTGCTACGTGAAGAACATACATTTCACTCCGCGTGAGGCAATCGAGCTGATCTCCAGGGCGCGCGGCGTCCCTGTCCTCGCGCATCCCTGCACCACGGGGCGTGACGATCTCATCCCTGAGTTCATCGGATATGGCCTGAAGGGGATCGAGGCATACCATACAGACCATTCCCACACCACCACCCGTCGTTACGAGGAATTGGCCGTGCGCTATAATTTGATCGCGACAGGAGGTTCCGATTGCCACGGCCTCGGAAAAGGAAGGGTGCTTATGGGGGGCGTAAGGGTGCCCTACAGCGTTGTCGAGCGTCTCAGAGAGGAATCCCAGAAGCAGGCGTGACCGCTTTTATTATATGAACATCCACGAAAGATACATGCGCGCCGCGATACGTCTGGCGCGAAAGGCAGAAGGCATGACAAGCCCCAACCCTATCGTGGGCGCCTGCGTGGTGCGCGGGGGGAAGATCGTGGGGCAGGGCTTTCATGCGATGGCGGGGCTGCCTCACGCTGAGGTCAATGCGCTTGAGCGCGCGGGCGTTCGCGCGCAGGGGGCGACCCTTTACGTCACACTGGAGCCATGCGACCACTTCGGAAGGACGCCGCCGTGCACAAATGCGATCATTAAAAGCGGCGTGAAAAAGGTCGTCATCGGAATGAAGGATCCCTGCCCTGTCAATGACGGGCGGGGCATCAGGAAGCTGAAAGGGCACGGGATCAAGACCGTCGTAGGGGTCCTGGAAGAAGAGGCGATGTCCATAAACAAGCCCTATATCAAGTACATCAAGGAGGGGATGCCCTACGTGACGGTGAAGGTCGCCGAGAGCCTCGACGGGAAGATTGCGACGAGGACGGGCGACTCTCGGTGGATCACGGCCCCCGACGCGAGGCACCGGGCCCACAGGCTTCGGAGCTCGGTTGACGCGGTGATGGTGGGAGTCACTACGGTGCTGAGGGACGACCCGCGGCTCGTGCCATATTTGATAGACCGGAGACCGAAGACCAAAGACCGTAGACCACGCAATACGCAATACGCAATACGCAATACGAAGAAGCTGGTGAGGGTCATCGTGGATAGCTCCTTGAGAACGCCTCCTCGCGCAAAGGTCTTATCGTATTGTCGGCAGTCCCCCCTCATAATTGCGACGACAGAGGGCGCGAGCGGCAGGAAAAGGGAGGCGCTCGAGGGGCGGGGGGCAGAGGTGCTCACCGTGAAATCGAAGAGAGGCAGAGTGGACGCGCGTCGTCTATTGGAGAAACTGGCCGAAAGGGGCATCATGCACATCCTGGTCGAGGGCGGCGGCACATTGATCGCGAGCCTTGTAGAGGAGAGGCTTGTGGACAGGTTCCTGTTCTTCATCGCCCCTGTGATAATCGGAGGGAAGGACGCAGTGACCTCAGTCGAGGGGCTGGGTGTCGGGAAGGTAGGAGAATCTCTTTCCTTGAAAGTCCTCACAGTGAAGAGGTTGGCGCGGGATATTTTGATCGAGACAGAGGCAGGGTAATGTTCACGGGGATCGTCCAGGAGCTGGGAACGGTTGATAACGTTCGCAAGGTTCGCGGGGCCCTCAGGCTTACGGTCGCGTCACAAGAGACGCTCATAAGGGCCGCACCGGGCGACAGCGTCGCAGTCAACGGGGTATGCCTCACCGTGGTAGGAAAGAAACGGGGCTTCCTGTCTTTCGATGCGGTGGAAGAGACGGTCCGCAGGACCACCGTAGGGGAACTGAAGGGCGGCGACAGGGTGAATCTGGAGGCATCCGTCAAGGCCGGCGCGGTCTTAGGCGGGCATTTCGTGCTGGGCCACGTGGATTGCGTCGGAAGGGTCATAGATGTAAGAAGGCATGCCGACGGTGTTTCGATGGCGGTCGATTTCCCAAAGGCCTTCGCCTCCCTCGTGGTCCACAAAGGCTCGATCGCCCTCGACGGCGTGAGCCTCACCGTAGGAGAGATAGGGGCTTATGTCGCGCGGCTCTATCTCATCCCCCATACGATGAAGACCACGACGCTCGGTTTCAGGAAAACGGGCGACAGGGTAAACATCGAGTTCGACATTGTTGGAAAATATGTTGTGAATTTCAAAGGGACGGAAGCGTACCCGGAAATCACGGAAGATTTTTTGAAAAGCAAAGGTTTCGTCTAAATCGATTTGAAAAGGCGGGATACATGTGGTATATTCTCTATCAAAAGGAGGTCAGGCGATGGCAAAGAGAATCGTCGCGATCATAGTGCTTGTGCTATTTACGGTGTGCATGGCGTCACCCGCGCTGTGTGATGACCCGATAAAAAAACTGGGGAGAGGCATAGCCAACGTGCTGACATGCCCGCTTGAGATCACTCAACAGATGGGAAGGGCAAGCGATGCCGATGGCCCTATAGCCGGATTCACGTATGGACTCCTTAAGGGAGTTGCGATGACAGGGGTGAGAGCGCTCGTGGGTGTATATGAGATCGCGACCTTTCCCGTTCCTTTTCCTCAAGACTACAGGCCGATCCTGCGCGACCCGGAGTTCATATGGGCGCCGGAACTCACGGCCTGATCTTTCGGGTCCCGCCTTCACAACCAGAAGGGCTTAGGTAATGGTAAGGCGATTCGTTGTTGTAGTGGGCGTGGTGTGCGTGTTGACGTCAGGAACGCTAGGTGCGGCCGCATCCGCCTCTTCCGATGATGCGATACAGAAATTCAGCCGCGGCCTCTGCAATATAGTCACATGCCCTTTTGAGATCATAGAGCAGTCAAAGAGGGTGAAGGCCTCGGATGGCTCGTGCGCCGGCATGACCTATGGGCTCTTGCGGGGCATTGCGATGACCGGGGTGAGGGCGCTCGTGGGAGTGTATGAGGTGATCACGTTCCCGATCCCGGTGCCAAAGGGGTATCAACCAATCCTCAGAGAGCCGATCTCCTTTTTCCCCGAACCGGCAAAGAAGTAGACGCAGTATCCTCGGTCCCGCGCAGGGCGATCTGAAAATAGGAGATCTGCACCGTGCATTCACTTCGTTCACTGTGCGCGCTCTCGTTTTTCCTCGTATCCCTTGCTGCGCCGCTCGCGGCAAAGGCGCGTGCGCTTGAGATAAGGAGCGATGTATTTGACGATCGCGGATATATTCCCTCTCAGTATACGGGCGATTCGCTCGATATTTCTCCACCGCTTGCCTGGACCGATGTCCCTGCGCATACCAAGAGCTTCGTGCTCATCTGCGACGACCCGGATGCCCCTCGTGCGACGTGGGTCCATTGGGTGATCTTCAACATCCCCGGCGACGCGGATGCACTCTCGGAAAATGTGCCGAAGCGCGGCGTACTGGGCGATGGTACAGCACAGGGAAGGAATGATTTTGGGAGGATCGGCTATGGAGGGCCCAGCCCGCCACCGGGAAGACCTCATAGGTACTTCTTCAAAATCTATGCGCTGGATATAGAGCTGCCGCTAGAGGCAGGTGCCACGAAATCTGATGTTGAGGCTGCGGCGGATGGACACATACTCGCAAAGGCCGAACTCATGGGGCTCTACGCACGCTCACCATAGCGGACCCTCGCTTTATAGGGGCGTGAGGGCATTCATAATAGCCGTAAAGTCATTGTCGTCCTTTTCGAACCACGGGGTCCATGCGCTCAGCGTAAATTGAACTACACCATCGGGGAACAACACGTAGATCGCATGGTACGTCGCACCGGACTTCTCGCTTCGGTACGTCCTGTCGAACGCGGGCAGACCCGCCGCTTTGGTCTTCTTCTCGCTTAAGAATTCAACATCGGCGAGCACTTCTTTTTCAAACCTCTTGTCTTCGGCCACTTTCGATTCAAACAGCTTGTCCGTGTCCACAATGAGGTGTTTCGTCGCAGGGTCCATCGCGTCGTAAAAATTTATATACATGCTGATAAAGGGCAGGTTTCCGGAGTTAGTTTTACTGATGAGGATAGGCCTCTCCTTTTCTTTCGACGAATTATGCGTTATCTTCCAATCCTTGCACCCATCAGGGATCGATAGCTCGAACGCGGGGATCGGATTGCGGTAAGACCGTGCGCCAGCCCGTCTTACGGGAAACGATCCGGCTATAGCGGGCGCTGTCGCTGTCTCATTCGTACTATCGTCTGCACCCATGGCGTCGCCACACGAAGATGCGATGATGATAGTGAGCAAGACAATCCCTACGGCAGCCGATTGTTTCATTTTCGGGGGCCCCTCCTTTATGCAAGATAATGCTACGGGCCTAGCCCCGCAGACCGTTGCACTATATAAGTAGTATATCTTCTCCTAATATCTTTTTCAATCAAAATCATGCTGTGATAGCGTCAAAAACTATGCTGACCTTAATCTCTATTCTAACGTAGATTCGCACATCAAACGCGCCTGCCTGCCGGCAGGCAGGGATTTACGCAGATATCTGCGACAATCTGCGTTAAGAATGTCAACAGGGTTTATTACGGTATCCGTGCAGTTTCGACCTTTTCATTTGCCTGGCGTTTTATTCCATGATACAATACTAATCCAAATACGCCTAAATTTCTTTAAGGCAAGGTAGGTCGCATTAAGAGTTGCTCATTGTAATACTGTTGACTATCGGGAAGTAGCGCAGCTTGGCTAGCGCGCTTGGTTCGGGACCAAGAGGTCGCGGGTTCCCCCGCCTGGCGGCCTAAAAGGCCTTGGCGGGGTCCCGCCGAGCCGTAAGGCGACCGGCGGGAGAATCCCGCCTTCAGGTAGATTTTTAAGGAAGAGCAGATCACATTAAGAGTCGTTCATTGCTACAAAATTGATTGTCGGGAAGTAGCGCAGTTTGGCTAGCGCGCTTGGTTCGGGACCAAGAGGTCGCGGGTTCGAATCCCGCCTTCCCGACCACTGTATTCGCCAGAGGTTTATATGTAGGCGAATACGTCCCGCACTCTGGCGAGACGAATTCCGAAGGAATTCGGCCGCCGCTTAGAGTGCGGGACAATTCAATTCAATCCACCGCACGATGGAACCCGTACTCGTCTCATGGAGTGGCGGCAAAGATAGCGCGCATGCTCTCTACGAACTTCTCAAGACTTCGCGCTATAGAGTAGTGGCCCTCCTGACGACTGTTACGGAAGGCTACGATAGGATCAGCATGCACGGCGTGAGACGAGATCTGCTCGAAAGGCAGGCAGCGTCTCTCGGTTATGCCCTTGAAGAGGTAGCCATCTCGAAGGGCGCCGCTTGCGAAGAGTATGAGTCGAAGATGCGCGATATCCTCATGAGATATGCCTCATCAGGGGTCTCCTCAGTCGTGTTCGGGGATATATTTTTGGAAGAGATCAGAGACTACCGAGAGGGGAATCTGTCGCAGATCGGGATGCAGGGGATATTCCCTCTTTGGGGCAGAAATACCTCTCGCCTCGCTGCCGAATTCATCTCGCGCGGTTTCAAGGCGGTCGTGACGTGTGTGGACTCAAAGTTCCTTGACGGGAGATTTGCGGGCAGGGACTTTGACGAGCGATTTTTATCCGAGCTTCCCGGGACCGTCGATCCGTGCGGGGAGAGGGGAGAGTTCCACTCCTTCGTTTACGACGGGCCGCTGTTCCGCGAGAAGGTACCGCTTGCGAAAGGCGGCGTTGTCCTCAGGGAAGAGAGGTTCTATTACTGCGATCTGTTCCCAGTTGGTCCAGGACTTTCTTCGAAAGCGCCCACGAAGCCGCTCACACATGTCGTATGAGGAGGTCCTCGGTGGCCAACAAGCGTCTGCACGCATACTATTCTGGAATGGTCCAAGGCGTGGGCTTCAGGTATACGGCGCAGGATAGCGCGTCGCGTCTGGGCCTCACGGGGTGGGTGAAGAATTTGCGCGACGGGAGGGTCGAGGTCGTGGCCGAAGGGAGCGAAGAATTGCTGAAGAAATTCTTTCGGCACGTAGGAGATGCGATGGGGCACTATATAGAAGATGCCGAGACCTCCTGGAGCGACGCGACCGGCGAATTTGGTGGATTCGAGATCCTGTTCCTATGACGTGGCTGACCGAAGAGGGTTATATCCTATTTGACCATGCGCTACGGAATATTCTCTGACATTCATGGAAATCTCGAAGCCCTTGAAGCCGTTCTCGAATCATTTTTGAAGGAGAAGGTGGACCGATGTCTCCACATCGGCGATATCGTGGGCTATGGCGCCGATCCGTCCAAATGCATAAAAGCGATCGAGAAGCTCTCCTGCGTGGGCGTTGCGGGAAACCACGATTGGGCGGCGAGCGACCTCTATGACCCTGTCAATTTCAACGAGGCCGCGCGGGAAGCGGTTCTGTGGACCGAGGCGGTCCTCTCCTGGGAAGAGATCGGTTTTTTAAAGTCCCTTGAACTCGTATTCGCAGAGAACGATTTTACCCTCGTCCACGGCACTCTCGAGTCCCCGGGTGATTTCAATTATATGTTCGACAGAAGAGATGCCCGCTCCTCGTTTACGTGTATGCGCACCCGGCTCTGTTTCATCGGCCACACGCACGTACCGGGCATATTCATGTCGTCCAAAGGCGTCGTGACATATAGCAGGGTGCAGATGCTCACGCTTGCGCCCT
This sequence comes from uncultured Planctomycetia bacterium, assembly GCA_964354545.1. Classification (GTDB taxonomy): domain Bacteria; phylum Omnitrophota; class Gorgyraeia; order 2-01-FULL-45-10; family JAHFGN01; genus CAYHAE01. Next base: position 25,097 of record CAYHAE010000012.1, read on the forward strand.
TGGCGAAATATATCATCAACGTCGGCAGCGTCGGCCAGCCGCGGGACGGCAACCCGCGGGCGGCGTACGCGATCTACGATGACGAGAAGGAGACCGTGGCGATAAAACGCGTCGAATACGACGTAAAAAAGGCTCAGGACAAGATCCTCAAGGCAGGCCTGCCTTCGATCCTGGCCTACCGTCTGAGCGTCGGGGGTTAGAGGATGAAAAGACGTGACGTCAAGAGCGAGATAGACGAGCTGAGGAGGCAGATACGGCACCACGACCGTCTCTACTACGTTGAGAATAGGCCCTCCGTCTCTGATGAAGAGTACGATCAGCTCATGAGGCGGCTCGAGGGGCTCGAACGCGAGCACCCGAAACTCACCACGTCCGATTCTCCCACCCAGAGGGTCGGCGGCGAACCGACGAAAGAGTTTCCGGTGGTCCAGCATATCGTCCCCATGCTCAGCATGGATAATACATACTCTGACGAAGAGATGAGAGAGTTTGATGTACGACTCAAAAAGAACCTGAAGGGCGCGGAATTCGAATACGTCGTAGAACTCAAGATCGACGGCGTGAGCCTCAATCTTCTCTACGCAAACGGGAGGTTCGTGAGGGGCGCGACGCGCGGCGACGGCACCAACGGTGATGACGTCTCGAATAACGTAAGGACGATCCGCTCGATACCGCTTGTCTTCTCGGAAGAGACGAACCCCATTCCGTCGCTCATCGAAGTGAGGGGAGAGGCCTATATGACCAAGGAGGGTTTCGAGGCGATCAACCGGGAAAAGGCCCGGCTCGGCGAGGAGCCCTTCGCGAATCCGAGGAACGCATGCGCGGGGTCCTTGAAGCTGCTCGACCCGAAACTCGTTGCGCAGCGTCACCTCAACGTCTTCATCTGGGGTAACGGGTATATTGAGGGGATGCGTTTCGACACCCACCTCGAGGTCCTGGAATATCTGCAGAAAACGGGATTCAGGACAAATCCGCACTCAAAGAGATGCCGCACGATCGACGAGGCGATCGACTGCTGCAACTCATGGCGGGATAAACGCCATTCCCTCGACTACGAGATAGACGGCATGGTCCTCAAGGTGAATAGCTTGAGACAGAGGGAGGATCTCGGCGTCACGACGAAGAGCCCGAGGTGGATGGTTGCGTATAAATATCCTCCCGAGAAGGCGCTCACGGAGCTCGAGGAGATCATAATCCAGGTGGGCCGGACAGGGACGATCACGCCCGTCGCGGTCCTAAAGCCGGTGCGCCTTTCCGGCACGACGGTATCGCGTGCGACCCTCCACAACTTTGATGAGATAGAGAGGCTCGACGTGCGGATAGGCGACAAGGTCTATGTGGAAAAGTCCGGAGAGATAATCCCGAAGATATTAGGCGTCGCCAAAGAGAAGAGGGCGGGCGGGGAGACAAAGTTCCGCACCCCTGCGAAGTGCCCCGCGTGCGGCGCTCTGCTCGTCAAGCTGCCCGGGGAGGTAGCGATACGGTGCGAGAACGCCGGCTGCCCGGCCCAGATCAAGGAGAAGGTGCTCCATTTTGCGTCTAGGAACGCGATGGATATCGAGGGGATGGGAGATGCGATCGTCAACCAGCTGGTAGATAAGGGGTTGATAAAAGATTACGGGGATATCTATCATGTCACGTTCGACGCGGTGAAGGGGCTCGAGCGCATGGCGGACAAGAGCGCGGAAAACCTGATGAACTCTATCAGGAAATCGAAGGCGAACGACGTGAGCCGCCTCATCTATGCCCTCGGGATACGGCATGTGGGTGAGCGTGCCGCGCGTGTTCTTGCCAGCCACTTCAACTCGGTAGAGAGGGTGGGCAAGGAGGAGGCAGAAGGCCTGACGTGCATCGAGGGGATAGGGCCCGTCATGGCGGAGAGCATCTACAGCTTCTTCCGCAGCAAGGAGAACCAGAAGATCTTGAAGAAATTGGAGGGTGCGGGTGTGACCATGAAGCGCGAGGAGGCGAGGCCGCGGCCGAAGGGACCTCTCGCGGGGAAGATGATTGTGCTTACAGGCACACTTGTGTCCATGACGAGGGCCGAGGCACAGGAACTCATCGGAAGGGCGGGAGGGAATTGTTCATCGAGCGTGGGCAAGAACACAGACCTCGTCGTCGCGGGCGAGGAGCCGGGCTCAAAGCTTCGGAGGGCAAAGGAACTCGGGGTGAGGGTGATAGGCGAAGGTGAATTTAAGAAATTGGCGGGGGCGTTATGACGAGACAGCGGGCTGCAGAGGGGAGGGGCGCGGGGAAAACGATCGCCGTGCTCGTGGTCGCAGGCGCGCTGCTTGTGGGCCTGGCGGGGTGCGCCCAACTCCAGAAGAAGTTTACGAGAAAGAAAAAGGAACCGGCGACGAAGATCCCTCACTATCGTTCCGTGAAGGAATACGTGAGAGCGCCGGCGCCGCAATTATACCAGAAACACTACGTGTACTGGAGGTCGTGGAACACGGAGCTCCTCAGCGTGATGGGCAAGAACACGAAGAAGGACATGCGATGCATCAATGAGATAATATCGAACCTGCAGGACATGAAGAACCTCCTCGTCCCCGAGAAGGCCGCGGAGCTCGAGCCCCATATCGCGCGGATGGAAGGTGTGAGAAAAGAGATCGCCGGGGGAGACGCGAAGGTGTATACGAACCCTCATGTGAGGGGTACCCTCGAGAGCGAGGACCGCGCGATAAGCCGCGATTTCAAGTACAAGGTCGTCAAAGAGTGTGTGAAGAAGGGGCAGTGAGATGATAGTGAAGATCATGGTCGGGCCTATGGGCTGCAACTGTTATATCGTCGCATGCGACGAAACGCGCGACGCCCTTATCATCGATCCCGGCGGAGAGACGGCGAAGATAAAGGCGGCCCTGAGGACGCACGGGCTCAGCGCCTGCCGCATCATCAATACCCACGGTCACGGCGACCATATCGGCGCGAACGGCTCGCTCGGGCTGCCTATATCGATCCACCGGCTCGATGCCGTTTTTTTGGAGGACCCGGAAAAGAACCTATCGTCGCTCTTCTTCTTTCACATCGCATCGCCACAGGCGTCGCAGCTCTTGGAAGACGGCGATGTGGTCGAATTCGGACGCGCGCGGCTCTCGGTCATCCACACGCCGGGTCACACGCCGGGAGGGATATCGCTCAAGATGGGGAAGGACCTCTTCACGGGCGACACCCTATTTCAAGGCGGGATCGGGAGGACAGATTTTCCCTACGGAGACGAAGAGACGCTGCTGAGATCCATTCGTGAGAAGATACTTGTCCTGGGAGACGACACGGTGATCCACCCGGGACATGGGCCTGATTCGACGGTGGGTGAAGAGAGGGTGGACAACCCATTCCTGCAGCGTGGCGCGCGATAGCGCACGGGCAACATCGTTGAGATTTAAGAAAAGGGACGAATGAGAGATTTCTTGGAGAACTTTCTCAATTACCTGACCGTGGAGCGGGGCTTAAGCCAGAACACCATCGTCTCGTATAAAAGAGATCTCGCGCGATTCATGGGGCACTTTGAATCGAAAGGTGTGCGGGAGATACGGGAGCTAAAGAGGCAGGAGATAGTGGAGTACCTCTTAACGCTCAAGGACCGCGGCCTTTCGGGCAATTCGGTCGCGCGCGCCCTTGCCGCGCTGAAGTCGTTCTATCGGTTCCTCGTTCAGGAAAATTTTATCAAGGAAGATATCGCAGGCCTCCTGTATTCGCCCAAGCTTACCAGGCCCCTCCCCGTGACGCTCACCATCGGCGAGGTCGACAAGCTATTGTCTGCCCCGGAGGCGAGGGGCTGGATGCGTACCAGGGACAGGGCGGTGCTCGAGCTCATGTACGCGACGGGCATGAGGGTCTCGGAGGTCGCGGGGATCACCACGGAGAGCGTGAATCTCGACGTGGGTTTCGTGAGGTGTAAGGGGAAAGGCGGCAAAGAGCGCATAGTGCCGATCGGGCGGAAGGCCAAGGCCGCACTGTCACAGTACATAGAAAAGGTGAGGAAGGGTCTCGTCAAGGGAAAGGTCGATGCGCACCTTTTCCTCACAAGGTTTGGCAGGAAGATGTCGCGGCAGTCGATCTGGAAGATGATCAAGAGATACGCCCGCTCGGCGGGAATAAAGAAGGACATCGCCCCGCATACGATGAGGCATTCGTTCGCGACGCACCTCCTGGAGAGAGGGGCGGACCTGAGGGTCGTCCAGGAGATGCTCGGCCATTCCGATATATCGACCACGCAGGTGTATACCCACATCACCAGGGAGAGGCTTAAGGCGATCCATAAACAGTTTCACCCGAGGCCGTGATGCCCGGTGACGGCGTCGCCGATCGGGTGAGGAGCACTGACACGCGGAGGGAATATGTTCAGGGAGAAGATTAAGGTATTCGATTGCACGATACGAGACGGGGGGCTTATCAACAACCATGATTTCGACATAAGGTTCGTGAGGGAGGTCTACAAGGCCCTATCGGAGGCGGGCGTCGACTATATGGAGATCGGCTATAAGAATTCCAAAAGGCTCTTTTCTACGAAGGATTTCGGAAGGTGGAAATTCTGCGACGACGACGATATAAGGAGGGTGATCGACGGCATAGAGTCGAAGACGAAGCTCTCCATCATGGTGGATGTGGACCGCGTGGACATCGAAGACGTGAAGCCGCGCAAAGAGAGCCCCTTCCAGGTGGTAAGGGTCGCGTCGTACATCAAGGATATCGACAAGGCGATATTCCTCGCGAACCACTTTGCGGACAAGGGGTACGAGACGACCGTGAACATCATGGCGATATCGAGAGCCCTTGATAACGAGCTCACCGAAGCGCTCCATCAGCTTGAGGCGGAGTGCAAGGCAGGCGTTGTGTATATCGTGGACAGCTTCGGCGCCCTCTATCAGGAGACGACGGAATTCCTCGTGAAGAAGTTCAAAAGCATCCTCACGACTAAAGAGATAGGCATGCACGCGCACAACAATCAGCAGCTCGCCTTCGGCAACACCATAGAGGCGATCATCCACAACGCGAACTACGTCGACGGCACCGTCTACGGGCTCGGGAGGGCCGCGGGGAACTGCCCGCTGGAGCTCTTGATAGGGTTTTTGAAGAACCCGAAGTTCGACATACGGCCGATCCTGGACCTGATATCACATGAGTTCATACCTCTCAGGGGTAAGATCGAGTGGGGATACATCATTCCGTATGCGATCACGGGGATACTCGACGAACATCCCAAGGCCGCGATGGCCCTGCGCGCGAGCGACAAGAAGGAGAATTACCGGGAATTCTACGAGAGCCTCGAGGGGGAAGGCCTGGATTGAAGATGGATACCGCGCGTTTTAAGAAGTTGCCGCTCATGGGGATCGTGAGAGGCGTGGGCCCGGATGAGCTCGAGCCGCTCCTGGACGCAGCGGGATCCGCCGGTTTGGAAACGATCGAGATAACGATGAATACCGCAGGCGCGTCCGGGCTGATCCGAAAGGCAACGAAGGTATCGCGCGCACGCATGACGATCGGTGCGGGTACGGTGCTCGATACGGAGTCCTTACGGGCCGCGCTCGATGCGGGCGCGTCGTTTGTCGTGATGCCCGTGCTCGTGGACGATGTGATGGAGTACTGCGCGAAACGCGGAATCCCCGCATTTCCGGGTGCGCTCACACCGTACGAGATATATCGCGCCTGGCGCTCGGGCGCGGCGATGGTCAAGGTCTTTCCCGCGAGCCTCGTGGGGCCCGCATATTTCAAGGAGATCAAAGGGCCTTTTCAGGACATCGAGCTCATGGCGTGCGGAGGCGTCACGCCCGAGAACATGGGGCGCTACCTTTCCAGCGGCGCGGGCGCAGTCACGTTCGGATCGAGCGTGTTCAGGAGAGAGTGGTTGGCGCGGCGGGAATTCCGGAGCATCGAGCTCCGGGTACGGAGCTACGTTCGCGCGTATCGCATGTGGGCACAGAGGGGAATAGCGAAACAAATCCGAAGCACGAAATCCGAAACACGAAACAAATCCGAAATACGAAATCCGAAATTCGAAAAAAATACGAAACAGATTCGATATTCGAATTTCGAATTTTAAATATAGGACCCCATGGACCTCATCACCACCCATATCAACTCAGATTTTGACGGCCTTGGAAGCATGGTCGCCGCCAAGAGGCTCTATCCCGATTCCAGGCTTTTCCTTCCCGGTTCGCAGGAGAAAGCGGTGAGGGATTTTCTGTGTCTGGCAAAAGGCATCGTGAAGTTCGAGACCGAGAGATCGTTTGATCCGGAAGGCATCGACCGGCTCATCCTCGTCGACACGCGCCACAAGCCGCGGATAGGACACGCCGGGCAACTGGTCGATAAAGGTGTCGAGGTCCACATATATGACCACCATCCGAGGATGAAGGGGGACATCGTCGCGGACAAAGATGTGTATCTGGAGGTGGGGGCCACGGTGACCATAATGGCAGACCTCCTCAAGAAGAGGAAGATCACACCTTCCTATCTTGAGGCGACGATAATGCTCCTGGGCATCTACGAGGAGACGGGATCACTCACCTACCGTACGACGACGAAGATGGACGTGGATATGGTAAGCTTCCTTCTCTCATGCGGCGCGAACCTGAGCGCGGTCTCAAGCTATCTCAACAGAGAGCTCACGGAGGAGGAGCTCTCGTTTCTCACCGTGCTCATCAACGCCACCGAGCGCATAACGGTCAAGGGGACGCATGTCTCCCTCATTGAAGTGGCGAGCGGAGAGTACTCCGGAGAGATGGGCATGCTCATCCATAAGCTTATGGAGATCGAGAACATATCCGTACTCTTCGTCTTCGTCAAGACACCGGGAGGGAGGATCAGCGTCATTGCGAGGAGCAGGCTCCAGGACGTGGACGTCAATAAGATCCTCTCCTGCGTCGGCGGAGGGGGGCATCCGACCGCCGCGAGCGCAAAGGTGCAAGGGAAGGATATCGCGGAGCTGAAAGCGCGGCTGATCAAGGCCCTGGGGTCGTCTATCAAAGTGCGGGTCTACGCGAAGGACATGATGAACGCTTCTCCTTGCACCGTGAGCGTGAACGAGAACGTGAGTCGGACAAGGGATCTCCTCATGCAAAAAGGGCTCGAGGGGGCACTCGTCATGCACGGGAAGAAGGTCGCTGGGGCGGCAACGATGGACCGTCTCACGCGGGCGATGCGGCACGGCTTTGGACACGCGCGCGTGAAAGGATACATGTCGACGAAAGTCGCCTCGGTCGGTCCGAGGGCACCCCTCCACGAAGTCAAGAGGCTCATCCTCGAAAAGGACGCCGCCCTGATTCCCGTGATGAAGGGCGGCAAGGTCGCCGGTGTCATAAACAGGACCGACGTCCTGCGGCGCGTCCACGAGGGAGAATTCTCGAAACCGCGTTCGGTCAGGAGGGATGTGGTGCAGAACCTTGCAAAGAGGATGGGCGCGCTCCTCCCTAAGGGCATCATGCGTTTATTGAGGAAGATAGGCCGCCGCGCGAACGAGCACGGATACAGTGCCTTCGTCGTCGGCGGGCTCGTGAGGGACCTCGTCCTCAACGTGCGGAACCTCGACCTCGATGTCGTCATAGAGGGGGACGCGATACGCCTGGCGAATGTGCTCGCGAAAGACCTGAGGGGCACACTTGTCATCCATCGCCGGTTCGGCACCGCAAGCATCTTCACGCACGACGGGCTCAAGATAGATTGTGCGACCGCGCGGAAGGAGGTCTACGAGGCCCCCGCGGCCCTGCCGACGGTGGAATTCAGCTCGCTCAAGAGCGACCTCATCCGGAGGGACTTCACGATCAACGCGATGGCGGTGAGCCTGAACGGGGAGAACTTCGGGCAGCTCATTGATTTTTTTGGCGGAGAACGCGACCTCTGCCAGGGGAGGATCAAGGTGCTCCACGACTCGAGCTTCATCGATGACCCGACGAGGATATTCAGGGCCGTGAGGTTCGAGCAGAGGTTCGGGTTCAGGATCGACACACATACCGATGATCTCATCAAGGATGCGGCCCGGCAGGAGATGTTCGATAAGACCGAGACGCAACGAATACGCGACGAACTCATGCTCATAATGAAGGAGCCGGATCCCATCAAGGCGCTCAGGAGGATGGATGAACTGCACGAGCTCGCTTTCATACACCCCCGCATACGATTTTCCGCGGAAATGGAAAGGTTCCTGGGATCGATAAGAGGCGCGGCAGATTGGTTCGAGGGGATCAGCTTTCGGAAACGCGCCATAGACGAGTGGATCCTTTATTTAATGGCGCTCGTCGACGACTTGAGCTATACTGAGCTCAAAGAGCTCTGCAGGAAATTCGTCTTTACGAACAGGGACACGCTGCGGCTCCTGTCGCTTAAAGAGATGTATCCCGTTGTCGTGGAAGTCCTCGGCAAAGAGAGGGGCCTTGCCGCGAGCCGCGCCTACACCCTGTTGGAGCCGCTTGCCTACGAAGTGATACTTGCGATAATGGCGAAGACGCAGTCGGCGCGTGTGAGGAAAGAGATAGAGAAGTTTTTTGCAGCCTCTCACGGAACGCGATTGAGGATGAAAGGCGACGACCTGAAGAGGCTCGGCCTCGAGCCGGGCCCCCAGTACAAGAAAATATTGGATAAGGTCCTGCACAAAAAGATAGACGGGTATCTCAAGACCAAGCGGGACGAGCTCGGCTGCGCGAAGGGGCTCATCGCGTCTCTGAAGAGATAGCGCGAGCATGGTGTGCGCGGTTCGCGCGAATGAAGGCTTACGATGACGATAGGGGTCCTCACCATACAGATCTATATCTCAAACTCACTGTCGTTGAAGCACAAGAGGATGGTCACGAGGTCCCTCAAGGACCGGCTGCGGGAAACTTTCAACGTGAGCGTTGCGGAACTCGATGACCACGACAAATGGCAGAAGACCGTGTTCGGCATATCGGTGATAGGCCGAGAGAAGAAGCAGGTGAACAGCGTCCTCGACCATGTCTTGGATTTCCTGCGCAAAGACGGTGATATAAGTATATCTGATTACGAGGTCTATCTCTTATAGAGGCGGCGTAGAGCCGCCGAAAGCGGCCCTACCTTTCACCGAAAAGGAGCGGTATCATGGCAGGACAGACGCGATCCGAGCGCGTTCAAGAAGCGCTCAGGCAAGAGATATCAAAGATCGTGCATGACGAGCTAAAAGACCCGCGGCTCGGCTTCATCACCATCACACGGGTCGAGCTCACGAAGGACCTGAGGTATGCGAAGGTGTACTTCAGCGTCCTCGAGGAGGATAAGAAGTCCCTCGCACTCAAGGCGTTCCGAAGCTCAAAGGGTTTCGTGAAGCACCTCATCAGCGAGAGGATACCTTTACGCTATATGCCGGAGATCGACTTTAGGCTTGACCGGTCGTTCGAGCACACAAAACGTATCTACGATATCCTCGAAACGTTGAAAAAAGAGAAGGAGACGCGCGATGTCGATAAAGAAGGTGATAGGGGCGCTGAGGAAACACGATAGTTTCCTCATCACATCACACATCAATATGGAGGGTGACTCCGTAGGGTGCCAGCTCGCAATGGCGAAGCTCTTGGAGGGGATGAAGAAGAAGGTCTATATCGTCGACAACGACCCCATCCCCGTCAATTTTCGATTCCTCCCAAAGACCAAGGACGTCTCGACTGACCTTACGATAAAGAGGGATTTCCAGGTCGCTCTCGTCATGGACTGTCCGAACCTGAAGAGGATCGGGGCCGTCCGCGAACTCCTCACCCCCGATAAGCTCATCGTGAACATCGACCACCATGTCTCAAACGAGCGGTTCGGACAGGTCGACTGGGTGAAGCCCTACGCGAGCTCCGCAGGGGAGATGGTCTGGTATCTCTACAAGGAGATGCGCCGCAAGCTCTCTAAAGAGGCGGCGCTCTATATCTATACCGCCATACTCACGGACACAGGCTCGTTCACCTACGACAATACGAGGCCCAACACGCACGAGATCGCGAGCGACCTCCTGAGTTACGGCCTTGATCCGGCATGGATCGCGATGAACGTCTATGAGAGGAGGTCTCTTAACGAGCTCAAACTTCTGGGAGAGGCGCTCTCCGCGCTCAAGCTCACAAGCACGGGAGAGATCGCGTACATCGAGGTCACCCAGGATATGCTGCGCGCCACCGGCGCCGATATATCGAAGACGGATAACGTGGTGAATTACGCGCGCTCAGTCGATAACGTCGTGGTGGCGATCGTCTTCAGAGAGAACCCGAATAACAAGAACATAATCAATATAAGTTTCCGGTCCAAGGGGCAGGTCGACGTGAACCACATCGCGAGCCTCTTCGGCGGCGGAGGTCACAAGCGCGCAGCCGGTTGTACCGTGAACGGGAACCTCGAAGAGGTGAAGCGGCAGGTCCTCGCGAAGACCGAGGAGTTCGTAAGGGCGGGCACGCATTGATATGGACGGGATCCTCATCGTTGACAAGCCCTCCGGCATGACGAGCCACGACGTGGTAGACGTCGTCCGGAAGGTATTCACGATAAAGAAGGTCGGGCACGCGGGGACGCTCGACCCGATGGCGACGGGCGTCCTCGTGATGCTCGTGGGCGCTTTCACGAAGCTGCAGGCGCGGTTCCTCAATGCCGAAAAGGAATACCGCGCGACAATGGTGCTGGGCGCCGTATCGGACACGGCCGACAGAGACGGCATGGTGAGGCCGACAGGCCACACCTTGGACTTTTCGCGTGCGCACGTGGAGAGCACCTTCCGGGAGTTTACCGGCGAAATAGCGCAGGTCCCTCCTATGTACTCGGCGATAAAGCAGGGGGGCCGAAAGATGTATGAGCTTGCGAGACAAGGTATCGAGGTCGCGCGCCCGCCGAGGAAGGTGGTGATACGCTCGCTTGCGATCGTGGATTTCCGCATGCCGCGTATCACGTTTGACATTGTCTGTTCCAAAGGGACGTATGTCCGTCAGCTCTCTTCCGACATCGGCGAGAGGCTCGGGTGCGGCGCGTATCTGGACGCGCTCTGCCGCATCCGGTCGGGGACTTTTACCATTAAAGACGCTGTCCCCCTCGAGCGATTAAAGGAGATGTCACCGGCGGAGCTGGAAAAAGTGCTCGTACGGCCATGAGGATCCTTCGTTCGTGTGAGGGGCTGCGGCCCCGTGGCGGTTCAGTAGTTGCGATCGGGATATTCGACGGCCTCCACAGCGGCCATCGGAAGATCGTTTCGCTGGCCGTAAAACGGGCAAGGCGCCTGGAGGCGGCGAGCGCCGTCATCACCTTTTACCCCCATCCGCTCCGCATCCTCCACCCCCGCAGGCCCACACCGAGAACGCTCATTTCGCTGCACCACAGGGTCCGTCTCATCGAGGCAATGGGTGTCAACGTCATCGTGGTGGTCAAATTTACGCGCGCGATCGCGTCGATGGAGCCCCACGAGTTCGTCGAGCAGTTTTTGATAAGGACCCTAAAGGCCAAAGAGGTGGTCGTGGGAGAAGATTTCCATTTCGGCCGGCGCAAGAGGGGCGACATCGCGCTATTGAAGTTCTTTGGCGGTATATACGGCTTCAAGGTAACTCCTGTGAGATCCGTGAGGATTGGCGGGAGGGTCGTGTCGAGCAGCCTCATAAGGTCCCTTATTACAAGAGGCGATATGAAGAGCGCGGGGGCATTGTTGGGAAGGCCCGTGTCGATGCTTGGGACCGTCGTTCGCGGTTCGAGGATAGGCACTGCCCTGGGATACCCTACCGCAAACATCGACCCGCACCACGAGGCGATACCTCCCAGCGGTGTCTATGCGGTAGGCGTAAAATACGGGGACCGCGACTATGGAGGCGTGCTCAATATAGGTTTCCGACCGACGATTTCACGCGTCGCCCGGAGGAGGGCTCGGCAGCGAACCACGGCGCGTGAGCCTCAGATCGAGGTACATATCTTCGATTTCAAAGGAGACATCTACGGAAAAGAATTGGAGGTCTCGTTCGTAAAGAAGCTGCGGCCGGAAAAGCGGTTCGCGAGCAGAAGAGCCCTTATCGAGCAGATACAACGCGATGTCTTTCGCGCGAGACTTCTCGTGAAAAGGCCGCATCTGCGCGACGTACGCGCACGATAGCCCGCATCCTCCGCTCGGCTCGCGACGCGCGAGGCCGGCAGGGAATTGGAAAGGCAGGATTTTCATACCCCGCCATTGACTTATGACGTGTGAGCAGGTATTATTAGAGAGATGAATCACGAAGGGCACATGATGAAATTTTAACGGGGAAGGTGCGCGCGCAATCCTTAAAAAAGGGTTGTTTTTTATTTTATAGGGCACGGTTTTTGTTCTTCAGACAAGGGGGTGCATACGAGGAGCCTGGCTGCGAATCTCGTTATAGCCCTTATCGTAATGGGAATGGCGTGCGGCGGAGCGGTCGCAAACCCTGAGGAATCGTGGGACGTATTAGTTGCAAAGGCCGAATCGTCGTACCGCGGCGGGATGCTGACAGATGCGACAAAGGCGGCCCAGGCTGCGGTAAAGAGCGCAGAAAAGGCATACGGGCCGGAGCACATCAACGTGGCGAAATCCCTGAACACGCTTACGGCGATATATAAGGCCCGCGGCAAGTACGAAGAGGCAGAGGCCGCCTGTCTGCGATCGCTCACCATATACTCAAAGACACAGGCCAGGGCCCCCCTCACGATTGCGACAAGCTTAAGCGACCTCGCAGCCATTTATAAGCTGCGCAATAAATTTACCGAGGCAGAATCCTGTGCCAGGCGCGTACTTGAGATTTACGAAAAGGCATACGGGGTAGACCATACCTATGTGGCGGCAGTGCTCAACGACCTCGCGGGAATCTATTATCTAGAGAGTAAATATGCGGATGCCGCGGATTGCTGCAAGAGATCGATCTTGATATACGAGAAGATCCTGGGACCCGCTCACCCCAGCGTCGGAGGATTGCTCAACGACCTTGCGGGGCTCTGCTATCTTCAAGAGAAATATGCCGAAGCGGAGCCTGCCTACAAACGTGCATTGGCAATATACGAAAGGGCGTACGGCAGGACAAGCCTCTCCGTTGCGACGGTGCTTGTCAATTTGGCGGAAGTATATAAGAAGACAGGCAGGGGAGGTGAAGCGAAGAAGCTGGAGGAGCAAGCGAGGCAGATACACGCCGGCCCGGTAGGCCGGTGATACGGCGCTCGCGAGGGCTTGCGGCCTGTCCCGCGCTCACAGGGTGTCACCGCACGAGTCCGCACCTCATGCAGTATCTTCCACAACAGGCCCTTAAAAGGCGGTCGCCCCGCCCCAATAGAGGGCGGTGAGCGCTCCTCAATTTATGGCGTCTTCGCTATCTCACGACACTGTAAAGATGCCCTATGTGTACAGAGGGACTATGGATACATAAGCCGAATGACGAGATATCGCCGGAAGGGCACAGATCGACGCGGCATCTGTGATAATCTGTGATGCCGCCCGAGATTTTTTCACGATCTGCGATGGTCCGTGCGTCGTATATGTGATGCCACTATCCCCATAGTATAATCCCGCCTCAATTTTGCTTGTCATTTTCCATGCCTCATGGTAATATACTTCCTCGATTATGCGCTATAGATACAGGAGGTATTTCCTCTATTACGCGGGACGGGTCATCGCGTTCGTAATATACCTTCTTCCGCTTAATGTCTCGCGTCCTCTGGGGGCGTGTATAGGAAGGATCGCCTATCACCTCCTGCCGCGCTATCGGAGATTGACGGTAGAGAATCTGCAGCTGGCCTTCGGGAAAGAGAAGGCGCCTTCCGAGATTCGCACGATTGCAGAGAGGGTATTCGGGAATCTAGGCAGAAATGCGGTCGAGCTGCTGCATTTTCCGAACATAAACCGGGATAACATCGGCCGGTTCGTTGCGATAGAGGGCCTTGACAAGCTGGACAAGGCGCTCGAGGCAGGCCGAGGGGTGCTTCTCATCACGGGCCACTTCGGTAACTGGGAGCTCCTCGCACTCACGATAAGGTTAAAGGGATATCACGGCGCGGTCATAGGCCGAAGGATATATTTTGACAGATACGACCGGTTCCTGAACAGCCTGAGAAAAGTTCACGACATCGACATCATCTACAGGGACGATTCTCCCAAGAGGATAGTGAGGGCGCTTAAGGGAAACGGTGTCATCGGCATACTTGCCGACCAGGACGTCGACAGCGTCGACGGCGTTTTCGTCAACTTTTTCGGCGTGAGCGCGTACACTCCTTCCGGTCCCGCGCTCCTGGCCCGCGCGAGCGGCGCGGTTCTCCTGCCGGGTTTCATCGTGAGACGGGGAACGGGACACCGTCTCATTATCGAAGACCCCGTAGAAGCGGATGCGTCGGCCGATAAGGAAAAGGATGTCGTCGCGATCACTCAGAAGTGGTCGAACGTTGTCGAGGGCTATATCCGACGGTACCCTGACCAATGGGTCTGGATGCACAGACGGTGGAAGACGAGGCCGCCGCTGTGATATGGGGTGAACCGGGATACTAAAGACGCCGTAAAGGCGAGAATACAATGCGCACCTATACCGCTATTACGATTATAGTGCTTGGCGCGCTCATGGCGCACACAGAATATGCGAGGTCAGAGCTGCCTCAGTCGCCCGCCGAACAGAAGCCGCAGGGAGGGCCCGGAGTCCAAGAGGCAAAAAAAGACGCTGTTCAGCAGAAGGTCCTCGAATTCAATCTCGAGGGCTATACGGATAAAGGGGTCAAGCAGTGGGAGATCAAAGGGGAATCCGCCGAATCGGCCGCAAAGGATAAGATCAAACTGAACAATATAGTCGCGAAGACGTTCGGCGATGAGGCAGAGGCGACGCTGACGGCCGACCGCGGGATATACGATACGGCAAAGAACAGCGTGATGCTCGAAGAGAACGTCAAGGTAGACATCACGAATGCCGCAACGTTCACACAAGAATACGTGGACATCCCGCTCGCCGCTCCCGCCGACGGAAGTGGAGGGGAAAAGAGCGATCCGGCGGGCGGCGCACGCGCAGCCGCGCCTCAGGAAGGACAGGGCAAGAAATCCCAGACGACGATCACATGCGACGGCGAACTCGAGTTCAGCTATGCGGAGAACGAAGCCCATTTCTCCAAGAACGTCCGGGTCATGAGCGACGAAGGCGAGATCGATGCCGACAAGATCACCATATATCTCGACGTGAAATCGAAGAAGCTGAAAGAGGTTGTCGCTGACGGCAATGTGAAGATAACACGGGGGGAAAACGTGGTCTTCAGCGACAGGGCGACGTATATCGAGGACGAGAAGAAGGTTATATTGACCGGGAGCCCGAAGCTCGTCTTCTATCAAGAGGGTGGGCTTGAGGCGCAGTTCATGGGGAAGACGTCGAAATAGCGAATAGGGTGTAGGGTATAGCGAGCCCGAGCGATTTGCATACCGGGCGAGCATCCCGAAGCCTGTTTTAAAATTTCGTAGAAATTTTAAAACGCTTAGGCGAGGGATAGAAAAGCATGCATCTCTTAGAGACAAAGGGTCTGGAAAAGACGTATGGCGGCAGGCGCGTGGTTGATTGCGTCGAGATAGACGTCAAACGCGGTGAGATCGTAGGGCTTCTGGGGCCGAACGGTGCAGGCAAGACCACCACCTTTTATATGATCACCGGGATTACGGCTCCGGATAAAGGGCAGATCATATTCGACCAGAAAGATATCACGAAGACGCCGATGTACTTGAGGGCCCGGTGCGGCATCGGGTATCTTTCTCAGGACCCGTCGATATACCGCAAGCTGACGGTCGAGGAGAATATCATCGCGGTGCTCGAGACACTGGGGTTTTGTCCGCGCGAGCGCAAGAGGCGCCTCGATGAACTGCTCGAGGAGCTTAAGATATCGCACCTGAGGAAGTCGAAGGCCTATACGCTGTCGGGAGGGGAAAAGCGGCGTCTTGAGATCACGAGGGCCCTCGTGACGAATCCCCTCTTTCTCTTATTGGATGAGCCTTTCAGCGGCATCGATCCCATTGCGGTTGCGGAATGCCAGGAGATCATACAGGGGTTGAAGGCGAAAGGTCTCGGTATCCTCCTCACGGATCACAATGTCCGCGAGACCCTCACGATCACGGACAGGTCCTACCTGATGGCGGACGGGAAGATCCTCATATCCGGCACGAAAGACGACTTGATTTCGGACCCTCGCGCGCGGGAGATCTATTTAGGCGAAAAGTTTACAATGTAGGCCTTTTATGCTATAATCGTGGCTTTGCTGCGGGACGTCATGTCCCGGCGCCGATACGGCAGGAGGAATATATGAGCACGTTCGTTCCTATGGTAATAGAGTCGACGGGGCGGTCCGAGAGGGCATACGATATCTA
>CAYHAE010000013.1:0-41326 GCA_964354545.1 uncultured Planctomycetia bacterium
CTCGGGTCGGCATCTCGCGGGAACGCACAATTTTCCCCAGCGAGGAAAATTGTGCTCGAGTAAAATCGCTCGCTCTGCCTCGCTTTCGCTCGGCAACCATGCCCGCCTGCCTGCCGGCAGGCAGGCTCACGATTTTAACGTCCCGCTCAATGCCGCCCCTCGGGGGACCCCCATACTTCCTCTATGTTCGAGATCCGTCCGCTCTCTTTATTCCTACCACACGCTCAACAGGTAAAACGGGTGGGTGACTGGATAGCGAGGGACGGTTTCATTTTTCACTAAACGCTATACCCCAACCGCTAAGACAGACCATAGACCGTAGACTATAGACCATAGACCGTAGACTATAGACCATAGACCAGACATGAGAAACCGATGGAGGGCGGGGACAAGAGATTGCTTCGCTTCGCTCGCAACCTTCGGGATTGCTTCGCTCCCCCTTCGGTTCGCTCGGGGTCGCTCGCGCAATGACGGCAACGTAATACGCAATACGAACCCATCCGCTGACCACTCATCTTCCTAACCCACTCAAAAGAAAATAGTTCCGTTCACTTGACGTTCCACAGGTCAGATGGTAAACTTTAATATAACTATGGCCTGCAACCGCCCTATCATATGGATTATCGCGTTAACCCTATTATTCTCAATCACTTGCATCACCATTCTCTATGCCGCTCAAGCGCCTTCTACACAAGAAGCGGGCGCCGAGGCCGCCCGTTTCGAAAAGACCATCGAAAAGACGAGGCGCACATTCGAGGAAACGAAGCCAAAGCCCCCGCCGATCGAGGTTAAAAAAGAAGAAGAGAAGGCTGTCGCAGGCGAGGTCTCCTTCGTCCTCAAAGGTCTCGCCATTACGGGCGCGACCGTCTTCAGACATAAGGTCTTCGAGCCCATCTATAAGCCCTACATAGGACAGGAGGTTACGTTCAAAGACCTGGAATCGATCATCGTTATGATAAAATCAAAATACAAAGAAAAAGGCTATCTCACCACCACTGCCTATCTGCCTGAGCAGGACATTGCGGAAGGAAAGATCGTCATAAAGGTCCTCGAGGGGAAGATGGGGAAGGTGAGCATCGAGGGCAATAAGTGGACCCCTGCCCCCCTCATCAAGAAGGGCCTTCACGTAAAAAAGAATGAGATCCTCGATGTCGTAGGTCTCCAGAGAGATATCCTGCGGCTCAACCAGAATCCCGACATCGAAGCCAAGGCGGTCCTTATGCCTGGCACCGAGCCTGAGACCTCGGACGTGATGCTCACGGTGAAGGACTATTTTCCATGGCACGTGGGCGTGAGCGTTGACAACCAGGGTTCCCGGCTCGTAGGCAAAGACAGGACGCTGCTTACCTTGCGCGGTACGGACGCGACCGGGCATAACGATTCTCTCTTCGGGACCATGCTCTTCGCGCGCCGGTCGGACGCGCAGGCCATCGGCTACGCTATTCCCACGGATACCTACGGAACAAAATTCGGATGTAATTTCGTTCACTTTCATATGGACCTGGGAAAGGAGTTCACGGCGTCCAACATTACCGGCGACACGAAGATCCTCTCCCCCTATATCACGAGAGAGATCGTGCTCTCCGATGCGACCGAGGTGTATGTGAACGCCGGCATTGACATCAAGTCGGTCGTGAAACACATTAACGGCGTTAAGACCTCCGATGACGAACTGCGGATACCGTACTTCGGTGTCGAGGTTACGGTAAGGGATCCTTCAGGCGAGACCTCTTTCTCGCCGCGCTTCAATTTCGGGACGTCCGGTTTTCTCGGTGCCTCTTCGCGCAATCACCCTACCGCTTCGAGGGGGGAGACAGGGGGGTCGTTCTTAAAATACGAGCACGAGGTGAGACGGATACAGCGGATGCCGTTCGACAGTTATTCTATTACGCGTTCGCAGTTTCAGATCTCCACCCACACGCTCACGCCATCCGAACAGCTCCAGATCGGCGGCGCGAATTCGGTCCGCGGCTATCCGGAAGGAGATTTCCTGGCAGACGTTGGCGCGGTCGTCAATTTTGACTGGATATTTCCCATGTATTTCATCCCGAAGTCATTAAAACTGCCGCATTCAGACGTACCGCTCTGCCACCAGATAGAGCCGATAATCTTCGTGGACTTCGGCTGCGGAAGGCTCAACAAAAAGTTTCCCGGTGAGAGGCGCGATAAATTCCTCATGGGTGTCGGGGGAGGCTTAAGGATACGCCTCTATAAAAATCTCTTCTGCCGGTTCGAGTGGGCTGACGCGATCGGCGCAGACCCTCTTACAGGCGCCGGTCCCTCTACATTCAACTTTTCGGTCCAATCAGAGATATAGATCTCTAATTCATTCATTATAATCAAGATTAAGATGGAGATTAAGGTTAAATTTCTTGGCATATCTTGCTTTTTATTAATTTTATGCTATAATACTTTATAGAGGGTAGTATAGCATGAAAGATAAACTTTTTTTTGTTATACTCGCTCTTTTTTTTATGGTCTGCCTGTTAAATTACGCCTTTGCCTTGCCTGAAGGCGAACAGGTTGAGTCGGGGAACGTTGTCTTCGAAAGGCCGGACGACCATACGTTAAATGTCACTGCCGGCGATAAGTCCGTCATCAACTTCACCTCTTTCAATATCTCCTCCAATGAGACAGTCAATTTCATCCAGCCAACCTCAAGCGCTGCCGTTTTAAGCAGGGTTACAGGGCCAGACCCGAGTTCGATCTGCGGTTCTCTCACGGCAAACGGATGCCTTTTTCTCGTAAACCCTCACGGGATCGCTTTTGGCCCCACCGCCAATGTCACTGTAAATACGCTCGTCTGTTCTACGCTCGACATCTCCACTCAAAATTTCATCGATGCCAATTATACGTTCCAGCACCTCCAGGGGGCCCCTTACTCACCGGTTGTCAATGAAGGCGACATTCGGGGTAATTTCGTCGTCCTTATGGGGAGCGCGGTGCGTAACTCAGGAATAATCCAGGCGCACGCAGGGAGAGTCCACCTCGTCTCCGGTGACAAGGCCACGGTGAGTTTCGATCCAAAGGGCCTTGTCCAGGTCGTTGTGGATGAGGAGACGAGCGGGAAAGTCGTCGACGCGAGCGGTACGAGCATGAAGGACGCCGTGTCAAGCTCAGGCACGATCGAGGCGGGGCAGGTCTTCATGAGCGTAAAGACAGCGGGCGATATCTTTGAGAATGCGGTGAATCATACGGGGGTTGTCAAGGCGACCGGGCTCGCGGAAGAGAACGGCGTTATAAAAGTGGTCGCAAATAAGAACATCCAGGTTTCCGGTAGGCTTGAGTCTCATACGATAGAGGTGAAGAGCGCGGATTCCGTAAGAGTGGACGCTGCCCTTACGACAAAAGGGGACGCAGCTATTTCCGCAGATAATAATATCGTAATTACGAAAGATATCACTACTGAAGATTCGGATATTCACCTCTTTGCAGACCGCGATGGCAACGGCCTCGGGGAGTTTCGCCAGCTGGATGGCACTATCTATGCCACAGGGCCGGGCAACGTTACCATTGACGGCTCAGGAGAGATGACGTTAGGAACGATAAAGACAGATTCGGGCTCGATCCAGGTAGGCGTCCAAAGAGCGCCGTCCAGCATAGCGGGAAACCCTCACTACATCCACACCAAGGGCGACTTTGAGATTGTTCAAAAAGAAGAAGGCACGGACGTCACTACCCTTAAGACATCCCGGGGCGATGTGCTGAAATATAATACCCGGAGCAACCTCACCCTGGAAGCGCAGAGCGGGAGGATCGCTGATATCACGCCTACGCCACTCTCGTCACTCTATCTTACTTTGATCGGGAACGAATTCTTCGTCAACTCCTCAAGCGCGACTACGCATATATTCAAGAATAACGGGGATATCTATATCAGCGACGCGTCTAATGCGGGAGAGGCGATCGTGTTAGAAGGCGAGGGATTTGGCGCTGTGACATATCTGAAAGCGAATAATATCACTTTACAGACAGATAATGACGTCACTACGAACCCAGGAGTTGTTATTCAGGCGCATGAAGTCAAGGTAATCGGCAGGAAGATAGGGAGCGCGGACAACCCTCTTACTATTGACGCATCTCGTATACATATAAAAAGATTATATGGAAATATCGATATTATGGAAAGTTTAGGAATAGGAACAAGCGTCCTCATACGCGGCCCTCCGGATGGTTTCGGCGCAATCATTTATAATTCCGATTCCCTCCTTATTCTTGAAGCAGAAGGGGTAAGTGTACCTACTTCAGCTCCCGTCTATTTTTATGGCGATATAACCTTCTATAACTTCGAATGCACTATCCCCGCAAAAGAGATCTATTTCCAGGCAGGAAAAACCTATACCTTTAAAGGAACGTTTCACATCGAAGGCCAGCCAGGAGGATATCCTGTCTATTTAGCGTCTTCGGTACCCGGAGAACCCTGGTATATCTCGGTAGAGCCCTCCGAATATCAAATAATCACAGTAGCGGTCGGGGATTCCCACAATATAGGGGAGATGCCCATTATCGGCAGCCCCTCGCTCAATAAGGGCAATAATGCCGGCTGGGATCTCAATACGGTCTACTGGCTAGCCGATATAGCCGGCAACTGGAATACAGCCGGAAACTGGAATCCAGGCGTTCCGGGGGCGTCTGATGCGGTCGTTTTCAACTCAAGCCACGTAGGCAGCTGTAATATCGACACCCCGGCCTCTGTTGCCTCTGTCGACATCCAAACGGGCTATTCAGGGACCATCACCATCAACGCAGGCCAATCCCTCACCACATCAGGCACCCTGACCCTGGCAAGCGCGACCGCCGTCTTCGATTCAAACGGCCAGACGCTCACCGTGGACACCTATACCCAGACAGCAGGTACCTTCAATGCCGGCGCTTCGAATATTACCTGCAATGGGACCTATACGGGTGATTTTTCAGTCACAGGGGGCACTTTTAACGCCAATACGTCGACCATAAACGTGAAAGGCACGGTGGACTTAAGAGGCGGGACTTTCAATGCCGGAAGTTCCACATTGAAGATGATAGGCGACTATTGGGATCTGGGCATCATATACGGTAACTCCCACACCTTCAATAACCTTTGGATCTCGGCCGCCAATGTGTGGATCTATCAGAATATCTCCATCTCAGGGACCTTGACCATTGACGCGGACCATGAGCTGGATATCTACTATGCGACAGTGACGATGACTGCAGGCTCGACAACCACAGTCAACGGGACTGTTAAGGATAAAAACGGCGGAATGCTGGAGTTGGTCGATTCTGCAGGCGCGAACCTCTCTACGGGCGGGATCATAGCATGTAAGGTAAGGTTTACCACTGCCACCAGCGATGTTACGGTTCCGGCTCGAACCTACTCTGATACGGTCGAATTTTACAATAATACCACGACGAGCTACAAGGCGATCCTGGGGACCGCGGCCGTCCCCACGCAGACATTGACGTTCGGGAATTTCTATCCTATGGCCCAATCAACAGGGAATATGACGATAGATGCCGCGACCAATAGCCCCAATGTTAACATTACTCAAAATCTTGATTTTAAAGGTGAGGGCGGAGGTACAGAGATACTCCTCATGGGTTCCGGGACCTGGACAACGAACGGGAACGTCGATTTTACTGGCGGTACTGTTACCGCAGGGGGTTCTACTCTGGCCATGGACAGCTCTTCCTGGGCCGCCCTGGGAAGCGGGATAGGCAATAGCAGTGTCTATGCCCTCACCGTTTTTAACGGTAAGCTTATCGTGGGAGGGTCCTTCACCCAAGCAGGTGGCGCCTCTGCGAACTATATCGCCCAATGGGACGGAACATCCTGGTCAACGTTCGGCAGCGGGATGGGTGGGATCGTGCGCTGTCTCACGGTCTACAACAGCAACCTCATTGCCGGGGGTGAGTTTACCACCGCGGGAGGTGGCAGCGCTCCTTACATCGCCCAATGGAACGGCACTTCTTGGTCCAGCCTGGGCAGCGGCATGGGTGACATTGTTTTCGCCCTCGCAGTGAACGGTGGTAATCTCATCGCGGGAGGTAATTTTACCACCGCAGGCGGGGTTTCCGCCAATCGCGTTGCTTCATGGAATGGGACTTCCTGGTCCGCTATGAGCACCGGTATGAATGGCAGCGTCTATAGTCTTACTGTCTATAGCGGCAACGTCATTGCAGGAGGGCTCTTTACTACTGCCAGCGGGAATACCGTCAACTATATCGCCAAATGGGATGGCGCTTCCTGGTCCGCTCTAGGCGGCGGTATGAGCAATGGCAGCGTGTGGGCCCTCGCGGTGTACAGCGGCAACCTCATCGCAGGAGGGCTCTTTGCGCAGGCAGGCGGGGTCACCTCAAATAACATCGCCTCCTGGAATGGGGCTGCCTGGTCTGCGATGAGTACCGGTACAGACGGTACTGTCGAAGCCCTCGCAGTCTACAACGACGACCTCACCGCGGGAGGATACTTCACGAAAGCGGGGGGCGTGTCCGTGAACTACATCGCCAAATGGGATGGGAGTTCATGGTCGAGCATAGGCGGCGGGACAAATAGCTATGTCCATGCCCTCACCATCTATAATAGCGACCAGCTCATTGCGGGAGGAGGTTTCACGACAGCGGGCGGGAATGCGGCCAATAGGGTCGCCGCGCGCACGAATGCGACGCTCACCACCGCGAACCAGCCTCTCAACAATGTCACCGTCAAGAATACCGCGAGTTTCGATCAAGGGATAGTCGTCTCAGGGAACCTGACCGTTAACGGCGACCTGAATCTGCAGACGACGAGGGCAGGCGATATCGCGCTCGATTGCTCGACCAACAATCCGACTGTCACCGTTGTGGGAGACCTTATCTCTTCCGGTACCGCAACCGTCTCGGGCGATTTCCCGGTGAGCGACCTGACCGTACAGTCAGGGTCGCTCACGCTTGAGGCAGGCTCGAGCTGTACTGTCGATGATGCGGGCACGGTCACCGTAAATCCCGGAACGATCCTCAACCTCTCGGGCACAGGAGCCGATGATATGGTGGTCCTGCAATCGGACAACCCTGGGACCCAATTCGACCTCACAAATAACGGGACCGTGAACGCGACGTGGACGAGTGTCCAGGACTGCAGCGCCTCGGCCGCGATCACGGTCACGAATGGGACAGATGCCGGGAATAACAGCGCAAACGTTACGTGCAATCCGGAGAACAGGTACTGGATAGCGGGGTCTTCTCAAGTCTGGAATGACACAACGTACTGGTCAAAGACCTCAGGCGGGTCAAGCGGCGCCTCGGTCCCCGGCGCATCGAATAACGTAGTTTTTGACAGCCATGGCCTGGGAAGCTGCGGCATCGACATCCCTGCCTCAGTGAGCGCCTTCACCATCGAATCCGGTTATACGACAGGAACGGTCACCATCAATTCGGGCCAATCGCTCGCTACATCCGGAAGCTTTACCCTTGATGGTGGGAATTTCAATTCTAATGGCCAGGCCCTCACGGTTGCTTCCTATTCCCAGACAGGCGGGGCCTTCACCGCGGGCGCCTCCACGATCACCTGCAGCGGCGGCTACGCGATCACGGGCGGGACCTACACCGCGAATACCTCGAACCTGGTCCTCAATGGTTCGTCTCAGCAGACCCTCACCGGAGGAGGGAAGACCTTCAGCACGATCACTATCTCGAACTCCTCCGCGAACGGCGTCCTCATGAACTCAAATCTCACCTGTACCACTCTCACTATCAATGGCGGCAGCGTCTTCCAGATGGACGGCACGTCATCCGCGGTCACCCTCACCTTCGCGAACGGCGGGACCCTCGCTAATTCGGGAGCGTTCAAGGTCTATAACGATACCAATAACTGCACCGTCACCTCCACCGGCACCTTCACCTTTACGGGGACCGAACCCGACTACAACGCCAATACCTTGAGGCTGGGCAAGTGCGACCTCCAGATGGACACTACCATAGGTAGCGGCGAGAAGCTCGAGATCATTGCGAACTGCACGGTAGACGGTGTCACGGTCAACTCAGGCGGCGAATTCGCCTGTACGACCGATGGGGTGACGATAACAGGAGATTCGAGCAAGGATATCGCAGTCTACTCCGGCGGGACGCTTACATTCAATCCGTCCACTTATGTGACAGGCATCACCGCTACGGGAATGCATTCATTATATGTAGAAAACGGCACCATAAACATAAACCACCTGACCGCATCGAGCGGCAACAGCTATACGTTATCCTTAAACGGTTCAGGATTAACGGTGACAAATTTAACCAATTCTACCTTTACTAATAATGTTACACAAACTTTTAGTGCGATCTACGTAGCAGGCTACGCCAATGTTACTGCCACCTATTGCAACTTTAATTCTAACGGTGGCGGATACGGTGCTTATATGTATTTCTTTGGTACTCTGAACGCTACCAATTGCAACTTTAATTCTCCAGATGGGGCAGCTGCTGGTGTCTTCTTTTTTGGTACTCTGAATGCTACCGGTTGCACCTTCAATGGAAAAGACGGCGCTTATTGGGGCGCAGACATCTATAACAAGGATCTGGGCAAGGCGTATCTTACAGACTGCACTTTTAATACAGTGTCATTTTTTCATCAAGATTACGCCGGATATCCAATTATTTCCAAGAACACCACCGATAAGACCTGGGATATGTGGGGCACATTCAGCTCCTCGGAACCTGCTGCAGGATGGAAGGGAAGCGATATACCCTCCGATTATGTGGCAAGTTATAAAGAAACGGATTATACGTATTATGAGGGAGACACCACCTTCACCATGGATGAGAATATATCCTGTAAATCTTTAAATATAGATTCAGATACGACCTGGCAGCTCAACGCGAGTACCCCTACACAGACGGTAACCCTATCGCTCGACGGCTCAGCAGGCGGCACCCTCACCAATAACGGCACCATAACCGATGGCGGGCTCACCGCCACACATTATGCAGAGATCGTCTCATCGGATGCGACCGATATCGCCGTCAACGGCGGCGCAGTCGTCGCGGATACCAGTCTCATCAGGATACGTGATGCCACGATCTCCGACACCGACAATACCGGCTCAGGTACGATAAATGCGTGGGGCTGCACCGAAGGCAGCGGCAATAGCGGCAACCGTGACTTCGGCGCACTGGGTACAAGCTTTAACGATGTTGCCAACGGCAACTGGAATGACGGCGCTACGTGGGGACATACCTCGCCAGGCGTGGAGGGCGTCGATTATCCGGGCCTCACCGATGAGGTCACCATCGATTCCCACACCGTGGCGGTCGTGAACAATAACACGAAATCAGGCGACATCACGATAGGCTCATCCGGTACGCTCAGGCTCAATGGTTCCGCGGGGGCCGCGACGCTTACCGTACGGGCAAACGGCATCGTATCCAATTCCGGCGTCATTCAGGTGCAGGATTCCACCAATGCCTGCACTATACAGGCTAACTCCGGCATCGCATATGCGAGCGGCACAGAATGGGACTACAATAGCAGGACCTTGAATATATCAGGCCTCGACGTGGGTTTTGATACCGCACTTGGTTCTTCCGAAAAGCTCGCTATCGCTGGCAACTGTACCATCGACGGCGTCACTGTCAATTCAGGCGGGGAATTCTCCTGCACGACGGACGGGGTGGCGATCACGGGGAATGCGAGTAAAGACATTACGCTTAATTCCGGAGGGACGTTGAGATTCAATCCTTCCAGCTATTCTTCGGGGATCACCGTGACGGGTTACAACTGCATCTCCATCACCGGAGGCACGATCGACTTCAACCACCTTACCGCGACCTCAGCAGACAATTACGGCATATATATTAACGGTTCTCCTACCGTCACGAACTTCACCAACTCACATTTTACAGGGAGCGGTTCTTATAATGCGATGTACGTGACTGGCGGCGCAGGCTCATACTTCGCCGTATCTAACTGCACATTCACTTCTTCTTCATATAGTTCCGTATGGGTGAATAACGCGTACTTCAAAGCGACAGGCTGTACCTTCAGCGGGGAAGACGGGGGGAACTACGACGATGAAGATCTATGCTTTGGCTGTGCCGGCTCAAGCAGAATAGAGCTCACCGACTGCACCTTCACAACGGTCGGCATATCTAACGAGGGCTATGCCGATTCATTCATCATTCACAAAAATACCGCCACAAAAACCTGGGACATGTGGGGGAATTTCGCGTCAAGCCTGCCCGAGTCAGGGTTTAAAGGGAGCGATATCCCGTCCGATTACACGGTGACTCTGCAGAAGGCGGATGCGGTCTCAACAGGGGGCGGCACCTTCACCCAGGATGAGAATATCAGCTGTAAATCTCTCGTGATCGATTCCGGAAAGACCTGGCAGATCAATAAATCCTCACCCACCGCTGCAGTCACCTTATCACTGGACGGCTCAGCAGGCGGCACACTCACCAATAATGGTTCGATCACCTTTGGGACATTAACCGCAGCCAACAAGGCCACCATCACCTCCTCGGACACCACCAAGGTCGTATGGAGCGGCGCTACCCCTACCTGGACAAGCTATGTCCATCTCGGATATGTAGACTTCAAGACGAACAGTCTCTCATTCACCACGGGCGCCAATGCTATCTACATCGATAATCCCTGCGACTTCTTCCACGTCACCATATCGAATTCGGGTACGCTCGATGACTCAAGCAATTCGAACTTTTCGGTAGGAGGCGCCTGGAATAACTCCGGCACCGGCTCCTTCATCTCAGGCACCTCAACCGTCACCTTCGATGTGGCGAATAGCTCCAACATCACCACCGGCGGCACCGGCGACACCAAGGACTTCTATGGGTTTACCCTGAACAAGCCGGGAGGAGGCATCGCGGTGATCACGGATGGCCTTGATATCGATGGCCCGCTCATCGTCACTGCAGGCATACTCCACGCAAGCCAAAATGTCTACGCCAATGGCTCAACCTCAATAGACACGAACGGCACCATAAGGCTCGATGGGATCACCTGGACTCAAGGTAACGGTACCACGCTCTCCAACTCAGGCGTATTCCAGGTCTATAGTGACGCCACTGCCAGCATCCTCACCTCTGGCGGCACCTTCACCTACACCGGCACAGAGCCCGACTACAACGGAAAGACCCTGCGGCTCGGCAACTGCGACCTCCAGACGAATACCACCATAGGAAACAATGAGGGCCTGATCCTGGTGGGACCTATGACGATGGACGGGGTGACCCTTGCCTCCGGAGGTTCTTTCGATACAGGCGGATACTCGCTTATCCTCACCTCCTATTCCCAGACAGGCGGCGCCTTCACTGGTGGTGCTTCAACTATTACCTGCAGCGGGGACTACTCGGTCACCGGCGGGACCTACAATGGAAATAGCTCGAGCCTTGTCCTGGATGCCACAAACGGCGACATCCTCTTTACCGGCGGAGGGTATACCTTCAACAATGTCACGTTCAGGAATAATTCCACTGTATCGGCGAGGACTATCCGGTTGAGCGCAGGGACATTCGGATTTAACGGCGATTTCTGCCTCGAGGCCGCGAACACCAGGAACATTACCGTGGATGCCGCCACCAACAATCCTACGTTAAATATTTCCGGCAAAGTAGATTATATCGGCGGAGGGACCGGCTCGGAATCCATCTCCATGGGCAACGGGACGTGGACCGTAGGCGGCAATGTTGACTTCACGGGAGGAACGGTCACTGCAGGCGGCTCAACCTTGAAGCTCAACGGATCGAGCGGTCAAACGATCACCTCAAACGGGCAGTCCCTCAACGCGATAACCGTCACCAATGCCTCGGCCGGCGGAGTGACGTTCGCTGACCGCCTGCAGTGCGCTTCATTGACCGATACCACGCAGGCGTCAAAACTCTCTTTCTCGAGCGCGTCGCTCGCGTTACCTCATAGCGTATCGACTACCCTCACTTTGACCGGTGGCTCAGGCGGCACTATGATCACTCTTGCTCCCCAGGTGCCTCTCACGACGTGGTATCTCTCGCCTCCTGCGGGCACTACGGTGACAGGCGTGGATGTGAGCTACTCACATTCTGACAAGGCGATCGCCGCCACCTCATCTCACGACGGTGGCAACAATACGCTCTGGTCTTTCGGTTCAGGACCTGTAAACCCGCCCGCAGAGGACAATGTCATCTCTTCGAACGTCTTGTTGACGCGGGAAGCGGAGAGCATCTCATTCCAGTTCTTCCTGTCGACCAAATCCTCCAAAGGTCTCTTCCTGAACGGCTTCGAGCCCCTCTCGTGGTCTCCGCGGAAAGCCCTAGCGCAATAACAGCAGATGAGTGGTTTCGTATTGCGTATGTCGTATTGCGTATTGCGTTGCTTGTCACAAGTCTCAAGTCGCATGTCTCAGGTTTTAGACCTGTGACTTGGGACCTGTGACATGAAACATGCGCTATACGCTGTACGAAAAAGTCTATGGTCTATAGTCTGCGGTCTATAGTCTTTTTATTCCTACCACACGCTCAACAGGTAAAGAGGACGCGTGACTGAATTGAAAAGAGCGTATAGCGTTTAGGGTATAGGGGGTTAGTTTCATATTGCGTACGGCGCGGTCTATGGTCTATAGTCTACGGTCTATGGTCTGTCTTAGCGTTTAGGGATTAGTTGCGTACGGCGTATTGCGTCGTCGTCATTGCGAGCGACCCCGAGCGAAGCGAAGGGGGAACGAAGCAATCTCTTGTTCCCGCGAGACACAATCCCGAGAGGGGGTTGTCTTATGCCGCCCGCATGGGGC
Organism: uncultured Planctomycetia bacterium; assembly: GCA_964354545.1. Taxonomy (GTDB): domain Bacteria; phylum Omnitrophota; class Gorgyraeia; order 2-01-FULL-45-10; family JAHFGN01; genus CAYHAE01. The sequence goes on from CAYHAE010000013.1 coordinate 12,732, forward strand.
TTTCGCGCCTATTTCCCCGCACATATTTCCGTTGACAAAAATGTGATGATGTGATAATTTTAATGTTCCTTTTCATATAAGAGGTGTGAATGGATACATACGTCCCAAAGCCTAAAGATATCGTGAAGAAGTGGTACCTCATAGACGCGAAGGACCAGATCCTTGGCAGGCTTGCCACGAGAGCGGCGACGCTCTTGCGGGGCAAGGGGAAGGCTATCTTCTCTCCCCACCTCGACACGGGGGACGGGGTGATCGTGATAAACGCGCGAAAGGTGAGGTTTACCGGAAACAAGCTCAAGGAGAAGATATACGTGAGGGTATCGGGCTATCCGGGCGGGAGGAGGGAAACACCTTTAGAGGTGATGATGAAGAAGTGCCCCGAAGAGGTCATTCGGCATGCCGTGAAGGGGATGCTTCCGAAAAGTTTTCTTGGGTTGAAGTTACTGAAGAAGTTAAGGGTATACGCTGACGAGACACATCCGCATGCGGCCCAGATGCCCGTTGCCATCGAACTTTCTGCATCGGCCAAGGCGAAGCGTTAGGAGCGGGTTGAAATGGAAGGGACAGCTGTGACACAATTTTGTGCGACAGGAAGGCGTAAGGAGTCGGTCGCGCGCGTGAGGCTCGTGCCCGGTGACGGCACGATCATCGTGAACGGGCGTCCGTTTGCCAACTATTTTCCGCGCGAGAGCCATCGCCTCACAATCATGCAGCCCCTGGAGCTTGTGAAGGCGGTCGGGAAGTTCACGGTCTATGCGAACGTCCGCGGCGGCGGCACGAGCGGACAGGCGGGGGCCCTGAGGCACGGCATCTCGAGGGCGCTCATCAGGAGCGATGAGACCCTCAGGCCCGTCCTTAAGAAGGCGGGTTTCTTAACGCGCGATCCGCGTATGAGAGAGCGGAAGAAGTACGGGAGGAAGAGGGCGAGGAGGAGGTTCCAGTTCACTAAGAGGTAATTCGAGTTCGTTCACGTCGACCTATCTTGGCGTCTCTTTTCCGACGATATTTTCGTTGACAAGATAGGTTTTTTATTTTATGATACCGTATATATTCCGACGGAAAATTTAATCCCCTCCGCAGAAAACCCCGGGCTTTAAACCGGGGATGAATGCGAGCGATAATATTTCTGCTTCGGGGAGGGAGCTCTCGGGCCTAAAGGCCGGAGGGGCTCCGCTACGGAGGATGTGATGGTGAAAGTAGGAGTAGTGGGCGCGACAGGCTATACCGGCGAAGAGATCGTGCGGATCATCGCAGGGCATACCAAGGCGACGCTCACGTCAGTGAGCGCGATCGTCGAAAAGGAAGAACCGATCGCGCGGATATTTCCGAGCCTTGCGGGAAAGACAGACCTCGTCTGTAAGAAGCCCTCTATCGACGAAACCATTTCCCTGGTCGATCTCGTATTCCTTGCGCTCCCGCACAGGGTTTCGATGGACACCGCGCCGAAATTCTTAAAGGCGGGGAAGAAGGTGATAGACCTGAGCGCGGATTACAGGCTGCCGCCGGAAGTGTATAAGACGTGGTACGGTGCCGAACATAAGGACAAGGAGAATATCGCACACGCGGTCTACGGGTTACCCGAGCTCTATGGAGAGAAGATACGGGCCTCCCGCCTCGTCGCGAACCCGGGATGCTATCCTACGAGCATAGTGCTTGCCCTTGCCCCCGCGCTCGTACAAGGGCTCATCGGAACCGACTCCATAGTCGCTGATTCAAAGAGCGGCGTGACCGGGGCCGGGAGGAGGGCCGATGTGGCTCTCTCATTCGGAGAGGTGAACGAGAACCTCAGGGCCTACAAGGTGAACGAGCACCAGCACAAGCCCGAGATCAATAAGATACTGTCAGAGGTTGCGGGCAAAAGTATCGACGTCGTGTTTACGCCCCACCTTATCCCGCTCTCGCGAGGCATACTCTCGACAGTCTATATGAGGTTGAAGGGGAAGTCTTCGACGAGGGACCTGCTCGATGCGTACGTGAAGTTCTATAAAGGGAAGCCGTTTGTGAGGATCCTTGGCGAAGGGATGCTTCCTCAGATCAAGGATGTGGCGAGGACAAATTATTGCGATATAGGCCTCAAGGTCACCGGAGGCGTCGCGATCGTCATCTCGTGCATCGACAACCTGCAGAAGGGCGCTGCGGGCCAGGCTGTGCAGAACATGAACCTCATGTGCGGGTTCGACGAAACGGAAGGGCTTGTCTAGCACTCTGTCCACCTGCGCGAGAGCGCCCGAATGTAATCCCAAGGCGGGGTTCCCTATAATGAGGAGAGCACATAAGCAGTTCACGGTAGTGCGCGGAGGCGTCACGAGCCCCAAGGGGTTCCTCGCCTCAGGCGTCATGTGCGGCATAAAGAAGTCCGGCTCAAGAGACCTCGCACTTCTTTACTCCCGCGTCCCCGCCGTCGCCTCTGCCGCCTTCACGACGAATATGTGCGCGGCATCGCCTGTCAAGGTGAGCGCGATGCATCTCGGAGAAAGGCACCATCAGGCGATCATTGTCAACAGCGGGAACGCCAACTGCGCGAATGGAAACGCCGGTGAGCGGGATGCGCGGCGTATGGCGCAGCGAACAGCGAGTGCTCTCTCGGTCGTTCGGCGGGCAGTGTTGGTCGCCTCGACCGGCGTCATCGGCAGGAGGCTGCCGATCGAGAAGATAGAGCGGGCGATCCCCGCACTTGCCGCGGGGCTTTCACGACAAGGGGGACCGGTATTCGCAAGGACGATCCTTACGACGGACACAAAGACGAAGGAATGTTGCGTGAGAGTGGACGTGGGCGGCCGGGAAGTGACGATAGGGGGCGCGGCAAAAGGGGTCGGCATGATATACCCGAACCTCGCGACCGTGCGGCATGCCACGATGCTCGCGTTTTTGACGACGGATGCGGCTATTGCGCGGCCAATGCTCGCGAGGGCGCTCGGCGACGCGATAGAGACGTCATTTAACATGATCTCCGTTGACGGGGACATGAGCACGAACGATTCCGTATTCATCCTCGCGAACGGACTCGCGGGGAATGCCGCCATCGCGCGCGCGGACAAGGATTTCAAGGCGTTCAGTGAGGCGCTCACATTCCTTGCCCAGGACCTCGCGAAGAAGATAGTCTCCGACGGCGAAGGTGCGACGAAGACGATCGAGGTGAGTGTCGAGGGCGCGAGGACCGCGTCCGACGCGAGGACGGTCGCGCGGAAGGTCACCACCTCGAACCTCTTGAAGGCGTGCGTGTACGGCGAAGACCCGAATTGGGGTCGGGTGGTCGCAAGCATCGGCGCAAGCGGGGTGCGCGTCGACCCCCTGAAAGTAGATGTCTATTTCTCCGGGATAAAGGTCCTGGGGAACGGCTCAGGCGTACGGGGTCTCGACTTTCGTATGCTGAGGGGCCTTTTTAAGAAGAAAGAGGTCCGCATAAAAGTTGATCTGAAGAGCGGGGTCCATGGTGCGACTGCGTGGACGTGCGACCTGTCAGAGGAGTACGTGCGGATAAATTCGGCATATAGCACATGAAAGACGCGATAAAAAAGAGCAGCGTATTGATCGAGGCCCTTCCCTACATAAAGAAGTTCTTCCAGAGGGTAGTGGTCATAAAGTACGGAGGCGCATCTGTTGATGAGAAGGGGATCGACAGGGACATACTCGAAGACATCGTCTTTATGAACTATGCGGGGATGAGGCCCGTCCTCGTCCACGGCGGGGGGCCGCTCATCTCAAAGATGATGAGACGGGCAGGGCTCCAGCCGCGGTTCGTTGAGGGCAGGAGGGTCACCGACAGCCAGTCTCTTCACATCATCGATAAGGCGCTCCACACGATCAACCGCCGGATCGTAAAGACCTTAAGAGAGCTGGGCACGAAGGCATTCGGCTTGAGCGGCAGGGAGAACAACCTCATCAGGGTGAAGAAGATGAGATCGGACCACGACCTCGGCTTTGTGGGCGAGGTCACGTCAGTGGATACGACCGTGGTCAAGAGGCTCATCGTGGATAACATCATCCCGGTGATATATCCCCTCGGCATCGGGAGGGACAGGAACCTCTATAACGTGAACGCCGACGATGCCGCAAGCGAGATCGCGGTCGCGCTCAAGGCGGAAAAATTCGTGCTCCTCACTAACGTGAGAGGGATCCTGAAGGACAGGCGGGACCCGAGCACCCTCTACCATACGCTCAGGGCGAGCGATGTCGGCGGGCTCGTAAAGAGGAAGATCGTGGACTCGGGGATGATACCGAAGGCGACCGCGTGCGTGAACGCGGTGAGGGGCGGGGTGAAGAAGGCGCACATACTCGATGCGAGCATCTCCCACGCCCTCTTGCTGGAGATATTCACGGACAAGGGTATCGGGACCGAGATCGTGAAATGACTGTCTGAGAGGTCTAGGATGAGTACGACGGATAAGATCGTAAAGATGTACGATAAGTACATCATGGACACGTATAAAAGGGTCCCCCTGTGCGTGGAGAGGGCAAGAGGCGCGCGGGTGTGGGATATCGACGGGAAGGAGTATCTCGATTTCTTCCCGGGGTGGGTCGTGTCCGGCTTAGGCCACTGCCATCCGAGGATCGTCTCAGCGGTGCAGGCGCAGGCAAAGAAGCTCATCCATGTGTCAAACAATTACTACAGCGCGCTGCAGGCGAAACTGGCCCGCGTGATCATAGAGCACTCCTTTCCCGGAAAGGTCTTCTTTGCAAATTCAGGCGCTGAGGCGAACGAGGCTGCGGTAAAGATCGCCCGGAGATACGGCAGCGCGAGCGGGAGGTACGAGGTCATTACGATGACCAAATCGTTCCACGGCAGGACTCTCGCGATGATCGCGGCAACAGGCCAGGATAAGGTAAAGATGACGTTCGAGCCTCTGCCCGAAGGCTTCCTCCACGTTCCGTTCAACGACCTGGAGGCCCTGAAAGAGGCGATCGGAGAAAAGACCGTCGCGGTGATGCTGGAGCCCATACAGTGCGAAGGCGGGATCAACATCGCCGATAAGGATTACATGAGGTCGATACGGAGGATCTGCGACGAACGCGACCTCGTCATGATCCTCGACGAGGTCCAGACGGGGATGGGGAGGACAGGGAAGATGTTCGCGTTCGAGCACTACGGCCTCGAGCCCGACGTGATAACGGTCGCAAAATCATTAGGTGGCGGGTTGCCGATAGGCGCCTGTGTCGCGCGGGGAAAATTCGGCGACGTCTTGACCCCGGGTACGCATGCATCTACCTTTGGCGGGTCGCCGCTCGTGTGCGCGGCGGGCATCGCGGTCTTTGACGCGATCGAGAAAGAGGGGCTCCTCCTGAATGCGCGGAAGATGGGCGATTACCTGAAGAAGAAGCTTGAGGCCCTGAAGAAGAAATACCATTTTATCAAGGAGGTGCGCAGCGTCGGGCTTGCGGTGGGCGTAGAGCTCGGAATAAAGGGAGGCGATATCTACAGGAGATGTCTGGAGCAAGGGCTTCTCATCAACTGCACACAGGACGTCGTCCTCAGGATCATGCCACCCTTGACGGTGAAGAAGGGCCAGATCGACGAGGCGATCGCGATCATCGAGTCCGCGTGTGCCTCGATGACGTAACAAAAAGGAAATCGCATGAAAAAGGATGTGCTCTCAATAGCGGATCTCACGGGTCGAGAGGTGCTCGAGATCCTGGAGCTCACGGAAAGAATAAAAAAGGACAAGGCGAGCTACGGCACCGCCTTAAAGGGGAAGTCCTTGGGCCTTGTCTTCCAGAAGCCTTCGAACAGGACACGGGTCTCTTTCGAAATAGGGATGGTACAGTTGGGAGGATACGCGATCTACCTCGGATCGAGCGAACTCGTCATGGGCGTGAGGGAATCGATAAAGGATATTGCGTGCGTGCTCTCCCGATATATCGACGGGATTGTGGCGAGGACGAACAGACACGAGGACGTGGAGCAGATCGCTACGTACGCGACGGTCCCCGTGATCAATGGCTTAAGCGACCTCGAACACCCCTGTCAGGCGCTCTGCGATATCTACACGATCAAGGAGAAGTTCGGGTCTTTCAAGAAGATACGGCTCGCCTACATAGGGGACGGGAATAACGTGCTCAACTCTCTGCTCATGGCGAGCGCAAAGGTGGGGCTCGCCATTGCCGTCGCGACGCCCCGGGGCTATGAGCCGGCGAAGAGGGTCGTCGATACGGCTTTGGAGGCCTGCGCAGAATCGGGAGGCCGCATCGCGTTCTATCACAATGCGGCGGACGCCGCGCGGGGGGCGGATGTCATATATACCGATGTGTGGGTGAGCATGGGTCAGGAGAAGGAAATGAAGAAGAGGACGAAGGCCTTCAAGGGCTTTCAGGTGAACGACAGGATCCTGAAATTGGCAAAGGATGAGTGTGTGGTGATGCACTGTCTTCCCGCTCACAGGGGGCAGGAGATCACGGATTCGGTCATCGATTCTCCGAATTCCATCGTCTACGACCAGGCCGAGAACAGGCTCCACACCGAAAAGGCCGTCCTCCTCATGCTGTTAAAATAAGAACGGAGACCTCACGAATGAAGAAGAAGGTGGTGCTCGCATATTCCGGCGGCCTCGATACGTCCGTCGCGATAAAATGGCTGACGACAAAAGGTTTTGAGGTGATCGCCTACATGGCGGACGTCGGACAGAGATCGGATTTCGCCCTCTATAAGAAAAGGGCGCTCGCGACGGGTGCCGTGAAGGTGATCGTCGAGGACCTGAAGGAGGAGTTTGCCGAGGAGTTCGTCTTCAGGGCGCTCAAGGCAAACGCGGTATATGAATCGGGGTATCTCCTTGCGACGGCCCTCTCGCGGCCGGTCATTGCGAAGGGGCTCGTGAAAGCGGCCGAGCGCGAGAAGGCAGAGTATGTGGCGCACGGATGCACCGGCAAGGGGAACGACCAGGTACGTTTCGAGGTCACGATCGGCGCGCTCGATCCCCGGATGAAGATAATCGCGCCCGTGAGGGAATGGGAGCTCAAGACGAGGTCCCGCGAGATAGAGTATGCGAAGAAATACAAGATCCCCATCGACGTCACAAAGGCAAGGCCGTACTCGCTCGACGTCAACCTCTGGGGGATATCGATCGAGAGCGGGAAGCTTGAAGACCCGTCCTACGAGCCCGATGAAGATATCTACCAGCTCACGAAAGGGATCAACAAGGCAAAGGCGGCGCCCACCTATGCGGAGGTCGCGTTCAAGAATGGCGTTCCGGTCGCTTTGAACGGGAAGGCGATGGAGAGCGTCGCGCTCATATCGCACCTCACGGACCTTGCGGGCGACGCGGGCGTTGGAAGGAGCGACATGGTCGAGGATAGGCTCGTGGGCATAAAATCGAGGGAGATCTATGAAGCCCCCGCCGCGTGGGTGCTCTACGCGGCCCACAAGGCCCTCGAGAGCCTCGTCCTGGACAGGGAACTCCTCCACTTCAAGGACGCGGTCGCGTTGAAATACTCCGAGCTCGTCTACTACGGCCTGTGGTATACGCCTCTGCGGGAAGCGCTCGATAAATTCATCGATGCGACCCAGAAGACAGTGAGCGGCAGCGTGAGGCTCAAGCTCCACAGGGCCAACTGCATTGTCGTGGGCAGGCGGTCTCCGAACTCGCTCTACAAAAAGGAACTTGCAACGTACGAAGAGGGGGACGCGTTTGACCAGTCCCTCGCGAAGGGGTTTATTCAAATTTGGGGGCTCCCCTACAGGGGTTCTTACGTCCATAAGAAGTAGCGCATAACGATAACGAAGGGGTGCCTATGGCTGAAAAACTATGGGGTGGGAGGTTCAGTAAAAAGACGCATCCTCTGGTGGAAGGTTTTACCGCGTCGCTCCGCTATGACTACAAACTCGCTGAGTACGACCTTCTGGGGTCGATGGCCCACGTCCATATCCTGAAGAAGGCCGGTTTCCTCACGGTCCGGGAGGCATCCGCACTGACGAGGGGCCTGGGATCCATCTACGCGAGCGTCAAGAACGGCGCTTTCGCGCCTGACCCGGCGAGCGAGGACATACACACGGCGATCCAGAACCTCCTCCAGAAGAGGGTCGGGAACATTGCGTTGAAGCTTCACACCGCGAGGTCCAGGAACGACCAGGTGGTCTTTGCGACCAAATTCTACTGCAAAATGGCCATCGCGAAGCTGTGTGTGGATATCGAACGGCTCGAGGAGGCGATCTCTCACGTCGCCCGGAGGCATGCGCATATCATTATACCCGGCTTCACTCATCTGCAGCACGCCCAACCCGTGTATGTGAAAGACTACCTGGGGGCGTATATTGAAATGCTGAAGAGGGATGAAGAGAGGATGAGGCACATCTTCGAGAACCTGAAGATCACGATGGGTGCGGGGGCGCTCGCGGGGACGCCCATCGAGGCACGGAAGTACAATATCAAGGCATCGGAATTCCTGAAGGACATGGGGGCCGCAGCCGCGTCATTCAATATCACGGTGACGACCAATTCGCTCGATGTGGTGAGCGACCGGGATTATGTGATCGAGGTCCTGAGCGCGCTCGCGGTCATCGGTATGCATATGTCGAGGCTGTCGGAAGACCTCATCATATGGTCGACGCAGGAGTTCGATTTCGTCGAGCTCGACGACTCCTTCTGCACCGGGAGCTCTCTCATGCCGCAGAAGAAGAATCCGGACGCGCTGGAGCTCGTGAGGGGGTATGCGGGGAGGCTCTCGGGCAACCTCGTGAGCGTCCTCACGATGATGAAGGGGCTTCCGCTCACGTACAACAGGGATATGCAGCTCGACAAAGAGCCGCTCTTCGGCTCGTTCGAGATCGTCTCCGGAGAGCTGAAGGTGCTCGAAGCTCTCATGAGGACTCTTAAGTTCAACGAATCGAAGATAAGAAAGGCGCTCGAGGACGAGTCGTTATACGCGACCGATCTCGTATACTACCTCGTGAGCAAGGGCGTCCCGTTCAAGGACGCCCACACGATAGTCGGGAAGCTCATCACCTATTCGATCAATTACTCGATCGAGATAAAGAGCATGTCCGAGAGCCTGCTGAAGAAATTCTGTACTAAATTCGTGAAGGCGGAGATCGTGAAGCTGTTCGACCCCGAATACTCGGTGAGGTCAAAGAAATCCATTCAACGGAAAGCACAAAACTAATGACGGGAAGAGCCGATGCATGATTTCAAATTCAAGGACAATGACCTCTACTGTGAAAAGGTGAAGGTCGCCGACATCGCGCGGAAGGTCGAGACGCCGTTCTATCTCTACAGCCACAAGACGCTCATCGACCACTACGCGAAGCTCACGCGTGCCTTCCGCTCCGTGAAGCCGCTCATCTGTTTCTCGGTCAAGTCAAACTCAAACCTCGCCGTGCTGCGTGCGCTCGTGCGGAAGGGGGCGGGTCTCGACGTTGTCTCGGGCGGCGAGCTCTACAGGGCGCGGCTCGTGGGGGCGGATCCGAAACGGGTTGTCTACGCGGGCGTGGGGAAGAAGCGTTCTGAGATAGAAGAGGCGATGAGATGGGGGATACTTTTTTTCAACGTCGAGAGCGAAGAAGAAATTGCGGCGATCCAATCGGTCGCGCGGCAGCTCAACAAGAAGAAGGTGCCCGTCGCGATCAGGATAAATCCGGACGTGATACCGAAGACGCACAGCCATATCTCTACCGGAAGAGGCGACACTAAATTCGGGCTCGATTTCGAGACTGCCCAGAAGATATTCAGCTCACGGTGGAGGTACCCGAACCTCGCCTTCTCCGGCGTCCACATCCACATCGGCTCTCAGATAGTCGACGGGAAGCCGTTTCAAGACGCGATCAGAAAGGTGATCGATTTCTTAAAGGAGAGCAGGATCGAGGTGCGCTATTTCAATATAGGAGGGGGCCTCGGGATCATCTATGCGATGGAGCATCCGCAGACCGCAGAGAACTTTGCACACAACGTCCTCCCGATCCTGCGGGAAAGGCGCCTCAAGATATTGCTGGAACCCGGAAGGTTCATATCCGGGAATAGCGGCATACTCGTCACCCGTGTCATCTATACCAAGAGGACGCCCCGAAAGCAGTTTGTGATCGTGGACAGCGGCATGAACGACTTGATAAGGCCGAGCCTCTATGCGGCGTACCATAAGGTGATTCCCGTGCAGCCGGGCAATTTTCACTCGAAAAACCTCGAGCGCGTCGATGTCGTGGGGCCCGTGTGCGAGACGGGGGACTTTCTCGCCAAGGACAGGCTTTTAGCCCAGGTGAGGCCGGGAGACCTTCTCGCGGTAATGGGGGCGGGCGCGTACGGTTTCACCATGTCGTCAAACTATAATTCTCGCCCGCGCGCCGCTGAGATCATGGTGATCGGGAAGAAGCTCTACGTCATCCGCGCCCACGAGACCTATCGCGACCTGATCAGGAAAGAGGTGGTCCCCAGGTGCTTGAGATGAAGGGTATCAAGTTCACGAAAGCGGTTGCGACAGGGAACGACTTCATCATCATCGACAACTGCAGGCCCAAGAAGAGGATCGGCCCGGACTTCTCGCTCCTCGCACGCGAGCTCTGCGAGCGCAAGAAATCCGTGGCCGCCGACGGGCTCCTCGTGCTGGAGAGATCAAAGGTCGCGGACTTTAAGATGCGGATATTCAATCCCGACGGCACAGAGGTTGCGATGTGCGGGAACGGGTCGCGCTGTTCGGCGCTCTACGCACGGTCCAGCGGGATTGTGAGCAGGGACACGATGAAGATCGAGACCGGCGCAGGCATCCTGCATGCGCGGGTGAAGGGGGACCTCGTGAAGGTGAAGCTCACAGACCCCCGCGATATCAAGTGGAACTTTTGCCTCACGATCAGGGACTGCCCCTATAAGGTGAGTTTTGCCGATACGGGGGTGCCGCACGTCGTCCATTTTGTGAGCGACATCGACACCATAGACGTAAAGGGCCTGGGCGGTTCTCTCAGGTACCACAAGGAGTTTTCGCCAGAAGGTGCGAACGTCGATTTCGTTCAGGTCCTCGACGCCCATACGATCAAGGTGAGGACCTACGAGCGCGGCGTTGAGGATGAGACCCTCGCATGCGGAACAGGGGTAGTGGCGAGCGCGGTGATCGCATCGGAATCCGAGAAGCTGGATCCGCCGATCACCGTCCACACGAAGGGCGGAGAGCGTCTCACGGTCTACTTCGACGTGGTCGAAGGCCGTTTCAGGAACGTCTATCTGGAGGGCGCTGCGAGGTTGGTCTATAAAGGGACTACGGTGTAAGCGACGGAGGGCATGGACATGTTCAGAGGTTCGATGGTTGCGCTGGTAACCCCCTTCAGGAACGGTAAGGTCGACGAGAAGGCGTTGAAGGATCTGGTAGAGTTCCACGTCGCGAACGGGACGAGCGCCCTCGTCCCCTGCGGCACGACGGGCGAATCCGCGACTATATCGTACGATGAGCACGACAGGGTGATTGAGCTCGTTGTCCAGTACGCGCGCGGCAGGATCCCCGTGATCGCCGGGACCGGCTCCAATTCAACAGCCGAGGCGATCATGATGACGTCACACGCCCGCAAGGCGGGCGCCGACGCTTCCCTTCAGGTGAGCCCTTATTACAACAGGCCCACGCAGAGGGGGCTCTATCTCCATTTCAAGGCAATCGCCGAGGCGGTCGATATCCCTATCATCCTCTACAATATCGCGTCGCGGACCGGTGTGAATATTGAGCCCGAGACCGTTGCCCAGCTCGCCCAGATCAAGAACATCGTGGGGATAAAGGAGGCGAGCGGGAATCTCGACCAGATGTCAAAGATAGTCACCATGTGCCCGCGGGAGTTTGCGCTTATCTCGGGTGACGATTCTCTCACGCTGCCGATCCTCTCCATAGGCGGCACGGGTGTGATCTCGGTCGTCGCGAACATTGTGCCCAAGGATGTCGCCCGAATGGTCGAGTGTTTCGACAAGGGTGCCATCACGGACGCGAAGGCGCTGCACTACAAGCTTTTCGGCCTCGTGAAGGCGATGTTCATAGAGACGAATCCGATCCCGGTCAAGGCCGCGATGGGTCTCATGGGTATGATGGATCCCGAACTGAGGCTGCCCCTTGCTCCCCTATCAGATGAGAACGCCGCGAAGCTGAAGAAGTCGATGAAGGAGTATGGGTTGATTAAGTGAGATTATGCGCAGATTGTCACAGATCCCTACAAGACTAAAGTTCTCACAGATCGACACAGATGCCGGAGCGATCTGTGATTATCAGCAGTGATATCGAGAGAAACAATGCCATGATAAAGATCGTCGTGAGCGGTTCATGCGGAAAGATGGGAAGGCGCATCGGTAGCCTTGTCCTTGACGACGGCGCGTTCCGGATCGTCAGGGCATTGGAGCGGCCCGACAGCGAGTGTGTGGGTAAGGACTATGGCGAACTCCTCGGCAAGGGGTCTATCGGGGTGAGAGTGACGGGCTCGCCCGCAGGAGTTGCGAAGGGCGCCGACGCGATCATCGATTTTTCAACGCCTCAGGGAGCCCTCGCGCTCGTCGCAGAGGCAGTGAATGCAAAAACCGCGATGGTGATAGGAGTGACGGGCTTCTCGGAAGAGGAGAAGGGTCTTATCCAAAAGGCATCGCGATCAATACCGATCATCCTGTCGCCCAATATGTCGATAGGCGTCAATCTCGTATTCAGTCTCATCGAGGAGTCCTCCAAGGCGCTCGGGCGTGAGTACCGCGTGAGCATAAGGGAGGCGCACCATATACACAAGAAGGATGCGCCGAGCGGCACCGCAAAGGAGCTCGCGAGGATCGTCACGGAGACCGTGCGGGACGCCGGCGTCCGGATCGAATCGATCAGGGAAGGGGAGATCGTGGGAGACCATACGGTGACGTTCGAGAGCCCTTTCGACAAGATCGAGATCACTCACAGCGCGAAGACGCGCGATATATTTGCGAAGGGTGCGCTCTCGGCGGCGAAATTTATCGTCACAAAACCACGCGGTCTTTTCACGATGGGCGACATCCTGAGGGCGCACTCGATGCGAGGGTCCCGTCCGGGTACGCCGTAGGGGCGGAAGGTCTTTTGTCAGGGGCTAAAAAGAGGAGTCTGTCCGAGAGGCTGTATATGATCACCGTAACAAGGGCCGAGAGGCTGAACAAGCTCGCTCCCTATTTATTCGTTGAGATCGACAAGGCCAAGAAGAAGGCGCTCGATGAGAAGAGGGATATCATCGATCTGGGCGTGGGTGACCCGGACAAGGCGACCCCCCGCCCGATCGTGGATGCGCTCAAGAAGGCTGTCGGAGATCCGAAGACCCATCGGTATGCTCTCGACCAGGGGCTCCCGGAACTAAGGCACGCGATCGCGAAGTGGTACAAGGCGAGATTTGACGTCGAATTGAATCCGGAGACAGAGATACTTCCTCTCATAGGCTCAAAGGAAGGCATCGCGCATATGCCGCTCGCGTTCATAAATCCCGGGGACCTGGTACTCGTTCCCGATCCGTGTTATCCGCCCTATAAGTCGGGGACGATATTTGCGGGCGGCGAAGTCCTCACGATGCCGCTTGTGGAATCGCACCAGTTCCTCCCGGACCTGCGGTCCATAAACCATCACCTATTGAAGAGAGTCAAGATGATCTTCCTGAATTATCCGAATAACCCCACGGGCGCGTGCGCGGGCAAGGGTTTTTTCGACGAGGTCGTCCACTTTGCCGAAAAGCACAACGTCATCGTATGTCACGACGCCGCGTACAGCGAGATCGCATTCGACGGATATAAGGCGCCGGGCATCCTGGAATCGAAGGGCGCACGGGAGGTCGCCGTGGAGTTTCATTCGCTCTCGAAGACGTTCAACATGACCGGATGGCGGATCGGGTTTGCCTGCGGAAACAGCCAATTGATAGCAGGGCTCGCAAAGATAAAGTCGAATATCGACTCCGGCATATTTACCGCGATACAGCGCGCAGGAATCGTTGCGCTTGAGAATTACGACCGCATGATGAGCGGTATCACGAAGATCTACCGGGAGAGGCGGGATGTCCTCGTAGACGGCCTCAACGGCCTCGGGTGGGCAGTGGCTAAGCCGAAGGCGACATTCTATGTCTGGGCAAAGGTCATAGGACGACATACGTCCGCGACGCTCGCGAAAGATATGCTCGAGAAGGCCGACATCGTGGTGACGCCGGGGAACGGTTTCGGCGAACACGGCGAAGGCTATATCAGAATGGCCCTTACCGTCGACGCATCGAGGATCCGCGAGGCGGTCGACCGGATAAAAAAACGGTTGTTATAGCTATGATAGCTCAAAACGCAAAGCGAAAACGCGAAATTCTCCGCCGAAGGCGGACCCGCCGAAGCTCAGCGAGCGTAGGCGGGAAACCTTACACTCACACGATGACGATCTGTTACATAGGTATCGGTTCGAATCTGGGAGACAGGAGACGCTCTATCGATGCCGCGATCGAAAAGATCAAAGGAAGCGGCGGCATCCGATTGTTGCGAACGTCCTCGTTCTACGAGACCGAGCCGCTGGGAGACATCCCGCAGGGCAAATTCGTGAACGGTGTCATTGAGATAGAAACGGATCTCGCTCCCCGGGGTCTATTGGGACGGTTACAAGAAATAGAAACCTCCCTGGGGAGGACGCGGGACGTGTTCCATGGGCCGAGGACGATAGATTTAGATATCCTCCTCTACGGAGGCGAAGCGGTCGACGAGAGGGGATTAGTGATTCCTCACCCGAGGATGCATGAGCGGAATTTCGTGTTGAGACCCTTAAGAGAGCTCGCGCCGGATCTCGTTCATCCAACGATGCATGTGAAGATAAGGGACATTGAGGAGCTATGAAGACGATCGACACCATCGGGCGCATGCAGACCCTCGTGAAGATGCTGAAGAAGGAAGGTAAGACGATAGGCTTTGTCCCCACGATGGGGTATCTCCATGAAGGGCACGTGAGCCTTATGCGCGCGGCAAGGTCGCACACAGACGTCGTCATCGTGAGCATCTTCGTAAACCCTCTCCAATTCGGCCCCTCCGAGGATTGTGAGAAATATCCGAGAGATTTCAACAGGGATGAAGAGCTGTCGAGGCAGGCCGGGGTAGACGTGATATTCTGTCCCAAGAAAGAAGACATGTACCCCGGAGGCTACTCGACGTACGTGGACGCGGAGAGGCTCACCGAAGGCCTGTGCGGCGCCTCAAGGCCCGGCCACTTCAGAGGCGTGACGACGGTGGTCGCGAAACTCTTCTGCATC
Source organism: uncultured Planctomycetia bacterium (assembly GCA_964354545.1). Classification (GTDB taxonomy): domain Bacteria; phylum Omnitrophota; class Gorgyraeia; order 2-01-FULL-45-10; family JAHFGN01; genus CAYHAE01. The sequence continues at coordinate 27,880 of CAYHAE010000013.1, forward strand.
GTAAAACCGGACATGGCCTATTTCGGTCAGAAGGACGCCCAGCAGGCGATCGTGATAAAAAAGATGGTCGAAGACCTGAACATGGGAATAGACGTTAAGGTGCTTCCCACCGTGAGAGAGAAAGACGGCCTCGCGATGAGCTCGAGGAACGCCTGCCTGTCGAAGGCAGAGCGGCAGGAGGCGGTGGTCCTCTACGAGTCGCTCAAGGCCGCCGAAGGGCTCGTGCGCAAAGGGGTGCGGGACTCGAAGGAGATCGTCGAGGCGATGAAGAAGGTGATCAAGGCCGCACCGTCCGCGAAGATCGATTACATTTCAATAGTGCACACAAAGGATCTGAAAGATGTCGAGACCATATCGGATGAGGCCCTCGTGGCGCTCGCCGTATTCATAGGCCGCACCCGATTGATCGATAACGTCCTCGTAAAGGTATAGGAGAGCCATGGTCACTACGACAGCCGACGGGAACAAAAAATATAACGAGGTCTTAAGGAAGAAGATAGAGAAGCTCAAGAAGAAGCGTAACGCCGTCATCATCGTGCATAACTATCAGCGGGACGAGATACAGGAGATCGCCGATGTCAGCGGCGATTCGCTCGCCCTCTCCCAGGCAGCCATAAGGACGGACGCCGATGTGATCGTGTTCTGCGGCGTCCATTTCATGGCCGAGACCGCGTCCATTCTCAATCCCGCGAAGACGGTGCTCCTTCCCGTCATCGAGGCGGGGTGCCCGCTCGCCGATATGATCACCGCCGAAAAGCTGAGGGCGAAGCGGAAGCAGTATCCGGAGGCGGCGGTCGTCTGTTACGTGAACTCAAGCGCTGAGGTGAAGGCAGAAAGCGACATAAGTTGCACGTCCTCAAACGCGATAGATGTCGTGAAGTCGCTCGCCGAGAAGCAGGTGATATTTGTGCCGGACAAGAATTTGGGAAGGTATGTCCAGAGCCATGTGCCGGATAAGGAGATCATACTCTGGGAGGGGTTCTGCCCGACGCACATCAGGGTCCAGGAAGAGGACATCGTGAAGGCGAAAGAGCTCCATCCGGGCGCCGAGGTGATTGTCCATCCCGAGTGCAATCCGGAAGTCCTTGCCCTCGCTCACCACATATGTTCGACGGGAGGGATGTTCACGTACGTCAAGGCATCCTCGTCGGAGGAGTTCATCATCGGGACGGAGTCGGGCATGTTATACAAACTGCAGAAGGACAATCCCGATAAGAAATTCTACCTGCCGACGACACACCTCGTCTGCCCGAGCATGAAGCTTACGACTCTCGGGTGGGTCGCCCACTCACTTGAGAACATGGTCTTCGAGGTCAAGGTCTCGGATGAGGTGCAGGAGAAGGCGCGAAAGACGCTCGAGAAGATGCTGCTCGTCACCGGAGAGAAGAAGGAGACGGCGATCGCCGGGTACTAACCGAGGGTGCGTGCGCATATGAAGAAGGCAAAGGTAAAGGTAGGCATTATCGGCTGCGGGGCCATCGGCAGTGAGATCGCGTTCGCCTGTGAGGGGAGGTTGCGCAAAAAGATGCATCTCGTCGCGATATGCGACAAAGAGACGTCCAGGGCAAAGGCTCTTCAGGCGAAGCTCAAAGGTGCCGTGAGCATCGTCGACCGTTCCGAGCTCATAAGGAAAAGCGACCTTGTCGTAGAGGCTGCGGGCGCGAGTGTCTCGCCTGACGTAGTGAGAGAATGTATGCGGCACAATAAAGACGTGCTCGTGATGAGCGTGGGGGGGCTATTGGGCTCGATGCGGCTCCTCTCGGCAATCCGCAGGGCGCGGTCGAAGGTGTACCTCCCGAGCGGGGCGATATGCGGCCTCGACGGCATCAAGGCCGCATCGATAGGGCGCATCCGCTCCGCGACCCTCACGACACGAAAGCCTCCCCGTTCGTTCGAGGGGGCGCCGTACCTCGAAGGAAAGGGCCTTGATGTGAAGGCGCTGGAGAGCGAGACGGTCCTCTTCGAGGGGACCGCCCGAGAGGCCGTCGCGGCGTTCCCGCAGAATATCAATGTCGCGGCAGCGGTCAGCCTTGCATGTGCGGGGAAAGAGGTGACAGTGCGCATCGTCGCGTCGCCAGGATATGCGAGAAATGTCCACACCCTTGAGGTCGAAGGCGATTTCGGGAAGATCACGACGCGCACGGAGAATGTTCCGTCGGAAAAAAACCCGAAGACGAGCGCGCTTGCAATACTTTCAGCGATCGCCACGCTGGAGGGCATTGCGGACAACGTACGGTTAGGGACGTGAGCCCGGGACGGTAACGATTTTAGTTTGGAAGTTTGACTTAGTGTGCTAAAATATATAAGGTGAAAGGAGGTGAAGGAGAATGGCAGAGAAGGTGATGAAGTGCGGAGTTCATAGGAAGAAGGGATACCTCTATTACATTGACAAAAAGGGCAATGTCGTAGAAACGAAGATGGCCAGGGGTAAGTCGAAAGGCGGCGGCGGTAAGGTCATCGAGAAATCCGGGATCAAGAAGGAAAAAGGTTATCTCTACTTCATAGACAAGAAGGGTGATATCGCGCGAGCGAAGATGTTGGTAGGGAGAAAGAAGAAGAAAAAGAGGTAAGAGCTTCTCGCAGTACGTCACGCAGCGACCCTGTGCGTTCTTCAGCGCATACACGTGTGAAGGACGCATAGGGTTGTTTTATTTTTCTTCCTGTGCTAATATAATGGTTTAGTAAGCCACGCGAGGTCCGCAAGAGCAGCCATTCATACCCGGGCCCTCACGACGGCTACGGCCTCGCACGCATATAACAATTCATATGGAAAAGAACTTCTTATTCATTAAAGGCGCAAAAGAACACAACCTGAAGAACATCGATGTCAGGATACCGCGCAACGCGCTCGTCGTGATCACGGGCCTCTCCGGGTCGGGGAAATCGTCGCTCGCGTTCGACACGATCTATGCCGAGGGGCAGCGCAAGTTCGTGGAGAGCCTGTCGAGCTACGCGCGGCAATTTCTCGAACAACTGCAGAAGCCCGACGTCGAATATATCGAGGGGCTCTCACCCGCCATCGCCATCGAACAGCGAACGGCCGGTTCGAACCCTCGTTCGACCGTGGGGACACAGACCGAGATCTACGACTACCTGAGGCTCCTCTTTGCGAGGGTAGGTACTCCGCACTGCCCCGCGTGCGGGCGGCCGATCTCGCGGCAGAGTTCTCAGGAGATCGTGGAACAGATGCTCGGTCTCCCGGCAGGTTCCAGGCTCGTCGTCCTTGCCCCGCTCGTTCGGAGCAGGAAGGGGGAATACAGGGAGTTATTCCAGCAGATCAAGAAGGACGGGTACGTGAGGGCGAGGGTTGACGGAACGATCCTGTCGCTTGACGAACCCATCACGCTTGACAAACAGAAGAAACACACCATCGAAGCGGTTGTCGACAGGCTCGTCCTGGAGGGGGATATCGCGAAGCGGCTCGGAGATTCTGTTGAGACCGCCCTGGAGGCGGGGAAGGGGCTGATGACGGTGAGCATAGATCCGCCGTCGGCTTCGGGACGCACGACTCAGAGGGTATTCAGCGAGCTCTACGCCTGCAGCGACTGCGGCATCAGTTTTGAAGAGGTCACGCCGAGGTTTTTTTCGTTCAACTCCCCGTACGGTGCGTGCCCGACGTGTGACGGCCTCGGGAATAAAATGGAGATAGACGCTGACCTCGTCATTCCGGATAAGACAAAACCCGTCATATCCGCGGTCGACGCGTGGCGGAGAGGCGGGAAAGGGCTCTACCTCTACTACAGGAGACTCCTTCGTTCCCTCGCACATAAGTGCGGATTTGACGTAGAGACGCCGTTTAAAGACCTGCCGAAAGAGGTCAAGGAGATAGTCCTCTTCGGCGAAGAGGATAAGGGATGGGGTTCATTCGAGGGTGTCATACCGAACCTCGAGAGGCGCTTCCGGGAGACGGAGAGCGAATTTATAAAAACGGAGATAAACAAGTATATGTCCGTCCTCCCGTGCCCTTCATGCAAAGGAAAAAGGCTGAGGCCGGAGAGCCTTGCGGTCAAGATCGCGGACAAGAATATCGCGGATGTGACCGCCCTCTCCGTGAAGGAGCTCAAGAAGTTCTTCGCCGGGCTCAGGTTAAGCCCTGCCAAGGCGAAGGTCGCGTACCAGGTGCTCAAAGAGATAAGCTCGCGGCTCGATTTCCTTTCGAACGTTGGTTTGGGCTACCTCACGCTCGACAGGAGGAGTTCGACGCTCTCGGGGGGCGAGGCGGAGAGGATAAGGCTCGCCACGCAGATCGGGGCCGGCCTCGTGGGCGTCGTCTACGTGCTCGATGAGCCGAGCATCGGCCTCCATCAGAAAGACAACTCGAAGCTCCTCGATACGCTCATCGCACTTCGCGATCTGGGGAATACCCTTATCGTCGTTGAGCACGACGAGGCGACGATCCGCAAGGCCGATTTTTTGATAGACCTCGGGCCGGGTGCGGGCGAACACGGGGGCAGGATCGTTGCGAGCGGGGCGCTGGAGGATATCGTCGGATCAAAGGAGTCCCTCACGGGGAAATACCTGAGGGGCGAGCTATCGATAGCGGTTCCGCGCACGAGGAGGAAGCCCGATCCTCGCCGCGTCTTACGGATAGTCGGAGCGAGAGAGCACAATTTGAAGGACATCGATGTGGAGATCCCCATCGGCCTTTTCGTGTGCGTAACAGGCGTGTCCGGCTCCGGCAAGAGCACTCTCGTGGACGAGATCCTCTACAGGGCCCTCGCCAGAAAGCTCTACCGTTCGAGGGAAAGGCCCGGCGTTCACAAGAGGATCGAGGGCGCCTCCTTGATCGACAAGGTCATCGTGATAGACCAATCCCCCATCGGGAGGACGCCCCGTTCGAACCCGGCTACTTATACGGGTGCTTGGGGTCATATACGGGACCTCTTCGCAAAGCTCCCCGAATCGAAGATACGCGGGTATAAGCCGGGGAGGTTCAGTTTCAATGTGAAAGGCGGGAGGTGTGAGGCGTGCGCCGGCGACGGGATCAAGAAGATCGAGATGCATTTCCTCCCCGACGTCTACGTCGAATGCGAAGTGTGCAAGGGCAAGAGGTTTAACGAACAGACGCTCGACGCGAAGTACAAGGGGAGGTCCATCGCCGATGTCCTCACCATGAGCGTGGAAGATGCGCGTGAGCTCTTCGCCACCATCCCTCCCATCAAGAACAAATTGAAGACCCTCTTCGACGTGGGGCTGGGCTACATAAGATTGGGGCAGAGCGCGACGACGCTCTCCGGAGGTGAGGCGCAAAGGATCAAGCTCTCCGCGGAGCTTTCGAAGACGTCGACCGGGAAGACGTTGTACATCCTTGATGAGCCGACGACAGGGCTGCACTTCGCGGATATCGACAAGCTTCTCAATGTGCTGCAGGCACTCGTCAACCACGGAAATACCGTGCTCGTTATAGAGCACAATCTCGACGTGATAAAGACCGCGGATTACGTGATCGACCTCGGCCCGAACGGAGGGGACGAGGGCGGATATCTCGTGGCGCGCGGTACCCCGGAGGCGGTCACGAAAAATGCGCAGTCGTATACGGGGGCCTATCTAAAGAAGGTGCTGAAGAAAGAGTAGAGGGTATGAAGGTCTTTTGTGTAGTGACAGTGCTCGCGGCGTCTGCCTGCATGGTGCAGTGTGCGTGTGCCGAGCAGGGCAGGGAGCAGGCCGACTTGGCGATGCTCAAGCAGGCCTTTTCGGGCAGGTTATACGGTGTTGCCCAGAGCAGGATACAGGATTTTTTCGAAGCATACCCCCACACACAGTATGCGGACGAGCTGCATGTCCTCCTCGGAAAATGTTTCTACTACGAGAATAAGTTCAGCCGCGCCCTCTACGAATTCGGAACCGTTGCCGATCTTCCGCAGAGCGTACTCCAGGACGACGCCCTCTACTGGATGGGCGAGGTCTATTTCAAAATGCAGGATTTTCAGCAGGCCCTCGGGTGCTTTCAACGCGTGATCGATGAATTTTCATCTTCGAAGTTCATCGCCTACGCGTACTACTCACGGGCGTGGACCTACTACATGCTGGATTATCTGGAGGAGGCCGCGGACGCCTTCAGGGATGTCGTGAATAAGTTCCCCCACGACAGACTCGCCATCGAGTCCCACTATAAGGTGGGCGAGGTCCTTTTCCGTCTCGGAAAGTATCGGGAGGCCCTGGACGTCTTCAGGGAGCACCTCGAAGAATTTCCCGTCTCCGATAGGGCGCCTGAGGTGCTATTCCTGTCCGGCCAGGCATCGCTCGGCGCAGGGGATTTCGCAACTGCCGTCGATTACTTCATGCGCGCCCTCGCAGTGAATGCGCCCGCGCCAAAATGGAAAGACATCGCTCGCTATGGCATCGCGCGCGCACACCTCAACGCGGACGATTATGCGCACAGCCTCGAGGAGTTCGACCTCTTGTACAAGACGGCGAACCGCGCGAGCGGAGCGATCAGCGAGAGCTCTCATTTAGGAGCCGCCAAGGCGCTCGTGGGATTAGGGCGCTATGACGAGGCGCTCGGGCGATACGACGAGGTCCTCGTGGCCCCTCTCGCCGAACGCGTGCGCGACCGTGCGTACTACGGGAAGGTCGAGGCCCTCTGCAAAAAGGGAGACCTCTCCCGGGCGGCCGTCCTTTGCGAGGAAGTGCTTGAGCGGTTCCCCGGCTCGCGGCTCAAGGACGAGCTTCGTTATGAACTTGGCAAGGTGTATGGCGCGCTGGGCCAGGACGATAAAGCCCTGCAGACGTTTTCACAGCTCATCGAGGTCGCGACGCCTCCGGAACTGAAGTCAAAGGCCCTCGCGGCGCGCGGCGATATCTTGCTGAAGAATGGCCGCTGCCGCGATGCGATAGCTGTGTTCGATAAGGTGCTCAGCGAGGTTCCCGGGGGGAGGCTCGCAGGATATGCCCAGTATCAAATCGGAAGCTGTCTCATATCCCTGGGGCGCTACGATGAGGCAGCGCTCGCGTTCCAGAGCTGCGTCGTCAACTTTCCTGAGTCAGCGATACGCGAGAGGGCGATCTATATGGGAGCCATCGCCTCGTACAAGAAGGGCGATTTCAGGGTTGCGTTGGCAGAGCTGGAAAGGTTCATGCGGCAGTACCCCTCGAGCGCCCTCACCGCACCCGCGCTCTTTTATCTCGCCGATTCATTCTATAATCTCCAGAGGTACGATGAGGCGCTCACGACCTACCAGAGGATCATGCGTGAGTCGGCCCCCGAGGAGATTGTCGCGCTCGCGCGATACGGGACCGGCTGGTGCTACTATCGCCTGCGCGACGAAGATACGGCGTTGGGCGTGATGGAATCCATCCCCAGGCAGTATCCCCGTTCAGAGATTGCCGAAGATGCCGCATACTGGTGCGGAGAGTATTACTATGACAAGGGGATGTTCGCGAACGCAGAAAAATTATTCTCGAGTTTTTTGGAAAAGTTCGCGGGCTCCAGCTTTGCCGATAAGGTCCAGTTTCATCTTGCACGCGCACTTGAAAAGGACGAAAAATATGATGCGGCGATACGGGAATTCATGCGCCTTGAAGAAAGGTACCCCGCATGCGCGCTCGTTCCCGACTCGATAGCGAAGATAGGGGAGATCTTGTTGAAAACAGGGAGGACCGATGGGGCGATAGAGCGTTTTACGGCTCTCGCGTCGAGGTATCCGCGCACAGACTATGCTGCTGCCGCATATAGAAAGATCGGCGGCGCGCTAAAGAAAAAGAGACGTTACGATGATGCGGTCGAGAGCTTTCGGAAGGCGCTCGACGGTACATCGGGAGACGTGAGCGCACAAGTCCACTACGAGATCGGCGAATGTCTCGAAGCGGGCGGAAAGTTGCCCGAGGCCCTCCAGGAGTATCTCGCGATACCTGAGCGTTTTCCGAAGAGCATATTCTGGAGCCTGCGCGCCCAGCTTAAGTCTGCGCAGATCTCCGAGGCGCTCGGGAGAGACGATGAGGCGAGGCGGTTGTACGAGAAGCTCGCGGGGCTGAACGTTGCGGAATCCGCGTTCGCGAAGGAGAGGCTCGAGGCGCTAAAGAAGAAGACCGTAGACCGGAAACCATAGACTAAAGACCGTAGACCGAAGACCGTAGACTAAAGACCAAAGACTAACGACCAAAGACTAACGACTAACGACTCTACTAAAAGGGGGTAAGCATGTGGGACATATTTCAAAAAGGCGGTCCGATGATGTATTTGATACTTCTCTGCTCCATCATCGCGCTCGGCGTCATCATAGAGAGGCTGTATCACCTGAACCGCGCTACGATCGATACTCAGAGATTCATGGACAGCATCATAAACGTGATCAAGCGGAACAAGATCGTAGAGGCGATCGAGATGTGCAACAAGACACCGGGCCCCATCGCGCACATCATAAAGGCGGCCATATTGAAACACGACAGGTCGAAGCCCGAGATAAAGGAGGCGGTTGAGGAGGCGGGGCAGCTCGAGATACCGCGCCTTGAGAAAAACCTGGGTGTTCTGGCGACCATTGCGCACATTGCGCCGCTTCTGGGACTGTTGGGGACGGTCATGGGAATGATAGGGTCTTTTCAGGTAATCCAGAAGAACGCATTGAGCATGATGCCCGTGAATCCAGGCGACCTCGCAGGCGGGATATGGCAATCGTTATTGACGACGACCACGGGGCTCGCCGTAGCCATCCCGACCTACGTGGCATATAATTATCTCGTGAGCCGCGTCGAAACGCTGGTCCACGACATGGAGACGAGCGCGACCGATCTCGTCAACATATTAACGTCGAGAAGGGATACCTATGAGGTTTAGGCAGAGGCGCCACGAGATAAAAAAAGGGGAGATCGATATCGCCCCATTCCTGAACGTCTTCTTTCTCCTCCTCATATTTTTTATGTTTTCGTCGAGCTTCATATTCCAGCCCGGCATGAGGGTAAATTTACCCAAGGCCGTGACGGGTGCGGTCGTTTCCCAAGAGAATATCGTTATTACCGTGACGAAAGACAATGCGGTATATCTGAGTGAAAGACCTATAAACCAGGAAGAGCTCATTTCAAACTTGCGCATCGCGGCTAAGGACAAGACGCCGCTTCTGATCAAGGCGGACCGTGAGTCCTCTTTAGGGAAAATAGTCGAGCTCCTGGACCTGTGCAGGCTCGAAGGTGTCTCGCAGGTGAGTCTCGCGACAGGGCAGGAAATAAGATAGCGGTAGCCCCCGAAGGGGGCACCCTGTACGTCAAGATTCACGAGGGGTAGCCCCCGAAGGGGGCACCCTGTACGTCAGGATTCACGAGGGGTGCGTTATGGTGGTGAAGAACAAATTATTGTGGAGCGCGCTTGTCATCTCAGGCGCGTGGCATCTCTTCTGGATCTCAACGATACGCGTGGTGATAGTCCCCGCGAATGTCGAGGTGGTGAAATTTTCGAAGGTCTCCTTTCTGGGGTCGGTGATGGGAGGGGGCTCGCTTGAGGTGAGGGCGGAGGCGCGTCCCAGGTCGTTTCTGGAGGAGAGGATCTCGTACCGCATCGATCGAGCTTTCCCCCTAGTCTATACGCGGCACGAAGATGAGTTCGTGAAGGATTCTTTTGCGTTGGACGAGGGCGAGCTATCGGCGCTCCTCGGAGGGGCGATGCCGATGGAAAAGAGCATACCGCCGCCCCACGGTTAAATAAATATTTGTTTTTGTAATATAATTATGATAAAATTAGATATACAATACGTAATATTCTTCTATGTGGGGTTTTCTCTCCTTGGGCTGATAGCGCTCTGGGTCTTTTTTAGCCGCGGGCCTAAGTTCCGTGTGAAGGAAAGGGAGGATCTGTACATCTGGAAGTGCACCATCTGTTCGCATGACTATATAGACTCAAAAAACGAAGATATCTCCGCGTGCCCTCTATGCGGGAGCTATAATACGAAATCGGCGAGCGCGAAAGAAGGTGCTGCGTGAGTTGCATGTGCACACTATAGAGAGAAGGGGGTGGGTGGATGATCACCGAGATTGGGATTACAGCAGGGGACATATGGCATTATCTAGATGAACACGGAAAGAGCTACCTGAAAGACATCGTGCAAGGCATAGCGAAAGAATACGACATTGCGCTGATGAGCATCGGTTGGCTGGCGAGAGAGGGGCATGTCATAGTCGATTGCAGCAGTCCGGATTATCAGGTCTATTTGAGGAAGTAAACGGAGGAGGGCGATAATGGAAGAACCGAAAAAGCCTGCTAGAGACGAAGAAACGGTCCCTATAATTGCACCTCTTAAAGTATTGACTCAGCGGACGGTGAACAAAAGGTTCGGATGGTGGTCTGCGGTCGTGTTGTTAGAGAGCTATGGCAGGAAGCAGGTATGTTTCTACCTATGGCAGAAGAAGGAAGACGGTGGCTGGAAGAGGAAGCAGAAGTTTGCGATCCACAACCAGGAAGATTGGGGCCTTATCCGCGTTGCCGTTGAGGACGTGATAAAAGAGCTGACATAAGTGTGTGCTTGAGAACGGTGCGATGCATCCGAGACTGGTATACTCGAAGGATTATTGCGTTGATATAGGTAGCCACGTATTTCTCACCTCAAAATATGTTCGCGTAAGAGAGAGGCTTTTGCGCGACAGTGCCGGAAAAGATATAGAATTCCTCACCCCCCCACCTGCGCGCGATGAAGACGTCCTGCGGGTCCACACCCAAGAATACGTTAAGAAATTAACGAGCGGCACACTCTCGAAAGAAGATATCATCCTTCTCGAGCTCCCTTATTCTAAAGCGCTCGTCGATGCGTCGTTCCTGTGCTGCGGAGGGACTATCCTCGCTTCGCGCGTCGCTCTGGAAGACGGCATCGGAATACATATAGGCGGGGGGTTCCACCACGCCTTTCCCGACCACGGGGAAGGGTTTTGCGTCCTCAACGACATTGCGGTTGCGATCAAGCGGCTTCTGAACGACGGTGTCATAGAGAGGGCCCTCGTGGTAGACTGCGACCTCCACCAGGGCAACGGCACGGCGGCGATCTTCTCGCGAGACAAGAAAGTGTTTACATTTTCAATTCATCAGGAGAACAATTACCCTTTCCTGAAGCCGGAGGGCTCGCTCGACATAGGATTGCCCGACAGGGCGGATGACAGGGAATATATGAAGGCTCTCCGCGGCCATATCCCGAAGATCGTGAGCGATTTTAAGCCCGACTTCATGATGTACGTTGCCGGCGCCGACCCCTATAAAGAAGACCAGTTGGGCGGGCTCGCGCTCACGAAAGACGGTTTACGGAAGAGGGACGAATTCATATACGAAAAGGCGGCGGATCACGGGATACCCGTGTGCGTCGTGCTCGCGGGAGGGTATGCGTTTCGCGAAGAAGATACGGTCGAGATCCACTGCAACACCGTTATGACCGGGATACGGCTGCTCGGTTCGGCCAAGGGCAGGGCGCATGCAGAGACCAGGGGCACGCGATGAGCTACATCATCATCTTTACTACGTGCGCGTCGAAGAAAGAGGCAATCGCGATCGCCGCAGGACTCCTCAAGAAAAGGCTCGTGGGATGCGCGAACATCCTGGATTCCGTCGATTCTAGGTTTTGGTGGAAGGGCAGGATTGACAGGGCGAAAGAGGTCCTGGTCACGATGAAGGCGAGAAGGGCTGATTTCAGCGAGATCGAAAGGACGATTAAGCGCCTTCACAGCTACGAGGTCCCGGAGATCATCGCACTTCCCATTGTCGCGGGCAGCAAAGATTATTTGGCGTGGATCAATGAGAGCGTTTCGCCGAAGGCGAATCCGCCTACGGCGGAAAAACTCAAAGCGAAAAACGAAAACTAAAAACTTTCCGCCGAAGGCGGATCCGCTAACGGCGGAAAAACGTTTTAATCCCCTCCGCAGAAATCCCCGGGCTTTAGCCCGGGGATGAATCCAGTCCTTGCATGCAAGGACTGGATGAATGCGGCACTCGTGATTTCTGCTTCGGGGAGGGAGCTCCGGCCTTTAGGCCAGAGGGGCTCCACACTTTGAGTTTCAGTTTTACGCTTTGCACTTTTCGCTAACACTATGCCTCGATTCGTCATCCAAGAGCACCATGCGCGTAAGCTGCATTACGACTTCCGGCTTGAGATGGACGGCGTTCTTGCATCGTGGGCTATCCCGAAAGCGCCCTCCAAGAAGGCGGGCTTAAGGCGGCTCGCGATCAAGGTCGAGGACCACGACCTTGGTTACATAGATTTTGAAGGAGAGATCGAAGAAGGGAACTACGGCGCGGGCACGGTAAAGATATGGGATTCCGGCACCTATGATATCGAATCGAGGAAAGAGCAGAAGATCGCGTTCCGGCTCCAGGGCAGGAAATTGGCGGGGAGGTATACGCTTCTACAGATGAAGTGGGGCGGCAATCAGTGGATACTCTTCAAGACGAAGAAAGAGGAGAAGACAGGATGAGGGGATTTTTCATGACGTGCCTCGCGATAGCATCGATCCTCGTCTTCGCGTGTGATGCAAAGGGGGAGGAGATGAAGGAGATCACACTGCCTAAACCGAATGTGAAGGGAAAGGTTTCTGTGGAAGAAGCGATACGGTCGAGGAGGTCGGTGAGGAACTACGTGAAAAGAGATCTGTCGATGGAACAAGTCTCCCAGCTCCTGTGGGCTGCCCAAGGCGTCACGGATGAGAGGGCAGGGCTCCGCGCAGCGCCCTCGGCCGGCGCACTCTATCCGTTGGAGATCTACCTCGTGAAAGGCGACGGCATATTCCATTATGAGCAGGGACGGCATACGTTGACAAGGATCTCTGTGAAAGACGTGAAGATGGAGCTCGCGGCCGCGTGCCTCGGGCAGGCCTATGCGGCAGAGGCGGCGATAGATATCGTGATATGCGCGGTCTACGAGAGGGTTACCGGAAAATACGGCGAACGTGGCGTACGGTACACGGATATGGAAGTAGGCCACGCAGCACAGAACGTATTTTTGCAGGCCGAAGCACTCGGCCTCTCGAGCGTACCCATCGGCGCATTCGATGATAATGCGGTATCGCGGATCTTGAATCTGCCACGCGAGATAAGACCGTTGTATATTTTGCCGGTCGGCTATAAGAAGTAGAATTGTTCTATCGCGTTGTAGCGGCGCAGTACGCCGTACGCAATCCCTCGGCTAAGCGTTCAAAAATTTCGCGCGAAATTTTTGAACAGCCTTCGGGATGCTCGTCCTACACGCAAATTGCATGGCTCGCAATACGCAATACGAATAAAGGGGCCGTAGTAAAGCGGGATTACGCAGCGTTCGCAACGCTGAATCACGGGTTCGATTCCCGTCGGCTCCACCATAACAAGAGTAGTCTTAGAGCCGATTTTAAGGTAACGACTATGGAATCGAAGCCCGCGAGCGCCGACCAACGGGAGGAAAAGTCCTCTGGACGACAGCGAGCGGGCTGGCTACGCAGGCGAGCTCTGCGAGCCGAAGTAGCCGATTCCCGTCGGCTCCACCACTGAATTTCGCTTTAGTTTTGCGCATAG
>CAYHAE010000014.1:0-29627 GCA_964354545.1 uncultured Planctomycetia bacterium
GAAATCAAATCAGTCGGCTCTGAAAGCGCGTTGCGCTTTCAGAGTGAATTTTGCCAGTGAGCTGGCAAAATTCAGGTAATATTCCTTTTCCCTTATGTGGAACTAAAGCAGGGGAGTTGAGCCTTCGGCACCACAAGATTGACCCGATGGGGCTCCAGTTTAGAATTCGGCCATCGCAGTAGCTATCACACTCGCTTTGCCTGTAGAAGGCTCTATTCCGCGGTCTAAGCTGCTAAAAATTTCTCGCACACACAGCTCGAAATTTTTTAGCAGACCACGGAATGGCAAAGCTCATAGCAGTAACTATCACACTCGCTTTGCCTATGCGGATTGGCGTCCATGTCTCAATAGCGGGTAAGATCTACGAATCCGTTGATCGTGCGCGCGCCCTCGGTTGCGATACGATGCAGATCTTCAGCCGCAATCCCCGGGGATGGGCAGCGAGCCGATTGGAACTCTCCGATGCGGAGGAGTTCAGGAGGAGGAGAGAGGCGCAGGACATCTTCCCCATCGCAGTCCACATCCCTTACCTCATTAACCTCGCGACGCCCGATGACAGATTGTACAGAAAATCCATAGAGGCATATCGCGCGGATATCGAGAGGGCTGACCTGCTGGGGGCAGACTACTTCATAACGCACCTCGGGAGTCACACGGGAAGCGGCCAGAAGAATGGTCTGCAGAGGTTCTCGGGTGCCCTCAATGAGATCATCGGCACGGTCCGCCCGAAGGTGACAATACTCCTTGAGACAACGGCCGGCGCCGGTTCATGGCTCGGCTCCACGTTTGAACAGATACGAGATTTAATGGAGGGCCTGAAGGACCGCAGGAGAGTCGGCGTATGCCTCGATACCGCACATATCTTCGAAGCGGGATACGATATCAGGACGAAGGAGGGGCTTGAGGCAGCGCTTGCGGCGTTCGACAGGATACTGGGGATGGGCCTCATAAAAGTGGTGCATTTCAATGACTCGCGCACGGCGTTAAGTTCCCATGCCGATAGGCATGAGCACATCGGGAAGGGCGAAATCGGACTCGCGGCGCTCGGAAGGGTCATACGCCATCCGAAGTTACAAGATGCGGCCTTCATCCTGGAAACGCCTAAAAAGACGGAGAGGGACGACGCGATGAACCTGAAGACGGCGAGGAAGCTCTTTAAGGGAAGGTCGCGGTAGCGCTATGTTAGTCCATCGGGATCTCTTCTTCATCATCATCGCCATTCTCATCACATTTGTCGTCTACAGCGATTCCTTCAACAACGCCTTCATCTGGGACGACTACTGTTTCGTCGTCGAGAATAAGGCGATTCGAAGCCTCACCCCCACTCACATGCTTTCGTATTTTTCCGATTACCGGACCTCTTCCAGCTCAGAAAGCCTCTCTCGCGACGTGTATAGGCCCCTCGTCACGACGTCATATGCCCTCGACTATCGGCTATGGGACCTGAACTCCAACCTCTATCACGTCGAGAACACCCTCCTCCACACGGTGAACGTATTCCTCGTCTATCTCGTGGTCAAGTCGATCGTCGATTCGAGCGCGGCCGCGCTCCTTGCAGCGCTTGTCTTCGGCATACACCCTGTTCAGACAGAAGCCGTGACGTGGATTTCAGGAAGGTCCAACATGCTCTTCCTTCTCTTTTTCCTTGCCGCATTGCTGGCCCACATCAGCAATGCCCGCAAGGCAACGAGACCCACCATGGCCCTTCCGCTCGTCCTGTTTACGCTGGGCCTTTTTGCGAAAGAGATGACCGTTACGCTCCCGGCCGTTATGCTGCTCTATGACGCCCACTTCGCACCAAAGAAGAGCGTGCGGGAATATATCGAATACTACCTGCCTTTTTTCCTCGTGGCCGTATCGTATCTCGCTGCAAGGCGGCTCGTCGTGGGAACGCTCGCTCAAGGGGAGTACTGGGGAAGTAATTTCTTCGAGAACCTCTTGACGTCGTGCAAGGCCGTCGCGGGCTATGTGAGGCTACTCTTCTTCCCTGTGAACCTGAGGGCAGATTATACGATAGAGGTTTCAAGGTCCATTGCCGAACCCGATACGGCGATCGCCGTGGGAGCGCTGGGCGCGATAGCCGTGCTCTACGGCGTGTTCATGCGTCGTCGAACCGTCTCGTTCTTCATCCTGTGGTTTTTTGTGACACTTGCGCCGGTGTCGAACATCGTCCCTTTCAGGGCCATCCTGGCCGAGAGGTTGTTGTACCTCCCTCTGATCGGGTTCGCGGCACTTCTTGCGGTGGCGGCGACGAAGACCCCGAAGCGGGCGCGAACGCTCGCTGCCGTTGCCATAAGTGCGCTCGTCGTTTTCTACGGAGCGGCAACGGCCGCGCGGAACAAGGATTGGCGAAGCGAGATCACGCTCTATACAAAGGACCTGCCGAAGACGCCCAGGAGTCCGCGATTCCATTACAACCTGGCGCTCGCGTATTCGCGAGAATATCTCGCGGGAGCGTCAAAAGAGAAGCTCAAGGAATCGAGACCGTATTATGAGCTCGTGAAGAAGGAGCTGGAAGAGACCATCAGGCTGAGGCCGGACCATAGAGATGCGTATCTGAACCTCGGCAATATTTACAATGAGCTCGGCGAGTATGATAAGGCGATAACGTGTTTCATGCACGTCCTGAAGATGGAAGAGAACCCCGACGCCTACAACAACCTGGGAGTCGTCGCATACGACAGGGGTCGCTACGATGAGGCGATATCGTACTACAAGAAGGCCCTCTTGCTGCCATGGGAGAGGTCGGAGCTGGGGTATTCGAATTTGGGGAATGCGTACTTCATGAAGAAGGACTACGTGAGGGCAAAAGAGGCGTGGAAGCGTGTCCTCATGCGGGACCCGGAAAATAGGGAGATCGGAGAGAACGTGAAGAAACTGGGGAAGCTTGGCTTTTAGCCCCGCCGCCAGCCCCGCCCAGGCGGGTCTAGGGCGGGATGCCCGCCTTATGGCGGACGCGCCACTCGGGCGTGAACCCGTGGGGCCCCACATGCCGTCTATGATCACGAGACAAGAAAAATATATCATCGTATTTCTGTCGATCTGCTTGATCGTCGGCCTCGGGGTGAATGCGTGGAGGAAGCTCCACGGAGGCATCCGCGTCGAGGTGCGCAGGTTTCGCGAGGGCGGGGCCGCGGGCGAGACGAGGGAGCGCATCAATGTAAATAGCGCATCGCGTGAAGAGCTCATGAAGCTTAAAGGGGTCGGGAAGGTGACCGCAGGGAGGATACTCGACTACCGCGCCTCGCACGGCGCCTTCAGTTCGCCGGACGAGCTCGCGCACGTAAAGGGCGTGGGCACGAAGGTCGTCATCGATAATCGGGACCGGATAACGGTTGAGGATGAGCGGTGAAGCCCCGCGGCCTTATGGTTCGACTGCGCTCACCATCCTTCGAATACTGCGACTACGCTTAAGCATTCGCTCTTAAGCAAAGTCGAAGGGCGAACCATCCTGAGCAGCCGAAGGACCACCGCGGCGTGCTCGTAACGGGGCATATGAGGTAAGGTGAAAAGGCCTTTCTTTGTCATTGCGCTCTGCATCTCGTGCGGGATAGCGATTGCTGCGTATATCGCGATCCCGTTTTTTTATGTCTTCGTTGCGGCGCTGGTATCTGCGGCCTTCTCTCTCGTGGCTCCGCGAAGGGGCGCGCCCGGTGTCTTCCTTCCTCTTACCATGGTATTCGCAGGAATGCTCCTCTTCCAAAATTCGACCATCCTGCCCGGGGACCATGTGTCAAGGATGGTCAAAGGCGATCCTGTGACGGTGGTGCTCGAGGGCAGCGTTGCCGATGACCCGTTGGTGAGGCCGGTCGTCTTCGGGCAGAAGAAGAGCGTTTTTCCGCTTGGCACAAGCTCGCTCTTGGAACGCGGCGTGCGGAAGAGCTCGTCGGGGGCTGTCCTTGTTGAGGCATATGGCGATAGGGACGAGCTCAACGTCGGTGACGAGGTAGTCGTGGAGGGGGAGCTCTCGGACATCCCCTCGCTCTGCAACCCGGGCGCCTTTGATTACGCGGCCTACATGAGGATGAAGAACATATACGGACTCGTACGAGTAAAGGAAGATCGTCTCATCACACGCGTGCGGGAAGGGAGGGGCATCTTCCGCCGCACCGCGTATGGTCTTCGGCACGCGATACGAAAATATATCGAACGATATTTCGCGTCCAGAGAGGCAGGTTTTTTAGAGTCGATGATCATTGGGGACAGGACGAACCTCCCGGCGACGACGAGAGAGGAGTTTGTGAAGACGGGGACCATCCATATCCTCGCGATAAGCGGTCTCAACGTCATGCTCATCGCCTCCATCTTCTTGGCGGCCTTCAAGACGGTTCGCATTCCGAAGAAGGTGAGATATGTCCTCGTCACAGGGATCCTGGGAGTGTATACGTTGGTATCGGGGTCAAACCCTCCCGTGCTCAGGGCAAGCATAGCCTTCGCTATCTATGCGCTCGGGCACCTGTTCGAACGGGAGCCCGACGCGCTCAATTCTCTCGGGATCGCGGCCTTTTTGCTTCTCGTGTGGAATCCCAAGGTACTCTTCGACCCTAGCTTTCAACTCTCTTTCACCGCGATCCTGTCGCTCATTGTATGTACCCCGAAGCTCATGGGGCTCGTGGCTGCCAGAGAAGGGACGCTCCCTCATCCCTCTCGCTCAGTGCGTGCACGCGCAGGCCGCTACCTCATCGGGATCGCAGCCGCGTCCGTGGCCGCCTGGCTCGGGACCGCGCCATTTATCGCGCACTATTTCAACATTGTGTCCCCGGTGGCCCTCCTCGCGAACATTGTCATCGTTCCCCTCTCGTTCCTGCTTTTCTCGGCCCTCATCCTATTCATCATTGCGAGCGCGATCGCGGCGCCCCTCGCCGCCTACGGCGCACACATCATTTTATGGCTCGAAAAGGTCATGTTCGCCTCGAACAGCTTCTTTGCCCGACTGCCGTGTTCCCATGTGAGGGTCGCGGCCCCTTCGATCGCGATCGCCGTCTTTTACTACCTCGTCCTCTTTTTCCTGTTCTCACCACTCGCATACCGTGTGGGGCGGCGGCGCATATCAAAGGTGTTCGCGGGGATCCTCATCCTCGCCGTCAGTAACGTCATTGTCTGGAGACAGGTGTGTGCCGTCCCGGATACCGTGTTGAGGATGACGTTTCTCGATGTTGGATACGGTGACGCCCTGTACATAGAATTTCCCGGCGGAGGGACTATGCTGGTCGACGGAGGGAGCGGCGGAAGGGAAGAGGACGCATTCGATATGGGCAGGATGGTGCTTGCTCCGTTTCTGTGGAACAGGGGCCCGAACCGCATCGACGCGATCGTTCTTACGCATCCCCACGAGGACCATATGGGAGGGCTCCTTTACATAATGGACAATTTCAAGATCGGCTGTGTCATAGATAACGGGTATACGAATTACGATAGCGACATCTGCAGGAATTACATCAACACGATAAGGCGCAGGGGCTTGAGACACATCGTCGTCCGCGAAGGAGATCAGATCGTGGGGTTTGACGGGATTACGTTCGACGTCATCAGCCCTCGGGAGGACTGCGCGGAATTGAACTCGAACGATGGTTCACTGGTGAGCAGGATCGTGTACAAGGATATGTCCGTTCTCCTTCCGGGCGACATCGGCGAGAAGGTAATGAGCCGTCTGGCCTCTCAGCAAGGTTCCTTACGTTCCGACGTCATCAAGGTCCCTCACCACGGCGGTACGATGGGGGGGGAAGATAGTGTGAAATCTTTTTTCACATCGGTCAGACCCAAAGATGCCATAATAAGTGTGAGCAGAAGAAATCGATTTAACGCACCTTCAAAAAAGACCTTAGGTATTTTAGCCTATTTCAATTCAAATATTTATGAAACGAAGGAATACGGCGCTATAACTGTGGTAAGCGATGGGAAGGGCTACAAAATTAATGGCTGTCGTACCCCTGCCGTACGTTAATTCCACCCAGCGCATGGCGGCGAGGGGAAAACCAACTTTTTTATCCTTTACCTTGACTTTTACTGAATCGTGTGATATATTCTATTAGGTTTAGGTGTCTCTTCGATAAAAAACAATTAAAAAATGTTACGATAGGTGCTCACCTATAGAGGATATAAAAATGGAAGAAAAAAGCAATGTGGTTGAAGAGAAAAGGAGATATACACGCGTCCCGTCACTCGTGCCGCTTCAGTATAGAAGTCTGAAGAATCTGAAAGAAGGTTCGACGGGGACCCTCACGCACGATATAGGCGAGGGCGGCGTGCGTTTCAAGAGCAACGAGTTTATATCGTTAGCATGCCGGTTGTTGTTGGAGATAAATCTGCCGCTCGGCGATAAGCCGATCAAGGCGATATCAAAGGTAGCGTGGATAAGGAAGTCTCCAGAGCAGAAAGAGTACGAAATCGGCAATCAGTTCCTCGAGATCTCCAAAGAGGACAGAGAGCGGATCATGCAATTCGTCAACAAGCTCCTCAACGTGTCCCTCTAATTTCCAGCCCGCGTCCCACCGTTACGATTCTTGACAAAAAGACCCCGTGTGCTATAATCATCTGCAAGGATCCCGATGACCGGTGTTTTCGTGATGGCGTCGCGATCTCGGTAATCCCCTCGCAGAAATTCCCGGGTTTTAAACCGGGGATTGGATTCCGTTATAACGGAATCCATGCATTTCTGCTCGGGGAGGGAGCCTCAAGAGAAGGGGCTAGTGGACAATCAGCGAGATTAAAAAAAGAAACAGGATCCCCGGCTTGAAAACCGGGGGGAGGGGGGGCTGCACTCTCCCGCGGTTATCGCTTTCATCATTCCGGTCACACATGAATAGGCGGGCCTAACCCCGGATCCTCACCCCCTCGTGTTATAACAACATGTGCGGGTTTCGTTCTTGCGCGGGAGTCTTCGCACTCCCTGCGCGGCTCACCCCGCAAGGCATGCTATGCGGAATAAAATCCTTACAATTGCAGGACTCGTGTGTATCCTGAGCCTATCCCTGCCGCGCGGGGCGAGGTGCTACTGGCTGTGGACGCCCGACTCAAAGACATTCATAAATCCCAAGTACGCCGTCAAGGACACCCCCAATGAGCAGTACGACTGGGCGATGAGCTTCTTCACCGCGAAGGATTATCCGCGCGCCGTCGCCGAGTTCGAGAAGCTCGTCAAGCACTACGGTAATTCTGAGTGCGCCTCCGAAGCCCAATATTACGCGGGGCTCTCGTATGAAGAACAGGGGAAATACTATTTTGCGTTTGAGAGCTATCAGAAGGTCGTGGAAGAATATCCGCACAGCGCGAGGCTCGAGGAAGTCATCGAGCGAGAGTTCCACATAGGAAACATCTACCTCGCGAAGACGCATTCGAAACTCCTGGGGTCCGACATTATGGCGCCCATCGATAGGGCCATAGAGATATTCAGGAAGGTGGTTGAGAACGTGCCCTACGGCCCCTATGCGGACAAGGCCCAGTACAGGCTTGGGCTCGCGTACAAAAAGGCCGAGTACTATGAAGAGGCGATCATCGCCTTTCAGAAACTGGTAGACGAATACCCGCAGAGCCCTCTTGCGGAGAAGGCGAGATATGAGCTCGCGTCGTGCGCCTACCGCGCATCGCTGAAACCCGCGTACGACAGCGAGTCGACCGAAAAGGCAGTCGCTGCGTTCAAGGATTTCGTTGAGGCGAACAGGGATGGAGAATTGGAACGGGAGGCAGACGAGACGCTGACGCGTCTCGTCGACAACCTCGCCGAGAAATTATTTTCCATCGCGAGGTTCTATGAACACCAGAAGCACTACAGGAGCGCGCTCGTGTATTACAGGGAGGTGCTTCAGAAGTATCCGAAGAGCTCTTTCGCGACTGCGGCAGCGGAGAAAGTAAAAGAGTTGCTGGAGAGGATAGAGGTAAAAAGATGAGGCTGAGGCATTTCGGCATCGAATGCATTGCGATGGGAGCGATGCTTCTTGTGATAAATGGCTGTGGCTACACGACCAAGTCTCTTCTGCCCACCGAATTGAAATCGATATATGTGGAGAATTTCGCCAACAAGATAGCGATCTCTGACCAGTCGAGCGACGTGAGGATGTACAGGGGATACAGGCCGCGTCTCGAGTCCGATGTGACAAGGTCGATCGAGGACAGATTCATTTTCGACGGGAACCTCAAGGTCTCCAATGAGAAGGACGCAGACCTTGTCATGAAGGGGGAACTTGTGGATTTCAAGAAAGAGGCCCTCAGATATGATGAGAACAATAACGTGGAAGAGTACCGGATCCGTCTCGTGGCGGATCTAGAGCTCATCGATACAAAGAAGGGCACGCCCCTGTGGAAGGAAAAAAGTTTCGCCGGGGAATCGACCTATCGGACAACGGGGAGTCTGGCCACGGGCGAATCGAAGGCAATAGACGATGCCAGAGACGACCTCGCACGGAGGATCGTCGAGAGGACGATCGAAGGATGGTAAATTCCGCAGGAGCGAATCCTTCGAGAGATAATGACCCCGCAAAGAAAGAGCCGGCGCGCGGCAGAGCTATCCTCGAAGTGCCGGTCTGTCTCTTTGTCGGAGAAGAAGACCATGTCAAGGAGAAGGCCGTCAGGCAGCTCAAGAGGGCGCTCCTCGCCAGAGAGACGGCCGAGCTCAATTACAACGTCTTCTATGGGGACGACTCGGGCGCACGAGAGATCCTGGACTGTGCGGCGACCCTGCCTTTCTTCAGCGGGAAGAGGCTCGTGGTCGTAAAGAAGGCCGAGAAACTGACCCACGAGGATGCGAAACTCATCGCCTCCTACGCTGCCGCTCCGCAGCGCGCCACCTGCCTTGTCCTCTGCTCCAGCGACGACTCGATCCTCGGGGCTCTTTACGACCCGGACCACGTCAGGGTAGTGCGTTTCGATCGAATTCCGGCCTTCACATTATCACATCGGATCAGAGAGGCCGTTGCCGTGTACGGCAAGACCATAGACGACGAGTCGGTCGAGCTCCTCAAAGAGCTTTTTGGACATTCTGAAGGCGAGATCCTGGAAAGAGAGATAGAGAAGCTCGGCTCGTTCGTGGGCACGAGGCCCCGGATAGGCGTTCACGACGTGGAGACGGTTGCGGGAAGGGGTCTCGCGAATTCGACGTTTGAGCTCACCGATGCCATCGGCAGGGGAGATGTGGCGGGCGCGCTGCGCGTCCTGCAGGACTCCCCTTCCACCCCGGCGTCTCGATATAGCGATATCGTAGGACTCATCGCGTGGCACCTCAGGACCTTGTCGAAAGGCATGCGTTTGGCCGCCAGAGGCACGAGCACGTCCGCACTCGCGCGCACCCTGAGGATCCCAAGAAGACTTGAGAAGGATTTTCTCACACGGCTCAAGAAGTTTGAAGCCGGAGGTCTCTCCTCAAAATTGGAGATCCTGTTGCGTGCGGATTTGGATATGAAGACAGGACGGATGGACTCCAGGAGCGCGATAGAGACAGCGATAGTCAGGCTATGCCTTCGTTAGCGCGTTGAGCCTGTCCGCCAGGCGGGCCTTTTTTCGTGACGCGTTATTCTTGTGTACCAAGCCCTTGGCGCGAGCCTTATCTATCTTCGAGATGAGCATAGTAAAGAGGGCCTTCGCCTCGTCGCGTTTCTTCTCTCGGAGAAGTGCGTCAAATTTCTTCATGAGGGTTTTCAGCTCCGAGACCCTCATGATATTTACGAAGTGTCTTTTTTTGGCTTTTCTCAGTTCTTTATAAGCGCTCTTTTTCTTTGGCACAGCATGCCTCCAGGTAGGAACGTCCGCGCGGTTCGCTTTGCCCGCTCCGCGTGCAGACGGAGCGGACGCGTTATGGTGAGGGCTACTATAGCAAATGGAGGCTCCTTTGTCAAATGTTATTTGGGACCCTTTTTAGGGCTATGGGCCACCGCCTGCACGCTCTACGGTTGAACAGGAACGCGTGAGGCGCATACGGTATTCGGTGCACATGAGTAAAGAATCGCTCATAAAATCCACGGGCATTATAAGCCTCGCGACCGCCTTAAGCAGAATACTTGGTTTTGCCCGTGACATCGTGATCGCGAATTTCTTCGGCACGAGCGCCGCATGCCAGGCCTTCGTCGTCGCTTTCCGGATCCCCAACACGCTGAGGGACCTCGTGGGCGAAGGGGCGGCCAATGCCGCCATCGTCCCTGTCCTCTGCGAATACAAGGCCACCAAAACGAAGGAAGAGCTCCTCCACCTGTTCAGGGTCGTCTTCAACATCTTTTCTGCGGTCCTCATCATCGTGAGCGTCATGGGGGTCGTCCTTTCTCCCCTCATTGTGCGGGCGATGGCGCCCGGATTCATACGCGAGCCCGCGACATTGGACCTCGCCGTGAGGCTCAACCAGATACTATTTCCCTATGTATTCTTGATCGGCCTCACCGCGCTCACCATGGGCGCGCTCAACAGCCTCGGCCATTTCTCGACGCCGGCCCTCGGAACGTGTCTGCTCAATGTGTCTTTGATAGCCGCGGTAATTTTCCTCGGCCAGAAGATGGGGATATTCTCCCTCGCGGTAGGAGTTCTGGTAGGCGGGGTGCTGCAACTTGTCCTCAATCTCCCCGTCCTCTATAGGAAAGGGTTCAGCATTAATTTCAGGGACGGTTTTCGCCACGTGGCGAGCAGGAAGATAGGGCTCCTTCTCGTCCCCCGCGTTCTGGGAAACGGGGTATACCAGATCAATATATTCGTGGACACGATACTCGCGTCGCTCGCGTGGATCGTTGGCGCGGGCGGCGTCGCCGCCTTGTACTACGCAAATAGGCTCATCCAATTCCCTCTCGGGATATTCAGCATCGCATTGGCGCAGGCGGCGCTCCCGAAGATGAGCCGCGAGGCCGCCCTTGGGGACCTCGAGAAGCTGAGGGACACGCTCTCTTTCTCTTTGAGGACGGTCTTCCTCATCATACTGCCCTCGAGCGTCGGCCTGGCGGTGCTTGGCAAGTCGATAATAAGGATACTTTTCGAGCGGGGCCAATTCGATGCCTATTCCACCTCGATCACCCAGCAGGCCCTCTATTTCTATTCCTTCGGCCTCCTCGCCTACAGCGGGATAAAGATCCTCGTGACCTGTTTCTATTCTCTCCACGACACGATGACGCCCGTGAAGACCGCGGGCATCGCCGTCGCTCTTAACGTGATATTGAACCTCATTCTCATGTGGCCGCTCAAGCTCGGAGGGCTTGCACTCGCGACATCCCTATCGGCAACGGTCAATTTCTTCATGCTCTATTCTATTTTGAGGCGCAGGATCGGCGGGTTTGATGAAAAGAGGCTGCTCGATACATTCCTGCGAGCCCTTCTCGCGAGCGCCTTCATGGGCGCGGCGTGCTTTATCATGGCAAGGTCCCTAAGGCTCGAGAGCGCCCGTTCCGCTGCGACACAGGCGGCGTTCCTCGTCATCACCATCGCCGTCGCGATGCTCGTGTTCATCCTCGCATCTATCGCGTTGCGAGTGCAAGAGGTGAGGGATATATTCACGTGGATATCAAAGAAAAGATAAAGCGGTTGCCGCATTCGCCCGGCGTATACCTCATGAAGGATGAACGCGGCGAGGTCATTTACGTGGGGAAGGCGGACGACCTGAAGAAGCGCGTATCGTCCTATTTCTATCCTCACAGGAGGCTCTCGGCAAGGATCGAGATCATGGTCTCCAAAGTGTCTGACATGGACCACCTGCCGACCTCGACGGGCGCCGAGGCGCTGATTTATGAAAACAGCCTCATTAAGCAGCACCGGCCCCGGTATAACGTCGCCCTCAGGGACGACAAGTCGTACCCGCTGCTGAAGCTCGCGGTGCACGAGAAATTCCCACGACTCATGATCACGAGGAGAAAAAAGGACGACGGCGCTCTCTATTACGGACCATACTCATCTGCGGGCCTCCTGAAAGAAGCGCTCGTCATTATGAGATCGCTCTTTCCGCTCCAGACGTGCGGGAAGTTCGAAAGGCGCCTCTGTCTCAGCTTCCATATGGGACAATGCCTCGGGCCCTGTGCCGATAAGGTGAGCGAAGAGCGCTACCGGGGCCTGGTGGAGGAGGTAAAGCTATTTCTAGAGGGGAAGAGGAACGAGCTTGTGGAACTCCTTACCAGGAAGATGAGGGATGCCGCCCAGCGGCAGGAGTTTGAGGAGGCGGCTCGTCTGAAACGCAGGCTCGAAGCGATCGCAGCACTCAGGGGGACGCGGGTGGTATACAGTCCGCAGGCTGACCTTGAGGAGCTCGCGGGAATCCTTGGGCTTAAGCCCGCGCCCGAAGCGATCGAGGCCTTTGATGTGTCGAACATCATGGGGACGCGTGCAGTCGGATCGATGATCTATTTTCATAAGGGGCGGCCAAAGAAGAGCGAGTACAAACGTTTCAGGATAAAGACGGTGGGGTCCATAGACGATTACGGCATGATGAAGGAGATCGTCCGGAGAAGATATTCCCGGATTCTGCAAGAAAGGGGAAGGCTTCCCGGTCTCGTGGTAATAGACGGCGGCAAGGGGCATCTCCATGCAGCGCGCGAAGAGCTTGAGAAATTAAATGTCCGGGTTCCCGTCATCGCGATCGCAAAGGAGACGGAGACGATATTCATGGAGAAAAGAGACCCTATCCTCCTGCCGAGGGATTCAAAGGCCCTTCACCTCCTCCAGAGGATACGGGACGAGGCCCATCGGTTCGCGATCGCCTATCATCAGGTGCTTGCGCGCAAAGAGGTATCTTATTCCGAGCTCGACGAAATCAGGGGGATCGGTCCGAAGAGGAAGCGCGAGCTCCTCGCGCGTTTCGGCTCGGTCGGAGGGATTAAAAGGGCGAGCGAGGATGAGCTCGCGAGAGTACGGGGTATGAATGAAAAGGCAGCGAAGGCGGTTGTCGGCCATTTTAAGGGCTGAAGGGCTCACGTCCTTCGAAACACGGGTCTACGAAACGGTCGCGAGGATTCCGTCCGGTGAGGTGCGGACATACAAGTGGGTCGCTGCAGAGATCGGGAGGCCCCGTGCGTTCAGGGCCGTCGGCAACGCCCTCAATAAAAATCCCCATCCCGGCATGATCCCGTGTCACAGGGTCGTCAGATCCGACGGGTCGATAGGCGGGTTTTCCAGGGGTACAAAGGCGAAAGCGCGTACGTTGGAACGGGAAGGGGTTCGGATCGGCCCTTCGACGCCGCCAGGCCCCGCCCGTCAGGGCGGGGAAAAAAAGCCGCTCAGGGTCAATCCCGAGCAAGCCCCAGTCTTTAGGCTGGAGTGCGTCGAGGGATTGACGGGTCTTCGGTATATTGATATAATGCCTTACAGGAGGTGCGAGGTATGTTAGCAGAGCTGAAAGCAGAAGTGGCGCAGGTTCACGCGAAGCTCGAAGAGCTTAGGGGGTATCTTTGATGCCGGGGCTAAGCTCGCAAGGGTCGCTCGGCTTGAATGCGAGATCTCGGAGCCGGATTTCTGGAACGACCAGGAGAAGGCGAATAAGGTTATAAAGGAATTGAAGTCCCTCAAGTTTGTCGTTGAGCCTTTCGTCAGGATAGAGAAGGCCTTTAAGGAATTGACGGAATTGGTGGAGATCGTGGAAGCCGATGACACGAGGTCCATCGATCACCTCACGCGCGAGGCCTCCACGTGGAAGAAGACCCTCGAAGAGCTTGAGTTCAAGAGCATGTTGAGCGGTGCGATGGATAAGAATAATGCCATCCTCAGCATAAACGCAGGGGCCGGAGGAACGGAGGCGTGCGACTGGGCCGGGATGCTCCTGAGGATGTACACCAAATGGGCAGAGTCGAGGGGATACGCCGTTGAGCGGCTGGATTTTCTGCTGGGTGAAGAGGCGGGCATAAAGAACGTCACGACGCTCGTGCAGGGCGATTTCGCCTATGGATATCTAAAGGGCGAATCGGGCGTCCACAGGCTCGTGAGGATATCGCCTTTTGATTCGAATCAAAGGCGCCATACATCCTTTGCCTCCGTGGACGCGCTGCCGGAAGTGACTGACGAGATAACGATAGACATTAAGCCCAACGACTTGAAGATCGATACATACAGGGCGGGGGGAAAGGGCGGCCAGCATGTCAATAAGACCGAGTCTGCGGTGAGGATCACGCATATTCCGACGGGCATCATCGTCCAATGCCAGAATGAGAGGTCGCAGTTCAAGAACAAGGCGATGGCGATGAAGATAGTGAAGGCAAAGCTCTACGAGCGAGAAGAGCGGGAAAGGGTCAAAGAGAGCCAGGTTGCGTACGATTCTAAGAAGGAGATCGCCTGGGGGAGCCAGATACGGTCATACGTGCTCCAGCCGTATTCGTTGGTCAAGGACCACAGGACTGAGCACGAGACCTCGAATGCACAAGGGGTGCTCAACGGGGACCTCGACGAATTCCTCAAGGAGTATCTGAAAAAATTCGCGAGGCGGGCCCGGTAAGCGGCGAACGGCGGAGCGGGAACGATGGTGGGTTATATACTGAAAAAAATAGTGGGGACGCAGAACGAGAGGGCGCTCAAGTCCTTGAGGCCCATCGTTACGATCATCAATTCACATGAGGGGGCGGTCTCCGCGCTTTCGGACGGTGCGTTAAAGACAAAGACCGACGAGTTCAGGGAAAGGATAGCGAAGAATTACGGGGACTACAGGGAGAGGCTCGACGACCTCGACGGGCTGTATAAAGAGTCCACCTCTCCGGACGAGAAGGAGAAGATAAAGAGACGCTTCAGGGACCTCAAGAACGAGATATTCAAGGACGTCCTGCCGGAGGCCTTTGCAGTGGTGCGGGAAGCTGCGAAGAGGACGGTCAGCATGAGGCACTTTGACGTTCAGCTCATGGGAGGCATCGTCCTCCATCAGGGCAAGATCGCCGAGATGGCGACAGGCGAGGGAAAGACGCTCGTCGCGACGCTCCCCGTCTATTTAAACGCTCTCACCGGCGAGGGCGTTCACGTGGTCACGGTGAATGATTACCTGGCCAAGCGCGACAGGAACTGGATGGGCCCTATCTATGAATTTTTGGGACTCACGCTGGGCGTGATACAGCACGATATGGGCCAGGAGGAACGGCAGAAGGCCTACGGCTGCGACATCACGTACGGCACGAACAACGAATTTGGTTTTGACTACCTGAGGGACAATATGGTGGTGCGCAAAGAGGATATGGTCATGCAGAGGCCCGTGAATTACGCGATCGTCGACGAGGTTGACAGCATCCTGATCGATGAGGCGAGGACCCCTCTCATCATATCCGGTCCGGCCGAAGAATCGACGGAGAAGTACTACACCATCAATAAGATAGTACCGAGGCTCAAAGGCAAGATGATCACCGATTCGGAAGAGATAGAGGCGAAGCATAAAGGCGTGGATATAGAAAAAGGCATCGACTATATGGTGAACGAGAAGAACCATACGGTGAATTTGACCGAGGAGGGGGTTATCAAGTGCCAGGAGTTGATAGGAGTAGAGAACCTGTATGACGACGTGCAATCGGAATGGGAACACCATATACGGCAGGCGGTCAGGGCCCATGCGCTCTACAAGAAAGACGTCGATTACGTCGTGAAGGACGATGAGGTCATCATTGTCGATGAGTTCACAGGCCGCCTTATGCCGGGCAGGCGCTGGTCGGACGGGCTCCACCAGGCCGTCGAGGCGAAAGAGGGCGTGCGCATCGAACGGGAAAACCAGACCCTCGCGACGATCACGTTTCAGAATCTCTTCAGGATGTACAAGAAGCTCGCAGGCATGACCGGAACCGCTGAGACGGAGGCAGTTGAGTTCCAGAAGATATACGGCCTTGATGTTGTGGTGATCCCGACGAACAAGACCCTCATCAGGACGAATTACCCCGATGTGATCTATAAGACGGAACGGGAAAAGTTCAATGCGGTCTGCAAGGAGATATTCGAGCTCAATAAGATCGGTCGGCCCGTTCTTGTAGGGACCATATCGATCGAGAAGTCCGAGAGGGTTGCATCTCTCCTGAAGAAGATGGCCATCCCCCATCACGTCCTCAATGCAAAATACCATGAGATGGAGGCCGAGATCGTTGCAAAGGCGGGCCAGCCGTACGCCGTCACTATCGCGACGAACATGGCCGGCCGCGGGACCGATATCGTGTTGGGCGAGGGCGTGGCGAAGAACAGCGGTCTCCATATTGTAGGGACGGAGAGGCACGAGTCGCGGCGAATCGATAACCAGCTGCGCGGAAGGGCGGGCAGGCAGGGCGACCCCGGTTCGAGCAGGTTCTACCTTTCTCTGGAAGACGACCTCATGAGGATATTCGGTTCCGATAGGATCAAGACCATCATGGAGAAATTGGGAATGGAAGAGGGCCAGGATATCCAGCACCCTTTGATCACGAAGGCGATCGGGACTGCCCAGAAGAGGGTCGAACAGCATAACTTCGAGATAAGGAAACACCTCCTTGAGTATGACAACGTGATGAACCGGCAGAGGGAGGTGATATATGAGGAACGGAAGAGGGTCCTCTTCGGCGAGGACCTGAAAGACTACGTGCTCGAACTCATGGAGGAGGTCATAGACCTATGCCTCGATTCCTATGTGAACGAAAAAGTCTCTTTCGACAGGTGGGATTTCGACGGCCTGAGGTACTATCTGGAGTCGCACTTCTCCTGCAAGGTGGGAGCGCTTCGTCTGGAAGAGAAAAATAGAGACGAGATCAGGGAGGCCATCCTGGGAATGTTCCGGGACGCGTATGAGTCAAAAGAGAAGGCGCTGGGAAGCGAGTTGATGAGGAATCTGGAACGGATGGTCCTCCTCCAGGTAGTCGATACGAGGTGGAAGGACCACCTCTACGCGATGGATAATCTGAGAGAAGGGATAGGCTTGCGTGCGTACGGCCAGCGTGACCCGCTGGTCGAGTACAAGCACGAAGGGTATGACATGTTCATGGAAATGATCTATCGCATAAAGGAAGAGACGATCGAGTTCCTGTTCAAGATGAAGGCCGTGAGCCAAGAGAAAGAGGCGAGCGTATTCGATTTTTCCCGCCAAGAGATGCGCCACGATGAAAGCACTCAATTTCAATATGCCCCCAAGGAGGTGCCGCAAGGAGAGGAGGGCGTTTCGTATGAAGGGCAACTTCCCCCCGAGCAGCAGAGGCCGTATAAGAGAGAGGTGCCTAAGGTAGGCCGGAACGAACCGTGCCCCTGCGGCAGCGGGAAGAAATACAAGAAGTGCTGCGGACAATGAACTTTACCGCGCGTGCCCAGTCCCGCGAAGCAGTTGCGCGCTACGTAGAGAGCTGCGGAGCGGGGCGGACAATGAGCTTTACTACGCGTGCCCAGTCCCGCGGAGCAGTTGCGCGCCGTAGAGAGCCGCGACGCGGGGCGGGCATTAATAAGTCACATGTCACATGTCACATGTCACATGTCTTCCTTGCCGCAGGCTCCTCTCTCCTCCTCATCCTCTCATTCCCTCCTTTCAATGTCGAGTTTCTCGCGTGGGTCGCGCTCGTTCCTCTTCTCTTTGCGATCGAGGACAAAGGGCCGGCAGGCGCATTTTTGATTTCTTACTGCGCAGGTCTAGTATTTTTTTTCGGGACCATCTGGTGGCTCGTCCATGTGACCCTCCCGGGGATGGTCATAGTCGTTTTATATCTTGCGCTGTATTTTGGTTTTTTTGGAGCATTGTCATCGTACGGGTTGTCCCGCCTGTCAGCCGGAGGGATCCCGCCGGGCCCGCAGGACGGCCGGCGGGACTGGTTGCTATTATATATCCCATCGGCATGGGTTGCGGTCGAATATCTCCGCGCCCATCTCCTCACGGGTTTCGGATGGGTGCTCCTCGGTTATTCGCAGTACCTCACGCTTCCCGTGATCCAGATGTCCGACATCACAGGCGTGTGGGGCGTCTCATTTCTCATAGCGCTGGTGAACGTCAGCATCTACCAGTCGATCCGGTCTCTTGCGAAGTCCCCGCGGCTCGGCAGAGGACGCTACACGGGCCTTATAGCTTCCGGGCTCTTTCTCTTCGCCGCCCTTTACTATGGGAACCTTCGTCTCCGCAACATATTTACGGGTGACCCTCTCAGGGTTTCGGTCGTGCAAGGCAATATACCTCAACACCAGAAGTGGGATCCGCGCCTCAAAGACACCATAATGGGTACGTACGAACGTCTCACGAGGGCTGCCGCGCGGGAGGCGCCGGACCTTATCGTATGGCCGGAAACGTCTGTGCCGGATTTCATCGGTGACGAAGAGTGCGCCCGCAGGGTAACAGGTCTCGCACAGGAAGTCGGCATCCCCTTATTGGCAGGCGCAATGAGGGAGGAAGGCCGTTCGTACTACAATAGCGCCCTCTTCGTCTCCGCGCAAGGGGAGATCGCATCGTGGTACGACAAGCTGCACCTCGTGCCCTTCGGCGAGTATGTGCCGTTCAGGACCATTTTTTCATTCGTTGATAAGTTTACGCAGGTACCCATCGGTGATTTTACTAAGGGTGAGGACTACACCGTATTCGCATTCGATATCACGCGTTCTTCCCGGGATTCAGCCATGATCCGCACGAAGCGCACGAAGGTGAAATTTTCGGCCCTCATATGTTTCGAGGACATCTTTCCCGAGATCGCAAGGGGTTTCATACGGAACGGCGCGTACTTTTTATGCACTATCACGAACGATGCCTGGTATCTGAAGACAGCAGCCCCCTACCAACACGCGCAGGCGTCGGTCTTCCGCGCCGTGGAATTGAGGACGAACATGGTGAGGGCGGCCAATACGGGGCTTTCGTGCTTCATAGATCAGAAGGGCAGGATCGTGGATAGGGTCGGTCTTCGCGGCGCCGACACGTTCGTGGAAGGCTTCAAGACGCACGAGATCATCCTTTCCCGCGCGAGGACGTTCTATATGGTCTTTGGGGATCTATTCGCCTATGTGGCGATGGCCCTCACCGTGGCACTCTTTTTCGTCGGTATTTTTCTTGAGAAAAGTCCCGGAAGAAGGTACAATCTTAATGCTTAGGTGAATAGGAGCGCGTGGCATGGAACACAAAGACGTTCGGGATGTGTCGACAGGTAGCAGCGCATCACGATCGCGTGCCGTTCCGCCATGGATCTGGGCAGTGGCCTTTGTGGGTAACCTCATTATCCTGACGTTCCTTTTTCTCCATTTCTCGCACATCTTCTCTGTCAAACCCGCGTGTGAGCGGGCCTTCAAGGACTACGGGGCCTACATCATCTCAGGGATCGTCGTATTTTTTACCGTCGTATTCGTCCTTGCGTGGCGGCAATCCCGCGAGGTCCCCGAAGGTCTCACGCCGCTTGTAGATATGCTCGGGGTTACCCTTACAAGGCGATGGGGGAGCGAGGGCCTCTTTGGGAACGTATCGATAGGAGGCAGCGGGCCGTACTTCGAGGGCCTTTATGGAGACGTGAGGATCGCATGCGTGAGCGTGTGGGGCCATGGGTTCAGCACCAGGCTTTCTGTCTACCACCGAGCGCCTCTCCGCTCGGGGTTTCTGTGCAGGTTCAACGCAAGCCCGCTGACTCTGCCGCAGACGCTCGATGAATACAAAGATCTCTTTGCGCGCAGGGTGGAGATGCGAGATAAAGATTTAAAGTGCTGGGCAGTCGAGCACGATAAGGTGAGTCGATTCTTTAACCAGGGTGATGCGGTGAGGGATATGCTCGTGGCGATCAAGGACTATCTCAAGGCGAAGGGAGGCATGCTCATAGTGAACGACCGCAAGATCACGGTCATGGTCCTCGAACCGGCACACCTCACGAAGGACCTCGTCGATTCGATATGCGCCGCAAGCAGATCTTTAGTATCCCTGGCGTCGATAGCGCCTTCGTCTGCGGCATGGTCGAAGGCGAAGATCGCCGGGCGGCTGTTCAATGCGGTACTTGTCATTCTGATAGCGGCCCTTGTGCTCGCGGTCATATGGGAGATAACGATTCGTCTCTAGAGGGGCGTAAGTGGGGGCTTCGCGAATGGCTATGGCTCGGAACAGGAAGATCGGATATGACAACAAGGGGGAGTCGTTCTCCGGCTTTCCTGCGGAAATCAGGATTGAAAATACGAATCTGTGCAACGCGCACTGTGTTATCTGTCCGCGGGAGAAGATGGACCGTCCCCAGGGCGTGATGTCGATGCCGCTATTTCGTAAGGTGATTGACGAATGCGCCGCCGAGGGGTGCGTGCGGCAGGTGAACATTCAAGGGTACGGCGAGCCCCTTCTCGATCCCGGCTTTTCCGAAAAGGTCCGCTATGCGAAATCAAAGGGGATGCCGGTAACGTATACCGTCACCAACGCCTCACTCCTCACGGACGCCCTCTCCCGCACTGTCATTGAAAGCGGTCTCGACAAGATGAAGGTGAGCTTCTACGGGACAAATGAGAGGGACTATGCGCTCATCCACAGGGGGCTGAGCTTTGAGAGGGTGCGAGAGAATGTGCTCGGGCTCCTCGCCGTCAAGCGGCGCCTCGGCAGCCGGACCCCAAGGGTGAGGGTGCAGTATATCGGCAGCCCCTTAAAGTTCGTGCCGTTCGCCCTTCAATGGCTCGGGAAGACGCCGGTCGGCTTCAACAAGCTCCATAACTACGGCCGCGGTCGGAGCTATGTGAAGGTGGATCTCGCTAAGGGAGATCGTCGCTGCAGGATGGTGGCGCGTCCCATCCTTCAGGTGCTCTGGAACGGAGATTGCGCGGCGTGTTGTTATGATTTCAATGGCGAGGTCCTGCTCGGCAACGTAGAAAAAGCGTCTATCAGGGACGTGTGGAACGGCGAGGCGTACGAGGCCTTCAGGCGCGCGCATTTCGAGATGGATTTCGCACGCTTCCCGCTCTGCCTCCACTGCGACAAATTGAGATGAAGGGATTGCTTATGAGCCTCCCGTATATGGTCGAAGTGAATGCTGCCCGCATGGCGCTTGCCGCCTTCGGCGACCGCGTCTTTCGTTTTCCCACGAGCATAAGGATCGAGAGTACCAACGCGTGCAATGGCAGGTGTACGATGTGCCCCCGCCAGCGGATGAAGAGGCGCATCGGGGTAATGGAGTTCGACGTCTTTACCCACATCGTCGACCAGATACCTCGCGGCAGGCGGACGATCCACGTGCATAACTTCGGCGAACCCTTGCTGGACGAGCTTATCTTCGAGAAGATACACTATAGCAAATCAAAGGGTTTCCGTACGAGGATGTTCTCCAACCTCAATGTCTTAAATGAAGCGATGGCGAAGGAATTGATACGTTCCGGTCTGGACGATCTAAAAGTAAG
Source organism: uncultured Planctomycetia bacterium (assembly GCA_964354545.1). Lineage (GTDB taxonomy): Bacteria > Omnitrophota > Gorgyraeia > 2-01-FULL-45-10 > JAHFGN01 > CAYHAE01. Next base: position 21,184 of record CAYHAE010000014.1, read on the forward strand.
CATCGACGCGGCACGCAAAGAGACCTATGAATCGATCCGGATAGGCTTGTGCTACGATACGCTCGTGCGAAATCTCGAGACACTCATGGAGCTTCGGAAGTCGGCGGGAAGCGCAACGCCGAAGATATCGGTGCTCTTTATAGATATGAAATCGAACCGCGAGGAGCTCGACAACTTCATGGCGTTCTGGAAAGGGAGGGTCGACAACGTTCTCGTCACAAAGATGCATAATTGGGCGGGTGTGGGAGGCGGTGGAGCAAGGTCCGGAGGCGGCGGGCTGCCGTGCATACGGCTATGGAAGACGGCGACCGTTCTCTGGAACGGCGACGTGGTGCCGTGCTGCATGGATTACGATGGCCACGCGGTGCTGGGAAACGCGAAGGAGCGCAGCCTGAAAGAAATCTTATCCTCACGGTTTCTCCGGGAGCTTAAAAATAAACATATAGCGGGAAAGATGGACGAGATCACGCTCTGCAGGACATGCGAGCTGAGGCGCTAGGCGTTTATTTTCCTTGAAAATTCATCTCAAAAAGGATACTATGAGTACATTGCGCGCACCACAGCGTGGCGCTTGCGGAGTTGTGTGTACGGGTAGATGCGTGAAAGTCGCAGCCCGGGCTTAAGGGTTGCGTTAGAGGAGGATGAGCATGAAGGCGAGAAGCATTGCGATTTGTATAGCGTGTCTGCTGTATGCCGTTCCATGTGCGTTCGGAGAAGGGAAGAAGGTAGTAAAGGGGGACGAGTGGCTTAAGTTTTCCGATGAGAAGAAGGTCAAGGCCGTGAGCTCGTTCATCACAAGCGGGGCATCGCATGGCGTCACCATAAAGAAAGACCCTGACTTCTATTGCGCGAAGCTCGAAGATTTCTACACCAAGCACTCGGACCTCTCCGCAGAACCCTTTGGGAAGATCTTAAAGACGCTCATCGTTATGGAGTATGACTGGCAGGCAAAGGGCGTCGATAAGGATGCGCTCGCCAAGCAGTGGCTTGGGGAGGAGCTCTATAGGGCGAATAAGGAAAGGCTGAAGTTGCAGGGTGCGTAAGAAGGTATCCGCATGAAGATGCTCGTAGGAATTATCGTCGGGGGCGCGATCGGATTCGTGGTCGGTTTTGCGGGAAGGTGCGCATCCGGTGCGTGCCCGCTCACGGGCAACCCGATCATCAGCACCCTCGTGGGCGCATTTATTGGCGCAATGGTCACGGCAGGCACGTAAGAACGTCCGCGGCTACGCCCATCCCCTCATCTCTTTCTCGTGTCCTCAACGGCCTTGCGTATATTCTCCTGGTATGGATTTGTCTGCAAGGATTGCTCAAAATGTCGTAACGCGAGGTCCTTCCTCCCCAGGATTAAGTATATAGTGCCGATATTGTTGTGCGCATCGGCGTAGCCGGGATCCAGCCGTAATGCCTCCTTAAATCTCTCGATCGCCTCCTTGTATCTTTTCTGGCTCATATAGAACGTCCCGAGATTATAGTGCGAGATCGGATTCGAAGACCTAAAGGCAATAGCCTTCTTGAACGCCTCCTCGGCCTGAGCGGTCAGACCCTGCGACGCATAGGAGACGCCGAGCTTGCCGTAGACGACATCCTGCCTATACGATGCGACGTTGATGTTGAAGAAGAGGAAAAGGAGGATCGAGGCGATGAGCACGGACGCCGCGTACGGATATCGTCCCTCTCTTATTTTTTGATACGAACGCACGATGGTGAACGACGCGAAGAGGATCAGCACGGGTTCTGTAATTATCCTGTACCGTGAATTCACAAAGTAGAGCGCCGTCGATACGAGCGATGCGCCTACGAAGAGGTAGAGGAGGTGCAGGTCCTTCCGCTCCTTCCTGTAGGCCAGCACGAGGCCTATGATCGATAAAGGGGAGACGACCGCAAAGCTAAAGAGGGGAAGCCGCAAGATGGACGAATAGTTCTTCACAACGCTCAACGGCACCTCCTCCGGTATCTCTCTCACCCACCAGAAGAAATATATCTTTTTCACAATCAACGCCGCGTATGCGAGAGGAGAACGCCGTATGAAATCAAATGCCCTATCGAACCAGAACTTCGATACCTCGGAGGGTTTCAGCGTCCTGCCGAGGGCCTTTTCCGCGATCGTCCGCGACGCAACCTTTGTCTTCAGCACATCGCCCCGCAACTGTTGAGGCAGGTTAAAGGCCCCTATCGACTCCGGGTTATTGCCCGCATAGAACGTGATCCCCGAGTGGGCAGTGACGGGGACGAAATCCTTGCCGACGATGAAGTTCCTCACGGCGGTGATCGAAATAACGGACGCTATAGCGGCAACCATCGCCACTGCGCCCACGGCACGTCTTATCCCCCCGCGATCCTTAAAGGCCACACACGCCCACGCGATGACGCATGGTGCGAACAGAAGGACGGAGGCATTCGCGAGCGAGATTATCCCGATGAGGACGCCGGCGGCAAGCCATCGTGTCAGGGTCGGATTTCTGTAGAGCGAGAGCAGGGCGAGCAAGAGGGAGAGGTTGAGCAGCATCGACAGCGAACCGGAGCTCAAAAACCCCGAGATGTAGAAAGACATGCCGTAGGAGGCGAGGATGCACGATGCGAGAATAGCCGTCGCCCGGTCAAAAATCCTTTTTCCCAGCGCAAACAGAAGGACGCAGCTTATCGAATCGAATAGCGCATGGGCGAGCCGGGCGATAAAGATGCTATGGCCAAAGATGGAATAGATGAGGCCCAGGAGATACGGATAGAGCGGAAGGCCGTAGAAGACCTCTTTCCCGAGCAGGTCTCCCTTTGATATCTGGAGCGCCCACGTGTCGTAGTAGCTGTCATCGAGAGAGAGGATGGCGAAGGGAGGGGAGTTGTGTATCTGGCGAAAGTAGATAGCCCTCATCGTGAATGCGACCGCGAAGATGCAGAGCACGATGACGAAATCGGGGATTTTTTGAATGGCGGCTCTTTGCAGAGGCCCTTCGGAGACAGTGGCTGCGCGAACGGCACTGCGACGGGCACCTTTCCCCATCCTCTTCCTCCTTGGCTTTTCTTAGGATAGACATGCGGGATGAAAATAATGTAGCATGAAAAGAAGAAAAAGGGAAGATAAAATCGAGGCGAACTCTAGAGAGCGGATTTACAAGGCGCGCCCGATGGTGTATAATAGCTAAGGTGTAGAATTTCAGGGACTATGGGCTGCCTTCTAAAGGCAGTCGTACAGAGGAGTTCCAGTGTACATCGTAAAGATAGTGCTTGCGACAATAGCGGGTACGCTCTGCACCATCGCGTGCCTTCCGCAGCTGGTAAAGATCTTTAAGACGAAAGATGCCGGATCGGTATCTCTCATGACGTTCGCCTTAAGCGCCGCAGGGTCGCTCCTGTGGTTCGTCTATGGGATAATGATCGGGGAGATCCCCTTCGTCGTCGCGAATGCCATCGTACTCGTGATCACCCTCTCCATCGTGGTGATGAAGATCAAATATGGGTGATCGATAATGAAGGCGGGGAGGTATGACGCGACTATGCATCGTTGAGAAAGGCCGAAGCCGCTATCGGATCGTCATCGCCGGTGACGCGATACCCTCTGAACGTTACGCTGCGGAAGAACTTCAGCGATATATCGCATACGCAAGCGGAGCAACGCTTCCGATCGTGACGGATGCCGTTCCTCTGGGCGACGAAGAGATCATCCTGGGAGACAACGCGCACCTCCGCGCCGCGAGGCCGGATGTCGGCGCAGGCATGCTCGGCTCCGAAGAGTTCGTGCTCCTCACGAGCGGCACCTATCTCATCATCGCGGGCGGGAAGCCGCGTGGCACGCTCTATGGCGTGTATGAGTTTTTGGAGGAGAAGCTGGGCGTTCGCTGGTTCGCGCCGCACGTCGAACATGTCCCGAAGGCCGAGACGGTCATTCTCGGAGCCCTTAATGAAAGGTATGCGCCCCGGCTCCAGTATCGCGAGACCTCCTGGACCGAAATGTCGCGCGATGCGGATTTCGCAGCCCGCCACAGGCTCAACGGCCACCACGACGCGCTCACGGATAGACACGGCGGACGTGCCGTCGTCTATTACCCCTATTATCCCTTCGTGCACACCCTCGACCTCCTCGTGCCTCAGGAGCTCTACGACGAGCACCCGGAGTACTTTCCGTTCATCGACGGCGTGCGGGTGAAGGGTAACGTGCAGCGATGCCTTTCGAATGCCGATGTGGTGAGGCTCGCGGCAGGGCGCGTCCGCCACTGGATCGAGGAGCACCGAGACGCGCACATCGTCGAAGTATCGCAGAACGATGCGAAGAGCTGGTGTAGATGTAAGGCGTGCAGTGCGCGTGATGGCGCACAAGGCGGACCCGCCGGCTCCCTCATTCAATTTGTGAACACCGTCGCAGAATCTATCGAGAAGGACTATCCGGAGGTATACGTGGGCACGCTCGCGTACCAGTACAGCCGTACGCCGCCAAGAACCCTTCGGCCCCGCAAGAACGTTATCGTCCGGATCTGCTCGTGGGAATGCTGTTTTTCCCATCCCCTCGTCCACTGCTCGCATGGAGAGAACGCGCGATTCCGCGAAGACATCCTCGCCTGGCAGCGCTCCGCGTCGATGTTGTATGCGTGGGACTACACCACGAACTTCGCCCATTATATCCAGCCGTTTCCCAACCTCGACGCGCTACAGGCGAACGTGCAGTTCTATGTCGATTGCGGGGTGAAAGGCCTCTTCGAGCAGGGTAACTCCTCTCCGGGCGGCGGCGGTGAGATGGCCGCGCTCAAGGGCTATCTGCTCGCCAAGCTCATGTGGAACCCTGCTGCCGATGTCAAGAGGCACATGGATGAATTCCTGAAAGGCTACTTTGGCAGGGCCTCGGACCTCGTGGCCGCATACCTTGAGCTGCTGCACCGGCAAGTCCGGGACGGAAGCTCCCATGCGCTCATCTACGACGGGCCCTCGTCCGCCTACCTATCTGACGGATTTCTGAAGGAGGCCGAACGGCTGTTCGATGAGGCCGAGCGGTCTACGGGGCCAGATGAGGTGCGCGCGCGAATACACAACGCACGGCTGGGCGTCTGGTACGTCATGCTCGCCTCCGGCCGCGTCTTGAACGCCGGGCACAGAGATGCCGTTCTCGAGAGATTTCTCTCAGCCGCCCGTTCCGCGGGCATTACGCATGTGAGCGAGTATGAGACCCTGTCCGGGTGGGCGCAGCGAATGGGCGAGGAGACGGCGGGCCATAATGGGGAAAATGGAAGAAAATCTGACTGACGAACAGATACAGGTACTGCCGAGGGCGTTTGAATTTCTCGCGCAGGGCAAACAGAAGGAATCGCTGGCTCTATTACACGGCGCTCTGTCGAAAAGGTCCGGGAGCAAACGGATCCTCTACCACATCGGCTTTGTCTATCGGACGATGAACGATCTCGATAATGCCGAAAAGTATTACCTGAAGGCAATCGCTGCGATCGATACCTTGCCGAATGACGGCATATATTGTCAGCTTGGGATACTCTATCAGCTGAAAGAGGACTACGAAAAGGCGGTCCGCGCGTTCGAGATGGCGATCGAAGCCAATGGGGGCTACGCGAACGCGTATAGCGGCTTGGGGATTACCTATAGAAAAATGGGCGACTACGAAAAGGCGCTCCAGACGTATGAGAGAGGCAGGGAGGCGCTCATCCGCGCAGCTATTAAAAAGGCCTCCGGAGGAAAAGGGCGCATGAGCGATACGGAGGAATCGGGAGCCATGAAGAACGGGCGTTGTCGTAATGAGGAGGTCCGAAAAGCGCTCGAGTCCAGCCTGGACTATTCCCTTTTATGCAGCAACGAGGGCAGGGCCTACGTTGAATTGGGAAGGATCGAAGAGGCCAAAAGGAGTTTTAGGGAATCGATCGAATTCATCCCCGTAGGAGTAGATTATCGTGACCCCTACATTGCCTTGGAGGAGCTCGGTTGACCGTATGATAAAAGACTTCAGACACGCATGCATAGTAGTGGGGGATTTGGAGAGGGCCCTGGGATTCTATAGAGACCTGATGGGATTGAAGGTGTGCAAGGTGCTCACGGTAGAGGGAGAATATCCGGAGGCTGTCTTTAACATGAAAGGGGTAAAATTGACGTATGTGAAGATGGAGAGCCGTGATCAATGCGGCCAGAGGGCCCCTGTGTTCGAACTGCACTATTGGGAACGCCCTAGGATCGCGCCGCAAGGCGGTTACAATCACATATCCTTTACCGTGTGTGATATTGAGAACGAATATAAGAGGTTGGGCAAATCGGGAGTGAGATTCATCTCAAGGCCCGTGCGGTCGCCCGACAACGCGACAAAGGTATGTTTTGGATATGATCCCGACGGCAATTTAATAGAATTTATTGAAGAGCTCACCGATCAATGAGCGGATGTATTATTTTCTTGCAATATGTTCGGACGGTGATAGAATTATGTCGAGGGAGAGAGGTGCCCTGTTATGGATAGCGACTATCCCACCATAGAGAGACGAAGGTTTAAACGTCTGCGAGCCAGTTTCCTCATTGTCTACAGGATCCGTAAGCCGTGGGAAGTGCTCAAGCAGATCGGGCCGAAGGAACGCGTCGCCGTTATGTACGACATATCAGAAGGCGGAATGGCCATCCTGACGAATTACGACATCCCTTTGGCAACGACCCTTTCGCTGCGGTTTACCTTGATCAATCCGCACATCGCTGGAGATAATCGGGTGCGGACCCTGGACGCGATCGGGGATGTGCCTTATAATATCCATTTGGAAAAGAACGAACATCGGCTCGGGGTCTGTTTTACCAACATCTCAGACGGCGATCGATCTGCAATCGCTAACCTTGTACGGATGACCCCGTCCGGGAGCCTCCTCGCACGCTGACCCGGCCGGATGCGCCGTCTTACCCCCACAAGTTCCTGTCCAGGCTCCTGTACCCGGTCGCTTCAGAGATGTGGTGGGCCTCGATAGTTTCTCTTTCTTCAAGGTCTGCGATAGTCCGTGAGACCTTGAGGATCTTGTCATAGGCCCTCGCGGATATCCCGAGTTCCAGTATCGCGAGCTTCAGAAGCTCCTCCGCCTCCTTATCCAGGATACAGTACCTCTCCAATTCCTTCGATTCAAGATGTGCGTTGAAGCGTATCCCTTCATTCCTGTAACGTTCTCTCTGTATCGCGCGGGCCCTGTCGACGCGGCGCCGTATCTCGTCGGAGCTTTCTCCGCGGCGCTTGTCGGTGAGGTTCTCCACCTTGAGCCGGGGGACCTCGAGGTGGATATCGATCCTGTCGAGGAGCGGACCGGAGATCTTCGAGAGGTACCTCTATAATCTGGAAAGGGGTGCAGTAGCATTGTCTCTTGGGGTCCGTGAAGTAGCCGCAGGGGCAGCGATACACAACTATATAAATACAGAAATTTTTAATGTAATGACCTCATTATTTATGATACAATCAATTTATTAAAAGCGCAAAGACGAATGTTGAACAATTATCATATGAATATTTTATGTACATTGAATCGGTTATTGTAAAAATTGAAGCATTGCTTAAGAAAAGAGTAAAAAGGCACTCGCGGTTATGGACTATTCTATGTAAATGTAAAAATAGTGTCATAGCTAGCTTATTGCTTTTGAAGCCCCCGGCCCCTCCTCTGTCTTTTGAAAAAATATTCGATCTATATTCTACACGGCAAAAAGACCTTTTCTTTATTCAGGTTGGTGCGTGCGATGGTGTTGAGTGCGATCCAATAAATAAGTTTATCACGCGAGATAAATGGGCAGGCATCTTAATAGAGCCCGTAAAGTACAATTTTAATTTGATGGTTGAGAATTATAAATCTTGCAAAAACTTAATTTTCGAGAATATTGCCATAGCGGATTTGGATGGAACTAAAGATTTTTATTCTCTCGATCAAAAGATATTTAATAAATCACCATGGTGGTTTAAACAATTTGGTACTTTCAAACGAGAAACCTTGCTCTCAATGATTCCCGACGGTACTGAAAAATATATAGTAACCGAAAAAGTAATTTGCTCTACGCTAGAGGCATTATTAAAAAAGCATAATGTCAAAAGAGTCGATATAATGGTAATAGATACGGAAGGATATGATTATGAAATAATAAAACTTATTAGGTTTGATAAAATCCGGCCCGATATAGTGATGTATGAGTATACACATTTAGATATAAAAGATAATAACGAGTGTATTAGATATCTTAAGAAAAATGGGTATAGGCTATACAAAGAGAAATCTAATATAATGGCTTTAAGCAAGCCCTATGAAATTTTATAATTATCCAACTGCCTCTCCAACCCATTGTGTGGCATTGTGGTATTGCTTTTGGGATGCGTTAAGGGACGCTTAGGTCTTTTGTATGCATTTCGATAATGAAAACTACCCCCACAAGTTCCTGTCCAGGCTCCTGTACCCGATCGCTTCAGAGATGTGGTGGGCCTCGATAGTTTCTCTTTCTTCAAGGTCTGCGAT
>CAYHAE010000014.1:29727-41056 GCA_964354545.1 uncultured Planctomycetia bacterium
GAAAGGGGTGCAGTAGCATTGTCTCTTGGGGTCCGTGAAGTAGCCGCAGGGGCAGGGGTTCATCGCTGCCACGAGCATGAACTTGGCGGGATAGACCACGGTCCTCGCGACCCGGGAGACGGTGATGTAGCCGTCTTCGAGAGGCTGCCGCATCACCTCGAGAACGCTTCTCGCGAATTCCGGAAGCTCATCGAGGAACAGGACGCCGTTGTGGGAAAGGCTTATCTCCCCGGGCGATGGATTCTGGCCGCCTCCGATGAGCGCTTCGTTGGAGATGGTGTGGTGGGGAGCGCGAAAGGGCCTTGTCCTTACGAGGGCCTTGTGGGGGTGCAGGAGCCCCGCGACGCTGTGGACCTTGGATGTCTCGAGCGACTCCTCGAGAGTCATCTCGGAGAGGATGGTGGGAGACCGCCCGTTAATCGGGAATGTTCATGTGTGATTACCGAACCGTTAGGCCTACCGACCTGTAATCGGAAATGTTCTTTTAACTTTTCTATGTCATAAACATACTTAATATCCACATCAAACAAATCCCTGTCTGTTTCTGAGTGCTCGTCCTTCCCGATATAGTTTACTTTTATCTCTTTAATTACCTTTATCATTAGGTCACGCTTCTCTTGGGCTGAATACTCATGAACTCTTTTCTTTAATTCTGACGATATCTCTTTCAGCTGGAGTAGGGTAGAAGTTAACCGTTGTTCGCCGTTTACAGCGTCTTGTAGTATGATAATTTGGGTATTACGTTTCGCTATCTCGGCCTCAGCTTCCTCGGCCTTCAATGCTACCTCTGACTTACTCCAATAGCCAGATACTACTAAATCCAATAGCTCGGTCTTGCCACGACGTAACCGCTGAATCTCGCCTTGAAGAACTTTTATCTTTTCCTGCAAGGCCGTAGTATCCTCACGCTTTGGGCCTTGCTGTATAGCTTTTTTTAACTCGGTATCATTGAGCAGATACATGACTGTCCGATTCCAGACCCATTCCTCTATCTTGTGTCCGTCTATCAGGGGGAAGGAGCAGGACTTGACGTGGCCTTTATCGTCCCCCTGTATGTATCTTTTGGCACAATGGAACCGATACTGCCTATAATTACCTTTGGTCTTCCGTTTGTGATTCGTTAATCTGCCAAGAAGCTTACTCTTACAATGACCACAATACATCAGGTCTCGAAGCAAGAACGTCAGGGATTCTGTCGGGCCTCTCCGTCTGTTTTTTGTGATAGCAAGCTGAACCTTGTTCCACTCCTCTTCCGTGATAAGGGCAGGGATGACCCAATCGCCATTGACTAACTTACCCTTATAAAACGGGTTTCTGGCAATTCCTAATATGACCTCTGCTCGCCACCATTGACCCCATCCTTTCTTTTTGAAGTGTCCACGTGTCTGAATCTTATCGCCGTTGAGACCTTTAGCCACTTCTGTTGCGGAGTTCCCTTTAAGGAGTTCTTCTATGATGCGGTGGTATATCTTACTCCAATACTCGTCAATGGCATACTTGTAATGCTCTCCAACCTTGACCGCTTTATATCCTGTCGGCACGAAGCCACCCGTCCATTCAAATCTATCTCGACATCTTATTTTGCCTTCTAACTTACGCCTCATATCTTCAGAAGTTTGCTTATGCGTAACATTGCTGTATATACCTAATATCATCAGGTCTGATTCGTTCTGAAGGTCATACTCTTTATCGCTTATTCTTAAATATCGGATACCTTTCTTACGTATCAGATGTGCAATAAACTCACTTCTAACAAAGCTATCACGACTAAGACGTTCCATATTCCAGTATGAAACAATATCCCCCTCTCTAACCATTTTTAAGACATCATTCAAGTCAGGACGGTCTGCTAAAAACATAGGCTCTGTCGAGGATTGAACGTAGGGGGCAGGGAATACTAATTCGTAGTCCTTATACTTCGGGTTGGCTTTTATCCATTTCTCTTGACCTTCTCTCTGAACCTCTGGCCCTTCCTTTTTTTCTTGGGCCTCAGAGCTAACTCTCACCACTACAAATATCTTACTCATACCGCACCTCCTTTAATTTTGCCCCACCTTCGGGGGACTGATAAAGAGAGTTTCTCTCTTACGCTTTCTTACTTAAACTCGTCTCATAAAAAGCAAAACTCATCTGACCTTGTGGCTCTTGTTCTTGGCGTTTACTAACTCTGACCTCTCGCAGTCGGGCATATTTTATGGACTTTCGTATTCGGTTATCACGGGGTATACTTACATTCTTCCAGTAACCCACTCAGCTTTCCTTTTATATTTCCTTATGTCGTGTTTCTCTTATAACCGCCGTAAGACCGAGTATCGCTATTACCAGAAGGATAGAGTATATACTCATTCAATTAAACCCCTACTTCCGAAGGTAAACGAGATTTCTCTACCTTTACAGTGATGGTCGGCATCTCTTTTTCGAAGTCCTTCATTAACCTTATCAATTGCTCCTTATACGGTCTGTTTAACTGTTCCTCAACCTCATGACATCTGAACCAAAGGCTCTGCTTACTTGTCTCGTCCATATAAGCACTTTCCATTTTCTCTATCCTAGACCTTCCTTTGAAGAGACTGAATATCGGATAGGTAGACAGGATACGAAGTTGCCGTTTCTCTTGCTGTGTCGCTAACGGACTTCTTGCCCGTGCCTTCAGTTCTAAATACATCACGAGCACATCACGATACTTTTCGAGTTCCTCTTTTTGCTCTTGAACCTTTTTCAACTCATTCAAGGTCTTGTCAAGGTCACGGAGCTTTTGCTCGATTTTTATGAGACTGACGTTATTCAGGTCTATCATCTATAACCTCCTCGACCTGACGTGTGGCCATTCAGAATATCTAACGTCTTTTGATACTTCCGGGGGTTCGCTTCCATCTCTTCAAGCCGATGGACAGCCAACTCATACTTTCTGAAATGTCTCTGCGAGGGCTCGGCCCATTGATACGGGCCAAGTTCGTCGTCGCTGATAAATTTCATTACTTCCTTGACCTTCATATCATAGTCCTGAACCTGCTCATATTCAGACCGTTCCTGTTCTTGCCTCTGACTACGGGCCTCACTCTGGTCATCAGGAACCTCATCCGTTGGCTGGGCTGAAGTAATGGAAACATCCCCGCCGAACTCTGCCCTTAAAGCGGCCTCAATTCTTTTGAGAACGATTTGGGGTTTATCGGTAACAGGAATATCACAACTAAACGTAATCAACATTTCTACTCACCATCCTTTCGTAACTTGTTTACCACGCACTTGCGTCTCTTCGTCTTTCAATCTCGGCTAGTATCTTTACCGCATCGTCAGCGGATATTTTGCCTTTGATAATCAACTGGTCTCGGAGTTCCTGAAGCTCATCCTTTGACTTTCCCGCCAGGTTTCCTAATGACACGCCCATTACAATCCTCCCTTCTATCCGTTTTCTTCCTGTAACAAAATCTGAACCGCTTCCTCTCGGCTATATCCCTCACTCATCTTGTCCTCGATTTCGGCATCTACCGCACCCTGAAAGATTGCTGTATAATGCTGTCTTGGACGAGAGTATACTTTTGCCTTATCAATACCGAACATCGCGAGCACGTCCACATCGTTATCATTACGGCATCGGCATTTACCGCATGAACGACACGGAGCCTCACGAGCCTGACAGAACTTTATCACTTCGAACTGTGGTTCCACTTTTCTTTTTTCCCTCCGTTTCTTTCTTTAATCGCCTTTCGTAAAACCGCATGAACGCTTCGGTCAACAGTTTTACGTCTTCTTCGAACTCAGATGTCTTGGTCTCTGTCATCTATCTCATCCTCCACACGTATTATCTGGTCATAAAGCCATTGGTCGTCCCTTGCCTTTTGAGCGTATACCTGAAACAAGGCCAAGAACTTTTCAGTATTAAACTTGTAATCCTCTTTCAACATCTGTATCAAGGCATGGTTACTCGCCGTTAGTGTCTGAAGCGTTGTCCGTATGTTTTCCAGTAGCCGTATTTCCCTGTCTGTCATTTCCTCAATCCTTGTCGCAGGTGCTTGTTTCTGTTCACGTTCTCTTGAACGATACTCGTTACCGCATCTCCGTTACGTTTTAAGGCCTGAGCAAAGCTCTCCGTGTCAATTGCGTTGATGATGTAATACGTATCCCCGCCACCCCCATTGCCGTTTGCCATTTTAGAGAGAGGGACGATTAACTCTGGCTCTTTCTCGCCGACTAGCACTCTTTCAGGGCCATGCTTACCAACCCACCCACCTTGCTGAAACCCACCGCCACCACCACTTCCACCTGTTTTACCCCCACCAAAAATTGTCAGCGTTCCCAAATCAATTGCTGGCGTAGGAGAGGAAACAGGCAGGAACTTTGTCAGGAGACTTGCTATCATTTGATTCATCATGGCTTTGATGAGCATATCTCGCAGGTCTTTGAAGAAGCTATACGCTATCTGCCTTGCGTTTCGGAACTTGTTGTCAAGCCCGTCTATCAGCACGTCAGCGAAGAGACTTGACGTGTGCTGTGCCCATGCCTTTTGTAGGTCTTCCATCTCGTCATAGAACCCCTTGAACCCCCACTTTGCCCTTGTCAATGCCTCGACGTTTGCCCTTTCCCACTCATCAAGATATTTCTGTCGCATATTCATCTGGTCAGGTGACATGTCTTGCCCAAGCTGAAGCGTGTCCCAATTTTGACGATACTGTTTAGTGAAGGCATACTCCCTGAACTGCCCCTGTGATAATGTCAGCCGTTTGGTCTCTTCATTTATTCTTTTGAGCGTGTCCTCTGCCGATTTGCCCAGTGTGTCTATTTCCTGAGCCGCTTTTGGCAGGACTTTGGACAGTATCCCACCTACACCTACCCCAAGACTTGTCCACATGTTCTTGAAGAACTGCCCAAGCTTGCCCCATGCTGTCGAGACCTGTTGCAGGTTTTTCAAGTCCTGTTCTGAAAACGATATGCCTGTCTTCCACCGCTGGAACGTTTCGAAGTCCACTCCCAATTCTATTGCTGAAGTGTGCATTTCGGATAAAGCCCTCGTCGCATCTGCCGAGGACTTTGACATTGCCACCAATGCCACCGCTACTGAAGAGATAGCCACCCCTGCCGTTGACCCGAACCTTAAAAATGCCGAGGACATACCTGTTATCTGCCTGACCTCACCACCTGCCACCATACCAAGAGAGCGTATCGCATTCCTAAAGTCTGAAGCCGAGACGTTTGCCTTTTTCAATTCCACGCCTGAGGATTTAGTCGCTTCCTTGAACGTATTGAGGTCTTTCTGGGCCTTCTGAAGCTGTTCAGACTGATACTTTGTAACAATATTTACCGCTAACGTCATGTCACCTGGGCTACCTATCATTACTCACCTCTTTCTGAAAATCTGGGAGCGGAACGAGCCAGACCGCCAAGCTCGGAAATTGCTCGCACCGTTGGTGTGGGAACACCTTTCGCTCGGTATTCAGTGGCGCTGTGGGGACTACTCACAGCCCCTCCGCCCCCATAACTGGAACTTGACTTTAGCTTGAAACAGTTCATTTCATTGGTTGCTCCGCCTCTATACGTTGCCAACTTGCGGTCCAATAAAAAACGACGTTCGGTCTTAACCATAAGGCAGGCAGGCAAGGAGGCGGACTGGATATCCGTTGTGCCTCTATCAGGGCACGCCTGCCTTGCCTCATGGAAAAAGGAACATATCAACATGACTGACATTCCATACTTTTTATGCTGAACCGCAATACAACTTTACATAGACGCCAATATCGCACTTTTTCCAATTCCTTCCTTGCCTTGCCGTTCTCGCCTGTGATACCAACCAACTGCCGCCCCTCTTGACCTATTCTTATATGACTTTGACTTTGAATCTTTTTTGCCTCGAGGCCTGCCTAGAACTCGACCTTGTGCCTTTAGCCGTTGTATCGCAAGCCGTGTCCTTTCACTACAAAGGTCTCGCTCGAACTGAGAGAACGAAGCCAGCAAGTTATACATCAGCATACCTGCCGAAGTGCCTGTATCTATTGCCTCTGTAATTGAACGGAAGACAACATTATTCACTTTCAGCATCTCTATGATAGTTACCAAGTCCTTAACGCTTCGCGATAATCGGTCGAGACGATAAACCGTAAAGGTTGATACTCGGCCCGCCTTTACCAATGCTAACGCTTTGTTTCGTTCGGGCATGGAACTGAGACGGCCACTACATCTATCTATAAACCCTCTAATCTGACTATCTGGAAGACCTCTACGCTTTGCGTCCTCTACGATTGCAAGTGTCTGATTTTCTGGGTGTTGGTCTACTGTCGATACTCGGGCAAAGTAAACGTGCACTTTATCGTCTGCCATATTCGCTACTCTCCTTTCTGGCCTTATACCGTAGGTATAAGGTGCGTAATGGTCATATCTTAATCTCCACTTCACTCTCGACCCTACTGAAAGCTGTATTACGATACTTTGATGTGGGTATAGTAGTATTCTCTGCTACCCTTGTAAAGAACTTTCCTCGACGATAAACGGTCATTTTCCCGACGGACGCCTTGGAACTCGTGAGGCCGTCTGAGGAAACAGGGGAGAGCTCGTTATAAGGGGGATTACATGTATTGAGAAACGGCACTTTGTTCATCATTGCTCACTTTACCTTTAATCATCTTGCTGAAAACCTGAAACACTACCTCTACGCTCCAAGAATGGCTCTTCGCTGAAATGATAGTTACAATCGAGGTGCTTCCATTCTCCAAGCCAACGATTTACGAAGTCGGACATTCTGAAATTCACGCCACAGATACCACATTTCTGTCTTGTGTCCTTTTTGGACACTACTTGATACATTGACGGCCTGCCTTGAACTCTATTCTGAAGTTTTACTGGAATCATCTGTTTGAATTACATCCACGAATTATCTACTAACTTTCCTTCATCAAGACTCTCAACTAACCACAATAGAACTTGTCCTACTGCTTGTATTTCCTCGGTGGAACCGTTATATGCTAACCTCTCTGCTAACGCTAACGCTGATTTTACATCGCGAGCACATTCTGAATGAAACACGCCTGGGAATTGCTCTCTACTCATTTCCCTCATGACCCGCCTCCTTGGGTTATAATTTTATCAATACCGCTAAAGCGACCGCTCCTCACTAAACTCTTAACCTCTGCTTCTCTCTCTGAACCCCTTCCCCAACAGGGGCTTTCAAGTCCGTAGCCCCTAACGTCCTGTGGGTAAAACTTTTCTCTTCCACTTATGATTATATACCTCTCCAAAATCGAACCTTGGTATTGCGTGATTTCTTTTTTCATGAGGGTTTCCATATTTCAAATCCTCGAAGGAAAACGTGATTGTCTCCGTGCCATTTCATAATCAAAATATTTCTCTCCACAGATAATAACTTCCTCACCTCCTTAAATCCTCAGATTACTTTTTCATGAATACAAAGCACGACCAAAACGGTGAAGGGTAGGATAAGGGTTCGTCCTAGAACTCCTCGCATAACGCATGTGAACGATATTTTTTTCATCAGCACTTTCTAAACGTCTACAATAACTGAAACAGAAAAGCCCCATCATCTCTTACAATGACAGGGCCACTCTCAGCCACCAATCGCTACTCTGCTTACCTATATACAGATATCAAACAAGCATTATTCGATTTACGCTCCCAATCAATTATTCGTTTTTCGCTCCCAATCAATTTTCTGATTTTTTGAATTGACCGTTACTTTCTGGCTCATTATCCGTTTTTCCTGTCAAGGGGTCAGGGTCATGCCTAACAAATACCCACCTTCTACCCATCTTCATCTCCCACCGAACACCATAAGGAGACACAAGCATACATTGACCTCTCGTAATGGCACGATAGAACTCCCTGAATCGGAGCCGTCTTCTAAAAGCATATCGGATACCAGCCTTATACATCTGTATATACTCCTCGTATAAACGCCGTGCCTTGGAGTATTCCGCAACAAGTAAGACCGCAGTAGGGAGAATACCTTTGAGCGCTTTTATCTTATAATAATGCCAGAATTGTGGGAAGCCGTCCTTGTGCTTGGGATAGCCGGGGTGCTTCCCTCTGGCGTTTTGATTACCTAAATACCTTTGACTATCTCTCGGCTTGCTATCTTTAGAACCTTTGGGCCGTGCCATAACTCACCTATAAATAAAAAAGCCAGTCGTTTTGACTGGCGATTATCCATTTACCGACGGAACTCTGGGCGGTAAACGCTTGCGCTAAACAGCAATTATCTTAATTATAAAAAAATTATATCATATTATAGGGTAATGTCAAGAAGATTTTAAAAGAACTAATCCTTACGACCAAAATTCAATGTTACCGTCGAGCCACTCACAGCCTCAATGTGGTCTATCTTATATTGAATCGTTTGAGGCGTTTGAACGTAATACTGGGACTTCTTGATATCTTGAACCGTCTTGCTAACGTCTTCCATCTGTTGCTCAAGTTTAACATACTTCGGCCCGAATACTATACCAAAAATCGTCAGAACTATGGCAAGGCCCCAACTTATGTAATCTTTTTTCTCAATAGCCATCTCATTCCTCGTTATCGTCCGATGTGCCGTCGTTGTCGTCGTCCTTGTCCATATAATTCGGAACCCCATCGTTATCGTAATCTCTGGAACGAGGATTCATTAACTCATCATCGCTTTGACTTGGCCCGTAGTTGTTCCACTTATACTCATCTGGACTGGAGCGGACATGAGACCTTACATAAGTCCCATCTTTACGATAATAACCATTAACATAGACATCTTTGGCAAAAACAAGGGGGCATATAAACATTACTATTAACAGAACAAGCAATATCTTTTTCATAGCCACCTCACCTTTATTTAATCTTAATCTTATAGGGGTTTACCGTTCCCGCCTTACCTGTATACGGATTGACATTGCCCTTTGTCGACCAATTATCAAACTTGGTCTTATTCGGAGACGTTCTGTAATGGGGAGGCTTATACGTTCCTGATTTCGTGTAACCACCTCTTACTCGGACTGTTTTCGCAAAAGCAACTGATGAAACCAAAAACATAAAAGCTACGAACAGGACCAATATCTTCCTCATAGCCCACCCCCCTTACCTTAATACAGGGTATATTGTATCATAGGGCCACGAGTTCCGCAATGTCAAATTCTATCGTTTCAAATCCGTGTGTGATTACCGTAGGCGGTAATTGACCGACCTTACATCGGGAATGTTCATTTTGGACTTTCACAGCGTTAGGGCAGCCTTTTGGCGAGCATGCTCTTGCCGGATCCCGGCGGTCCGATGAGGAGGATGTTGTGGCCTCCGCTCGCCGCCACCTCGAGGCCGCGCTTTACATGCTCCTGCCCTTTTACGTCCTTGAAATCCAGTTTATAGCGCACCTTTGTCCCAAAGACGGCTTCGAGATTGAGCACGTGGGCCCGGATCTCTATTTCCCTGTTCAAGAACGCAACGATCTCCCTGAGGTCCGCGGCCGGATACACCGCGATACCCTTCACCACTGACGCCTCAAGGGCGTTTTCCTTCGGTACCACGAGGGCTTTTTTGCCTGCCCTCTCCAAAGAGGTGGCGATGGGCAGGATGCCGTTGACGGGCTTCAGCTTGCCGTCGAGGGACAGCTCGCCGCAGAAGACGTATTCAGACGAGCGGGATGGCTCGATGAGCCCCGAGGCAGCGATGATTGCGAGCGCGATGGGCGCGTCGAAACAAGCCCCCTCTTTCTTGAGATGCGCGGGAGCGAGGTTGACGGTGATCTTCTTCGTGGGAAATACAAAGCCGGAATTTTTTATTGCAGGTTTTATTCTGTCCCTGGACTCCTTTATCGCTGTGTCGGGAAGTCCGACGATATGGAATGAGGGAAGCCCCTCCGCGATATCGGCCTCCACCTCGACCTCATGGCCATCTATGCCGATGACGCAGCTCGAGAACATCTTTGCGATTGTCATGCGATACCCCTTCCCCGCGGCGGATTCACTCCTCCACAGCGTTTTTTAAGATCTCTATCGATTCGGCCCTGTCGGGGCTGGCGAGCTTCACCGAGATCACGTCGATCCCCCAGGATCGGTCTGCGAGACCTTTCTTCACGAGGTAATAGAGCGCATTTTGAACCATCTTCCTCTCTTTCCTGCGCGTAATGGAAAGGAAGGGTGGGCCAATAGATTCGGAGAGCCGCGTTTTGGTCTCAACGAAGACAAGGGCGCCATCCTTGCGCGCAATGGCGTCTATCTCTCCGAACGGCGTTCTGAAATTCCGTTCGATGATCTTATAGCCGGATGCCGTCAAGAAATCGATCGCCATCCCTTCGCCGGTCTTGCCCAGCGCCCTCCTGTCTCTGGCCCACATAACCTCACCCTGCGTACGCTTCCAAAACAGCCTTATCGAGCTCCTCGCGGACCTCTTTCGAAAGAGGCATAAACGTGTTATACCACTTGCCGTCTTTGCCTTGTTCGCGCGGCATCGATACGAATAGGCCGCCTTTTCCTTCTACTACCCTCAACCCTTTGACTACGAACGAATCACACAGGTTGATATCGCAGAAGGCCTTGAGGGAGCCTTCGCCATCCATCCTATGGAGCCTGGCGACTTCCATCTTAAGTCTGTCCATACATCTCACCTCCTTTCAATTTTTTGGCCTCTACATATATAGACGTATGAAACGGAGAAATTCTTGCAAAAATCTTTTTCCACGAATGAAAAATATCTAGGGTACGGCAAGAGGGCGTCAGCGGAAAACACTACTGGTGGACAGCGAGATATTAGATATGCCGGCAGGCAGGGATGGAATTGGGGGACGGGTGTACTAGCTCATTAATTCGGTAACTCTTTTAGATATGAAGGAATTTTTCGGGTCCTGCCGCTCGGCTTCCCCTCTCAGGGTTCTATCTCGCGGGAACGCACAGTTTAGCGTTTAGCGTATAGCGATTAGCGTTTAGTTTCGTATTGCGTAGTGCGTAGTGCGCGCTCCCTTTAGCCTCAATCTTAATCTTATCCGTGGACCGTGGACTAGCCACTACTCCCTAATCCCTATGCCCTAAGACAGACTATAGACTGTAGACCACAGACCATAGACCGCTATACCCTATACGCTAAACCCTAACCCCTATTTTTTCCTATCCAGTCACCCACCCGCTTTACGCGTTGAGCGTGTGGGAGAGCTTTTTCGATGACCTAAAACGAGTTATGTGAGCACAATGAAAATGTTAGGTCTTTTGTGAAGGAGAAAAACGGTTCCTTGTAACAATGTTTTGATACGAAAAGAGCCAAGCATGTCTAAAGGCCGCCTCCGTGCGGCCGAGTTGCGCAGGCTCCCGTTTGTCGACTGAGCAAAAGACCGACCCCGCCAAGGGCGGGGGAACATTTTCCTTGTCAG
>CAYHAE010000015.1:0-40612 GCA_964354545.1 uncultured Planctomycetia bacterium
GGCAGCCCGCGAGATAGAACCCCGAGAGGGGAAGCCGAGCGACAGCCTGCCTGCCGCAGGCAGGGACCTGAAAAATTCCTTAGTACGCAGTCGCCGTACGAAGAAGTCTATGGTCTATGGTCTCTGGTCTGTAGTCTGTGGTCTGGAATAGAGATTGCTTCGCTCGCAATGACATCTCGGACTAATTCAAAAAGACGGTATGTCAATAACATGACATTTCGACTTGACATATCGATATTTCATGGTATGCTATTTGTATGGAAATACTGAGATCTCCCGAGATAACACTATTAACAAAATTCCTCAAGAGCTACCCTATCGTTGCCATCTTAGGGCCCAGGCAATGCGGCAAAACGACTCTTTCCCGTCAGTTTTCCTCCCGATGGCCGTCGAGCGTAACCGCTTTTGACCTTGAGAATCCCAGAGATGCCCAACGCCTTCAAGATCCCCTCTTGGCCTTAGAAGACGCTGAGGGGCTCGTTATTATCGACGAGATCCAAAGGAGCCCGGATCTCTTCCCCGTGCTTCGGGTCCTCGCAGACCGCTCTCCCGGAACGAAATATTTAATTTTAGGAAGCGCATCGCGAGATTTGATCAGGCAAAGCTCAGAATCTCTGGCCGGGCGCATCAGTTACGTGGAGATGGGGGGCTTTTCTCTAAGGCACGTGGGTGTTAAAAATATAGAAAGGTTATGGATCAGGGGATCTTTTCCCCGGTCTTTTTTAGCTCCAAGCGAAGCGGCTTCTTATCGATGGCGTCAGGATTTTATCGCCACTTTTTTGGAGCGCGACATTCCTCAATTGGGCATTGCTATACCTGCTAAATCATTGGGCCGTTTTTGGAAGATGCTTGCGCATTATCACGGCCAAATATTCAATGCCTCGGAGATAGGGCAGAGCCTGGGGTTTTCGGATCATACCGCGCAAAGATATTTGGATCTGCTTTCGGGAACATTTATGGTCCGCCAACTGCGGCCATGGCATTATAACACTAAAAAGAGGATCATCAAGAGGCCGAAGATCTATTTTCGCGACACAGGAATCTTGCACGCCCTATTGTCGTTAGAGGGGAAAAAAGATGTGGTATCGCACCCTAAGCTTGGTGCGTCGTGGGAAGGATTCGCGTTAGAGGAAGTGATCGGATCTATGCACGTAAGAGAAGACGAGGCCTTTTTCTGGGGAGTGCATACGGGCGCCGAACTTGATCTGGTGTTTGAGAAGAAGGGAAAGCTTTTCGGCATTGAAGTTAAATATGCGCAGGCTCCTTCTCTCACGCCATCCATGCGTTCTGCCTTAGCGGAACTGTCTTTAAAACATATTTGGGTGGTGTATCCCGGCAGAGAAGCGTATCCTCTGAGCCGCAGTGTTACGGTAATTCCATTAGCGAGCGTGCACACTATAGGAGCGTTTCGGGATAAATCGGGGTAGAAAACTTTACATTTTAGGTACGGCACAAAATGTAAAGTTTTGTATTGCGAGTCCATGTGATCCCCTCTCGGGTCGTCATTTCGCGGACGTATTCTCACATGCGGGTCCTGTCACTCGGCGTTCTTGCGGTCCTCCGCGCTTGTGGGGGGTTCTGACACTCTACGTGTAAGCTCGTGCGTCTCCAGAACCCCCATCCCCCACTTCGCTTGTCCCGCCCGAGTTTATACGCATCGGGAGGCCGCCTTCGGCGGCTCTCCGGTCCTCAGATCCGCCTCGCGCCACCCGCACCCCGTCTCCCGCATTTAGTCTATAGTCTACGGTCTATGGTCTACGGTCTTATTTCTACCACACGCTCAGCATGGAAAATTGGTGCGTGACTGAATTCGTATTGCGTTGTGTACATTGCGCAATACGCAATACGCCATACGCCGTACGAAAAAGTCTACGGTCTACGGTCTATAGTCTGTGGTCTAGAATAGAGATTGCTTCCCCCGCCAAGGCGGGGTCGCAATGACGGCACCTGTCATTCTTATTGCATGCCGACTGATGTTTTTTCAAGCAAATGTTGATCCTGCAAATATGAATAAATAAATTGAGCGATGAGTCTATTCGCCTTGGCACTATTATGAGTTAGTATTAACCTTTCAATTTTCACTCCCTTATTGATCGAGGTTTTCAATGGAATTAGTAAATCAATATATCTATACCCTTTTTCTTTAAGGTATTCTATTAGAGGCAAATAGCTTGTTTTGCCGTTTTTGATATACATCTCGATATCGGATCTTTGGGGGAATAGCATAACAACAGGCAGCGAGGAGTTTGATTCTGCGGATAGATAAAACTCATCTATCAATTTCGTTGTTAGTTCATAGGCTTCGCTGGAAGTATTGTAAACGCCGTTATTAAAAATTTCATCCTGTCTATCCTTGCCCTTAAAATGATTTATAGCAATCGTCATTAATCGAACCGAGGCTAAAAAATCAAATGGACTTTTTGAATACCGTTGAGCTGCATAATAATCATTGGCTTTGAGTTTATTAAATACATTTAAGTCATTATGCAATAGCCGTTCTAAATCTTGTTGTGTTGAAAGGGGATTCTCCAGGAGAATCAACTTATCAGCTCGTAAAACGAATCGTGGTTTGCCCAAGGGAATGCCTGTATTACTAAAATAGAATGGTCTAAACGTTGATACAAGTCTGCTAATATCTTTGGACATAAAACCAATAAAAACGATATTGGGGTGAAATTTGCACCCGTCTTCCTTGTAACGCAAAAAAGCCTGATCCAAACCATACCCACAAACCCCAAAATTCAGCACTTCAAGATGATGGTCGAGCGATTCTAATTGAGATTCCCAAGTTTCTGCATTAGCAACATCGTCACAGTGAGCAAACGATCCTCCGAATGCAGCAAGGCGAAGATATCCGGATAGGGGAGCATCTACTGGATAACTATGGTCGGCACGAATACCTTCAGGGTTTGATCGATATAAATGATTTTCGGACTCACTATTCGGCCTTATTGTCCAGCCTAATGTTGGATCGAATCTCAAATATGATCGAGTTTCTGACAAAAGTTTTTGGAGTATCGTTTTATGCTTCAGGGATATTGGAAATATTGGTTTGTATTCGATATCGCGGATTTTCTTTAGAATGTCTAGACCTTCTATAGATAAAAGTTCTACGCTGAAAAATATAAAAACAAAAAGAAGAATATAAAATAATATTTTTCTCATTTGTTTACCCATTATGACGATTCCTTGGCGTAATTGAATAAGATGGATAGGGGCGAGAGAAAGGTCCTCTATTGCTGCGTTATCCCGTACTCTCTCCGAGGGCTTTTTTGACTTTGGCGAGCAGATCGTCGGCATCGAACGGCTTCGCGATGAAATCCGCGGCGCCCATGTCCATGACCTTCTGCCGCACCTCGTCACTCGGATACGCGGTAATGAAGATGACGGGGATCAGCATGGTATCGCCTGCCATTCTCAAATTCTCAAAGACACTCATGCCGCCGCCCGCGGGCATCCTCATGTCCAGGATGATGAGGTCCGGTTTTTCCTCGTGGGCTTTCTTGACGGCATAGAGGCCGTCTGAGGCCATCACCACATCATATTTATTTGCAATCAACCGCGAGGCGATCAGTTTTATCACGTGGGGTTCGTCGTCAGCGATCAGTATTTTCTTGGCCATGCGTCAGTCTCTCCTTTGTATGGGTGTATAGCACCGGTTTCGTATTGCGTATTGAGTATTGCGTATTGCGTACAACCGACTCACAACCCACCTTTATTCTTTGAACGCAGATTCACGCGAATCTAACGCGAATTTTCGCGGATAAGGTAATCCGCGTCTATTCGCGTGCAATTCGCGCCTATTCGCGTTAAACCTGTAACCTGCCTCTCGTCCATCATTTTTAGTCTATGGTCTATGGTCTCTGGTCTATAGTCTACAGTCTATGGTCTACGGTCTATAGTCTATGTGTATTATCCCAGGACATCGGTAACACTTTTAAAGTATTCAATTCTTCTCTGAACAGGCGTAAGGCCGCCTAACCCTAGATGGGCTCGTTCATTGTTATAGTAATAAACGAAGTCTTCGAGAACCTTTGAACGATGTTCGCTATCTTTGAACCGGACGCGTTCGTAGCATTCTTCACCAACGGTTCTGAAGAAGCGCTCGACCTTGCCATTGGTCTCGGGATGGTACGGTCGTAATAGCCGGTGCTTGATTCCAAGCTGAGTGCATGTCCTGGCAAAGAGCGTGGTCCGTTCAGCATACATCGCGTGGCGCATGGTAAAGCAGAGCGCATTATCTGTCAACACTGCCCGAACCGGGTACTGATAATAACCGAGAGAATTGAGCAGGAAGTCGGCCGCCGCTTTCGTTGTGGCGACCGGGTATATCCTGCTATAGGCCTCCCGGGAGAAGTCGTCGAGCACCGCGAACTGATGTTCCGGGGGCATCCCCCGACGGAGCGGGACGAGGTTCTTGATATCGAGGTGCATGAGTTCACCGGGGTATTCCTTCTCATAGCGCCGTATGATCCGCGGCTTCTTTGGTCTAAGATGCGCCATATTATGGCGACAGAGGGTGCGGTAGACACCCATATGGCTGAGCCTAAGGCGTAGCGCAATACGCTGCGGTCCGATGCGTTCTTTACGCCTGATCTCAAGGATCTGGCGGACCAGGGATTCCGGAAGACGGTTCGGACTATAGTGCGGTCGTCTAGAGATCTCCGTGAGTCCCGGGTCGCCATCAGACTCATATCGCGTAAGCCACTTATAAACTGTCTTGCGGCTTATATTAAAGAGCGATGCAATACGAGAGACGCTAGTACCTTGTTCTACGAGCTCAATAAACCGAACCTTAACCGAAAGCGGGATGGAATGATCCATAAGTAACACCTCCTGGTAGATATAGCTATTCTACCAAAAGTGTTACCGATGTCTTGGAACATTACATCTATGGTCTATGGTCTATGGTCTACGGTCTATAGTCTATGGTCTATGGTCTCTGGTCTTTAGTCTACAGTCTACGGTCTATAGTCTATTGTCTACGGTCTATGGTCTACAGTCTATGGTCTTTAGTCTCATTTAGATCACGCCGATCTTCAAAAATATCTCTTTTTCTGTCTGGCCGTCGGCGGGGTAACTGACGATCTTATAGAAGACCTCTATCTCCTTCGCTTCTTTCCTTGTCGATAGATACTCGTCGATGATCTTCTGGATCCTCTCAGCGACAGGCGCCGCGTTCTCCTTCGGTATCTCGGGGAGCAGCACAAAGATCCTCTGTGTATCTTTGATGACGGCGTCGCCCTGGCGGCGAAGGCTCTGTTTTATCAGCCGCTCTAAATTGTACATCATGGCGCCCATTTTTTCACTGCCCATCCTTGCGAGAACGGCTTCATAATCTTTCACATCATACACCACTATCGATAGAGGCACCTTTTGCACAATAGCCCCTTTGAGCTCTTCAGCGACACAGGCCCTGCACAATTCCTTCGCGGTATATTTCGGGAGCGTAAAGGTGAATTTGGCTCCTGCGCCTGCCGTGCTCTCCACCCATATCTTCCCGTGATGCAGGTCGATGATGCTCTTGGATATGCTCAAGCCCAGGCCCGTCCCTTTCTCGCCCGGGCCGTCGATTCGATCGAATTGTTGAAATTTGCCGAACACCTTGGGCAGGTCCTCTTCAGAGATCCCCCTGCCCGTATCGGAGACTGCGCATTCGACGCACTTATCCCCGTCGGCCACTGAAACTTCTACGCGGCCTTTCGCGGTGAATTTGAGGGCATTGCCCAATAAATTGGTGAATACCTGAATGATCCTGTCCCTGTCGGCGTATACCATCACCGCTCTTTTCGGAAGGTCTTCTCTCATCTCAAGGTTCATACCCTTCGCGCGGGGCGAAAAGAGAGCAACCACTCCTTTCGCGAGGTCCGCGATATCGACCAATTCCCTCTGGATCTTGACCTTGCCCGCTTCTAACCTGGATATGTCCAAAAGGCTATTGATGATCCTCTGCAGGCGTCCCACGTCTTCGAGAGACACGGATAGGAACTCTTTCTGCCGCGGTGTGATCTCGCCGAGTATCCCGTCTAAGACCTGCGAGACCGCCTCTTTGATGGCGGTGAGCGGGGTGCGCAACTCATGGGAGACAGTGCTCACGAAGTCGGATTTCAGACGGTCGAGCTTCTGGAGCTCCTTGTTCTTGTTCTCCAGCTCCTTATAGAGGACCTTGACCGCCTCGTTCGTCTTTGTGAGGCCCCACTGCTGCACCTCCAGCTCATCCTTGGTCTTCTTGAGTTCCTCCTTGACCTTCCCGTGCTCGCGCGCCGCGTCCTGAAGTTCTGCGACGCGCCGTTCCAGGACTTCTATTTCACGAACGAGTTCGTCTTTCGTCTTCTCTTTGTCCATCGTCGATAGCGTCAAAAATTATGCTGACTTTAATCTCTATTTTAACGCAGATATTCGCAAATCAAACGCAGATTTCCCGATTAAATCCGCGAAAATTCGCGTTTCCGCCAAAGGCGGATCCGCTCCTGGCGGACGATCTGCGGCAATCCGCGTTCAAAAGTACCTTTTTCAACAGTCTCAACTTAAGAATGTCAACAGGGTTTATTACGGCATCCCATCGTCTATCGTCTCGATCTGCCGCGGGCAGGCACGTCACGCGAGCTTCTTTATCGCCTCTAACAGGGGGGAGCAATCCGATGTCTTGGCGCAATAATCGTTGGCCCCTACTCTTCGAGCCTTCAACGCGTCCACCGCATCGACGACCCCCGTCACGATGATGACCGGGGTCCTCCGGCCGCAGGCCTCTCTGATCTGGCGGCACACTTCAAAACCGTCGCTCACGGGGAGTACCGTATCCGAGATGACCACATCCGGCTTTTCTTCCAGGGCTTTCTTGACGCCGGTCGCCGCGTCCGTCGCCGTGATGATATCATCGAAGCCCGCGTGGTTCAAATGCCGCTTGATGAGCATGAGGTCATCTTCATTGTCGTCGATGATCAGGATCTTCTTCCCCATATGTGCCCCCCTCTCGTCGTCATTTCACGGGAACGCATTCTCTTATCAGAATTGCAAGCTCATACGACCCCCTCTCGGGTCGTCATTTCGCGGGCTGCCTGCCGGAGGCAGGCGAGCACAATTTTCCCCAGCGAGGAAAATTGTGCTCGAGTAAAATCGTTCGCTCTCCCTCGCATACATTTCTTTAGCGGGCTCGGGAACCGTGCCCGCCTGCCTGCCGGCAGGCAGGCTCACGATTTTAACGTCCCGCTCAATGCCACCCCTCGGGGGACCCCCGAGAACAGAGGGTCGCGAGACAGATTGTCGCATTTGTCTTTCGCTTACCACACGCTCAACCCTTAAAGCGGGTGGGTGACTGGATAACAAGGGACGCTTTCGTTCTTTA
This sequence comes from uncultured Planctomycetia bacterium, assembly GCA_964354545.1. Classification (GTDB taxonomy): domain Bacteria; phylum Omnitrophota; class Gorgyraeia; order 2-01-FULL-45-10; family JAHFGN01; genus CAYHAE01. The sequence continues at coordinate 7,346 of CAYHAE010000015.1, forward strand.
CTAAACGCTAAGACAGACCATAGACTGTAGACTAAAGACCATAGACTTTTTCGTATTGCGTATTGAGTATTGCGTATTGCGAGATTGCTTCCCCCGCCAAGGCGGGGTCGCAATGACGACACCTGTCATTACGAGGAGTCCCGAAGTTTCGGGACGACGAAGCCCCTCGACTACGCTCGGGACTTCGTCCTGAGCTCTTGTCGAAGGACGAAGTAATCTATGCCCTATACCCTAATCCCTATACCCTATACGCTATACCCTACACCCTAAACACGCAATCCCTTGGCTAAGCGTTCAAAAATTTCGTGCGAAATTTTTGAACAGCCTTCGGGATGCTCGTCCTGCACATAAATTGCACGGACTCGCAATACGAAACTAGGCGCGTCCCGTCCCCTCGCCCGCGTCACTTCTCTCGCGGAGTTTCTTGGGTATGGTAAAGTAAAATGCGGCGCCTTTGCCGGGCTCGGAATCGACCCAGATGGAGCCCCCATGGTCGTCGATGACCTTCTTTACGATGCTGAGGCCCGCGCCGGTGCCCTCATATTCGGCCTGGGTATGGAGCCGCCTGAATATCCTGAATATCTCTTTGTGGTATTTCTTATCTATGCCGATGCCGTTGTCCTTCACGTAGAACTCGTGCGCCTCCCCTCTATTAGTATACCCTATCTCCACCTTTGGACTGCCATTTTTATTCTTTGAGGAGAATTTGACGGCATTGCTTATAAGGTTCAAAAATACCTCGCCCATCTTGATCCTGTCGCAGCGGACGACCGGCAGGTCGCCGGCGGCCTTTACGTCCGCGCGGTGCGCCTTGATGTCAAATTCTACCCTGGAGAGGACCGACCGTATGAGGTCTTTCATATCTACCTCTTCGTACGGATTTTTGATCCGGCTGATCCTCGAGAGCGTGAGCAGGTCATCGATGAGCCGTTTCATCTGGCTCGCGCCCGAGCGGATCCTGTGAAGATAATCCTTCGCCTGGGTATCGAGCCTCTCGCTGTAGTCCTGTTCGAGGAGGTTCGCAAAGCCGTCGATCCCGCGAAGAGGGGCCCCCAGGTCGTGGGAGACCGTATAGACAAAGCTGTCCAGTTCTTTGTTCGCCTCTTCGAGCAGCTCTTTCTGTTCTTCCACGCGAGCCTTGGCCTCTATGAGACGGCCCGTCATTTGGTTGAAAGACCGCGCCAGTTCTCCGATCTCGTCTTTCGCGCCGATCCTCCCCGCCCGCGCCGAGAGATCGCCCGCGGAGATCGTCCTGGATACCCTTGTCAGCTCTTTGATAGGGCTTGAGATAGTGCGCGCAATGAGGAGGGCCACGAGGACCACCACGACCAGGAGCACGCCGCTGATCCTCAGCAGTATCGTCCTCAATCTGACCGCCGACGAGAATACTTCTTTGGTATCCATCTTCACGATCATGCCCAACCGGAAGGTGGGCAGATATCTCCACACCGACAACACCGGGCGGCCCCGATAATCGACGGAAATGCCTCCCTGGAAAGCGTTGTGAATATCGAACCCCTCACCTGTTCCCATTTTTATCTTTCTCTTAAATGCGGCATCGGGGTCGAACCTGAGAGGCGTGATGAAGACGAGCTCTTTGCCTATTTTTGACACTACGATCGTTTCCCCCGTCTTTCCTAAACCTGTATAGTCCCGTACGAATTCATAGATCCCCTGGATGCTCATCTGGACCGCGAGAACCCCTATATGGTCCGCGCCCCTGAATACCGATGCGGCGATATAGGCCACCGCTTTCCCGGTCTTGGGATCGTATTCAAAGCCGGATACCTCTACCTCCTGGGACGCCTTTGCTTGCATGAAGGCGCTCGTTAAAGTAGAACCTTTATAGAGGGCTATCTCATACAGCGACTTGGTCTCTTTTGTGCCCGCAGCCGAAAAGGTGATGTTGCCCTCGGGGTCGATGAGAAAGATGTCATCGTAGCCGAACGACCTCTGATAGTACGAGAACATGGACCTGAACTCCTGCTCGGCAGCGCCGTATTCCGGAGAGGCCTTCCCTCCCTTATGAAAGGCGGCGGTGAATTTCTCCGTCGCCTCGATAACCTCGCTCATATCCGATAATGCCGTAACGTCCCTCGTCTCTTTGCGAAGATGCGCCTCGATCTCGTTCGCTTTATTGTCTGCGATCGCGCGAAGGCTGTTCGCCACTTCTTCTACCAGTATCTTGCGGGAGATGTCGTAACTTACGTAAATGGCGATGGTGAGCGGCACAAGGGAAATAAGTAAAAACCAGAGGATGAACTTTGTGGTAATTCCGAGATCGCTAAATGAGCGCATCTTCACGCATCCTTATCGCGTTAAGCCACTTGCTGGCCCATGAGAGTCATCGGCTCGAAGAATTCGAGCTGTGAGAGGCACCACTTCCCCTTCTCTTTCACGACCGTAATATGGAATCGCTCCTTTTCTCCTTCCAGGATCTTTTCCTCGCTGTCCTGCTGATTCTGGCCGATGACGAGCGCGACCATCTCAACGCCTGCCTGCGTCTTCGAATCGTCCAATTCTATCTTCATGCTTTCGACGGTAATGAAGACCTTCTTGTAATAATCGAAAAATTCTTTTGCGCCGTAGATGAGACTTTCGCGGTCGTTCCCGTACTTATCGCGATACGATCTCGATATCATGTCGGCGCACGCCAGGATGTCTCTCGACTCAACGGCCTTCTTGCCCCGTAGAATGGATTTGCGCACCCGCCCCTCTTCTCCGGACATGACATCTTGGAGCCACACAAGCAGGGCGCCTAAGAGCAATGCCCCTATGACGGCCCTTATATAGATCTTATATTTCTCTGTGCTCATCTTGTAGCTTTAGACTGTAGACCGTAGACCAGAGACTTTTTCGTACGGCGTATTGCGAGTCCATGCAATTTACGTGCAGGACGAGCACCCTTCGCTTCGCTCAGGACTCCCTTCGGTCGTATTGCGAGATTGCTTCCCCCGCCAAGGTGGGGTCGCAATGACGGCACCCGTCATTGCGAGTTATTCAGGGACGTTTTCATTTTTAAGATCACACCTGTCCCTACTTTTCATCCCAGGCCTGTCCCCATTGTCCATTAGATATGTCCCCGGGACAGCCTCAAGGCGAAATTCGGGGATGGGTCTCGGATGAAATTTGAAAACGTCCCCCATTCCATTACTTCTTGCACCTCGCACAGAAAGAGTCGTGCATGCACTTAACAAAGCTCATAACAAATGCGTTGATGATTATCAATAATACGATCTTCCCAAATAGTGCCCAACTCATGTGTACCTCCTTTCTATAGACCATAGACCACAGACTATAGACTAAAGACCGTAGACGAGGGACGAAAGACGAACTAAACGCTAAGACAGACTATAGACCATAGACTATAGACTAAAACATGCAATTACCATGACACTAACCGCTAAACACGCCGTACGCAATACGACATACGCAATACGAAACACGCGGTACGCCGTACGCAATACGAAACCGAACGCTATGCCCTAAACCCCGCACGAGCGCCCTTGCTACGCCACCGCCTTATCAAACTCCTCGATGGTCATCGCGGGAGAGGTCGTAAAGGCAATACCGGTCATCTTTGTGATCGCGACCGATGCCTTCATCGCCTCCGGCATTCCCGGGAAATCCGCCACAAAGGCGAGGTCATGCGCGCCCAGCAATGCATACATCGAATTTATCTTGCCGCCGGCTTTCTCTATGGCGCCCACGACATTTTTTGTACGTTCAGCGGTAATCCCCTGGATCGCCTCCACTGAATACTTTCCCAACATCAGATACTTTGCCATTATGAGTCACCTCCTTTTCTATACGTGCGGGGACGCTCGTCTATCCGGTCTTTCGGCCGCCTTAACGGCCCGTGTCCGGCACAAAGCGCCCCGATGTCATTTTCGTCCCGGATGTATTCCGGGGACAGGTATGATCTTAAAAATGAAAGCGTCCCTCATGCGCACCTCATGCGCATGCTGTCGGCGGACTCTCCCCTCATCGGTTGGCAGCTGCGAACATCCATAGAGCAAGCGCGAGCGTCGCTATGAAGCCTGCCGCGCTAAGCATCAGGGGTACTCTGACCCCGGCGACGAGCACTTCGATCCTGAAGATCATTCGCGCCATATGCATGAGCGCGACGATGAGAAACAGTATCCCGGCAGCTCTTAATGTCGTATTTTTCATGTGTGTCCCTTCGAGCGCGGATAGAACGTCCGCGCCGAAAAAAAGAGCGGCTCGCACATAGCAGAGCTGCTCTTTATGATCCGGCTACTCGGTCCCGCATATTACGGCCTCGTAATTCGCATTACCTATGGTAATACGGGGAAGGAGGGAATACAAGGTTTTTTTGAACATATCGCGCACTCCGTCGCGGACTACCATCCCAGAACGTCTTTTATCCGGTCTTTCGTTGTATCCGCCGGCCCGCGCCCGGAACCCGCTTTCCCGGTCCACTCTTTTTCGATCGTCCTCAGGAATTCCTGTGCGCTTTCCAACCCTCTGCGGCTCGCGTTGTATCGGGCCTTCAACGCGCCGATCGCCTCGCTTATCCGGCCGTCATCCGGCCATCCCAATTTCTCATAAAGCGCGCGAAAGGTCTTCTTGACCTCGCTCGCGATGGAAGCGAAGTCGTCGTCCTCCCAGCCGTCTTCGACTGCCCGGGTACACCGCTTTATCGCTTCCCTGATGATCAGTATCGATTCCTGCGCATCCATCGTGACCCTGTCGTAATTCAAAGAAGCGGGGCACATCCTATCGAGCTCCTGTGGAGATATGGGATGTGCCCCTGTTTTCGCAGCTCGCCGCTAAGCGGAGCTGTCCTCTTCGCCCGGCCGGATATGCTGGGCCAGGAGCGCCATCGCCTTTTCGTTATCGCTCGTGTGGAGGACCATTTTAGAAGAACCACCGCGGGAGCACGATGTAATATAGAGATGCTTTATGTCTATATCGTTGACCTTCAGCTCCGTCGTGACTGTTTTCAGGGCGCCGGGCTTATTTTCAAGCTCAACGAGGATCACCTCGGCCTCCTTGAGCGTCTTATACTGCGCCTTTCGCAATTCGCTGATTATGCTCAGGTTCGCGTTGGTGATGAGCATGATCGTTGCGGTATCGCCCGTCTCATAACCATTGACGGCTTCGATATTGATCCCGTAGTCGGCCAGGATGGACGTGATATCCGCCAAAAGGCCGATCTTGTTCTTCGTGACGATGACGATCTCTTCTCCCAGGGTTACAGCCTTGATCATGCGCGCCTCCTTTCGAGAATTCGGTGCTAAGGGGGTAGAAACAAAAAGGGGCAGCGCTCATTAAAAGCGCTACCCGTGTACGCTCAAACCTACGCTCTGCCCATATGCCGCACCCCTGTGGCGTCAAGACATATGGTACTCCTCCGAGAGGGATTGGTCAAGAGATTTGGCTCAAAGGAAATGCTGGTACTTTTAACGCGGATATGCGCAAATCAAACGCGAATAAACGCGGATTAACTTATCTGCGAGAATCCGCGTGAAATCCACGTAAATCTGCGTTAAAAACAAAGGGTAAAGTATGCCCTATCAGTGAAAGTAGCGCGTGTGAGGGATGCGAATAGGACCGATCCCTGCGCTAGGCGATGCCCAACTCCTTCCTGACACCTGCGTCGATCTTGCGAAAGTCTTTCTCAGGTATAAGGAATATGCGTGAGATCTTTTCTATGATATCGCGTTCGTCCCGGTCCAGCTCTTTTTCGGCGTAGGCCACGCGGAAAAGGTCCTTCAGGATAGACGCCTTCGCATCGTCCGATAGGTCCTCTCTCGTTTCATATGCGAACTGATAAGGGTCGACCTTCCCGATAGCGGCCTGCCGAATGGCCGCGAGCACGATGGGGAAATCCTCGTCCGAAACCTTCGCATAGGAAACAAGGACGTCCTTGATCTTCCGCTCTTCTGCCGGGATGACCTTCTCATCTGCCATCGCAATAGCGCCGACCGCCCTCAACAGGACCCCCAGCGCGATCTTGCTGTCGACGTCTTTTACCTTAGGGCAGCGTCTCCTGTATTTCCGGACCGACGTCAATACCCTCTGTCTGAACCGCGACAAGAGCCGCCTCATCCGCTTCTCGATCTTTTGCCCGCGGCGCATCTTCTTTCCTTGGCCCTGCAGCAAAAAGCCCACCTTTTTTATCCTTCTCCTTACACCCCTTACTGTCTTAGAGAGGACTTTGCTCATATGTCTTGGCTTCTCCCGTCATCGTCTGCCCCGTCCTGCCCGGCCCGGCCCTCCGGGGAGGGCGAGGCCATCCGACGGCGCCCGATCCACCTCTTATCCGCTAATACGACAGATGACGGCATGGATCACCTCAATGTCGTTCTCATCACATTTACGTATCGCGGTCTTCATCAGTGCGGGCCGGCTGCTATTGTGCCTATCGTGGGGTGGTGCAGAGATCACCTTTTCATGCGCGCCTTCATCTCTTCGTTTGCCTTTCTCGCCTTAGCGCTTTCCAGATAATAGGAAAAATCTTCGAGCAGTCTTGGCTTAAGTCCCGGGATGGTCTTATCCACTACTCCGTCGAACTGCCATTGGTCCATATTCGTATCGAACTGTTCTATGTCCTTCCGGCTATAGGCCACTCCTTCAACGGTCATGCCCAGAAATACTTTTTTACCGCTCCCCGTCTCTATTTGATAGCTCCACATTTTCCCTGTCTTTGAGTCGAGCAAGAGCGGGACCTCCTTGTCGTCTATCTTCGCCTGATACAGTTTATACCGTCCGCCCTCCGCAGTATCTTCATTCGCCGCATCCCCGCCCTCTGCCCATGTGACTGACACGAGCAGGAACGCCGCCAAGGCCAATGCTATCACGCGTTTCTTCATATCCCCTCCGTACATTCTCTTCTCACCATATCAAAGACAGGCGCCTGATTTAATTGTACCGCCATTCTTGCTATCTATCAATCACTATTTATGGGGCTTCCGCGCCGTGTGCGAATTGCATCGGGCATCTGTCCCCATCGTCTAAGGTGATTCCCCTCTCGGGGTTGTGTCTCGCGGGAACGCACAATTTTCCCCAGCGAGGAAAATTGTGCTCGAGTAAAATCGCTCGCTCTGCCTCGCTTTCGCTCGGCAACCGTGCCCGCTCACGATTTTAACGTCCCGCTCGCCACGAACCCCTCGGGGGACCCCGAGAACAGAGGATCGCGAGACGGGTTGTCGCATTTGTCTTTTGCTTACCACACGCTCAACAGGTAAAGTGCGCGCGTGACTGGATAACGAGGACGCTTTCGTTTTTCACTAAACGCTAAACACGCCTCAATCTCAATCTTAATTCTGCCCAGAGCGGCGTATTTCTGGTATACTATTTATGGGTTATTCGGCCGTTGGGACATGTGGCGGCTGCGAAGGATAATGTGCGGATAGCAAGGAAAGGGGGGTGCGGTCCCCATGAAGATCAAAGAACTGGCGCTTCTTGTGGAAGGGATAGTGGAAGGAGACGGGGATATCGAGATCGATGGTTTGAGCGGCATCGAGACCGCGAAGACGGGCGACCTTACCTTTGCTATCGATGAAGACAGGCTTGCGAGCGCGGAGAAGAGCGGCACCTCATGCATAGTGACCGGTATATCGATGAGGAGATCGACCAAGCCTCTCATAAGGGTAAAGAATCCGAAGTTCTCCTTCCTCATGCTCTACAATGCACTCTACGCGCAGGAAGCGAGGGGGGCCTTCACACATCCCGCCGCGGTAATTGCCAAGTCGGCGCGGCTGGGAAAAAATGTGTGGATAGGCCCTTGCGTCTCGATAGAGGACGGCGTGAGCATAGGTGAGGGCGCGATCATAGAGAGCAATTCCGTAATAAAAAAGAATTGCGAGATAGGCGCTTTCTGCCGCATATATCCGAACGTTACCCTCTATGAGAACACGAAACTGGGGAACAACGTGATCCTCCACAGCGGCGCGGTCGCAGGGGCTGACGGGTTCGGCTACGTAACGGAAGCGGGCAGGATCTATAAGTTCCCGCAATTGGGCCGGGTCATCATCGAAGATGACGTGGAGATCGGCGCCAACACCACCATCGACAGGGGCTCGCTCGGCGACACCGTCATCGGCGCGGGTTCCAAGATCGATAACATGTGCCAGATCGCCCACAATGTGAAGATCGGCAAAAACGTCCTCATCGCCGCTCAGAGCGGAGTCTCCGGCAGCTCGGTCATCAAGGACAACGTGATCATGGGCGGACAGGTGGGCATCGCCGATAACCTCACCGTGGGCAAGAACGTGACGATCGGGGCCCAGAGCGGGGTGATCGGCGACATAAAGAACAACGAGATACTCTGGGGGACGCCCGCGAGGCCCATCGCCCAGACGAAGAGGCAGCTGGCCGTCCTGTCGTGGCTCACAAAGAACTTCGCGTAGCTATCAAAGCTTCTGAAATAGGCAGGCGGCGCGCTCCGTTCGCTGCGCCTATTCCTTCTTAACGTGAGAGTGTTGAAAAATGCGTAGTGACCGCAGATATGCGTTAAAGTTCTTTCTTCAACGGTCTTGATTTCCATACCCCCATAGTGCCGCACACTACGATGCCGTAATAAACCCTGCCGACATTCTTAAGTTAGAACAGAGATTAAAGTCAGCATAGTTCTTGACAGCATGCACACTACAAGATTGCCACCCCGCAAAGCGCATTATGGTATAATAGTACTATGACCCGCCAAGCGCCGGACATTTCTATAATAATCCCTGCCTTCAACGAAGCCAAGAGGCTGCCGCCGTTCCTGGATACGGTAGTGTCTTTCTGCAAGGGCTCTCGATTGACATACGAAATAGTCGTGGTCGATGACGGAAGCACTGATAGGACTTTTGCTATCGCAGCGTCATACAGGTCCCGTTTTATAGATCTCCGGGTTTGCAGGATAAGAAGGAACAGGGGCAAGGGATATGCCGTCAAGAAGGGGCTCTTCATTTCCCGCGGGAACATATGCGTATTCCTTGACGCGGATGGTTCGGTCGAGCCGCATGAGATAGAGAAGAACCTGCGCTATATCACGGAAGAGGGCTATGATATTTTTGTCGGGTCACGGGTGCTGAGGGACGAATCGCGGGTCTTAAGGGCAAAATGGTATCGAAAATTGATGGGTCTCATCTTCGTTTTTCTTGTCCACACGTTCCTTTTCAAAAAGATCAAAGACACCCAATGCGGCTTTAAAATGTTTAAAAAGGAAATTGTGAAACCCCTCTTCTCCAGGATCTATCTGCGCCGTTTCAGCTTTGATATCGAAATGTTATACCTCGCCTTCAAAATGGGCTATAAGGTCAAAGAGGGCCCCGTCTCCTGGCATCACGTCAAAGGGTCCAAGGTCAACCTCTTAACCGATCCGCTCAAGATGTCCTTCGACATCCTGCGCATCAGGAATTGGCATTGCACCCCCATCAACCCCCTTAACAAATATCTGGGCCCGGATGAGTATGCATACATGTACGAGATGGAACAATACCACTGGTGGTTCGTAAGCAGGAATAATTTGATAAAAGAACTTATACGCTCTTTACGCGTTCAGGACCCGAAGATGCTCGACATAGGCTGCGGGACCGGCAACAACCTGATAAATTTCGGCACGCTTGGCACGATATTCGGGCTCGATATTTCAAGCCAGGCCCTGGCATTCTGTGCAAAACGGGGCCTGCGCGATATCGTGGTGCGGTGTCCGGTTGAAAAAACGGCTTTCAGGGATAAGGTTTTTGACATCGTCACATGTCTTGAGGTCCTGGAGCACCTTCAGGATCCGGTAGAAGCCCTGCGCGAGTTAAGAAGGGTCTTAAAAGATACCGGTAAGATCATCATAGCCGTCCCCGCGTTTAGGACCCTGTGGAGCCAACACGATGAGGCGCTCTGTCATTTAAGGAGATACAGGGCGGATTCGCTGCTATCCGATGCGGAAGAGGCCGGACTGAAGGTCGAAAAAACGGGCTACTTTTTTTTCACATCGTTTTTCATCGTAGCCCCGATAAGGATCCTGAGAAAATTTTTGGAGACCAAAAAGAGAAGGGCTCATAGCGACACGACAACGGTGCCTCCCAAACTCCTGAATGAATTTTTAAAAATATTATTTGCGGTGGAGGCGAAGGTCTCGCTCCGTTTCGGACTTCCTATCGGCACCACTCTCTACGCCGTTGTCTCGAAACGGCCTTAGTGATGAGTAAGGCCCGGCGACCCCTCGCCGCCCGTTCGCAGCAATGACCCCTTCTGCCAATGAAACGAGCAGGGCGCACGAGCCTGTGCTCAGGAACCGCGTGCGGGGGCTCTTTTAAAAGACGCTGTTTACCCTAGATCGAGATCTCGCACGGCTCAAAGCGATACAGTATCTAACCCAGGCCAAGATTAAATACGCTGATAGCCCACTTACCCGCAAAATTACTCGCAATAATTACAAAAATGGCGATGGCAATGTGTTCGACCATTGCCACGCAGGGGTTCACCTTCCTGTCTTTGGCGATCGTATAACTTATAATGGTCAGTAAAGACAACCCCCACGGAACCGAGCAGGCGACTGCTATCTTTATCGGCAGGGCGAGCACGAGGACAATAAAAGTTAAAGACACCACTACCCGCGTCGCAAAATTGGTAAGGGTGGAAAGCCAGACTTCTCTCGGGCTAAGATATTCTGACTCCTGATAGATATGGATCCCTGTTGAATCGGAGAGGTTGTCGGCGAGGGCAATGACCAGCATGCTCCCGATAATGCTCGGTTTAGGATGGGCAAGTGTATTTAAACCGACAATAAGAGCCAGATTTGTGATGATGGCTGATGTGGCCCCAAAGCTGAACCTGGTTTGAAAGGGACGACTTTCTCTTGTGGAGGAGTTTACCATCCGGTTTCTCCTTGGAACAAATGATAACTATTTTTGTGCCGAAAGGCGGCTATTGCTGTAATTGCTATTATGAAAGCGTTGAAAAACCGACTCTAACGCGCTTCGTGTCTATCTATTATCATATACCATAACCGCCGATATACAAATAGTTTATTTCCTCTTTTGATCGACCTCGTTCCGCCACAGACTAGAGATCATAGACCGGAGACCATAGACCACAGACTATAGACCAGAGACTATCGACTGTAAAGTTACATAAGGTTACGAAAAGAAACACACTACGAACTAAAGGAGAAAACTTTACATTTTGAGCCAGACTCGTTTTGTAAAGTTTTTGACATTTCACAAAAGACTATAGACCAGAGACCATAGACCGTAGACCAGAGACTTTTTCGTACGGCGTATTGCGAGTCCATGTGACCCCCTCTCGGGTCGTCATTTCGCGGGACCGCACAATTTTCCCCAGCGAGGAAAATTGTGCTCGAGTAAAATCGCTCGCTCTCCCGCCCTTTTGGACGACAGTGAGGCGAGCGACCAAAAGAGCGGGAACCGTGCCCGCCTGCCTGCCGGCAGGCAGGCTCACGATTTTAACGTCCCGCTCAATGCCGCCCCTCGGGGGCCCCCATACTTCCTCTATGTTCGAGTTCCGTCCGCCCTTTTTATTCCTACCACACGCTCAACAGGTAAAACGGGTGGGTGACTGGATAACGCACGCCGTACGCCGTACGTCGTACGATATACGCAATCCCTCGGCTAAGCGTTCAAAAATTTCGTTCGAAATTTTTGAACAGCCTTCGGGATGCTCGTCCTGCGCGTAAATTGCATGGACTCGCAATACGCAATACTCAATACGCAATACGAAATACGACCCTACACCCTATACCCTAAACGCTAAGACAGACCACAGACTATAGACCAGAGACCATAGACTAAAGACTGGTAAAAGTTCAAGTTCAAGATTAAGATTGAGATTAAGATTAAGGAATTTCTCGCCGTACGCCGTACGAAACTACACCCTAAATCCTACACCCTACCCCTCGCCTAAACGTCCGAAAATTTCTTACGAAATTTTCTGGACAGGCTTCGGGGTGCTCGCTCCATATGCTGACTGCATGAGCTCGCTAATATATGCCGAGATCCCTCAGGCGCTTATCGGGTATTCCGAAATGGTGCGCGATCTCGTGCTCGATAACGTGTTTTACCTCTTCGCGGATGTCCGGCCCTCTCTCCCCGCACGCCCGTTCGATATTTCGCATGTAGAGCGTGATCTTGTCGGGCATCACCATGCCGTAATAATGAGTCCTGTCTTTCAGCGGGACGCCCTGATAAAGCCCCAGGAGCCGTCCCTTGGCGCCAAGGCCGAGGGTCTTCACCAAGTCCATATCAGGCCCTTCTTCTATGACGAACTCTACGTTCTGCAGTTTATCTTTAAACTCCCGCGGGAGCTTTTCCAAAGCATCTCTCACCAGCGTTTCAAATTCCTTGCGGGTCATCTATCCTTCCTTATTATCGCCATGTGGACGCCGATGCCTATTACACACATCGCTGCGACAGGCAGGTGCGAATAAGAGAGCGAGCTCTCATCGATATCCGGCTGCCTGCCCGAGAGAGGGGTAGGCCTGCCGGTATTTTCCTACAGCGATGCGGACGGTAGATCCCGGCTTCACGCGTGTCCACGCGCGGGGGGACGTAAACATCACCCTATTGTCCTGCGCGGAATTGTCTGCGGTTCGCGTGTGTATCTTCACGCGGAAGCTGTTCGCCTCTAAAATGCGCACGGCCTCGTCGTGCGTCTTCCCTATCACGTCGGGCATAATATGCATCCTCTTCCGCCCCACGATGATCTCGATGCGCGAGCCCGGAGCGACTTTGCTCCCTGCGGCAGGGGCAGTGCCGAGAACCCTGTTGTAGTATGCCAGGTCATCAACATCATCCTTTTTCACGATCACGCCAAAGCCCTTGCCCCTCAAGACCTCCTCTGCCTCACCCCGGGTCTTACCCACGACGTCCGGCACGACATGCATCGTCCTCCGCCCCATGACAATGCCGACATTCGAATGCCGCCCCACCTTGCTGCCTGGGGCGGGTTCCGTACGTATCACCCTGTCAAAATACGCAGGGTGTTCGGTATCCTCCCGCGCGAGGACCGGCGTCAGGCTGCGGGATCTCAGGACGCGGACCGCTTTCCACTGCGTCTTCCCGACGCAATTCGGCACAGTGACGTATCCCCCGCCCGGTGTGTCCCGCACGCCTTGCGCAATCAACCGGGCCCCGGAAGCGGCGAGCCCGGACAACATAATGACGAGAATAACAAATGGCTGATAATGCCTAGACATTGTTTGTCCTTTCCGATGGTTTATCATAGGGTTTCAACGGAAATTTGTCGTATACGAACATGCTGCCCCCATCGCCGATGATAATATTTACCGACCACATTTCATTGCCTGAGTAATCATACGTTTTGCCGGGGCTTACATACCTCTCTTCCCCCAGGAATTCGATCAATCCTTCCTTTACAAGGAGCTCGGCAGCATCTGACGTTGAAATATTTTCCAGGCCGCGCGTTGAGAAGAAATAGGTGAGCAATGTAACCTGCTCCTGGCGCCAGAATTCAACCCTGAACGGCCTTCCGTCACTGAACGCGCCCTCTCCCCAGGCTATGTCAAGCACCATGTTTTCCAGGGTTTGAGCAAAGTTGGGCCGCATCTGGCTTCTATCGGGTTTTGGATATTTCTCCATAGTCACGCGCGCGTCCTCATAGCGGCCGCCGGCCGTCGTGCCGGGCAGCATATCGTTCCGATCGCATCATTTCCAGGAATATGCTACACCTTCCTATGATAATGTCAAGGCGGTTTTTAACACGATGGCGTCAAAAACTATGACTTTAATCTCTATGCTAACGCAGATATTCGCAAATCAAACGCGAATTTTCGCGGATTTAATCGGGAAATCTGCGTATATCTGCGTTTGATTCGCGTGAATCCGCGTTCAAAGGTGCCTTTTTAGTCTTAACTTAAGAATGTCAACGGGGTTTATTACGGCATCTTTAACACAAAAATGCGGGGCGGGCGTCCAGGCATGCCAGGGGATACGGCGCGCCGGAAACAAAAAACGCCTTGCGGGTATTTGCCGCAATGCGTTTTCTGTTTATGACCTGCTTTTTGGATTACAACCTTACTACGTTCGTGGCTTGTTCGCCTTTGGGTCCCGTGGTGATCTCGAACTCGACCTCCTGGCCCTCTCTCAAAGTCTTAAAGCCCTCACCCTGAATTGCGCTGTGATGAACAAACACATCCTTGCCCTCTTCAGGAGTGATAAAGCCGTATCCTTTAGCGTCATTGAACCATTTCACTTTTCCTTTTGCCATTAAATGCTACCTCCTTCCTTCTGAATTAATGGTAAGGTGGCTCAGAAACAAAAAGCCGCAGAGTTAGTAGTCCTTAACTTGCGGCAAAAGTTATCTGACCTACTCTACCATCGCTGGATAGTATACGACTATTCCCTATGTTTGTCAACAAGTTTTTTAAAATAATTGTGGCCCTAAAAAGCCCTGCCGATACATACAGGGCAGGGTCCCGCGATCAAGACCGGGGACAGTACGCTATTCGATAGACCATCTCTCGCCTTTATAGGAAACTGCTTCACGAGGACGGGGCTCCGGCCCCCTTTCTTCGCTGATGGGGGGAGAATCTGAAGGAATGGCGCTGCCCGTGCGGTTTAAAGCGTCTGGGGCCTTCGTGACGCCGCGCGCCCCACGGCCGGGACGCTTCAGGCGCCGCCGATTGCTGGACGAAAAGCTCCCGGGGAAGCTCGGGATGTTCCGAGATGGGTAATGTGATCTTGATAAGTTTTTCGATATTCCTCACATCGCTGCCCTGGTCAGGCGTCGCAAAAGAGATGGCGTGCCCCTTATGCCCGGCGCGTGCCGTGCGGCCGATGCGGTGTACGTAATTTTCCGCGTCTTCGGGAAGGTCGAAATTGACAACGAGCTCTATGCCGGTGACGTCGATCCCCCGGGCCGCGATGTCGGTCGCGACAAGTATCCTGTATTTGCCCGCTTTGAAACCTTCGAGCGCTTCACGGCGCTGCGCGAGAGAGCGGTCCGAGTGTATCTCTGCCGCATTATGGCCCGTGCCCCTGATGAACCGTGTGATCTTCGCCGCACCGCGCTTCGTCCTGGAAAAGAGGAGCACCGATCCGTGATACTGGCCGAGCAGCTTACTGAGAAGCTGTCTCTTTGCGTCTCTTTGAACGATAAACACCTCCTGGGTCACCTGCTCTACCGTGGTCCCGGAAGGCGCGATCTCTACGTGGACGGGGAGTTTCATATGCGCGGTGGCGATCTTTATGACTTCCGCGGGTATCGTTGCCGAAAAGAGCATCGTCTGCCGGTCCTTCGGGATGAACTTGAGGATGCGTTCGATCTGCGGCGCGAACCCCATGTCGAGCATGCGGTCCGCCTCGTCAAGGACGAGCACGTTCACATCGGCGAGCATCACGGTGCGCTGTTCCATGTGGTCGAGAAGGCGCCCGGGCGTCGCGATGATCACGCGCGGGCTCCTCCTGAGCGCCTGCATCTGGAGGGGCATCGAGGCCCCGCCGATGAGGACGGCCGTATTCAGGCCGAACGGGTGCGCGATCTTCTGGAATGCCTCATCGACCTGGATGGCAAGCTCCCGGGTAGGCGTCAGGACGAGGCAGCGTCCCCTCTTCTGCGCAAGGCGCTGGATGATGGGGATGGCGAAGGCAAGCGTCTTTCCGGTGCCTGTCTGCGCAACGCCGATGATGTCCTTACCGTCTATCAAGATCGGTATCGCCTTATGCTGGATCGGGGTAGGGACCGTGAAATTCATCCGGTCCAGGGTCTCGAGGATCTTCGGCGCAATGCCGAGGCCATAGAAAGAAACGTTCGTGTACAGTGTCTTCGGTGTCATGGTCATATCCTTTGGGGTTATCCGAATAATGTGTGAACCCTCACGCGCAGCCGCTCGCTTCCGGTGCGGCTATTTAACGCGAGAGAGCTTCTGGTGGACGTAGCAAAGAGACTCCGGATTATAGATGCTCAATAAGGTCTTGCAGCCGATAGACCTGCAGGTCCTGCGCGTTTTATGTAATTTTATCTTCTTTGCCATATCTCATAACCGGTGTCGATAAACACTAAACCGCAAGGTGAACGGTCTTTAACCTTGCGGTCCGAGATACCTCATATGCCCTTGCCATGGCCCATTATACCACTGTTCTCTATGCGTGACAACGATTATTTTAAAATAAAAATGGCTTCTATCCGCGATTTCTGCTATACTGTACACGGTTTATAGAGCCCCGCGGGCTGTCCCGTGGAATCGTTTTTTTTCGACCTCCCCTCGTGCGACTCCTCGCGAAGCGCGGTTTCCCTTTCGATACCGCTCGGAACTCGTCCTAAGATTTGTTGAAGGGCGCCGAACACATTACCCGCCGATCGAAAGTCCTGCCCGGGGTCTTCCGTGCCCGCCTGCTATTGTGCAGACGCGCGCAAAGGCGGATTAAAGATCTCTCACGTTCTCCATAGATAACTGCCTATGGAACCCCGCGGGCATGCCCGTGCCTGCACGCCGAAGTGCCACGCAGTGGGCGTTTCGGCACGCAATAGAAAGGGTTGGTGAAGAATGAAGATCCTTGAACTGGCGCAACTGATCGAGGGCGTGGTAGA
This sequence comes from uncultured Planctomycetia bacterium, assembly GCA_964354545.1. Taxonomy (GTDB): domain Bacteria; phylum Omnitrophota; class Gorgyraeia; order 2-01-FULL-45-10; family JAHFGN01; genus CAYHAE01. The sequence goes on from CAYHAE010000015.1 coordinate 23,864, forward strand.
GGGAGACAACGATATTGATATTAAAGGGTTGAGCGGTATAGAGTCCGCGAAGCCGGGCGACCTCACGTTCGCCATGGACGAGGACAGGCTCGCGAGCGCTGAGAGGAGCAACGCCTCATGCGTGTTGACGAACAGGATCATAAGAAAATCCACAAAATGCCTCATAAGGGTCGCTAATCCCAAGCTCTCCTTCCTCATCGTCTACAATACGTTCCATACATCGGAAGACAGGGGGTCCTTTATACACCCTATGGCCTCCCTATCGGATTCTGCGCGTATCGGGAAGAACGTATGGATCGGTTCGCACGTCGCAATAGAGGAAGGCGTCACGATAGGCGACCACGTCATCATAGAGAGCAACTCGGTCATAAAGAAGAACTGCGAGATAGGGTCGTTCTGCCACCTCTACCCCAACGTCTCTCTGTACGAGAATACCCGGCTCAAGAGGAATGTGACCCTTCACAGCGGCGCGGTGATAGGTTCGGATGGGTTCGGATACGTGAAAGACAACGGGAAGATCTATAAATTCCCGCAACTGGGAAGGGTCATTATCGAGGACGACGTCGAGATAGGCTCAAATACCACGATCGACAGGGGCTCCCTGAGCGATACGGTCATCGGCCCGGGCACGAAGATAGACAACCTGTGCCAGATAGCCCACAATGTGAAGATAGGGAAGAATGTGATCATGGCGGCGCTGTGCGGCGTCTCCGGCAGCTCGGTGATCGGGGACAACGTCACGATGGGCGGGCAGGTGGGGATCATCGATAATGTGATCGTGGGGGCAAATGTCACGATATGCGCGAAGAGCGCGGTGATCGGTAATATAAAAGAGGGCATGGTGGTCTGGGGCATTCCGGCAAGGCCGATCGCTCAGACAAAAAAACAGATGGCGGTCGTATCGTGGCTCACAAAACATTTCGGGCTCTTGTCGAAACTCATAAAGTGAGAGGCGGCGGCGGTGCGGGCGGGGCTTCCGAAAGGCGCCCTCAGACTTCCGGCGATTTTTCCGGGCAGGTGACCTTTATGAGCGTTTGATAATTTTCGAGCAGTATCTCCTGATGTGTCCCCCTTGCCCACTCCATAACGTATTTTCCTTTTCCCGCTCCTTCAAGATTGTCGTCTGTCGCAATCAATAGGCCCTTGCTCTTGTTAATTATTTTCCCCGCGCTCACCAGCTCCTTGAGATGATGCACCATCGCGGGAGCGGGGTTATCCTTGTCCAGGTCATAGCTATCCAGGTAGAGCAGGTCCACGCTTTCGTCGATCTTGTTCAGTTCCTCGATCGAATTTCCCACCACCAGGACCAGTTCCGCTTTCCGGGACTTGGGTATCCTGTTCAAGAGCGCCCTTTTACACGCCCTGATATTCCCTTCGTCAATATCTATCGAGACCAATTTCCCCCCGAATAAGCTTATGAATTCAAAAAATAAAAGAGAGCTCTGCCCGTCGGCCCACCTCTCTTCGTCCCGCAGGGTCCCGGTCTCCACTATGGTGAAGCCGCCTCCTTTTTTGTTGAGCAGCTCCTCGAAGATCTTCCTGAACCCGATGTGCCTGTTGACCGGTTTCCCGCCCGCGAGACTTTCGGTGAGCCTCCTGTGATAGGTCCTGTCGAAATAATTTAAAAACTTTTCTTTGTCCATATTTATTACTCTGATATCCATCAACTTATATAGGAAGAACCTGCGCAGCCATTCGCCTATCGAACGGATCCTATAGACGATCTTCCTAAGCGCCTGCTCGACTCGCCACGGCACTCTCCGCTCTCTGATACACGACATGGTCTTTTTTAAGGCCTCTTTCACGTTTTTCATGGTCTCCGCACCTTTAAGTTTTTTAGCTCCGGCGCGCCCTTTCGCCCACACATAAGTATATCATATAGACCCCGCCGTGCGCCCATCCTTAATAAGGCTAAAGCCCTAAAACGACCTTTGATGCCGGCATCCTTTTTTCGACAAATTTTGCAGCCGCCACGGGCGCATAGAGCCCGCTTATGAACATAGCGGCCACGGCGGAAGGATAATTTATCAACTGCGCCTGTAAGGGCGGCGGGCGGGATAGGAAAGATCAGCGGATCATCATGAAAAATTCTTTCACGCTTTTCATGTATACACTATATGTATGAGATAAATGAACGATTGTGGACACAATAAGTATGAAAAAAAGGGCGGTTTGATTCTCTTTAAGGTGCGAAGGGGTGATGCTTTTATCCTTATGGTTTATGGTGTGCCGTACATTTTTTTCCATCAGAAGACGCTCCTCGCGATGCAAAGGATCATGTGCCCGGTCTGGTGTTTTTATACAGCACGACTTCCTTATCTCCGGCCCGCATACTCTTGACCGCCGACGATGAAAAACCGTCCAAGGGCCTGCCGAAACTATAAACGCTCGACAACGAGTTATTACGGCACACCTCTTCCTCCGACCCGTGAGGGACGAAATAGACCTTGTTTTCTATTCTGCGGTCCGATTCTAAACACCTCATACCATATCCTATGGGATCGGATGTAACGATCGGTATATCTTTTTCCAAGAAACCCCTGAACCGTTCGGCAGCCTCTAATGCGAGGGGCCACGTATCCCGGTAGTAGGAGACAAGGAGCCTTTTCTTGCCGTTATTTTCAAAGAACGCTTTTTTCATAAAGAGGAAGGCCCTGGTGGGGTGGGCACAGAAGGCCCTGTCCGCCTGGGTAATGAGGATGTATTCCGGATCGGACAAGATCTCCTGAGGCGCAATTTTCCTGCCTAAATAGAAGATCTCGCTTTCGGGGCCGAATAAAAAAATACACGCGTCCGGTTTTTTCGAATAATCATTCTCCACATTCCATATCCTGTTTTGAAGCCTGCTGCCGTAAACCGGCGCGAGCCAAAAAACATCCCACGATGAGGCGACATAGCAGCTTATGCCGCGCGAATCGTCTTTCGTGAGATAGTCCAATGGCTCCCAGGCATACCGGAGCAAGGGGAATACCCACGGAGAAGACATAAGATACTTGTACTCTGACGGGTGCCTGTGGTTGACGATATCGTCCTTAACTACGTCCAGCCTGTAGGTAGGCGTTGCCGCCGTCGAAAGCAGCGAGGCCGAAAGGAGAGAAAAGAAAACGCATGAGCTCTTGAGGGCAATGGAAAAAACCCTATTGTTCTTGAACCATTGAAGGACTTCCCCAAAAGCCAAAAGGCCGATAGGGACGATAAAAAGACCGAAACGCGCCGTCACCTTCAATTCTGCGACAGGAACAAACAAAAGCATGAGAAACCCGATAGGTGCCGGGAGCCAGAGCATCAAGGAAAAACCTTTATCATCGATCAGCCTTCTCATTGACATCACCAAAACGTAGATCAAGGACGGAAAGGCCAGGCACCAGAAGATCAGCCCGAAGCCCCCGTCATAAGTGCCCAATCCCGCATCGTCAAGACAGAGCAGCTTCCATTTCTCCGGGGAGAACAAAACATCTCTTACTATATCAACTTTGCCTCCGCTCTTTATCACGTTCATGCCGCTTTTGAAAAACCGCATCGGATAAAACGCCCGTCCCAGAATAAGGTAGTTCCTCACATACCAAAAACCGCCAAAAGCCATGATAAGGAACAGATATAAGATCAACTGATGCCATCTCCTTTTCTTCACCAGCGCGGGCAGTATAAAAAATTGCAGGGGGATGGCCAGAAAAGGCATTGTATATTTCGTGCCCGCCATCAATCCTAATGAAATGCCGGCACAATAAAGATACAGGGGGCGCGTTGTGAGATAAAACAGCGCTGAAAAATAGAGGCTCAGGAGAAAAAACACGCTCGTGATTATATCGATGTAGTTGGAGCCCGCCTGCATCATTACGACAGGCGTAAATAGGAATAGCAGGGCGATAAATGAGGATTCCCTGGCCGCACGGTTCAGCATCCTTGAAAACGCATAAATGACGGCGGCTCCAAAAATGGCCATGAAAAGATTGACCGCGTCAACGAGCTTTTGGCTGTGGAAGAATATCGCGGGCCACATGAAAAGAAATTCGGAATTTTGGGGAAAGGCGAAATGAGTTCTCAGCTCCGGGGGCAATAGGGTAATCTTATGCGATACGATATGCTGGAAGATCGCCGGCAGGTGATAGGTGAGGTCGTCGACGCCGCGCGGCGGTAAAAAATAGGCGGCGATCACGATCCATGATGAAACAAACGCTCCCAGGATAATAAGAACCGTGTTTTCCCAGGAACATATCGGCCTTAAGCTCTCCTTCACTATGCGGCTGTCTCTTAAAAAAAATCGAGCGATACCCTCTTTTTCGCAACGGTCCGTCATCCTTGAATATGCGATGACGGCTGCGGAAATCATGACATTGAACGTCACGAGCACGCTCAGATAGAGCAATCCCGCGATGCCTGCTATCAATTGCGTTAAGATTATCTGTGCGCACGATAAAAGGCCGACGACAACGAGCCTCGTGCCGAAGCTGTCTACTTTTAGCTTATGCGCAAGGAGATAATAGCCGAAGGCGATCAGTAAGGTAACGGCCGCAAATAACATCTTCTCTCCGTCAGCATCATTATCGGCTCAGTTCCTAATAATTACGATTGTTCCGGTCCCTTTTGACGAAAAATACCGGCCCTATTTATTTATATATCAATGGGATAGGAAAGTCAAGGAGGAAGCGCGTTAAAAGAGCGGGATCTTTGCGGTATCGAACGATGCGGGGAATGTTTCCATATTCTGTCCCGGACGTGTCCCGGAGACGGCGCATTCAGGTTCTATCGCGAATATGTCCCGGGACGCCAAAAAGTGGAGCTCCCTCGGCCTAAAGGCCGGGGCTCCCTCCCCGAAGCAAAATCACATTCCGCAACTTCCCATCTCCGGCTTGTCCCTCGACTTCGTGCCTCGACTCTGCTCGGCACCATTCGAGGCATCGTGAGCCTGTCGAACGGCTCGGGATGGTTCGTCCCTCGATATAACTCGGGATCGAATCCTGAGCCTGTCGAAGGATTCGAGGGATGGTGAGCTCGTCGAACCAAAAGCCGGGGATTCCCTGCCTACCGGCAGGCAGGTGCGGAGGGGATTAAAAGCCCCCATGGCAGTGAGCCATAAGGGCTTATAATTTTTTTGATCCATCTGCAGGTCCCCGCGTACAAGGCTTTCATGCTGTGCCTATTGTGAGCACCCCGATCTACGGACACAGCTCGATTCGCCAAAAAAGTTGAATTTTTGGTCATCGTCCTTGGATCCAGGTTTTGAAGACTCCGAGCTACGGCCACAGCTCGATTCGCCAAAAAAGCTGAACGTTTGGGAAATTTCCCCTGTCTCGCCTGACCAATCCTTCTTCGCTCCACAGCTTGTACCTGAGCCAAATTCATCTTCCGCATATAAAGGCGCTGATAGTGCAAGCGCGAAAGCAAGTAGTGTAAGAAAACACACTATCCCTTTTTTCATAATTAATCCCCCCTCTTAAGTAATAATGATCGCATAGAACGGAACCCCGCGGGCATGCCCGGCCTCACCCGAGGTTTCCTGCGAATCCGGATAAAAAAACCTATCCACCATCTGTGAATAGGTCTTCGCCCGGCTTCGGCAACTGACTGCCGTGTCTATAGCTTTCACTCCGCTATAGAGTTAGGCTCTCGAGCTTTGCGACCCATCTTTTCAGATGCCCGCCGCTACTGCTTCAGCGGACATGCGCCGATGTGTTGTGGCGCATGGTGTGCCTTTATCGTACCTATAATAAAGTATACCTTTTATGCCTTATATGTACAAGCCCTTATCAGCCAACTATTTCTTTCTTTACATAGTCAGCGATCGCGGATCTGTCGTCATGAGCGATCTGTGTGAAACAGACTCCGAGACGACGCTCACCGCTCTCGAGCGCGATGTTATATAGCACGTCGCCCGTGATCTCTATTGTCCGCGCCCGGTCATCCGCGGCGGCATAGGGGTCGACCAACGAAAAGCGCACGAGCACGTTGGCTGCCGGGGGTATGTTGTGACTTGCCACCATGGCCGCTCCGCCCTCGCTTATGTCGTCCATGACGCCAATAAGCTCGTTATCCTCAAAAAGCCCCAGTACCACCCATGGCCTGAGGACTTTATAGACAATGAGGAAATCGGCGCGCACCCTTTTAAACCTTCTCCTCTCACTACCTGCGTATTCTCTCTCCATCACGCTTCTCCTTCGTAAACGGGCTTAGAGACCGGGGACGTGTCATTTAGAGACTGTTGAAAAACCGACTCTAACGCAGATGATCGCGGATTACACGCAGATTTACGCAGATAAGCCAGCTGGATATCTGCGATAATTTGCGTTCGATCTGCGCATATCCGCGTTCACCACAGAAAATCCATATCCTCAAGAGCGGTTCTAAAGCGTTACTTAATTACTGAGTATTAACAACCGTCCCAAAATTACCTACTGAGTAAGTCTTTTCCTGTAAGGAGACGGAATATCCTCAAGTATTTTTGACTCGTTTCTTCTACTATCGTGCCGGGCAGTTTCGGGCCGGGAGGAGTCTTATCCCAGTCAAGGGTCTCCAGATAATCCCGCACAAACTGTTTATCAAAACTGGGCTGAGAACTTCCCGGACGGTATTCATCTTTAGGCCAGAAACGGGATGAATCGGGAGTCAAGACTTCGTCGATGAGGATGATCTCATTATCATAAAAGCCGAATTCAAATTTTGTGTCGGCGATGATGATGCCTTTGGATACGGCATATCCGCTTGCCTTTATATAGAGGGCCAGGCTTATTTCTTGCAACCTTTCGGTGATGTCCCTGCCCAGCTCTCTTTCGATATGCTCCTGCGTCACATTTATATCGTGTCCTACTTCTTCTTTTGTCGCAGGAGTAAAAATAGGCCGCGGAAGTTTGTCCGATTCCTTAAGCCCTTCGGGTAATTTTATGCCGCAGATAGATTTCGTTTTTTGGTATTCCTTCCAGCCGGAACCGGAAAGATAGCCCCTTACGACGCATTCCACGGGTATGGGCCTTGCCTTCTTCACCACCATGGAACGATCTCTAAGGGTATGCTTATACTGCGATAGCTCGTCAGGGAATTCATCCGCATTGGCAGTAATGAAATGGTTGGGCACAATATCTTTCGTGAACTCAAACCAGAATACGCTGAGCTGAGTTAAGACTTCTCCCTTGTGGGGTATGCCGGTAGGCAAAACCACGTCAAAACATGATATCCTGTCCGTTGAAACAATCAATAGCTTATCCTTTAGATCATAGACATCCCTTACTTTTCCTCTCTTAAAAAATTCAATATCGGTAAAACGTGTCACGCGTAACGGTTCGCTGCCCATGTCAAGTGTCTCCTCAATTTGTGGAGCCCCCTCGGCCTTTAGGCCCGAGGGCTCCCTCCCCGAAGCAAAAAAACATTCCGCAACTTCCTATCCCCGGCTTTCAAGCCGGGGATTTTGCGGAGGGGATTAAACACCATTTTACGGTGTGCCGATTCGGTCCTTAGAGGACAGTCCCTTGCTCTGTCGCCACGTACAGGACGTCCCCCTCGGGGACTGTTCTGATTATACTCCACACCCGCCCCTTGCGCAATCTCAAATACCTCGCGGTGAGAAATTGTCGAAGAAAATTCCATGCGGTGTATTAACGAGAAGGAGAGTCGAGCAGCTTGATATTTATAGCGAGATGCCTTCGTGCGTATTCGGATACGCTCGACGGAACTTTTCGGTACAACTGCCTATAGAGATCCAATGCTTTTTTCTTTTCACCTTTTTTCCAATATGTCCGCGCAAGCCAGCTCTTAGCAAATACGGAATCGGGCCTTATTGTCAGGGCCTTTTCCAGGAATTCCGCGGCTTTGGTATAATGATTTTTCACATAGCCCGCCAAAGCGAGGCATATCTCGAACTCGTCATTTTTATCAAAGCCCAGCGCCTTCTTCGTCTCTTCAACCGTTCGCAATCGATCCCATCGCCATTGTCCTTTCGGGGCAAGGAGGCCTTTGTCATATATCACCTTTACGATCTCACGCGCTATCAACGCTTGCCCCTCAATGGTCGGGTGGATCTGGTCGGTGATGAGAGTTTCGTCGACGATGCCGTTCGGGGATCGATCTTCGAATAACTTCTGCGTCTGTACTATATATACTCCTCGCATAGCGAGCGCGCGGAGACTTTCGTAAAACCGGTTTACAGCGGATGGCGCCCGGATGGGGAAACGATCATTGTCATTCGCGAGAGAATAGAATTCATTGGCTTTCCCGAATTCATTGAGATGTTCATAACATTGCCCCATCCTATAATACGTCAAAGCGTAATGAGCATCTAGCTCTAAGCATCTCTTATATAATAGGAGGGCCTCGCCGTATCTTTCGCGCACAAAGAGGTCTTCTGCATCGAAAAAAATCCCTGTCCACAGGGTGAGCCCGTTTTTTTCCGTGAATGCGGCGTGGGCCGACCTGACCGGCTCATAGCCCTTCCATCGTGCCACCCCTTCAAGAAAAATAATGGGTATTGAATTTTCCCGGGCGACGCTGACCGCTTTATTGACATCGGTTTCGAAATCCTTTCTTATGACGGTGAATTCGGGGGAATCCGAATCGAGGAGATCGCTTGCGGCGATAGAAGGTTCGCGGTCTTCCTCATCATACCAGTGATCGATCTTTTTTAATGACTTATCCCCCGCTCTATTTCTCATTATCTTGGCCCGGATGATAAGCCCGTTCATGGCATTCACAAAAGAGCTGTGCTTGGGCAGCTCCTCCAGTAGATCTTCGAATCTCTCCATTGCAGGCTTTCGAGAAAAGTATTCGCGCCTGTTTTTCAGCTGAATAAAGTCATTGTGAGCCATATAGAAAACGGCCAGGTCCGGCTTATAGGGAACGGTGTCAACAAATGCTGTGGTGATGAACCGGCTGCTTGCCCCTAGCCTTCCAAAATTTGTAACCGTAACACATCGTGATATCTTTTCGGGGAGAAGGTCTTTAAAGTAGGCCTTTACCCATTTATCGATGGTGGAATAAGGGTATAGATGGCCGCCGTGCATGGTAGATTCGCCGTAGAGCAAGATGCGGAATTCACCCCGCCCCTTCCTTTGGTGAAGCCCTTGCTCAATGGCGCGCCGCTCAATAAAATCGTATGACCCGGGAAACAGGAAGAGCCTGCTTATCCCTTCCAATAGAGTGAAGAATAGGATGGTCGCTACGACGCTAAAAGATATGTTTTTTAACATGCGCATGCCGTAGATATAAAAAAATGGAAAATAGGGACGGTTGCTTTTTTTGTACGTTCAATTCAAAAATAGAACCGTCCCTTTTATTAACGCCCCTTTTATTGATATATTTTAGTCATGAAACCTTATCTTGTTTATTGGAGGAGTGTTTTTTACCAATATAAAAAAGTTCCATGCCCACGATATGTCTTTGTAAACAAATCTCTTTGAATAGTTCATTGCAGTGCTGCCGGAGCATTTTTTCGGTATACTGTGTTGGATGGACATCTTTTGAGTAAGGCTTGCATTCCCCTCCAAAAAAACGGTGCCACGTATGTTCAAGGAGAAACCACAGGGGGTTTGAATAATTCATGGTGCAAATAAGAATTATGGCCTCCGGTTTTAAAATTCTCTGCAGCTCCTTTAATGAAAGAATTGGATCGCGAAGATGCTCAATAACGTCTAGAAAAACTATCAGATCGAACGTATTGTCAGCAAAGGGAATATGATAAAGGCTGGTCTGAATATATTTGCCGGTGTAGAAACTTTTACACTCTTGAAGCGCTGAAAATTGTTCATCTATCCCGATAATGGAATGGATATCGCAATGCTTACCGGTAATATTTCCGATTCCACAACCAGCATCCAGGACAAGGGAATTAGGAGGAAGGGAATATACCATTTTTTTGACCATTTCATGTTTTGCTTTATTATAAATACTCCGGGGAAACCGGTCGGTTTTTTTTAAATATTCTATATAATATTGTTTTTCAGTCATTGCGCGGGGCCTTTTCTGCAACGATAAGCAGCACCTCTCCGCTTTTGGAAAAGTATAATAATATATTTATTAAAAAACAAATCGGGCTTAATAGGACAAATAGGAATATATGAAAAATAATACGGCTATCAAGACGCGGGTCCTGTAAGAACCGGAATAAAGCATGATTAGAGTTTGTGAGCAAACTCACTAAACTCTGGATTGATATAAATAGTGAATACTCCAGCGAAAAGGTGTGGATATTTATGACATTAAAATTATGCTTTTGGAGTAAAGAAGACAGAGATCCTGGTGTAAAAAAATTCAAGTGATGATCTGGATCGAGACCGAGCCAATGTTTTTTTGTCAAAGGCCTTGACCATGAATTGAAATTAGGCACCTCGATCACCAGCGTGCCCTTATCGCCTAACATATGCCACACCTTGTCTATATATTTTTCTGGGCAGGAAAGATGCTCTAAAACATGCCACATGGTTATAATATCGAAACGTGTGTTGTCGATGGAAAGTTCTAATAAGTCCTTGTCATATATTTCCAGCCCCAGTTTATTCCTCGAAAACTCAGCCGCATTTTTAGAAATTTGAACCCCGATTGCCTTTTGGTAATTATAATATTTCTTCAGATAGTACAGCATTAAACCCCTACCGCTTCCGATATCAAGTATGTGCCTGGCGTGAGGGGCGATCGTGAATATCTTGAATGCCCGGAAAAAACGAAAGATCCTGATGACGCGTTCGATCCCGAGTCCGAACCGGCCGGCCGTCTCGTTATAATAATTATCATAAAGACCGTTCGTATCGTGCCGCGGATCGGTAAAGATGAGTCCGCATTTATTACAATAATGAAGCAGCGGTATATCGGATCTATATGTTTCGCGTTCGAGGTGGTCACATATCATAAGCCGGCTCGCACCTCCTTTCTGCTTTCATCTCTCTCCATAGATATCGCGTAGATCGTAGAGGCCGATATATCTTCGTGCCTTGTTCTTCAGATACATCTGCGACTCCGCATAACCCCTGGAATCGTATATCCCCGGCGGGTAAACAAAATGAGGGTCGTCAACATATGCAAGCGGCTTTGCCTTTGCAAACAGCCGTGAAGGCAGGAGGCCAGACTCGTTCATATTGGTTATGCAATAGCGCAGATAGCCTTTTTCATAAAGGGGCCTGAGGTCGTTGTCCCAATTCAGCCACACCTTTGGCATAACGATCTTTTTAAGGTATCTTTTAGATTTTATAGCTACTAAAGACCGGCATCCGGGACCGGCATCGGTCTTTATCGATGTGACAAACCCGGGCAGGTTTACGATAGTATAATACTTTGCGCGATCAAAATGCAGGGCTGTCGAGTTTGCTATGATGTCGTCCAGACCGTTTTTCTGTATATAATCGACTATGGGTTTCAGCCTCGGTCCTCTTTTAATTATCTTACCGGTGTTTATCGCCGAATTGACGGCAAAATCGGCAAGGTAGAGAGTAATAAAAATAAGTGCGAGCATTTTATTGCGGCCGGATTTCAACAGGGAATCAAGAAAATAACCGATCGCTATGAATAGTGCCGGCATAAGGCAAAAATAATGCCGGGCCTGTAAAATAAAATGGGCCCGGCTGTAGAACAAGAACGGCAAAACAGCCCATGATATTATGAGAAGGGGCTTATGATCCCTTGTCCTGATGAACCTGTAGACTAAAAAACCGAGAGAGACGGCCATGACATAAATGAAAGCTATGCCTTCTGCCAGGCGGAGATACTCAAAAAAATAATATCTATCCAGCGGCGACTTGGCCTGACGCGTATATATGTCCCTTGCAGCGCCAAGGCCATATAAAAAACTGTGTAGATAACTATTCATGTTATTCAAAGGGACCGAGCTAAGAAAATAATTTTTAAAAAATGACGTTTTCCCTTTTATGGCGAAATCGAGATAAGCGGCAAAATGGGGCGCCTCCCATAATGCGATCACAAAAAAGAACGACATGAAAGAATAAAAATTAAGCACGAGCCATCGCAGCTTGTCTTTTTCGAAAGCGAGCTTATAGACCTCTAAAATAAAAAAGACTATCGGAAAGAATAGATACACGGGATGAGAGGTGGCGGATAACCCTAAAAAAATACCGGTGGCGATCCTGTTTCTTTTATTGGCGGCACCTTCCCCGCTTTTTACGTAAAAATAAAATGCGCAGACGAGGAAAAAGAGCGCCATGGCACACGCGAGGCCGGACCTGGAATAAAAAATATGGGTGGGCGAAAAGGCCATGATAAAAGTTGAGAATAAAGCGGCCCTGGTAGAAAAAAGCTTCTTACATAATAAGAAAAAAACAGGCAGTGTTAAAACCCCGAATGCGGCATTCATGTAAAAAGCCGCCTCCGGACGGATCCCGAACATGGAACTTGATATCATCGCGAGAAATAAATAGGTGGGGAAAAGCGTTCCGGCTGCCACGGTGTAATCCGCGATCTTTGCTATGTAACCGGAATACAGAGTGCCTTTTTTTATTATGGCGGGGAAATCGGCCAATAATTCTTTTATTATCGGTACCGCATCGGATGCTGCATAAAAGCAGAATTCATCGTAAGTGAAAAAATCCCGTTTTTCATGGCCCACAAAACGTACTGAAACAGCGGGTATTACCAATAATAGTATCAATAGCAAGGTTAAATATTTCTTCATACTATACACCAAGCGATATGCCCTTCTATCGAAATATATACTAGAAAATTGGGATGGCTCCATTTATTTATAATACCGGGAAGATAGAACCGCCCCTTTTTTCCGGAAGGAATAGACCTCGCAGCGGTCCTGGAAAATAGGGACAGGTGTCCCTATTTTGTTGAAGATTCACATGTCAACTCCATATAGACCCAGGATATTATACCCTTCCTTATATAATTGATACCCATTTTTTCTTAGATATCGTATACAATCGTTGTAATCATTCACTGTTAAGTTCATATCCTCATATAGGATCACATTTGGTTTGATCTTAGTAAAATCCATTTGTTTTATTATTTTATAATCGTAGCCTTCCGTATCTATGAGAAAAAGATGGACATGTTTAACATTATATTTTTGCAACAAAGCCTCAAGGGTGACGCACTTTACTTTTTCCGTGACCAAATATTGCATATAGTCCGGCTTGTTTTGAAACCCTTCTTTTATTAGACTGCCTCCGCCACCGCACCATTTAGGGATCTTTTCGGTTTTTCTGTAATAGTAAAAATCCATGACCCCGTTTCTTTCTGCAATTGCAGCATTCTCAAATATCAGATTTTCACGAATCTTATAATGTGAAACTAACTCATCAAACAGATACTTGACGGGTTCTACCATAATACCTGACCAGTGATCTCTCGTAATAAATTCACTGATCGGATCGTCCGTAACCCCGTCATTTGCCCCGACTTCGATGAAAAAAATATCTTTATGCATTGATGAAAAGGACTCGATTATTCTATGAAAGGAAATTGGCGGCGTGGGGGGTTTTAAAATAAGCATACTGCGAAAGAGATCCTCGATCTTTGAGATATTTACCCATGGTAAAGAACCGGGCTTGATGATCGTCTTTATTATCTTCTTTACTATCTTCCTTATTTTCGTGTATACATACCCAAGGACATCCCTAATACAGGCATACGGCCGGCTCTCGGGCATGGCCTTAACCTCTTCTGCATTCTTCCTGTTTTTGTCACTAAACGGTCCCGATGCAAATCGAGGTGACGGTATTTTCATATAATATCAACTCTATTTTCGATCTTCACAAGAGGTGCTCGGGGACGGTCTACCCCCCGGTCTGCATTTACTTTGGGAAAAAAAGCTTCGAGACCGCTTCCCATAACTTTTTCTTCTTTAAGATCCTCTTTGCTTTCGTTTGAACCTTATACCGTGCTCTGCACATTCTATTAGTGATCAGCTTCACTTAACCTTTCTCTCTTCACGCTTTAGTTTTTGGTGTCAGTTTGTTCGGATATTTTAAGGAACGTGTCACTCTGCGGCACTCCATAAGCTGTGTGTCCCTTTTTGACACTGCCCCATTTTTACGATCGCGAAAAATCTTTGGTGTGTATATTTTTTGAACAAAAACGGTCGCTGTCCCTATTTAGTCCCTATTTACAGGCCGACGCCTTATGGACCGTCCCCTGATTTCCCTGCCTCGAACCAGAATGAGCCGCCGGTAGAAGGATTTTCGCCGCCTATACATTCACTTATGGATTCTCGCATGAGCTGAAGATAATTATGGCACATATAGTGCGCAGCAAATAACACTTTGAACTTATTTGAGTGCGTAAGCAGGGCCTGAAGTATATATTGTTCGGTATAGAGCCTATTTTGATATTTAACGGGATAATCATATGGAATAAATATATCATGGACATGAACGGGTGTTCCCGGTAATAAATTCGGGAGCAGCTTGTTATAGACATATGGCAGATCGCCTCCGGATCTAATGATGTGACTCGAATCGATAAATATAATGGAATTGGGTTTTGACAAAATATCATCGATCGCTATGTCTTCGACGCGTTTATAACTGATATCATCGGCAAAATCGGTAATATTCGTCCTGGGCTGAGGATCTATAACAGTGATCTTGCAGCCATTATTAAGTTCATTTACTGCCCTTCTTGCGATCATAGTGCTGAATCCGGAGCCAACCTCTATGATGTTCGCCGGTTTATGATCCAATATGGTCGCTGTATACACTTCCGCGTCAGGCGTACTGTAAAAGCCGTTATGAACGCATTTATTGGCCGCGCAGTGGAGATTTATCATCGGGTCGGTTCGTAATTTCGTGAATATTTCGCCGTAGAGCCGTTTCCATCTGCTTAGACTGGCTAATTGATCCGTATCGCGCATGTCGATGCCCGCATGCCCTATGTATTCGGCCGGTTCGCCCGATGTCGGGTCTTTTCCTTCCAGGCCATCAGGAATTACATTCTCTTCCACATAGTGTAGATACGGGTAAAACTTGCTCAGGATTTTTTTTATGCCCTTATTTTTTATCTTAACCATAATTTATTCTGTTTTTTATGGAGTATGCGGACGGTCCATTTGGAGCCGCCCCATTAACCTATCAGCCTATCATAACCTTATCTAAAACTTTCTCGTACGGACATGATCCCGGCACATAGTCACGATATTTTGATGTTCATTCCTGCGCGATAGATCTAAGGACCTCATACAAAGTATCCGCTGTCATTATATCATCAAATCTGCCTTTGGCATAAAAGATTGTACTCTGCTCTAACGGGGCCCGTTTCCCAAGGAGCATGTGATGGAGAGAATATACCCCGACCGTTTCATTTCGACCCCGTCTTGGCATAACAAAGCCTCCATTCACGCCCTCTATATATAAAGACGCAAAAAGAGGCAAAATTCCTGCAAAAATATTTCAGAAATCCTTCTTAGGCGGTATGCTGCCGCTTATGCCCGGAATAGAGACCGGGAGATGTGGCTCCGGGAGAAACGGACCCTATTTCCTATCCGTATAACCGGCTAATTTATCCTGCTCCGTAGGCATAGCCGGAACCGACCATTGCCCTTCGGATGGTTTTAACTCTCCAACCTGTTTCCCGTTCTCAAAGAAAGTCACTTTCTTATAGTTGTGCCTGGGGATACGTACGGCCAAGGAGTTCGCCACGAAAAACGTTTCGGTCGACTTGGGCTCATTGAATCGATAGTGGAACTCCAATTCCTCGTCCTTAGCGGCGATCCTCTCTACTTCGAAGACCTTGTCCAGTTGATGATCCTGCGGGCAAACCATCACCCGGGCAACAACAAGAATCTGTTCGTTCCTATAGAGTTCTGCATCAGGGGCGAATGGCCGGTTCGAGTGCATGACCGCGGTGGAATGGAACAAGAGACCGTACTGAGCGGGTGTCTGAATCAGGGCGCATAGCACTGCATGCTTCTCCCTATTCCAGCTGACCGTGTTCTGGTAATCGCCGACACGTATTCTCTGATACGGTACGGTCCGTTCCGCAGGCTGCTTGTCTGTGTTGTCAGCAGCCCGTAACAGCGGGCAAACCAAGGCAGCCACGATCATGATCGCTGCCAAGCCAGCACTGATGAACAGCCTTCTTTCGGTCATGTGTCCCCCTCCATCTCGTCCTCATTAACAAAAAAAGATGTCAGCTTACTAACGTCTTGTGTAAATTCTTGGGGCCGGTCCTTTTAGTGCCAACCCATTATTTATGGGGGACTACTTTCTTGGATTGTCCCATATTCACAATTTACTGTGCCATTTTTGTGCCCTACTTCGCCCCTTAATACGTAATACTGCGGTATGGACTTCGCAGGACGGGCCATCGCTTCCAAGAATATTGCGATTTTTCAAAATACGTGTGAAATCTTAGATCCTTCATCCGCTCCTGTTCGTCGCGGCTTCGGGATCAATTTTACTTCGTAAAATTGAAAAGCCGTAACTGGTTATATTTCCAACCAATTACGGCTAAGTAACTGATTTATAGCCAGTTACTGCTGGGACGAGGGGTTCTCACGTCGTTTTTGCCTCACTGCGACCACAGCGTTATCTATTATGGTAAGTCTTGTTCGGCAAAAACTCCTTAAGGAAAAACCCTGATGGTTTTTCCTTAACGCTCGACCTTGCCGTATAGTGGCAAGCCTCGCTGTTCCTTTTCCTTCCGCAAAGATGTGTATATGACAGGGGGAAACGATCTTTTCCCCCTATAACCCCCTTTTTGAGTTCGAACCCCGTCGTACAGACGGGTATCATAATGCTCGCAAGAACACCATGTTATGTTACTGGCGGTGGCTGACCGACATTATCCGAACTTATTTTAGAGGGAACCCTCTAAAAT
>CAYHAE010000016.1:0-37806 GCA_964354545.1 uncultured Planctomycetia bacterium
GCGCAACTCGGCCGCGCGGAGGCGGCCTCAGACATGCTTGGCTCTTTTCGTATCAAGACATTGTTACAAGGAACCGTTTTTCTCCTTCACAAAAGACCTAACATTTTCATTGTGCTCACATAACTCGTTTTAGGTCATCGAAAAAGCTCTACCACACGCTCACTAAGGAAAGCGGACGGGTGACTGGATAACAAGGGATGCTTTCGTTTTCACTAAACGCTAACCGCTATACGCTAAACGCTAAACACGCCGTACGCAATACGCAATACGAATCGTGGACACCGAGCGACAGGACCCGCACGTGAGAATACGCCCGCGAAATACCGACCCGAGAGGGGGTCGCGGGGGACAACTCCTTCCCTATTCCCGCACACGCGCCTGCCGATGCGGGACCCTGTCAACGCGGTCTATCAAGTCCAGTAACTCCTCATACGACCTTACCTTGAATATTTTCTCGCGGATCCTCGCGGCATTACGAAGGCCTTTGAGATACCACGACGTTACCTTGCCCATGAAGCCTATCTTATGGGCAGGCAGCGTCTCCTTATGCTTTTCTATATACGCGAGGTGTTCCTTGAGGACCTTTTTCTTCACTGCGGGACCCGGATCTTTGGGGGCCTTTCCATTTTTCAGATAATCCTCGATATCTTTGAATATCCAGGGGTTGCCGAGCGCGCCCCTCGCCACCAGTATCCCGTCGCACCCCGTTTCGTCGAGCATCTTTTTAGCCATGAAAGGGTTAAATATATTCCCGCTCCCGAACACCGGTATCTCTAAGGACTCTTTGACAGCCCTTATCGATTCATAGTCGATATCGCCGGAATAACCCTGCGACAGTGTCCTGCCGTGTATAAAGACGGTAGAGGCCCCGTGCGACTGGCATACCTGCGCAGTCCTTACGCATCCCCTCATATCCCGTATATAAATGCCGGACCTTAGCTTGACCGTGACGGGGATCGGGAGTCTTGAAGCCAATTTTTTAATGATCTTACCGAGCCTCGCCGTATCTTTTAACAGGGCCGCGCCGGCTCCCTTTTTCATTATCTTTTTTGCGGGGCAGGCGCTATTTATATCCAAAAAGGATATATCGACAAGACTCAAAAGCTTCTCAGCGGCAGCCAGCATCTCGGAGGGGTCCGCGCCCACCAATTGCGCGGCGATGGGGCGGTCTCTCTTAAGGGTTTTCAGGAGGCGCCTGTTCTTGGGTTGGTCAAACAGCATCGCCCTTGCGTCGAGCATCTCGAAGAAGCAATGTGCTGCGCCTAACCTGCGGCTTACAAGCCGGAAGGCAAGGTCCGTAACGCCGGACATAGGGGCTAAATATATTTTCGGATCCATAGCGGATATTATACTATCAGGGGAGCAGGAAATACAACGAGTATCGCGGGGGCGCATGCGGAACGGTTGTAACTGCTCAATAATTAGGTAACTCTTGTAGATATGAAAGAATTTTTCGGGTCCTGCCGCTCGGTTTCCCCTCTCGGGGTTCTATCTCGCGGGAACGCACAATTTTTCCCAGCGAGAAAAATTGTGCTCGAGAAAAACCGCTCGCTCTCCCTCGCACACATTCTTTAGCGGGCTCGGGAACCATGCCCGCTCGCGGTTTTTACGTCCCGCTCGATTCGAACCCCTCGGGGGCCCCTTCGCGGGAACACAAAAATCGCTTCCTTCATCTCACCACACGCTCAACAGGTAAAGCGGGTGGGTGACTGAATAACGTACGCCGTACGCAGTACGCAATACGAAACTATATGCTACACGCTATTCGTTAAACCCTAACCCCTACACCCTAAACCCTAAGACAGACTGTAGACTGTAGACCACAGACTAGAGGCTTGCTCGTATTGCGTATATCGTATTGCGCAGTAATGGTAAGTCACCACGTCACCAAGACACCACGTCACCACGTTACGTGCTTCTACGGGTGACCTTGTGACTTTGTGACCTGGTGACCCGTCAGCTCTTCCCCTTCTGTCCCTATTTTTTCTATTCGGGGTTTTTATTCCATTTCAAAATGGAAGTGGTATAATTACATATGGCACAGAGTCCTTCCCTGTTTTCCTTGCAGAGGGCCCATGGGAAATAAATGGTATTTGGGCATAGCCGCTATCGGTATGATCTTTATTACATTAGGCAGTTATGCTATGTGCGGCGTGACCATGCGGCACGGGTTCTTTGCGGCGGGAAATATGATAAACACGATATTCATCGTATCCGGCCTGGGCCTTATATCGAAAAAAATGTGGGCGCGTGTGTTGACCCTTATATTTATTTCTTTCATGTTCTTCTCCGGTATTTCCCGAATATTTTCCGCTAAAAAGGCCTTTGTTCCAGGCTTCCTTGTCATCATACTCTCGTTCTTTGCCGTCTCTTTTGTCTACCTCCTGTTGCCGGAAGTGAAAAAGGAGTTTCGCGGGAAGAAGAGAACTTTGAACTTAATGGATAGCGAGGGGGCGTTGAAAATCCCCCGGGATCCCCCATAATTCGAGATGATATTTCAAAGGAGGTGTGTAAATGAGAGTCTGCCCTCAATGCAAAAAGGAATACGATGATTCCTGGAAAGTCTGTTTAAAATGCGGGGCCCAACTTTCTGAAATGAGCGATTCGAATATTTCGCGCGATCAGTTTCTAAATTTTGCCAAAGATATTAATTCCGAGTTCCAAAAAATTGACGCCCGCCTCAACAAAATAGAGAAAGCCCTCAGCATCGAACCGGCGGTATCGGAAAGGGCGGGAACGGTCAGCGCCCCGAAAGTCGAAAAGATCCCCGGGCCCGCGGCTCAACCGCAGAAGCCCATAAAAGAAACGCGCAGGAAGGATATCGAATCAACCATCGGCCTGGTATGGCTCAATCGCATTGGGCTGCTCGCCCTGTTTCTCGGAGTGGCCTTCTTCCTGAAATACGCATTTGACAATCGCTGGATTGGCGAATTGGGCCGCGTTATCCTGGGGCTCATCGCGGGGTTCGGGATGATCGTGGGGAGCGAATTCACGAGGCGGAAAAATTACGCCGTGATATCCCAGGGGCTCCACGGGGGCGGCGTGGGCATACTGTACCTGTCCATATTCGCTGCGTTCGGGTTCTACCATCTCATAGGGCTCCTTCCGGCATTTCTCTTTATGAGCATCGTTACTTTTTATTGCGGCTTTTGGTCCACGCGCACCGATTGGGTCAGCTCCGCGGTGATCGGCGTCGTGGGCGGGTTCCTGACCCCTTTTCTCCTTGGGCCGCAAAATCTGGCGCCGTCCCTGCTTCTTTCGTACGTCATACTTTTGGACCTGGGGGTATTATATATAAGCCTTTACAAAAAGTGGGGAGCGCTCAACATCGGCACATTCTTCTTAACGCACGCCGTTTTCTATAACTGGTTTTCCGCGCGCTACACGCAGGAAAATTGGCTTTTGGCCGGGTCATTTGCCACGGCCTTCTTTGCGTTATTTTGCTTCCTTTCGATCCTGCGGAACCTGCTACATAAAAGCAGGTCCGACAGGACCGACATCATCCTGGTGCTGGTGAACGGCCTGGCATATTTTTCATGGCTCTCTATCATCCTGCAGCCGTTCGCCGGCACGCTGCCGGGCCTCTTGCCGATCTCGCTGGGATGCGTGTACATCGTCTACTCCTACAGCGCTCTTTTGAGATGCAAAGAAGACAAGGCGCTCGTCCTCAGCTATGTGGGGCTGGCCGTCCTGTTTGTGACGATCTCCATACCGGTCCAGTTGAAATATAACTGGATCGCCATCAGCTGGGCCCTCGAAGCCCTCCTCCTGATATGGTTAGGGTTCAGGTTAAAATTTTCGGACATTAGAAAGTTCGGCGTGGCTATAGGCCTCGTCAGCATCTTCAAGATCCTCTTATTGGACTATTCTTATGACCCCTACCAGTATGCGAAGAACAGATTCCTTGTGAACGAAAGGATGTTTACCTACCTGGTCATCGTTGCCGCGCTATTCGCGGCAGCTTGGTTATACAAGAAAAATAAGGCCCTTGCGACCTCCGGCGAGCGCGCGATGTCAACGTTCCTGGTGCTGGCGGCCAATTTCGTATTGTTGGTCCAGCTTTCGGTCGAGTCAACGACATATTTCGCGCACATAGCGCACGTCAAGGCATCCCCCTTGACGGAAGGGAAAAAGCCTTTCGACCTTCTCAAGGCGTTCCTCACATCCTACGGCGAATTATTCAGCGCGCGGGAACTGACCCTGTCCCTTCTATGGGTCATTTACGCGTTTATGATGATCGCGGTAGGCATCTATAGGAAGTTCAGGGCCCTCCGTCTGATGGCCCTCGTCGTTTTCGGAGTGGCAGTACTTAAAATATTCTTTCTTGACCTCTCCCAGCTTGACAGGGCGTATCGGATCATATCATTTATAAGCCTGGGCATAGTCTTGATCATCGCGTCGTTCTTCTACCAGAAGTATAGAGACGAGATCCGTGATTTCGCGTTAAGGGATCGATAAACACGGCCACATGCAAAGCGGAGGCAGAGATGGGCAGACGTATAGGCACGATAGCATGCGTTACGATATCCATTTTCTTGGCAGCGCAAGCGTTCGGCGGCATCATCCAAAAATATTGGGAATTCAGCAAGCCTATCCGGATCATCGATGAATCCAGGAAGGCAATAGCGATACCGCTGGACCAAGAGGTCTACAATTCGGCTAAATCCGACCTGAGCGATCTGAGGGTAATAGGCCCACAAGGCGAAGAGTACCCCTATGCAGTCCTTATTCGCGAGGAGGTCAAAAAAGAACAGAAGCTCCGGTCGAAAGTCATTTCAAAAAATGTGACCCAGACGGAGAGCGTCATCGCGGCCGAGCTTATGGAACCGCTGAAACCTTTCAATAGAGTAAAAGTCGAGCCCGAGAGCAATAACTTCTTCAGGAAGATCACTATAGAGGGATCGAACGACAACAGGACATGGTCGACTCTCCGAAAAGATATTGTCATCTATTCCCTCGCTTTTGAGATGAGGGAAAAGTACTTCGAGCACTACACGAGCGAGATCTACGAGGGATACGGTTTCGGCAGATATTCGGAGGAGAGCCTGTCAGTCCAGTTCCCCGAGGCACGCTACAGATTCGTCCGCGTGCGAGTGCCCCATGACCAGGATAAAGAACCCGTGGAATTGCGCGGCGTGGAAGCATTTCACACGGTGAGGACGAACGCCGAAGAAGATACCTTCAAGGGCACCGTCACTAAGACGCAGGCACACGCGGAGTCCAAAAGCGTTGAGAACATCGTTGATTTTGGCGTGAAGAACGCGCCCTTATCCAGGATCGACCTTGCCACAGGCCAGTCCAATTTTTTCAGAAAGGTCGAGGTCGAAGGAAGTAATGACGCCAAAGAATGGGCGAGGCTCGCGCACAGCGTCATATTCTCTATTTCGGTCGATAATGAAACCGAAGAGAACTTAAGCGTGAGTTTCAAAGAGGCGAAAGTGCGCTATACAAAGATCAGGGTCTTTAACGGCGACAACAGGCCGATCACGCTCGCGTCCGTCACGGGACGCGGGCTGAAGAGGCTCCTGGTCATTATTCCCGAAAAAGCGACTTCCTATCAGCTCCTTTACGGAAATCCGGCCGCAAAAACCGTCAGCTATGACCTGGGCGATGTTATAAGAGGAAAGGCAGCCGATAGTTTCGGAAAGGGAGCCCTCGGCAATCAAATCCGAAACGATAAATATGAGCCGTTCAAAGAGCGTAGGCCATGGACCGAGGATAAACCGTATATTTTATGGATAACGATGGGCATCATCGGTGTCGGATTGATATTTCTCGGCTCCCGGGTCATTAAAAAGATGGATAAATGACCGCGCTTTCACTCACGTAACCATAGCCCTGCAGCCTTTGTCCGCGGGGCTCGCGAGATCATGGGGTCGAGCATATGAATTCCAACGGGCTCGTGTCTGACAATATTACCGGCATAAGGTTCGTCCTCCGGGCGCTGCGCTTTCGGAACTACCGGCTCTTCTTCGCGGGCCAGAGCATATCTCTCATCGGAACCTGGATGCAGTTGATCGCGGTAAGCTGGCTCACCTATCGTCTCACCAATTCGGCGTTTCTCTTGGGATTGATAGCCTTTACCAGCCAATTCCCCGTTTTTCTGCTGTCCCCATTCGCAGGCGTCCTGGCCGACCGCTGGAACCGCAAAAATATCCTGGTGATCACGCAGGCTCTCGCAATGGTGCAGGCGTTCATATTGGCGCTCTTGGCCTTTACGAACGCCATCGCGGTGTGGCATATCGCGGTCTTGAGCACGTTCGTCGGGGTGGTCAATGCGTTTGACGCGCCCGTGAGACAGAGTTTTGTGGTGGACATGGTTGAGGACAGGAAAGACCTGGCGAATGCCATCGCCTTGAACTCTTTCATATTCAATTCCGCCAGAATAATCGGTTCTTCCGTCGCGGGAGTGCTCATCTCTGCCGCAGGCGAAGGAGTGTGTTTCCTGCTCAACGGCATAAGCTTTCTCGCGGTCATCATCGCACTTGTATCCATGAGGATCAGGCCGCGGGCCGTACACGACAAGGACTCCCACGTCATAACGGCGCTGAAAGAAGGCGTCGCGTATGCCTTCGGCAATACGCCTATCAGATATATATTGCTGTTCGTCACGCTCATGAGTGTGACGGGAATGTCATTTCTGGTCATAATGCCCGTTGTTGCGAAAGACATCCTGAGAGGGGGCGCCTCTACCCTGGGTTTTCTTATGGGAGCGACCGGCCTGGGCGCCCTGGGAGGCGCCGGCTATCTTGCATCGAAGAAGAACATCCACGGGCTGGAAAGGGTCATTTCTATAGCAGCCGCCATCTTCGGAGCGGGGCTTGTCCTTTTTTCCTTCTCCCGCTTCCTTTGGCTGTCCCTGGCGCTGATGTTGTGCATCGGTTTTGGGATGATGGTCCACATGATATCGAGCAATACGCTTCTGCAGCATTTTACGGAAGACGATAAACGCGGGCGGGTGATGAGCCTCTACACTATCGCGTTCATGGGGATGGTGCCTCTCGGCAACCTATTGGCAGGCGGGCTTGCCGGCAAGATAGGCGCCCCGTATACGCTTTTGATAAGCGGGTGCGCGTGCATTTTCGGTTCCCTAATTTTCATGAGCAAGATCCCGCTAGTAAAAGAACGGGCGGGATCGCATTCATGATCGTAAGGGGCCGGCCTTCCATCCGCGCCTCCGCGCTTTTATTCTTAGAGGCATGCATGAAAACGTCCCTAAGTATGCTGACGTGCGACTCCGAAAAATGAAGACGCCTCACGACCGCATACGCACTATCTCTTATCTGGCGTCCGCCCTCACAGGCATTGCCGTTATCTTTGTGCTCGGAGAGCTGTCGGTGAGGCTCTTCTGCCCCCAGGCATCGATGTATCCGCGCATGGAATATTCCCCCGAATACGGTTTTATCTTCCCGAAAAATGCGACGATCGTCGACGAATGTCCAAGGAAATGGAAGTTTACGTACACGACAAATGAAAATCGCTCAAGGGGAGCGGCGATACCGCCGTCCGATCCTCGCGGCAAAAGGAACATAATCGTCCTTGGGGATTCGAATTCTTTCGGCATAGGCGTTAACGACGGAGAGGAGTATCCCGCGATACTGGCTCGCGCGCTGGGAGACAGGTTCAACGTAATCAACCTGTCGTGTGCCGGGTGGGGATTGACCCAGCATATCAGGCGATACGGCGAGCTCGGCCGGCTCTATGCCCCCGCGGTAGTCGTCCTTCAGTTTTACCGCGACGACCCTGTGTCGGACTTCGAGAACGGAATCACTGCCATCGATGGCGGCAGGTTTGTGTTCCACAATACCACGAAGACCAAAAGCCGGATCGCGAGGTTCCTGTCGAGGTCTTATGCCATTCAACAAAGCCAGCTCTATTGCTTTTTCCGGAATTGGTACCTCAGGCTCTCTGCGGAAAGGAAGTTGAAGTCGGGGCTGGAAGCGTTCAGGAGAAAAGCGCAAAGGGACGCCGGCATGCCTCCCGAGGCCCGGTTTTACTGCCGGCTGCTGGAGCTTTTTGCGCAGGACCTGCACCGTCATGGAGTAAAACTATCACTGTTGGTCCCTGAAGGCGAACTGGGCTATTTCCCTTCTATAGGAAAAAAGATGTCCGAACTCGAGTCGAACGGGTTGCTGCACGTGTGCGATGCGACTCCGTGGTTTGAAGGAATTACCGATTACGGCTCCCCGGAGGGGCACGAGTGGGGCGCAAAGGCCCATTCGATCGCAGGAAAAAAGCTTTCGGAATTCATCATGAGGCAATTCAGCGGGCAATGAGCAGCCTTTTCGCATTTCAGACACGCTTTCAGGTTCGTTAAAGAAGGGCTGTGCCTTTTTTCAAGATGACGATCGCGATGAAAGCGCTCGAGCTCGTCCCCGGGTTCCACAAAGAAACCCGGGAAGAGCGTGTTCCGTAAGGAACGCGCAAAATAGCTGATCTCTCTTTTTCCTTGGGATTTACGCCGTTACGATGTATAATTTGGAAAGGAGACCATCTGTCGAGAGAGCAGCGATGGTATGATGAGAAAGGGGCGCGATCATGAGCGGGAAGAAACTATTGATCATCGATGACGAAAAGGATTTTTGCATGATCATCAAAGAGAACCTGGAACTGAGAGGAAATTATTCGGTGGATGTCGCATTCGACGGAAGAGAAGGCATTCGATTGGCGAGGATAATAAAGCCGGGGTTGATCCTCCTCGACATACGCATGCCCGAGATGGACGGCTTCGAAGTCCTGGAGAAGCTGAAAGAGAGCCCCGATACCATCGCGATACCCGTTATCATGCTAAGCGCCTTGGACGACGATGACTCCAAGATCAAGGGCGCTCAGCTCTATGACGAGCTTTATATCACAAAGCCGGTGCGGATCGTCGACCTGCTGGCCAAGATAGACGAGATCCTGCAAAGAAGGGGTACCAGCACCCAGAGACGCCGCACATGAGGCCCCCTCCTCTGCTCATCCGCTTAAAGGTCCGATGCGCCCGGGTACATCGGACCTGCACGGTGGTGCGCCCACGACCCACAGGAGATCCTTTGATGCTATTATCTCGACGGACAAAGACGGTCAAAAATGAGCTCCTGGCGCTCACGGCGCTCGTCACGGTGTGGTGCGGGGCCTCTCACACGGCCTTTGCAGAGATCCCTGCCGTCTCGTGGGAAACCATCTCCGACAAGGACATAAGCCCGGCGGGGAGGGCCGCATTATCCTTAAAGAAGGACCTCTGGAAACATGCGGAGACGGATCACTTCGTCTACCATTTCATGGACGAGAAAGCGTCGGAGGCTGTCTGGGCTCATTCCGAAACCTACTACGACTGGATCAAGAACCTCTTGGGCATCACGGAGGACGCGTGGAAGAAAAAGAACCACATCTTCATCTTCACGGACCAAAAGGTGTGGGACGAGTTCAAGGCGAGGGCGGGAGCGAGCTCGGCTGTGCGCGCGTATACGAACGGCTGGGAGCTCTTCCTCTTCCGGGACGAGTTCTGGCTCTCGCCGAAACAGAGCCTCGCCCATGAACTTACCCATGTAATAATATTCAGGTTCCTCGAGGGCCCGCTGCCCCTCTTCCTTAACGAAGGATTTGCCCAGTTCGTGAGCATGCGCGCCGTCGAGATGCAGGCGGAAGCGGGAGGTTATACGTCAGGCCCTCTGTCCTCGATCCCGGAAAAAGAATTTATCCCCCTTCGCGAGTTGGCGGGGATGAGATCGTATCCTGAAGGCAGAAAAGAAACCTTCTATTTAGAGAGCGCGCTCCTGGTGAGGTTCTTGCTCTCCTCATACAAGAGCGAGAAATTGTATACGCTCCTTCGTACCACCGCGCAGGGCGTTGATTTCTCACAGGCTGTCGAGGAGGTTTACGGGATGGGCCTTGAAAGTCTCGAAGAGATGTTCAGGGCAAGCGTCATCACAAGAAGGTGAACCTGTAACAGATAAGGAGGCGTGCCGATGAAAACAATGACGCGACGTGTGTCATTTCTTTTTGTGTGGGCTCTTGTAGTTCTTCTGTCGGGAGAATCGTTCGGCTGGTGGTGGTCGAGGCCGCGGGCGGCAGCCACAAGACCTCATCCGAAAGCCAGGGTCCATGCAAAGACGTATCAGTACGTCCGCGATCATGACCTCAACGGGGATGGCATAGTCGACAACCGAGACAGGCTCATGTGGGCTGAAAGGCATCAAGTAGACCTCCAAAACGTCTTGGTGTCCAAGGAAAACGCCGACCTCTTCGAGGCAATGGATGTAAATAATGACGGTAACATAGAATCGTGGGAGATAAAGCAATTTTACTCGAAGTATGACCTCAACAAGAATGGAGTCTTAGAAATAGACGAGATAGACGCCGCGCTGGAGCAGTAAATCCGCGAAAAAGACCTATTCTTAGGGTGAATTGCGCATTATAGAGAGAAATACGTTAAGTCATAAAAAAGCTATATTACTAACTGGAATGGTCCTACTCTTGATGGTATAATTTTACTGTCGGAGTGTTTTGCCCGTATATCAATAATTCAAGGGCGCGGTTCCATTAGAGCGCATTCAGTGAAAGGGGCGGAATGACGTTTCACATTAATATCGTGAACCATAGCGGATTTGCCAAGAGGCTTCTCGCGTATACGGGGATAGGCGGTATATGGATTGCCCTGCTCAGTGAGGGCGCTCTCTCCGATACGGCATTTTCCTCTTATTCCGGAACCTATGCATCAGAGCTCGAAAAAAAGCAGGAATCGCTGACAATCGCCGCAAAAGATGATATCAGGAAGATAAAGGATGGGCTCAAGAATAAATCCAGGAAAGGGACGCCTGATTCGAAGCCGGTGATACCAGATCCTGTCCAATGAACCTTTTCGCCTTTAGCCTTTTTCGCGCCACTCCCGCCGTGCGGCCTACTTCAGCAGATCTCGATTTTCCTCAATCCCCTTGCGTGCGACCTTGAAGAGATTGCCGATATTCGCCTGCGCTTCCTTTATGATGTCAACAAGAGACTGGTCTTTCGCTTCGGCGAGGGCCTCGTCGAAATATTTCATGTCAGCGGCGCAATATTTATTGATGAACTGAAGCCATTCATTGAAAATGCCGACGATCTCTTGATTGATCGTACCTTCCGATGCGATCGCGATCTTTAGCATCTTCAGGTATGCCTCGATCGTGGTGAGCGCATACGTATTGATCTCGAACAACCTCTCAAAGGTCCTCATGTCGCTATCGGGGGAGCTCCTTATCTTTTCCGGCATCTTCTTCCCAAACTCTCCCATCGACACCCGTATGTCATCCAGTTCTTTGAGGTAGTCCTGGCAATAGGCCCTATCGATCGACGCCGCAGAAAGCAGGAGCAGCAGAACGGCAGGCACTGTTCTTCTGAACGCACATTTTCTCATTTTCTAAACCCCCGAAGCATCCCCGGCTGAAAGGGCGGGGTAGTGTACAGGGCCATCCTTTAAAAAATCGGGTTCAAGGAGATTCACTTCGCGCTGCGGCGCTGCTCCTATCGGACCTTCACTCTTCCGTACTTTTCTTGTGTATCCTGGCGATGAAGGCGTCGAGATATTCGTCTGCTGCCTCCATGGTCGCGAAAAGGGATTCCGGGATCACCTTTACCGCGTCGAATATCTTTTTGACATCCGGTTGCAGATTTGCGATCGCGAGCGTTCCTCCGTCCTTTTCAAGGGCCTGCTTTATCTTGAATATCATGCCGAACCCTATGCTGCTCACGTAGGTCACGCCTTCCATGTTAAAGACAACCGCCCTCGTTGACGGCCCTAAGGCGGCCGTCACTTTCTTCTCGAACTCGGCGTACGTGTCAGAATCGATAGAGCCCGCGAGCGACACTACCAAAACCCCATCCTGCCTTTTCTCTATGGTGACCTTGAGCGCCATACGGCCTCCTTACCGCGATCTTTCATACGGGATGTTTCTCGCGGCGTAAATTATGCGTATATGATACTCCTCTCCGACTATTTGGTCAATCCATTATTTGAGGGGTGTTGTGGCAGCATGCGCCGGAAATCGCGCCGCTTCAATACTTGATCATCTGCGTGAAGGCATCGGGTGAGACATTTACGTCACCGGTAAACGGAAAATCGAATACCATGATCGTAAGCAGAATGAGCGCTATCAATGCGGCCAATATAGAGGTCATCAGGATCTGCGCTCTTATATCTTCCGCGCCGAAGAAAAAAGTGAATACGATAGTCCCTATACCTCCGATTATGAGCACAAACCAGAGTACGGGGTGCAGCCCGCTTTTCGCGTCGACTAACCGCTGCCTTCGCAGTTCAGATAGTTCATTCAGTTTGTGCACCGATTCCCTGAAAAAGACCTCTTCGGTCACGGTGGTGGGCGCGTAGCCGCTGTACAGCGTCCCCAATTTATTTACTACTTCCTGTACGTGAGCGCTCGGTTTCCCCCGCGCGATCGTCTTCCATTCCTCATTGACAACCGCTTTTACGTAGTCGTCTACCAGAGCACGCACCTGCTGTGCGAAAGGCCGTGAAAGGGCCTCGGAATCCCTCACGAGGTCGGTTAAGAAATTGGCTTCCATTTCCGTATTTAAACTTGCCTTGTCGAAGCCCTGCCACGCGACAACGACGACAAACGCGATGAGCACCGTGTACGCCATTCCCAGCGTACCGAATATCGCACCGGCTACGTCATGGTGGACTTTCAATTTTTGATGGGAAATATAACGGCGCACGATGAGCACCCCCCCGACGGACAGGAGTACTGACATCGCAACTAATGCGATGCCGAGATATAGAGTCGGGGTATAATACAATATCATTTGGACCGGGGACATGGCACGCTCCTTGTTCGCGGTACGGCGTTAAGGACGATCGATCCTTCCTATTTTGCCTTCATCTCAGCTACGCCGTCTTTAAAGCCTTCGGTATACCCCTGCTTATAGCCGTTGTTGAACCCGTCGTTATAACCCTCTTTATACGCATCCTGGGTGCTCATCTTGTCCACGTGTTCCACGGTATCGACGTGCTCGCCGCTCATCGAATCCAATAGCGCCCCGCCGACGACATTCACTCCGGCGCCTGCGAGAGCGCCCTTCCACACATTCTTACCCTTGGCCCCTGACGCCCAGCCGCCCGCTGCCCCTGCGCCGGCCCCCAAGAGGCCTTGCCTCAGAATATCCTTCTCTCCCGCATAGGAGAAGATGCTCACGCTCGAGAACGCTGCGATCACTATGACAACGACGAAGAGCTTTTTCATATCCCCTGCCTCCTTTTTTTTAAACCACCTTCAGCGCCCGCCATCCCCGTACGGGCGACCGCGCCCTCTGAAAGCGATTATAGCATACCTCTCTGTTTTTTTTAACCTCAAAACGGTCCGTGCGTCACGGGTGCGTGACCTGACGTAAAAATTGCGCGCTCTCCTCGGGCAGGGCCACATTGATAAAAATACCGGACCCAAGTTCAAAGCCGGCCATCTGGCTCACCCTGGGAATGATGCTTATATACCAGTGACAATACTCGCTCTCCGTTTCGTTGACGGGGATCGAATGGATCGTGTAATTGAAATCGGGGTTACCCAAGCCGTGATAGAGCTTTGCGAGGGTCGTCTTCAAATTTCGTGCGAGATCGTCGATCTCCTCTTCGGTGATCCCGGCAAAGCTGGAGGCGTGTCGCCGGGGAAAAAGCCAGATATGGAAAGGCGAGAGGGCGGCATACGGCATAAAAGAGACGAACTTTTCCGTCTCTACGATGATCCTCTTCTCCTCCCGAAGCTCTTTTTCAAGGGTGTGGCAGAAGATACACCGCCCCGTAAAGTCAAAAAAGCCTACTGCCTGTTCGATACGGCTCCTTGCCTGGGGAGGGACGACAGGGGTCGCGATGAGCTGTGAATGGGGGTGTTCAAGAGAGGTCCCTGCGAGAGGGCCGTGGTTTTTGAAGATAACGATCGCTTCAATGCCCTTGGTCTTACGGATCGATATATAACGCGCCCTGTACGTCCTGATTATATCCCCGACCTCGACATCGGTCATCAGGGGGATAATGGCGTTATGGCGCGGATGCTCCACGATCACCTCATGGATCCCGAACCCCCGCATCGAAACATAATCGCCCTCGATCCTCCTCGTCGGCTTTTCCTGAGAAGAGAGCGCGGGAAATTTATTAGGGACGACCCGCACCGACCACGCCTTTTCGTCTCCCATGCGGAACGTCTCGGCCTCGCTCTCGCTTTCGTTCCCGGGACAGAACGGGCACTCCTTCTTATAGCCGGGAAGGGCCTTTGCCTCTTGTGAGGCCTTCTTAAAATCCTTGGGGCGCCTGGCCCTTTCAGTAGCGATGACCACCCATTCCCGCGAGATCATGTTATATCGCAATTCAGGCATACACTTTCCCCTTCTCTCTATCGCGACACGCCCTCGGTGTTGCGACGCGCCATAGCGTCTCACGCGGACCTTTAAGCGCTCGTGACAACATCGAGGATGAGCGTCGCGTTATTTTTCAGGACCTCGAGGAATCCCCCGCCTCCCGAATTAAAAGTGACGGTCGCCAGAGAGCTGTCCCGCACGGTTATCTTCCCTTTAACGAGGCGCGCCGCCATAGGCGCGTGGTCTGCGAGTATGCCCGCATAGCCGAATTCGCACGGAACGACGAGCGATGCCGCCTCCCCCCTGTAGACTATCCTCTCGGGGCTCGCAATGTCAACGTGGAATGTCTTTGCCATTCGAATCGGGGTTCTTGCAGAGCACAATTCGTTCCGGCACCACAGGGCTTTGGCGCCGGGACAGAAATGCGCCTCTGCCCTTCTACTTCTCTTCTTTCAAGCGCGCGCCCTTTTCCATCGCTTCTTCGATGGTCCCGACCATGAAAAATGCCTGTTCGGGGAGGTCGTCGAGCTTGCCGTCCAGTATCATGGCGAATCCCTTAACGGTATCCTGCAGCTTCACGAACTTCCCTTTTATGCCGCTGAACGCCTCCGCGACAAAGAAGGGCTGCGAAAAGAACTTCTGGATCTTCCTTGCGCGGTAGACGGTAAGTTTATCCTCTTCAGACAGCTCATCGATCCCTAAGATCGAGATTATATCCTTCAGGTCCTTGTAGCGTTCGAGGATCTTCTGAGCCCTGAGCGCCGTCCGGTAATGTTCTTCGCCGACGATCCGCGGGTCGAGGATCCGTGAACTCGAATCGAGGGGATCGGCGGCGGGATAGATGCCCAATTCCGAGATCTGGCGGGAAAGCACCATCTTTGCGTCCAGATGGGAGAATATGGTAACGATAGCAGGGTCCGTGAGATCGTCTGCGGGAACGTATATTGCCTGGACGGACGTGATAGCGCCGTTTCTCGTCGAGGCGATCCTCTCCTCCAGTTCCGCGATCTCGGTGGCGAGGTTGGGCTGATAGCCTACCGCCGAAGGCATGCGCCCGAGAAGGGTGGAGACCTCAGAACCCGCCTGTATGTATCGATAGATGTTGTCGATGAACAAAAGCACATCCTTCTTCTCCTCCTCACGAAAATACTCGGCCATCGTCAGCGCGGACAGCCCCGCGCGCAGCCTCGCCCCGGGAGGCTCGTTCATCTCTCCGAATACGAGGGCCGTATTCTTCACCACTCCGGAACTATTGAGCTCGCGCCAGAGGTCGTTTCCCTCCCGCGTCCGCTCGCCGATGCCCGCGAAGATCGAGGCGCCGCCGAGCTCCTGAGCGACATTCCGCATAAGCTCCATTACCAATACCGTCTTTCCGACTCCCGCCCCGCCGAATAATCCGATCTTTCCTCCCCTCGGGAAAGGCGCTAGCAGATCGATGACCTTGAGGCCCGTTTCGAGTAAAGACGTGATGGGGAGCTGGCTGGTAAAATCGGGGGCAGGCCGATGTATCGGGCTCCTCTTTTCAGGGTGCGGCACGGGGCCCTTTTTATCGATGGGCTGGCCCAGGACATTGAAGATCCTCCCCAGGACCTGCTCTCCGACGGGAACGGTGATGGGCAGGTCCATATGCTCGGCATTCATCCCCCGCCTCAGCCTCTCCGTGGACGCGAGCGATACGCACCGCACGGTGTTGTTGCCGACGATCTGCACCACCTCGAGTATGACATCTATATCGTTTTCCCTGTCCTCGATCTTAATGGCGTGCAGGAGCTGCGGCACTTCGTGCTCCTCGGGAAACCTTATGTCCACGATAGGACCGATGATCTGCACTACCCTTCCGTATCCCATACATCATCCTTTCAACGCTTCCACTGAGGAGATCACCTCGATGATCTCTGTGGTAATGCGCGCCTGGCGCATCTTATTCTTCAGGAGGACCAGGTCTTCCAGCAATTCCCCGGCGTTCTTCGTCGCCTCGCTCATGGCCGTGACCCGGGTCGAGTGCTCGGCGGTGAACGCATTGAGCAGGATATTTTTCACCTTCTGCGATATGTACAAAGGCATAAGCTCGTTGAGGATACTATTTATATCCGGCTCTACCAGATATTCGACCCGCATCCCGCCGCGCGGCTCGACGTTGAGGACCTTCTCTACGACCTGCGCATGGTGCGAGGAGGATCCAAAAATTGTATAGGCGACATACACCTCGTCCGCTTTCCCGGATGTAAAGGCCTCGACGAGACTCTTGGTGATCCTGTCACCGGCAGCGCTCGAATAGCGCCCATAGAGTTCCGTATAAGAATCGATGACGGGGAGCTGTGATTTCCTGAAGTGGCTGAATCCTTTTCTGCCTATCGTGATGAGGCTTATCTCTTTGTCTCTATTCTTGCGGATAAACTCCTCCGCGTGATGGATGACCGCGTTGTTGTAATTGCCGCAGAGGCCCGTATCGGAGGTTATCGGGCAGAGAAGCATCCTCCTTTTCTTCGGTCTGGGTTCAAGCAGCTCGTGGTGAATATCGTGAAAACTCGCCGCGAGGTTATTCACCATCATCTCCGCTCTCAAAATATATTCTTTCGAAGAATAGAGGTCTTTCCGGAGCAGCCTCAGTTTCGATACCGAGATCATCTCCATCGCCCGCGTGAGCTTGCCGACGCTCTCCACGCTGCGGATTCTCGTCTTAACGCGTTTGAGTGACTCCGCCATTATCGGTCTATTTCTTTATGCGTGCCGCAAAATCGATCTTAAACGCCGAGACCGCCTTATCCAACTTCCCCATCGCGGCGGCGGCGAGTTCCTTTTTTGTGTTTATCTCGTGTTCTATCTCCGGGTGGCTCTTCTCCATATATGCGCATAATTCGCTTTCGAATCTTCTCACCGCCTCCACAGGGAGGTCGTCCAGGAACCCTTTCGCCCCTGCATATATGATCATTACCTGTCTCGCCAAACTGAGCGTGCTGAATTGCGCCTGTTTAAGGACCTCTACCATCCTCTCGCCGCGGGTCAATTGCATCTGTGTGGTCTTGTCTATATCGGACCCGAATTGCGTAAAGCTGATCAATTCGCGGTATTGGGCAAGGTCCAGGCGCAGCTGGGCGGCAACCTGCCGCATCGCTTTTTCCTGAGCCTTCCCGCCCACGCGCGATACCGAAAGCCCCACGTTGATGGCGGGGCGCACGCCCGCATAGAAAAGGTCGCTCTCCAGGTAGATCTGGCCGTCGGTAATGGAAATGACATTGGTGGGAATATAGCTGGTGATATCGCCTGCCTGGGTCTCGATGATGGGAATGGCCGTGAGAGAGCCGCCGCCCAGATCGTCACTGAGCTTTGCCGCACGCTCCAGGAGGCGCGAATGGAGATAGAATATATCGCCGGGATACGCCTCTCTCCCCGGAGGCCGTCTCAGGAGGAGCGAGATCTCCCTATACGCCTGGGCATGTTTGGAGAGGTCATCGTAGATGATCAGGGCGTGTTTCCCCGCGTACATAAATTCTTCGGCGATCGCGCATCCTGCGTACGGCGCAAGATACTGGATGGATGCGGACGCCCTCGCCGGGGCGCTCACGATGGTGGTATATTCCATCGCCCCGTACTTTTCCAGCGTCTGGGCAACGGCGACCACGCTCGCGACCTTTTGCCCGATCGCGACGTAGACGCAATAGACATTCTTATTTTTCTGATTTATTATGGCATCGATGGCGATCGCCGTCTTGCCGGTCTGCCGGTCTCCTATTATCAGCTCGCGCTGGCCGCGGCCTATGGGGACCATGGAATCGATAGCCTTGATCCCCGTTTCCAACGGTTCCGTTACCGGCTGGCGGTCTATCACGCCGGGCCCCGAGGCTTCCAGGAGCCGATATTTCGTTGATTTTATCGGCCCTTTCCCGTCAATGGGGCCCCCTCCCGAGTGAACGATACGGCCGACAAGCGCTTCCCCTACCGGGACCTTCATGGTCGTGCCGGTCCTTTTCACGATGTCACCCTCTTTGATATCTTTATCGGGGTTCTCGGCTCCGAAGATGACGGCCCCCACGCTGTCTTCTTCCAGGTTCAACACCATCCCGTAAATGTTCTTGCCGAACTCGAGCACCTCGCCCATCATCACGTCGTCGAGGCCGTAGATCCGCGCGATGGCGTCTCCCACCTGAATGACCCTGCCCGTGGACTCCTCCTTCATCCGTGTCCGATATTTCTCAAAAGCTTTTTTTATTTCCGCTGTGATCTCTTCCGGCCTTATGTCCATTTCATGTCACCTCGTGAGACCTTAACACATCTCCCAGCTCTTCCACGCGTTTCCTCAGAGAACCGTCGATGACCATATTCCCTATCATCACCTGTACCCCGCCGAGCAGGCTCGCATCCTCCAAAACGGAAAATCGCGCCTTCTTCTGCGCCCTCAGCCGGAGCGCGCCTTTAAGTGTCTCCGCGGCGCCCGGTTCGAGCGGGTGCGCGCTCTTTATGACGACGTCGACGGTTCCGGCCTGTGAATATGTAAAAATGACGTAATCAAGTATATCTCCGAGCACCTCGATGCGGTGCTTTTCTATGATCAATTTTAGGAACTGTTTCAATTCCTGCGAAAAACCTCTCAACGCACTATCGACGACCTCATATTTCTCCGTGATAGAGAGCTCGGGGTTCGTGAGCATCTTCTGGAATTCGGGATTGTCCCGAATAATCTGTGTGAGCGTGCCGATCTCGTCGACCGTCCTCTCGAGCCCCAGGGCCTCTTTGCCGTATTCTATGAACGCTTCGGCGTATCTCCGCGCGATGAGCCTTAGTTTCATTTAACCTTGTCGATCTCTTCTATAAAATCTTTCACGATGCGCCTGTCCTTTTCTTCGGTCACTTTCTCTCCCAGGAGGTGCTCGGTCGCGGACAGGACGAGGTCGATCACCTCACCCTTGAGTTCTTCTTTGGCCTTGAGGCGCTCAAACCCGGCGTCGGCTTTGGCCCGCTCGATGATCTTTTGCGCCTCCTCGTGCGCGGCCTTTTTTATCCCGTCGGCCCTTTTTTTACCGTCGAGTACCGCCTCCTGAATCCTGTCCCTGGCAGCGTCGTCGAGCGACCTTAATTTCTCCTCATAGTCGGCCTTCATCTTCCCGGCTGCGTCCTTCTCATCCTTTATTTTCTTGAATTCGGACGCGATCCTCTCGCGCCTCTCATCGAGCAGCGCGAGAATGCGCTTCCAGGCAAATGCGCGCAGGAGGAAAAAGAGGACGAGGAAGCTCACCACCTGTGCGACTATTTCGTTCGCGCTTAAGAGCTTTAACAGTTCCATTTTATCGTACCACCGCGATTCCAGCGTTATGGAAATTGCGCAGGACGCGACCGAAGTATATTATTATACGGCCTTACAGCTTTCCCGCGAGAATGAACACGAAGACCAGCGCATAAATGGTGATCGCTTCGATGAATGCGCACCCTATCGTCATGTTGATGAGTATCTTATTCGCCGCCTCCGGCTGCCTCCCTATCGCCTCCATGGCTTTTGCGACAGCGTAACCCAGCCCTAGCCCGGAGCCCAGCGCAGCCAGCCCTAAGCCCAGGGGAAGGCCTATGGCCAATCCCGTTTGAAAATTCATCACAACCTCCTTTCGTCAACCCCGCGACTTTCCCGGCCCGGGCCCTTAAGGCCGGGCCGGGGCTCGTTCGGGGTGACCCTGAACAGCGCGTGGCGCCATCAAAGGGTCAAAAAAATCCGCCGCGGGCGCGGTGATGCCCTTCACCCCGATCCCTCTTCCGGCATGACGAGCGCAAAATATATCGTCGTCAACATACAAAAAACGACTGTCTGGACAACGGCAGTGAGAAGTGCCATCAGCATGTTAAAAAACAAAAGCGGCAGCCCCTTGATGCCAAACCCGCTTAATACCGCGAGCAGCACGTCATCTCCCCAAATATTGCTCCGGAGACGCAAAGAAAGGCTCACCGGTTTGATCAATTCGGAAATAATGTGCAGCATGAGCATCATCAGGGGGATGACGAGAGTGAATGCGAGGGCACCCCTGGGTTTCCCTGCGAGATGGTCCACGTATCCGAGCAGGCCAAGCTCTCTCAGTGCGGTATACTGCACGTATACGAAGACACAGAGTGCTAACGCGAGGGTCGTGGACCAGCTCGACGTCGAGGATTTGATGAACGGGATCAGGCCCGACAGGTTCATCGAAAGGATATATATGAAAAGCGTCCCTATGAAAGGAGTGTAGCGTCTGCCCTTCGGGCCCAATATCCCGCACACGAATTCATCCAATCCGCCTATAAATAATTCGGCCGCATTTTGCAGCCTGGCGGGAATGAGCGCGCTCTTCCGGCACGAGAAAAATCCGAGCGCGATGATGGCCCCCGCGATGAGCACGGAAAATATGACATTTTCCCAGAGGAGCGCATACGGTGCCCACGGTGTCCCTTTACATGCGCGGGCGAGGAACGCGATAAAATTCGGCAGTTCCGGCTGCGTGATGCCTGATTCGCCCATTTAGGATTCCTCGCTCATCTTTTTCACTCTTATGATCACCCTCACTGTCTCCGCTAAACTTGCGATGAGCCCTATGACGACGGAGGCCGTCACGACCCGGCCATCGAAGCGAAACTTCTCCTTAAGGTACGTGCCGATGAGGTATCCTCCGAGAGGCCCGGAGACCAGGATGAAAGGGATAAAGGAGATGGATCCTCCGATCTTGATCCGCCTGAATACATCTTGTTTCTTTTCCACGGAGCACAATCGACGCCGCCTCCGGAAAGGCTTCCGTCAGAGAACCTCTTCTTCGCCCTTTCGCGCGGTGCGCGACCGCGAAAGTTCGAACTTGTCCAGGAATTTCTCCTGAAATTCCTGGAGATAGAGGAAGATGCCGGGAGTGATAAAAAGCGTGACTACCTGAGAGAATATCAGGCCTCCCATCACGATCAGGCCAAGAGGCCTTCGCGACGCTCCGTCAGCGCCGAACCCGAGCGCGAGCGGGACCGCGCCCATGATGGCCGCGAGCCCCGTCATAAGGATCGGCCGGAACCGGACGATCGACGCCTGATAGATGGCATCGAAGTTAGTGGTCTTGCCTTTCTCCAGGTTCTCAACGGCAAAGTCCACCATCATAATGCCGTTCTTCGCGACGATGCCCAGGAGCATGAATATCCCCACGTACGAGTAGAGAGAGAGTTCCGACCTGAAGAGGAAGAGCGTGACGAGGCCGCCGAACGTGGCGACGGGCAGCGTCGTCAGGATCGTCATGGGGTGGGTATAGCTCTCGTACAGGATGCCGAGGATGACGTACTTAATAAAAATGGCGACGATGATGAGGATCCCCAGGCTCGCGATCGCGTCCTTGAAGACTTCCGCCTCTCCCTGAAGGGTCCCCGTGACGCCTGGCGGGAGGATCGCCTGCGCGGCGTCCTCTATCGCCTTTGTCGCGCGTCCGAGAGGCACGCCCTGCTCCAGGTTAAAGGAGATCGTGGCGGAGGGGAGCTGGTTGAAGTGAGGCACATTCTGAGGGCCCACCGTCATGTCCCACTTCGCGATAGCCCCGAGGGGCACCAAACCTTTTGTCGTCTGCGAACGAAGATAGATCCGGGAAAGGTCTTCCGGCCATGCCTGGTATCTTTTGTCCACCTCGACGATGACCTGATATTGGTCCACGTCGGTCTTGTAGGTGGTAGTCTTGCCTCCCGCATACGCGAGTGACAATGCCGACTCTATCTCCGAGGCCGTAATGCCCAGCGTTGAGGCGCGGTCGCGGAATATGGTGAGCCTCAGCTGAGGCATGTTGAGCTTTACGCTGTTCTGCGCGTCGACAAAGCCCGGCATCGCCTTGATCTTCTGCTCGAGCTGCATCGCGACCTGGTAGAGCTGGTCCTGGTCAGCGCCCGTGATGGTATAAGAGTACTTGCTGCCCGCCGCCGTGCTTTCGCCTCCTGCGCTTATCTTGAGAACAGGCATCGCACGGACGAACGCGAACCCTTCTGAGAGCTGGAACAGCTTACGGCGCAGTCCCAGGACCACCCGCGGCATCGGCTGCCTCTTTCCCTGAGGTTTCAGGACCATAAAAAAGGGACCCGTGCTCTGGTCGGCGCCGGGCTGCAGGCCGGTCACCGATATGGCCCTTTCGACGTTAGGGTCCGCGATCAGGACCCTGTTCACCTTGTCCTGGAACTGTCTCATCTTTTCTGTCGAGGTCCCAAGGGGCACAAGCATCTGACCCTGCACCATGCCGCTGTCCCCCTCGGGGAGGAACGTCTTGGGGAGTATGGCGAAAAAGAAGACCGTTCCCAAAAGGCACACGGCCCACGCCGCCACCGTGATGGACTTATGCTGCAAGGTCCATTTGAGGAGGACCCCGTACCTGTTGATGACGGCGCCCAGGCGTTTATTGACTATTCTTTGCATCCCCGTCTCGCTGGACTCCTTTTTCTTCAGCATGCGGGCGCACATCATCGGGCTCAGCACGAGCGAAATGATCCCCGAACAGATGATCGTCATGACGACGGTGACCGCGAACTCTCTGAAGGTCCGTCCCACGACACCGCCCATGAACACGAGGGGGATGAATATCACGGCGAGCGAGAGGGTCATCGACACGATGGTAAAGCTGATCTCCCTCGCGCTCCTGATGGCCGCCTGCAGAGGCTTCTCTCCCGATTCTATGAGCCTCACCGTATTCTCAAGGACGACGATCGCGTCGTCGACGACGAACCCTACCGCCAGTATGATGCCCATGAGCGACAGGTTGTCGAGGCTGAAGCCGGCGGCGTACATGATAATGAAAGTGGCAAAGAGAGAGAGCGGGAGCGTTACCGCCGGGATAATGGTATCGGAAAGGCGGCCGAGGAAGAGAAAGATGACGAGGATGACGAGGACAAGGGCGATGAGTATGGTGGTCTTGACGTCGTTGATGGATTCCACGATCGACTCGGATTTATCGTGGAAAACATCGAGCGTGATCGAACCAGGTATCTCCCTCTTCAGGTCTTGAATAACCCTCTTGATCCTTTCGGCGAGCGCGACCGTGTTCGCGCCCGCTGCGCGCGAAATGGCTATGACGACCGAACCGGGCCGCAGCGCCTCGTTCGCCTTCCCGAACACGACATTCACGACGTCGTTGTCGGTGCTCTCGACGCACGTCGCGATATCCTTCAATTTTACGGGGGCATTATTGCGATACGCGACGATGAGGCTGTCGTACTCCTTTGCCTTCAGCAATTGACCCTGAGGCTCGATAGAAAAGGCGCGGATAGGGCCGTTCAGACTCCCCCCCGGAATAGTCACCGTGCCGTTATTGACCGCCTGGGCGACCTCACTGATGCTGATATCGTAGGAGGCAAGTTTAGCGGGGTTGGCCTGAATGCGGACCGCGGTCTTCGCTCCCCACACCTGCACTTGCGAGACGCCCTCCACCATGCTGAGCCTCTGGCTGACGGTCTTATTTCCGAAATCGAACAATTGGCCCGGGGTAAGCGTGTCTGACGTCACTATGAGGTACATGATGGGCATATCGCTGGGGTTGGTCTTCTCATAGGTCGGCGGCGAGGGGAGGTCGGTCGGAAGGTCCGCTGCCGCGCGGGAGATGGCCGCCTGGACGTCGGGGGCGGCCAGGTCAACGCTCCTGTCCAGCTCGAAAGTAAGGGTGATCGACGTCTGCCCCTCAGAGTTAGAGGAGATGATGCTCGTGAGGCCCGGTATCTGAGAAAACTGGTTTTCGAGAGGAGATGCTACCGCCGATGCCATCGTTTCGGGGCTCGCCCCCGGGTAATATACCGTGACCATTATCACGGGCGAATCGACGACGGGAAGGTCGCTGATGGGAAGGGTGAAGTACGCCGCTATTCCAAAAAGAAGGACCACGACCATGAGCAGCGTGGTCATGATGGGCTTTCTAATAAATACTTCGGTGAAATTCATACTTTGTGGGTGTGTGTTACGGGTGGTGCGCGCGGCCTGCGCTGCCGGGTCCTTTCCCGCCTGCGGGCGGGGCCGCCTGTGAAACATCGATGACAGGGGCTCCCTGGCTTAAGCCCATCTGCCCGGACGTCACCACTCTTTCTCCTGCCGCAAGGCCTTCTTTGATAACAATGGAACTGTCCTGCCGGTCTCCGGTCTTTACCAGTCTCAGATCTGCCCTGTTGTCCCGGGTCACGGCAAAAAGGTAGGGCCCCTTCTGTCCGAGCTGAACAGACTCATACGGGACGAGGACCGCGTTGCCGGTCATCCCCAGGATAAGGCGCACGTTCACGAACTGGCCCGGCCACAGGACCCTGTTCTGATTGGGCACGACCGCGCGCAGAGATACGGTGCCTGTGGCATTGTCCACCGTGTTATCGATGAAGACGACCTCTCCCGCGTGGGAACCGCTCTCATCCCCTTCAGCCGTAAGTTCGATCCTCAATTTTCCTTCGGACATGGATTTCCGCACCTCGAAGAGGTTTCGCTCAGGGACCGTGAAATCGACGTTGAGCGTGTCGATGGTCTTGACGGTGACGAGGGTAGGGCCGCTGTTCGCGGTGACTATATTTCCCGGGTCGACCTGGCGCTTGCCCGTCTTTCCGTCTATAGGAGATACGACGGAACAGTAACCCAAATTGATCTTCGCGAGGTCGGCGGTCGCCTTGTCCAGCTTGACCTTCGCCTCCGCGGTTGCCACATCGGTCTGGACCTTTTCGAACTCCTGCTGGGAGATGAGGTTCGTCTTGACAAGGTTCTTATTCCTTTCGAGGGTATCCTTCTTCATCTTGAGATCGACGGCATCCTGGGCCAGCGCCGCCTCGGCCTTTGCGAGCTGGGTCTTGTATTCGCTCGGGTCGATGGTAAAAAGGAGGTCTCCTTTTTTGACGTCCTGGCCGTCGGTGAAATGGACTTCCGTTATCTGCCCTGTAACCTGCGACTTCATGTTCACGTCGTAAGGAGGGGTGAGGTTCCCGAACGAATCGATGTAGATGGGGACGTCTTTCTCGACCGCGACGGCTGTCTGAACGGGGCGCGGCACCATCTTCCTGTGCGGCTTTAAGAAATACCCTTTCGCGACATACGCGACTGCTATAAGGACGATGATAACCCAGATGGTCTTTCTGTGTTTTCTGTAATACGGCAGAAGCCTGTCTTTCGCTTTGAGGCCCATCTATTTCTTCTCCTCCTTGGTAGAGAGCGAGCCCGTTGCCCGCATCATGTCCACAAATGCGACGAATAGGTCTTTTTGGGATTGGATGAGCTTGCTCCTCGCGTCGGAAAGATCGCTCTGCGCACTAAGGAGGTCGAGTATGCTCTTGAGGCCCGCATCATACCCCTGCATCGCCAGGTCATACGACGCCATCGCTGTAGTGAAGAAGGCCTTGCTGAACTTCTGTTTCTGGATGGCCGTCTTGAATCCGTAGTATTTTGTCCATACATCTGCGCTCGCGTTGATCTCGGCCTGTATCAATTCGGCGCGCGCGGCCTCTGCCTCCGCCTCCGCCTGGCGCTTCACGTTCAGGTTGTAAAAACCGTCGAATACGTTCCACTGGCCGTTCACATGGAAGAAGCTGTATTGATAATCGTCTCCGTATTCCTTGCGCGCGTTGAAATACCGGTACCAGTCCTTTTGCACGCTCCCTTTGAAGTTGACCGTGGGCCACAGGTCGGAGTCGGCGGCCCTCACCGCGGCCTCCTTTGCGCGCAGATCAGCGCGGAGCGCCGCGACGTCAGGCCTCGCCTTCAGGGCCTCCTCTATATACTGGCTCACTTCCTCCTTGGTGATATATACCGGCATCTTCTTGGCCGGCGCGGAGATCGTGTAGTAGGTATCGGCGGGAAGCCCGAGCGCATTCGCCAGGCTCGCCTTCGCGGTCTTCGCCGCCCCTTTCGCATCTTCCAAAGAATAGAAACTGCTGTAATAGGATGATTTCGCCTGGAGCGCATCGAGCTTCGATACGAGCCCCACCTCAAACCTCTTCTCGGCGGCGTTGAGGGCCATCTTCGCGTTCTCGAGGTCCATCTTCTTTGCGACCAGATTCGACTGCGCGCTGTAGAGGTCGTAATATGACTTCGCTACGTTGAAAAGGAGGTCCTGGATCGCCTGGTTGAACTGGAAATTCGCCGCGAGGAGGAGCTCGGTCGTCTTTCTTATATTCGCGCTCCTTCCGCCGAAGTCAAGGAGGAGGAAGGTGAACGCTCCTGCCGGCGTGAGGGCAAACTGGTTCACGTTATTGCTCTTGATATTTGCTATTTTTTTTGTCTGGGTGAGGTCCGCCGTTCCCGTCACCTGCGGATACCATTGACTTAATGCCTGCCCTCGCCCGGCTTCCGCGGCACGGGCATTTTCCCATGCCTGGCGCGTGGCCGGATTGTTGGAGAGGGCTATATCGACGAGTTCCGCGAGGGAAAGGGCTTTTGAAAAATCGAACCTATGTTGGCGGATAGAGGTCCAGGTCGGGTCTGCTGCGAGCGATGACTTCTCCCAGCGAGGCGGTGTCCACGTATCTAAAGACGTACGAGGCGCCCCCAGAGTTCGGCAGCCCGATCCGAAGAATACAACACAGATGAAGGCTGCGATCGTTATGCCTTGGGCGGGCTTGGGCATCCAACTCCCCTGTCATGGTTACTTACGGGTACTCACGTGTAGATTAAATATACCCGAAATATACGTCTCTGTCAAGGCTCTGCGTCCTGTATAGGCGCTCTCTCATCCGCTATCTCTCATGCTTCCAAAGGGCGATGAGTCTCTCTTAAGACCATCGGCCTAATTGCCGAAATTTATACCTAAACCTCGCGCAGATTCTATAAGCGGATGATGCAACGGGACCAGCTTCAATTTCTCTATGGCCTTGTGTATCGGGACGGTCACCATCGTGTTGCCTTTTAACGCGATCATGCGGCCGAATTTCTTGTCCATGACCGCCTTCATCGCTTCGCTCGCGAACCTCGTCGCAAGGATCCTGTCGAAAGGCGTGGGGGTCCCTCCCCTCTGCACGTGGCCGAGTATGGTGGCGCGGGACTCCAGATGCGTTATGCTTTCGATCGCTTCGGCAAGACGGTTCGCGACGCCTCCGAGGCGGATCTTGTCCGGCGATTTCTCCACTATCCTGCTCACCGTGACCGTTCCGCCTTTAGGCTTCGCCCCTTCCGCAACGACGATGATACTGAAACGTTTTCCATACCTGTGGCGTTCATGAAGTTTATCGCACACCCTTTCTATGTCGTAGGGGATCTCCGGTATCAGTATCACATCGCTGCCGCCGGCGACTCCCGAATAGAGCGCTATCCAGCCCGCATAGCGCCCCATTACTTCTACTATCATGATCCTGTGATGCGACTGTGCCGTCGTATGCAGTTTATCTATCGCCTCGGTCGCGGTCACGACGGCCGAATCGAAGCCGAAAGTAAAGTCCGTCTCCGCGAGATCGTTGTCGATCGTCTTCGGCACCGCAACGATATCGAGGCCGTCCCTGGCCAGTTTCGATGCTATCGC
The DNA here is from genome assembly GCA_964354545.1 of uncultured Planctomycetia bacterium. Lineage (GTDB taxonomy): Bacteria > Omnitrophota > Gorgyraeia > 2-01-FULL-45-10 > JAHFGN01 > CAYHAE01. The sequence continues at coordinate 27,750 of CAYHAE010000016.1, forward strand.
TAACGTCCCGTCGCCGCCGATCGTCACCAGGGCGTCGAGGTCATGGCTTTTATAATTCGCGATCGCCTCACCCGATAAATTTTTAAAAACATTCTTGTCGCCTTTTGAAACCGCAAATCTGTAAGGGTCCGCGATGTTCGAGGTGCCCAGTATAGTCCCGCCCAGGGTGAGGATGCCCGACACGTCTTTTGAGTTCAATGTGATGAAATTGTTCTTGACCAGTCCGTCATATCCGTCCTTGAACCCTATTACCTGTATTTTGTGCAGGTGAAGCGCGGTCTTTGTGACGCCCCGTATAACGACATTTAACCCGGGACAATCTCCTCCTCCCGTCAATATCCCTATCTTCTTTATGCCCTGCGTGCGCTTATGTGCGGCCATTATGCTCTCCTTTCGTTTCCTATAATATAATGCGTCTTCCTTCTTTTATACACATCAACGCCGCCCCCTTATCTTTGACCGATAAGGAGGACCGTGCTCCGCGGATTAACGACGTAAAAATCAGGAGGGCTTATCATCACTTCCTCTCCCTGCTCCATGAAATCTTCTTCCGGTTCAAGGCTTGTGTCGATCTTGCGATACCACTTCCTGTGGTGCGGGAGTTCCGGCAGCCGTACCTTGTGAGAGTCGGGGCCCGCATTGAAAATCCCGAAAAAACCATACTCCTTGCGGCCCTTCTCCTGGGCATATAGATATAAAGAGAGCGCCTTTTCCTCAGGGTTATCCCATGCGGGCTCTTTGAGGTCTCTGCCGAACCACTCGTAGCGAAAACGGATGAGCTCTGACGAAAGATAGCCCGAGGAGTACCTCCGCATCTGAAGCGCCCTGTATTTTTTTACCATCGCTATTATCTGCCTGCAGAACTTCAGAAAATCCGCATTCTTTTTTGCGAGACCCCAGTCATACCAGCTTACGTCATTATCCTGACAGTATGCGTTATTGTTCCCCCTCTGCGACCTCAGGAATTCGTCGCCTCCGAACATCATGGGCGTACCTGACGACAGAAAGAGGTGGCATAGGTAATTTTTTGCGAGGCGCCTTCGCATCTCCGTCACCGAGGGCATCTCGTCCGTCTCCCCTTCGCACCCGCAGTTCCACGAATAATTGTCGTTAGTCCCGTCTCTGTTATCTTCGAGGTTCGCTTCATTGTGCTTGCCGTTATACGATACCAGGTCGTTCAGCGTAAACCCATCGTGGCACGTCACGAAATTGATGCTGTTGTACTTGGTCCTTCCGTCATCGCCGTATAGATCCGGCGAGCCCAGCAGCCTATGCCGCATGTCGCCTATCTGTCCCGTATCGCCTCTCCCGAACCTCCTCACGGTGTCCCTGAACGTGCCGTTCCATTCAGACCAATCGACGGGAAATTTGCCAATCTCGTATGTCTGGATGTCCCACGGTTCGGCGATCAGCTTGATCCTGTTTAAAACGGGGTCCTGCGCAATGACATCAAAAAAGGGGGACTTCGCGGTGAACCCGCTGTCCTCACGTCCCAAAATAGCGGCGAGGTCAAATCGAAAACCGTCGACGCGCATCACCTCTATCCAGTACCGGAGCGAATCCAGGATAAACCTTATCACGTGCGGGTCCGGCGCGTTTATGCTGTTGCCGCAGCCGGAGTAGTTCTCGTAGTAGCGCCCAGGCTGATGCTCAGGGCCCTTGAGGCAATAGTACGTGGGATTATCGATGCCCCTGAAACAGATCGTGGGCCCCGTCTCATCTCCCTCTCCGGTGTGGTTGTATACCACGTCCATGATCACCTCGATCCCCGCCTTATGCAGTTCCCGGACGAGTGTCTTGAACTCGGTGACCTGCGACCCGGCCGCCGATCGCGTAGCGTATGACGACTCCGGCGCCAAAAACCCTACCGTGTTATATCCCCAATAATTCGTGAGGCCTTTTTTCAGCAGAAAGTCTTCAACATAAAACTCCTGGAGCGGCAGAAACTCAACCGCTGTTATGCCGAGTTTCTGAAGGTACGGGATCTTTTCGATAAAACCGAGGTAGGTGCCCGGATCCCTTACTTTTGATGAACGGTGGGCGGTAAATCCCTTCAGGTGGACTTCGTAAATGATCGATTTCTCCGGAGAAGTATCGGGAGGCTTATCCCCCTGCCAGTCGAAATTGTCGTCGATCACTATCGACTTCGGCATTATTGCCGTCGTGTCCCGCCCGTCGAACGAAAGGTCTTTAGCTTCGGAATCCGGGTCGTATGAAAAGAGGAGGTTGTCCCTGTTGACGATCTTTCCCGTCAGTGCTTTTGAATACGGGTCTATGAGAAATTTATTCTCGTTGAACCTGAGGCCGAGGCGCGGATCGTAGTCTCCCCTTACCTTGAAACCATAGAGCTGGCCGGCCTTTACGCCGTGGACAAAAGCGTGCCATATATATTTCGTCCTGTTCTCCAGCATGATGATATCCGTGGGATCCGCATCGGGCCTATCAAAAAGAAGCAAAAAGACCTCCTTCGCATATTTTGAATAAATGGCGAAATTGACGCCATCCTCGCGCAGCGTCGCGCCGAGAGGATAATGCTTACCGTCGCTCGTCTTCTTTTTTGTTCTGTGCGTCAGCATTCGTCGAGATCTATCTCCACAAGGCCCTGCGAGGCTTCTCTCCCCCATGATGCTGATGTGCCTTATGTCGCTTTGAGCATCACGAGCGTGATGTCGTCGAACTGGGGCTCGCGCCCTACAAAAGCCCTGAGGTCCGCCATCACCTTTTTCTCGATCTCAGAGACCAGGAGGCTCTTGTTTTCGTTGATCACGCCGGTCAATCTCTTCATCCCGAACTGTTCGCCTTTGTCGTTGAGTGCCTCTGTTATCCCGTCCGTATAGAGCGCTATCACGTCGCCCTTTTTCAGGCCTATCTCATCGACTCCGGCTATGAGGTCTTTTGACACTCCGAGAGGGGTGCCCTGCGCCTTTAATAACGTGATGCCCGCGTCTCCTTCGTGCATAACGATAGGCGGATTATGCCCCGCGTTCACGTACATGAGCCTCATCGTCTTCGAATTCAGTATCATATAAAAGAGCGTCACGAACATGTTCGCCCTGCTCTCTTCCAGGATGAGCGCGTTCGCCTGCCGTATCGCGTCCAACGGCGAAAGGCTCCCGATGGCGCTGGCCCGTATAAGCGTCCGGGAGAGGGCCATATACATCGCTGCGGGGATCCCCTTGCCTGAGACATCGGCAACTACGATCCCCCACGCTTCATTGTTGATCGGGATGAAATCATAAAAATCGCCCCCTACCACCATTGCAGGCAGGCTCGTCACCACGATATCAAATCCCTCCATCTTCGGCGTGCTGTCCGGTAAGAAGCTTTCTTGTATCTCCTTGGCGATCTCCAGCTCTTTCAGCATCCGTTCTTTTTCGGCGGTCGTACGCTTCAGCTCTGCGATATACCCTTCCAGATCGGACGCCATCGTGTTGAATGCCGCGGCTAACCGGGCGATCTCGTCATGGCCCCTTACCTCTACCCGGTGCGCAAAGTCTCCCTGCGCGATACGTCTCGTCCCTTCGGACAACCTCTTCACGGGCTTTGCAAGCCCGCCCGAGATGAGCAGCCCCAGGAACGCGGAAAAGACTGTCCCGACAAGCAGCACGAGGAGGGCCCTGTTGCGCACCTGCTGTTGCGTCGCGTAGATGTCGTCCGCGGCTATGTCGATACCCACCACGCCAAGCACCGTCCTCTTCTCATCATAGATGGGCGCATATCCCGAAAGGGAGACGCCCCACTTGTCCTTCTCTAATTTTTCGTCCGCGGAAGGGCCGCGGAATGCCGCGAGGAGTTCCGGGATGCCTGAGGCGTCATAGCCCTCTCCCGGGAACGCGGCGCGGGCCCTTTCTCTTTCTCCCAACCCGACATCGATTATAAATTTAAGGGCCCCTTCTTTCGGCGTACGTGTGAGTATATACACATATCGTAACTCCGGCATAACGCGCATTACCCCCAAGAGCCTTTCTTTGAGGGTTTTATACGAGGGGCTCGCGGCGCCGTCCTTTTCAAGAGGGATATTCTTAATGGCCTCCGGATCGACGAGCAACGCCGCCTCCTGGGCGATCACCATGAGCCCTTTTCTCATCTGTTGAAATTGTGACTTAAGCGCGTATTCGTAGATGAGAAAATCGTTCAACGCTCCGGCAAGGAACATGGCGAGGATGAGGACCGCCGTGATCCTTGTGCGAAAACTGCTCAAGGCTTCAGCGATACGCGTCATGACTTTTTTCCGGCCGGTCGCGGACGGTTTTTCACTTTGCAAGTAACGCGTCATATTCCGGCTTCGTAAGCTCCCGCTTGCTAAATCCGTTGACATCCATGACATAGAACTTCATGATGACTTTTGTGCCCTTATATCCGCATTCGGTATAGGCTATCTTCCCATCGCCTATGAAACGCCCCCATTCGTTCAGGGTGGGCGTATTCGTGATATCCCTTAACCCTGTGCCGTCAGACCTCATTATGAAAAGATCCGACATCCTGTACCTCGCATCATCAGGGACCGCGCTGAACAGGATCATGTCATTGTAATAATCGGGATACTGCATATAGGTGAAGGCAGCTTCTGAAGAATCGATCTTATGCGGTTTGTTCACGTCCTCCTTCTGGCTTTCGGCAGCCTGGTCTTCTGTTATAGGCCAACCGGCTAAGGCGGGCGGGGCAATCAATAAGATGATCCCGCATACCCAAATGGAACCCCACGGGCATGCCCGGGGTCTTCTGCGAAGGCGGATAAATATCTTTTTCATCGAAAAGTTGTCCCTCGCGCTATAGCCAGATACGGAGCGTCCCCTTCGGGGACCGTTGTCCCCATTGACGATCACTTTGATTTTTTATTCTGCGGGAGGACTCTTGATATTCTTGTCCAATGTTCTACATCGTTCTGTGATTCGGCAAGTGTTTCCAGCGCATAATCTTCCTTAAGGGAGGTATTGTGCGTTGGTTTCGATGTCTTGAACTCGATCTCCTGGACAACGAATATATTCCTATATAGATAGTTGTTAAATCCTTCGAGGACGGATGGCGAGGCATTGGCATGCTGGAAGTTGACCGCGCCATAATTATGGACGGCGTATTGCCCGGGCCTATCGGCGATAACAAGGAAACTCCTATCCTGCCTGCTTTCTCTCTTTAAAAAATCCATTACAAACCTGTATTCGCGAGGTAACGTCTGCGTCCTTGAGAACCGGTCTTCTACAGATACCGGATGATAAAGCATGAACATAGCGATCGAGAAGAACATAAGATACGCGGGTTTCTGTTTAAAAAATCTAAAATTATTAAATAGGGCTAACGCGAGGGCCGATAACAAAATAAAGAAGACAACGTAGTACCTGGCATCGGACGGATGATCTATAAGCCCATTATAATACGAAGTGTACAGAGCCCAGTTCGCTAAAAGACATGCGGCCGATATAGCGAGCAAAAGCCTTTGACTCATTTCTTTAAAGGCTCGTTCTGAAAACAATAGATACCCAAAATAAAAAAGCGATATAACCCCTAAGACGTTTATGATGGCAGCGTATGGCAGGAAGAAGCGATAGTCGACAAGCGTTTTTAAAAAAGTTATGTTATTCCTGATGAAATAATCTATTGCGAAAGGAGCTCCTTTGGTCTCGAAAGGATCTTTTATCAACAGCCTTTGCCAATATATGAGCAATAAGATAATGGGGGTGGAAAAATATACGACGCTCGTCCCCTTATCAAAAAACTTTATTTTTACGTGCCGGAAAAAGGCTAAAAAAGCCATGACTATCGCAAAGGAGAGAATACCTTCGTGCCTTATATTAGAAAGCATGAGCAGGCTCACCCATAAAAGTTGAAATCGAAGCGGTGATAGGGGTTTCTCCAAAAACCACTTCAGACACGCGAAGCAGATGACCAGGAAAAGGGCTGCCAAAAGGTCAAAACCCCCGGACGTCGCGCATTGCGAGACGATGGGCTGGCTTGCGACAAGCAGCACCGCCGGAAAGGCCCATATATCCCCTAGATTATTTTTTATTAACAGATATATCAATAGAAATAAAGAAACCAAAATTAAAAAATTCAGGATAAACGCGTTCTCGGCGCGATATCCCAAAAGGGTATGCACTATAGAGACCAGAAACGGGAATAAAAGAGGTCTCTTTTCGACTTCTCTATTCATCGGATAGAAATTATCATAGTACCACATCCCCATAGTAACGTTGTCAGCCCTCTTTTCATATACCATAGATTTTGAAACGGCCAAGAGGTTCGTTTCGTCGCTTAAGACCCTGAATAACGGCTTGACGGAGACGAATATGATCGAGGCGAGCACGAGCGAGACCGCGATACCCGACCCGTAAGAACGTATCGCGGACCTGAGATTGACCTTTTGATGCAGGATGCACTGCAGGATCGTAATGACCCACAATGCCACTAAAAGAAATATGAGATAATAACTTCCATAGGAATAAAGGGCCTTTGCCAACGTGCGGTGGGTGAATGTAAATATGTAAAGAAAGGAAGCGATGAGAACACACGCTAGATTTATAAAAGCGGCGATGGCCCTTCCCCTCACACGCCCTCCTCTTTTCGGGCTTTTAACTAGAGGCCATCTCATAAATATCCACAGTGGCCTCGTATTGCGAGGAGGCCCATTAGGGCCGACGCAGCAATCCCTTAAGATTGCTTAACTTCGCTCGCAATGGTATTTATGAGACAGCTTCTAATATGAGCTGAAGCGTGGAATAGATCGGACGATCCTACGATAGTATATGTGATTTTATCATAATATGCTATAGAGGTAAATATAAATAAAAACGCGCAGCGACCTGAATCGCTGCGCGCTATATCTATTCTAACCCTTTGAGCTAACGAATTCCTGTAGTATCAATTGGTGTAAGTATTGGTGTACGTATAAGTGTAAGTACTGGTGTAAGTATTGGTTGCAGTAGCTGTGGCTGTCTGCGATCCTGTTCCGGTTCCGGTTGCGGTGCGTGTGCCGGTCGATGAATTAGTCGCGCTCCCTGTATCCGGTTCATGGTCACCATCAGTGTCCCAAGCATCCGGTTCACTGTCACCATCAGTGTCCCAAGCATCCACCCACCCGTCACCATTAAAGTCCCACGCATCCGGGTTCCCGTCATAATTAATGTCCCATTTATCCGGTCTACCGTCATAATTAGTGTCCCATTTATCCGCACTACCGTCACAATTACCGTCCCATACATCCGCATTACCGTCAAAATTAGTGTCCAGTACATCCACTATACCGTCACCATTAGAGTCCCATTTATCCGCATTACCGTCAAAATTACTGTCCCAAGTATCCGATTGACCATCATAATCACCGTCCCATTGATCCGGCTTACCGTCATAATTAAAGTCCCAAGCATCCGCTTTACCGTCAAAATTATTGTCCCATTTATCCGCTTTACCGTCATTATTAGTGTCCCAAGCATCCTTTATGCCGTCACCATTAGCGTCCCAAGGTTCATCTATTTCGGTGTGATTAATGTCCCCGGTACCGGTGCCGGTCGCGGTTGCAGTAGCTGTGGCTGACTGCGATGATGTGGTGGTACCGGTGCCTGTAGCAGTAGCTGTGGCTGACTGCGATCCGTCTCCTGTTAACTCGTAGTACGTCGGAGGCTTGTCCCCACTTACTGGATATCCTTGCGGCATAACACCCGCGTCACTGCTCGTCCCGGTAGGTATAGGATCCTCAGCGGCTACGTAGACTGCACTAAAAGCACATAGTACAACTGTAATTATAAATAGACTCGATATTAATGCTTTCATGTTATCCTCCTTTTAGGTTTGGCACACACTAAATGTTTTTACTAACTGGTGTACGTATAAGTGTAAGTATTGGTATACGTAGTGGTGTTAGACGCAGTGCCTGTATTAGTATACGTGCCGGTAGCGGTTGCGGTCGCGGTTTGGGTGTCTGTGCCGGTCGATGTATTAGTCGCGACAGCTGTTGGCGGCATACCAGGCGGTCGTGACGGAATTGTGGGGATGTAGGTCTCGACAGCTTCAGCATTTCTCATGACATATGTGACATAAGACTTTAGCGCCGGGAATGCAAGTATAAAATTTTTGTATACACACCAATCGTTATAAATCCTATTATTCACACCTATTATCTGCTCCGCCGCTTCTTGAGGCGTGATAGCACCTGCTTTTAAATTTACATAGATCACTGTGACCTGTTTTAGATATTCTTGAAAGTTATTCATCATTAAGTTGTATCTGTACGCCTCCATCGAGCCGGGAGTGAGCCTGCTGAGCTCGTCCTGCATTGAGCCCGTTGAGCCCGTCCCGGTATTTGTCGTGGTGCTTGTTTGTGTAGTGGTGGAGGTTATCGGGTTACCGTTTTCATCATAATTCGTAATGGTGTCCGTTCCGGTGGCGGTTGCAGTAGTTGTGGCTGTCGACGATGATGTGGCGGTTCCGGTGCCGGTTGCAGTAGTTGTGGCTGTCGACGATGATGTGGCGGAATCAGTTGCAGTAGCTGTCGGCGTCCCGGCTCCTGTTAATTCGTAGTACGTCGGAGGTTTTTCCGCACCTGCCGGATATCCCTGCGGCATAACACCCGTGTCGCTGCTCGTCCCGGTAGGTGTAGGATCAGCGGCTATGGATAGTGCGCTAAAAGCACATATTACAACTGTAATTATAAATAGACTCGATATTAAGACTTTCATGTTTATCCTCGTTTTAATTGGGCACACACTAAATGTTTTTACTAAGTGGACATAAAAAATAATGCTTGTAATTCAAGCACCATTTTCCTGTACCATACTAATTATAACATCAAATATAAAAAATGCAAGAGATAACATCTACCTTTTTTATGTGCTAATTTTCTATACAAAACTACCATAGCAACAGCGTCTAATTCCCAAGATGTGAAAATCTGTGGAGCCCCCTCGGCCTAAAGGCCGAGGCTCCCTCCCCGAAGCAAAATCCTACTCCACAACTTCCTATCCTCAGCTTGAAAGCCGGGGATTTCCTGCCTACCCTGCCTACCGGCAGGCAGGCGGCAGGCAGGTGCGGAGGGGATTAAAATGGAGGCGGATAAAAAAGGTATGGCGTCTACACGCCGTGCGTATTCCGTTATTGACGCATATATCCCGCGCCGATAGATATATCATACCTTGAAGTATCACAGAAGAGCCATTATCTCTTACGCGTTCGATCGTAGAGGCCTTGAACATTCGGCATAGTGTATTTAGGTCTTATATAGCAGTTATACGGCAGGGTCCAGACGTATTCAACCGCATCGGTGAGCCTGTTCACCAATACATTGGTCTTCGAAAGGCCGAGACGGATCTCGTCTTTCCTTAATAATACCTGATCCGCTATAGATAGATCGGCGGGCTTACTGTCTTTGAGGACCTCTTCACGGGTCGGGCCGTATCTCACCACCTTCACGGAGCCGGCCCCGGCGGGAGGCGCTGATCGTCCGAACAATCCCCACTCTTTCCACCATTGTCTATAGTCGTCGGGGTTGGCCTCGAAATCGTGGACCGAAGACGTTGTCGGAGGATACTTCTTGCGCCTGAAGCCTTCTATGAGATACATCGCCTCATTGCCCACGGTAGACGGGACAGAAGATACGTAAGCGACCGGCCCCGAAATGACCGGTGCGGCCGGCTCGTGAGATCCGACCAATTGTATGAGCTGTCCCACGTGCTCTTCTCTTATCCAGTTGGCCGGCGGCCGCTCTTTACCGTCGATGGATATGGCAGACCCTTCACTATTTTTGAGTATGTAGAGGAAACCGAGGGGCGTTATCCTTGACCAGTCAAACTCATGGGGAGGGCGGCCGGGCGGGCGCGCTTCCTGCCGGCTCATATCCCGCATCGCATCTTCTGCGGCGCACAACAACGGGAACAGGGCAGCGATAAGGAACAGGACGACTTTCTTCATGCCGTTCCACGCTCTCATATGACGGAATATCCTCACATGAATCGCAAAGCCCACGGATAGATGATACTACGTAAGCATAAATGCGTCAAGTGGCGCCCCTCCGGCTGTCAAGCCAAAATAGAAATGTCGTATAGTTACCAAAGTAGAAATGTCGTGTTTT
>CAYHAE010000017.1:0-36916 GCA_964354545.1 uncultured Planctomycetia bacterium
GATGGCCTTTGAGAGAACGAGAGGGTCTTACGGCTCGCCAAGAAGCCCGTTCTTTCCGTCTTCGATCAATTCGGGCACTCCCCCGACTTTGGTGGCAATCACGGGCCTGCCTGCCACCATCGCCTCCAGACACGTTAAAGAAAAACCCTCGGCTAATGAAGGTATCACCACGATGTCCGTTATGTTCAATAATTCCGCGACGTTGTCCTGTCTGCCGAGAAACCTCACCGCGCCCTCGAGCCCCAGCGCACGCACCCTCTCTTCAAGCTCCCCCCGGAAGCCCCCCTCGCCCGCGATCAGCACGACGATCTCTTTATGCCCCATCCTCACGTGCGGGATGGCCTCGATGAGATACTGGTGCCCCTTCTGCGGGACGAGCCTGCTCATCGCCCCTATGACTACCGCATCCTCCGGGATCCCGAGCTCCCTTTTCTTGCGGGGCACGTCGATCCGGACCTGAAAGGTCGCGAGGTCGACACCGTTATGAATGACGACGATCTTTTCCCTCCTTGCCCACAGCTGCCGTTCGCAGTACTCCGCCACAAAACGGCTTACCGCGATGATCTTTTTGGGGAAGAGAACGGCTATCCTCCTCTTGAGGCGGTCGAGCCGCTCCTCTTCTATGTAGCCATGGAAGGTGCTCACGTGTCTGATGCCGCAGAGCGCGGCGGCCAACCCCGCCCATAGATCCGCGTTCTGCAAATGCGTGTGGACGATGTCGACCTTTTCTTGTCTGAATATCCGGATCAGCCTGATGAGGTCAAAGAGGCCGAACCTTCCGTTGCGACGGAGAACACGCACGTCACCACCGCGGCGCATGAGCTCATCCTCGACGGGGCCGCCGCACGTAAGGGCAATGACTATGACGCGGAACCGGTTTGCGTCAAGCGCAGACGCGAATGATACCATGATCTTCTCTGCGCCGCCATATTTCAACCCGTAGATACAATGCGCTACCGTGATCCTATGCATAGAATATGGTCTCCAGCATGTCCACGCCCGTCGTGATGTTGAATCCGGAAGCGACCGTCCTGTACGCATTGAGGGCGAGCATCTGCGCCAATTCCGGGTTGTCTTTGATAAGCATGATCTTCTCCGCGATTGCAGCGTGGTCACCCGTGTTCACAAGGAGCCCGCTCACGCCGTCCACTATGAGCTCGGGGATCCCGGAAAATCGGGTCGATATAACAGGGATGCGGGATGCCATCGCCTCCATCAGCACGACCGGTATACCGTCCTGCACATCCCGGTGTTTCGCCCGCTTCGAGGCAACGACGACGAGGTCTGACCTCCCATAAAGGTCTATTATCTCGCCGCGGGAGAGCGGGCCGACGAGACGGACATCGCGCGACAGTCCGAGCGCGCCGATGAGGCCCTTCAGCGTCCCCTCCATGGGGCCCTCCCCGACGATATCGCACTGGAATGCGACCCCCTTTTCCTTAAGAATGGAGCACGCACGTATCAGGTCGTCGTAGCCCTTTGTAGGCATGAGCCGCCCGACTGAAAGGATCCGCACGGGCCCCTCATGCCGCCCCTCGCTCCGAACTGCCGGGAAATCATCGAGCGGTATCCCGCAGTGAAGCACTACTATCTTTTCCCCTGCGTGCGGGAACTTCTCCGCGATATAGGACTTATTGTACTCGGATATGACGACACACGCCTTCGACCGCTCTATCTTCAGCCCCAGCATTGTCGAGTCGTAAAATATATCGTGCGCGTGACACGTGAAACTGAAAGGAACGCCGAGCAGGCCCGAGACGATGAACGCGGACGTCGCCGGATAACTCGCGAAATGCGCATGGATGTGACGCACCTGCTTCGATCGCAACGTGAATGCAAAGTACACGGACTTGGGGAAGATGCTCAGGTTCTTCAGGAGAACCTCAGGCCGCCGCGCAGAGTGACGGATGATGTCGAAGAGCGCTCCCGCGTACGACGATAGCCTGCGCGATAAAAAAAAGAGGTTGGCTCGCCATAAGTTGACGCTGAAAAAGAAAGGAGAATAAAAGGTGTCTTTCAGGAAGTCCCTCGCCTCATGCTGTACGATCTTTTCCTGTAACGAATAGAGCGAAAAGATGGAAACGTCGTGCCCCCGCGCGCGCAGTTCGATGAGCTCGTTCAGTATAAACGTCTCTGAGTAGCAGGGGAAAAGGGACATAATGTAGACAATGCCCTGCGGCACGCCGTTCACCATTTGACCTTTCTGTGCCCGCACAGGAATTTGACAGCCCCTACCAGGTACGCGGCATTCCCTACGACCAGGAAATAAGGCATGGAAAGGAATGCCCCTGAAACATTCAGCAACCGGAGCGCGCCTCCCGCTGCGGCGAGCACAAGCACCAGTACACACGCCAGGAAGTACACTCGATATATCGTACCCGGGATCATCGACGATGCCAGGAAAGATGTCACAATAAAAAAAGTCATCGCCGTCCGCAGTACCTTATGAGAAAAAAACTGCCATGCGACCCTTCCTCTGGATGGGCTGAGGAGGTTCTTGAGCTCGACGATCTGCTGCCAATTGCCGAAACCAATGCGCACGCGCCGCCTGAATTCATCCCGCAGGGAATAGCGCATCCTATCGGTCACCACCGCGCCCTCCTCGTAGACCGCCCTGTATCCTTTCTCAACGACCTTCATCGGTACGTAAAAATCGTCGTTTATCAAATACTCTGGAACGGGTTCAAAAAGCTCCCTCCTGATCGCGTAGAATGCGCCATGGGCACCGATGATCGTATGGAAGAGGCTTTCGGCCCTTTTTATCCCTATGTCGTATTCCAAATACGTGCGATACCCCTTCGAGTCCAATGAGTCATTCTCCGGTATCATACGGTAGAAGGCGGATACGCAGCCCACGCGGGGGTCATGAAAATTCGAGACCACTTCGCGCAGCGCCTTAGCGTTGAGCATCCCGCTCGCGTCGGAAAATACCACAATGTCCCCCGTAGTCCTGGGAACGGATTGATTGATGACCCTGAATTTCCCCTGATTGCGGGGGTAGTCGAGGAGGACCACCCCGCGCCCTGAATATTTCTTCACCTCCGCGCACGTGGAATCCGTCGAACCATCGGATGCGACCACTATCTCTAACTTTTCCTCGGGGTAATCGAGACCCAGGCAGTTCTCTATCTTTGCACCGATGACCCTCTCCTCGTTGTACGCAGGGATGAGGATCGACACCCGCGGTTCGCACGATGCCTTACGGACGGGGTCCGGCATTGCCCTCGCAAGAGATCGTATGAGTACCGGATATCCTATGTATCCGTATGCGATAAAAAAAACACTCGTCCAAAATAAGACTGCCATCATTCGCGTATCACCGAACGTCTATTCATCGCTTCCGTCGAGATACCACACCTGCAGATATCCTTTCTCGTCAACACTCGCCGACGGCGGGAGGGTCCATGAGGCGTTCCACTTCACGCGGTCCTCCAGCCGGTAGTGGGACCGGAGCAGGATCCTGTTGCGCTTCCTGTCACGGTCAAGGATCGAGCCTTCGTAGAGCGCGATCTTCCCCACATCCGTCATCAAGGAGAAGATCGGTTTTGCCCGTCCCGAAAACAGCCCACAGCTCGTGAGATGCCGCGCGAGCGCGAGGGCCTTTTCGACGCTCGTCCGGAAATGGTGCGTCCATCGCATGGGTACGGGATGGAAAAGGTAGTGCGGCCCTATTCCCATGGAACGCATGGTATCGTAGAGTTCGACAAGCGCATCCACATTATCGTTGACGCCCTTGAGAAGCACATTTTGCGAATATACCGTAGGGACGACGTCCATGAGGCGCGAAAAGCACTCCCGCACTTCAGGGAAGAATTCAACCGTATGGTTTGTCTGGGTCGCTATCTCAAAACGTATCCCGTGCCTGTTCCTGAAGACGTCGAAGACCGCATTCCCTACGCGCGCCGGGTCCTGCTGCGGCAAGCGGGTGGCAATCCGCATGATCGAGACGGACGGCGCATAGCGCACGAGAGAATCGATAAGATGGGAGAGCCTCTGCGGCACAAGAAACGGGTCGCCGCCCGTGACCAATACCTCATGTACGTCATCGCGCAGTTGTGCGCTGCCGCAAAACTGCGCTATACTTGTGATCTCTGCTTCCGTGAGCGTATGCGGCTCGTAGGCCTGGCGCAGGCAGTATCTGCAGCGGGCTGCGCATGCCATCGTGAGCTCTATCACCACCGTCCTGAGATAAAGGCGTTCGATACCCCTCGGGACCTCTCCCGCACGCCCGACCACCTCTGCATCGTAGTGACGCAGGTTCTCCTCAGGCGCCGGCGCCTCTTCCTCGGGTAACCTTACGTACTGACGGACGAGGCCAAGGTATCGCGGGTCCTCAGGACCGTAATTTTTACAGAGCTCATCGCACTTCCTCCTCAAGAAGGGCGATATCTTCTCAGGGAACTGGCGTCCGCTCATGTCCGGCATACCTCCTTTTCTTCACATCGTTACCATACGTCGCGGCTGCTTCTCGGCCTTAGAAAACGGGCCGGATTTCCTATGTAGACTCCGTCCCGATCCAGGCTCTTGACCACGACTGCGCCGATGCCCACCACCGCGTTGTCCCCGATCGCGATGCGGTCCCTTACGCTCACATGAGGCGCCAGCCAGCACCCTTTACCGATGACAGCGTAGGCGCTCACGATGGTCCCTGCGGCAATCATGGTGCGTTCGCCGATGACCGAGCATTGCCCGATCTGCACCAGATCGTCTATCTTCACGAAAGGTCCGATGACCGTATCGTCGAGCTCCGCCCGTTCGACCGTGGTATTCGCGCCTATCCATACGTTGTCCCCGATGACGATCCTCCCCACGTAAGGAAAATGGACCGGCACGCCCGACTCGTCAAATTCGAAGCTATAACCCTCGCTGCCGATCGTTGAGTTGTCCTTGATCATGCAGTTGCAGCCCATGCTCACGCGTCCGGTTATGACAACGTTGTTGAGCACAATGGTATTGTCGCCTATCGTCACATCCGGCCCTATCACGGAGTGGGCTCCCACGATCACGTTCCGTCCGACGGCCGCGCCGGGGGAAATCCTTGCAGTCGGGTCGATGTTCCTGATATCCCGCTCCACAAAACACTCGCTGAGGACACGCACAAATGCAAGCCTGGGATTCGGGGCCACGATGTATGCGAACCCCGACGCCTCAGCGCCCCGTGCATCGCCGATAATGGCGAGCACGTCTCTCGCGCGCCGCAGACTCTCGACTGCGCCGGCGTCCAGCGTATCCGCATAGACAACGGTATGATCGGCGGGCTTCTCTAACGTGCCCGGGCCCCGGACGATGAAATCCGTCCCCACAAGCGAAAGGTTGAGAATCTCGGCAATCTCAGAGGCATATACCTCTGCAATCCTTTTCCTGTACATTGCCCCCTCCTATAGAATGCGTTCAAGGTACCGCGTCTTTCCGGCGGTGCGCGGCAGGCTCCCCTCAGGAACCATTTCGACAACGGGCCTCACGTAGAGCGACGCCTTGAAAAGATCGGTCAGCTGAACGCAAAGCCCCTCCTGTGCCACGTCCTTTTTTACTTCGATCCTTATGACGAAGCGCTCGATCGGATCGTGTGCGTCTACCAGGATCCGAAACTCCCCCGTGAGGACGTCGAGGCGTTTATTCACAACCGCGGCAACAGAACTCGTAAAGATGTTTACCCCCCTCACCACAACCATGTCTTCAACCCTGCCCACGACGCGGAAACGGGGGCTGCGCCGGCCGCACCCGCAGCTGTCGACACCGACCACCTCGACGATGTCATGTGTACGATACCGGACAAGCGGCTGGCACTCTTTCAGGACATTGGTGAGGATAAGCTCTCCGCGTACGCCTTTTTCCCATTGAACGATATCATTATTTTCCAAGGACTTCAACTCCGGGTAGACCACCCCCTGCCCCATAAAATGGAGCCCGTCGCGAACCTTGCATTCGGCGCCGCACATACTGAGGACATCTGAGACACCATAGTTTGCGTCCATCGCGCGGAAGGCCCACAGCGCTTCAATGCGCCGCCTGAAATCTCTATTTTGTACGCCGCCCTCCCCACCAAATAAGCCCAGCTTAAGACCGAGTCCGGACGGCGCCATGGAGAACTCCTGGGAGACGACAGCCTCCAACTTTGACAGGTACGATGGCGTGCAGTGGATCCCTGAGGGTTTGAGCGTGAGCATGGTCCGTACCAGGTCCGACGAATTCCCTACGCCAAACGGCATGACCGCGGCCCCTGTGCGCTCGAGGCTTTGATGGTCGGTAATGCCGCCTGTCCACATGCAATAGTTCAGACAGTGCGCCACCATGTCTCCGGGCCTTACTCCCGCAGACCAGAAACACCTCGCGCCGCATTCGATAGAATTCTCTATATCCGCTCTCGAGAACGCCAGCATGAGCGGCTGGGCGTTCGTGCCGGACGTCCTGTGTACCCTCGCGATCCTTACGCTGGGGACGATCGCATAGCTGCCGAAAGGAGGGCGCTCTCTCTCATCGTCGAGGAGCTCCTGCTTTTCGGTAAACGGCAATTCACGCATGCCCGGGAGAGTGAACGAAGACCCGCGTATGCCCGCTCCGAACTTCTTTTGATAAAAAGGGCTCTTTTCGTACACGCAGTCGAGCTGTTTCTTGACTAGCGGAGCGACGATGTCCCGATTGAGCACCTCCCACGGATACTCCTCGAGAGGGCTCCATACCTCATTCATGGCCTTGCGCCTTTCTTTATGCCGCACCGGTCCGCGGAACCGATATGGTAACACAGCTCGTCGAGCGAAAGAAATGAGATCGAGGGGAAGTCCGCTACGCGGCCGAACGTCGGCGCCCCCGGCACTGAAAAGTACTGTGTCCTCATCCGGTCACGCACCTGATACCCCAGGGCCAGCGCATCCGCAATGAGAGATGCATCGTTCGTCATCACCATGGCATCCGACCCTCCGTGCCTGCATGCATACGCGGCAAAGGCGGAGAGCATATCTCTCGCGCTGTGCCCCGGATCGATGATGCAGTCGACGAACCCATAGGCAGGGCTCCTTGAATCTGTAAATTCGCAGATGAGGGCATACGATACGCGACCTTTGAATTCCGCGGCAACGATATGCGACGGATTACACGGCTGTTCCATGTAGTGCCGCCACCTCTTTACGAGGGCGTCGCGCGGGATACCCCGCGAGAAGAGCTGGAGACCGTTGGATCGACAGAGGTCCGCATCCGCGACACCGTCCTGTCGAAATACGATATCCGTTGCCCGGGAAAATAACGTGCCGAGCCTCAGGCCGCTCAACCTCCTCAGGGGGTTAGCGCACCATCCCACTGCGCCCTTTGCCGCGCTTCGAAAGGATGAGGCCGCGAACGCCCTGTCTATGCTGAGCAGGAGAACATCGCCAATATCCCTGAAACCGACCTCTCGCTGAGGCCTATAACAGATCTTTGAGCCGCCCACCGCTAAAGAGGCAGGAAACATCTCGATGAGCGAGTGCATTATCCTCCGACCGGCGCCTTTTATGGGATTCCCCTTGCGGCTGTACCATTCCGCGGGAAAACATATATCAAGGGCTTTACCTTCTATTATGTAAGGCCACACGATGCCGCCGACAATCGCGCATATATTCCGTGTGTGCTCAAGAAAAAGGCATACATTGCGGGGGGCAAGGGGGCTCAGATATTTCCACCGTAGATATCCGGAAGAGGTCGCAATGCAATCCCCTGCAACCCCCAGGACCTCAGAGAGGAATTCTGCGCCCCGCGCGAGGTCCTTCTCTTCCATCCTCACGACTTCAAAGCCAGCCTCCCCCGCCGCGCTGCCGTTCGTGAGCGCGACCTTTTGCAGGCGTCCTCGAAGGGAGCTGCCGCTCATTCCCTCACTCTCGCGTGGCACAACATTCCTCATAGATGAGCTCATAGAGCCTCTCGTACCCCCTCACCATAGTCTCGACCGCAAAGTTCGACTCCACCTTTTTCCTGGCCTCCTCGCCGAAGCACCGTGCCGAGGCCGGATCATCCAATAGACGAAGCATCTTTCCTGCGGCCGCACGCGGATCCCGGGGCGCCACCAAAAAACCCGTCTTCTCATCGTCCACGAGCTCCGGGTTCCCTCCGACGCGCGTGGCGACGACAGGGAGCCCGCATGCCATTGATTCAAGGATAAAATTGGAGCAGCCCTCATAGAGCGATGTGAGCACGCTTGCGTACGCGCAATTATAGAAGTCCGCGACATCGTCTCTATAATTGACGATCTTAAAGGATCCCTTCGCGCCGGCCCGGTCTATCGCATCCCGGATCGCGCTTCCGAGCGGACCGCTTTCGCTGATGAGGACGAATGCCGCGTCCTTCCTGGAGCGCAGCACTATCTTCGCGGCCTCGATCAATGTGAAATGGTCTTTCTGAGGCACGAACCGTGCGATGGTGAGAAAGACCTTCTTTTCCCTCTCTATGCCGAGTTCCCCGTATAGGGACCGAGAGGGGGATCGCCTCGCGAACCTCGCACTATCGATGCCGTTATAGATGACGGCGATTTTTCTGTCCTCGATCCCGTACGCACGCTTTAGATGCTCTTTTATCGCGACCGCGTTCGCCGTAAAACGAGATGTCCTTTTTTCCAACATCCTGTCCAGCACGCGGTGCCTCCCTTTTTTCCACATATCGATATTCCTCACCGACGTCACGATCGCAGGTGAGCCCTGCAGCACCGCGGCTAACCTCCCGTACAGATCGGAGGTAAAGAGTGCGGTCTGAACGATATGCGGCCTCAGCCTCCCGAGCGTAGTGACGAGACCGATCACGCATCTTATATCGAAGAAACCGTGCTGGGGGATCGAGAACGACCGGACGCCTAAGGACGCGAGGGTTTCCGCAAATCCCGTCGACAGGTCGCCGAGGCTGCACACAGACATGTCGAACCTGGCCTTGTCTATCCCCTGTGCGAGCAAAAATAATTGCCCTTCCGCTCCGCCTCCCGGCGCAAAATTATCTATTATTGCGACGATCTTTATCTTCACGAATCCCGCGCGTTATACTTTTAAAAACCTCCATACCACATATTTCACGAACCTCCACACGTGATGGAGGGACCTGAGCATGTTCGAGACCTCGCACGAAAACATCGCGGCGGAGTACCTGCTTATGGGAGAGGCGGAGATGTCGAACGATACGGATTTCCTTCTAAGTTCAAATATGTCGGCATGGGACGCGTTGATCCCGTCGATATTGGAGAGCGCGCACTCGTAACCCGCACGCTCTACCGCTTCTTTCGCATTTAGATCAAAATCCCCCTGCGCGCCGTACGGATACGAAAAATACGGTACCCGCGTCTTCAGCCTCTTCTCGATTATCTCCTTCGATTTTTCTATCTCTTCGTAGAGGTTTTTTGAGGTGGTGAGCATGACGTGATTATAACCGTGCGAGCCTACCTCCACCCCGCCTGCGCGCACTGCCTCCACCTCATCCCATGTGAGCGGCCGCTCGTCCTCGCGCAAAGGGATGTGCACATTAAATTCTGATGCGAGGTACGAGATAAATTCAGCGAAGGTCTCGCGGTCGAACTCCTTGCACTTTTCATAGAGCAGCCTCAAAAGCCGCCTCCGGTCGATACCTTTCTCAGCATCGATGACTATGTTCAATTTCTTAAGCTCTATCCTCATAGGTTTACCGACATCGACTTCCTTGACAAAATCGTTGAGCATGTCGTACCAGAACCTATCTTGTCTTTCTATTCGCGCAACGCTGATGAACAGGCTCGCAGGAATTTTGTATTTTTTAATTATCGGGAATGCCGTAGTAAAAAAATCCACATATCCGTCATCGAATGTGACCACGGCGTAATTTGTGAGTATCCTTTCTCCGCTCTTCGCTATACGCAGCGCCTCAGAGAGCGATATGATCTTATATCGAGCGGCTATATGACGAACCTGTCTATCGAAGATATCAGGCGGTATGATCATCCTGAACGGATCGTGCGGGCTGTCACAGACCCTGTGGTACAAAAGGATCTTGATATTCCTATGGCTTATACGCTCAAATATCCATACCGCTCCTATGTAGTGGAGCACGACACACAAAAGCCACCGGCACGCATCAGCGAGATATATCGTCTTCGCCCTTCTTTCCCGTACAATACTTTCTGTATCAAGCAGCTTGCCTGTCAATCTCGCCTTATCGAACAGGCTGAGATAGAGCTGGGTATGCTCTTTCACCATCCTGTCGATCGTGAACTGCTGCGCCATGGCCCTTCCGCTTCTGCCGAATCGTTCGGCTTTGGCGGGATTGTCCAACAGATACAAGACTTTTTCCGTGATCTCCCCGGGTTGTCTCGGAGGAACCAAAAATCCCGTCTCCCCATCGACCACCAGCTCAGGGCTGCCTCCGACAGAGGTCGCCACGACGGGCAGCTCCGACGCCATCGACTCTAACAGGAAATTCGGGAATCCCTCGTGGAACGACGTGAGCAGGCTCATATATGCAAGAGGATATAGGGTCTCCGGGTTTTCTACGTCGTCGATGAACGCGATGCTGTCCCGCAGTCCGCGCCGCTGGACCTCATGTTTGACCCTCTCCTTGAGAACACCTCTGCCCACGAGTAAGAACACGCAGTCCTTTCTCTTCGCAAGGACGCGTTCCGCGGCGTCGATCAACGTAAAATGGTCCTTCTGCGGGTCAAACCTCGCGACAGTCAAAATGATCTTCTTGTTTCTGTCCAACCCAAAACTCTCGAAGGCCTCCCGTCGCGCCTCCCTTTTCTTAAATCTTTCCAGGTCTATCCCGTTATAGATGACCGTCGCCTTATCTCGATCGACCTTATGCGTTGACACGAGGTATTCTTTCACTGCCCTGCTGTTTGCGGTAAAGTGGAAGGTGTATCGTTCCAGGAACCTATCGACCAAGACGTGCCTGCGCTTCTTCCACAGATCGATATTCCGGATCGAACTGATGAGCACCTTCTCCCCCTGAAGCATACCCGCGAACCGCCCATAAAAATCAGCGGTGAAGAGATACGTCGTGATGATGTCGAAATTTACGTTGTTCATGAATTCGTTCAGTTCGAGGAAGCACATAAAGTCAAAAAGACCGTGTTGCGGTATGACGAACAGCTTTACCGCGGGGGCCTTCATCGTATGCAAGAGCGCGTCCTTTTCCGAGGACAGGTTGCACACATAGACATCGAAACGCGTTTTGTCGAGGTGCTTTATGAGCAAGGCGAGTTGATTCTGCGCCCCTCCGGTGTGAGAGAGGCTGTCTATGATAAATAAGAGCTTCAGCTTTCCGGGCATCCTATCCCCTCATCCAAGAAGTCCGACGGTGACGCGTCACGGCACATCCTTGTCCGTGACGCTAAAACGGTCTACGGCCTCCCTTGAGATTTCCCAGACCCTGTCCGCTTTTTCCTTCCAGCGGAATTCCCTGCGTACACGCTCTCGTCCCGCTTCTCCCAGCCTTCTCGCATAACCGTCATCGGTCAAAACGGCGAGGATCGCGTGTGCAATTTTCTCGACGTTGCCGCCATCGACCCTTAAACCGGTGACGCCGTCCACGATCGAGTCCGCGGTCCCTCCCGACGTGCCGCCGATGACAGGCTTGCCGAAGGCGTTCGCCTCTGCAAAGACGATGCCGAAACCTTCGGTATCGCCGTCTGAAAGTTCACGGCTTGGCTGGATGAACGCGTCGCACGCGGTATAGTAAAGGGGCAGCTCCTCGAAACGTATCGTTCCCAGAAAACGTACATATTTTTGGAGCCCCTTCCTATCGGCATGCTCTTTCAAATGCTCCGCTTCGGGGCCCTCCCCCGCGATAAGGTACACGAGGTTGGGCACTTTTTCTATCACGCGCGGGAGCGCCTCGATCACCATGTCGATGCCTTTTCTCTTTATGAGCCGCGCAAGCGTAAAGAGTACCCTCTTTTCCTCGAGCCCCATCTTCTTCTTCGACTCGGTCACCGATCGCTCATCACCCAGTCCGTCTCGCAAGAATATATCGTCCACGCCGGGAAAGACGGTAATAACCTTATGGGCATCGACGCCGAACCCCCCTATCATTTCTTTTACGTACGAACAGGTCGTGATCACCCTGCCGGCTTTCTTCAATACCAACCTCATCGCCCTTGCTTCGCTCCCGAACCGCGCGGTGATCATGACATCTTCCGCGTGTGAATATACGATATACGGTTTACCCAGGAGCCTGCTCAACGCCAACCCGACCAGGCCCGTGGGCAAGAGCTCCCCGCAGTGGATGATGTCTATCCTTTCCTTCAATGCCATACAGAGCCCGTTGATAAAGAGGCTCGCATAGATCGGAAATTCATCCACCTTTATCCATTTCCACGGCAGCGCCTGAAGGCATATCCTCTTGATCTTGAAATCCTGCATCTGGTCAAACTCTTTCCAGCCGCGGACTTTTTTGGTGAGCACCACGACGGAGCCTTTCGGCATATGCGTCACAAGGTTGTAGTAGACGATCCGAGAACCGCCGATATGCGGCAGAAAGTTATCTGTGATGAATAGGATCTTCATGCGCGTGAAGGTGTGCCCCCGTCTTTGCGCTGAGCGTCGTCATGAGGTCAACGACACGCGCCGATGACCTTCCGTCAACCTTATAGAGCCAGCATTCAATAAATTTTTTTTGGTTGCTCCTGATCTTCTCACGCGCTTCCCTGTCTTCCAGCATCGCCACAACCGCAGGCAGGATGCCTTCTTTCTTCGCGACCCCTACAACAACTGCCTGCTGAACATAGGGCATGGTCTCTATCGCTTCATAGTAGAGGTCGACCATGACGATCGGCTTCTCCCATATCATCGCCTCGAGCACGGTCGTGGACCCGAATGTCACAAAGACGTCCGAAACCTTTATGAGCTCTACGATATCATGCGTACGCGGAAAGAGCGTAAACGTATCCGATGCGCACAGGTCGCGTATGACCTTTCTGTGCATCTCGATGGAATCGTTTATGTTAGGGTGAGGCTTAACAAGTATGTGCACACCTTTGAGTTTATTGAGCTCCGCATAAATGGTCTTAAGCCACACATAGTGTTCATGCATGCCGAGCGGGTCGGTGTCCTCGCCGGACCCGGTGTCATAGTAGTGAGTTGAGGCAAAGAGGACGATCTTCTTGGAGGGGTCGAGCGTGAGCCGTCTCCTGATTTCCGCAGCACTCCTATCGTCTAGAACGTACCGGTCGTACCTCGGCTGGCCGGTCACGACGATCTTGTCCTTGTCCCGGGGAAGCTCCCTGAGGAGCTGCTCCCTGAAGCACTCCCCCGCGACCGCATAGTTATTCTCTCCGCCATCCTGGTAATCCCTGGGCAGCGTCATTGCATATTGAATCCGCAAGATGGGGATTCCCTTCTGCTTCGCGAGCGCGATGAAGCACCTCATCCCCATCTGGTACGTGTCTGTGTGGACAACCAGGTCGGGGCGCTCACGCTCCAGTGCAGACTCGGCTAACGCGAGGAGTTTCGACAGGGGGTTGAAGAGCTCGAAAAAGAAATGCTTCACGATGGGCTTCAACAGCTCCCACACAGGTATATCCCTGTAACGCGCGTCGCTCAGGCATTCCTCATGCTGTTCGACGAACTCCCATACCTTTTTGAGCGCGCGATGGATCTCTGCTGTCCTGGCCGCTGCACGGAAATTTAAGTACCCGCCGACCGCCGCTGACTGAATATTCAGCTTTTTTGCCGCGCTCACCATGGTGTCCCTGCAGAGAAAGATCAAGGAGACAAAATTACCCGGGCACTTCATTGTCTCCTCTATAACCGGCAATAACACGCCCCACTGACGCCTGCTTGTATTCAAAAACAAGAATCTCCGCGCGGAGACGTCTCGTCGGCGCGTCGTGCGAAAACCGCACGTGAGCGCTGCCGCGATCGCCTCCGCTCCGATGACCATCCACCTCAGGGAGGGCCTCGCGATCGCCGTGGCGTGTTTTGCCACGGATGCGAGAAAACGTTCCCCGGACAAGTACCGGATCTCCACTCCCAGCTCTTTCCCTACCTTCTCAAAGATGTCGGAAAAGAACGTGCCCCGCGTCGAGAGGACGACCGTCTTCGGATTCTCCCGCGCGATCACCGCACGCATGATGTCGATATATTTCGCGGCCAGATCGAAGTGGTAACACCGGAGCGTCGGCCAGACGAGGCCCCACAGAGGCATGCCCTCGAAAGAGAACACATCCTTCAAGGGCACGTGACCGAGCCTGCAGTCCGCAAGCTTTCTGCCCACGGCCTCTCTCGGTTCTTGAGACATTGGGATATAGTCCTCCACCGGCGGAGCGTATTCGTGCAGATAGCGGACGTCGATCGATATGCCTCGCAGGCCGCGCGCGATCTCCGGGCTCGACGCAAGCACCGCGCAGCGTTCGGCCGCCTTTAAGGCACGAATGTATCTCGAGGCCCTTTTAGTATCGCGCGCCGCATTGAGAACGATAAGGACATCAATCATACGGACCTCTCTTCGCCTCCCTCTTCCTTCCGCCCCGCGTCCTCACGAGGCTTCTGGCTATCTTCTTCAGCGTGAGACGTAGCCCCCAGTACCTCAGCAGCCAGAGCAACCTGATGCCGAAGCCTATGGGCCGGGGCACGGCCCGCAGGAGCATTTCGGTGAACCGGCCGTGTCTTTCCCATATCCTGTCCTCGGCACTCTCTTTAAGCCTTACGAGCAGTGTGTCGGGCATCTTCGTGAGGTTGATCAGGAAAACGTTCGCGTCCCCCA
The DNA here is from genome assembly GCA_964354545.1 of uncultured Planctomycetia bacterium. Classification (GTDB taxonomy): domain Bacteria; phylum Omnitrophota; class Gorgyraeia; order 2-01-FULL-45-10; family JAHFGN01; genus CAYHAE01. Next base: position 14,680 of record CAYHAE010000017.1, read on the forward strand.
GTGACATAAGGAACCTCTCTTCGTCCTTTATCATACCCGCGCGCATCGCGTATTCAAACAGCTCCGAACCCGGATATGGTGTCGCGTAATTGAGGCCGCAAAAAGCAAGATCCTCATCGAGGATGAACCTTACGGTATCCTCGATGGAATCAGGCGTTTCAGAAGGCATCCCTACGATGTAGGACGTGACGCAGTCAAAGCCGTATTCCTTTGTCAATCTCACGGCCCTGCGCGCCTGATCGACCGTGACGCATTTCTTCATCTCGTCTAAGATCCCTTGATTTGCGCTCTCGATGCCGTACCCTATCCAGTTGCAGCCGGCCTCTTTCATCGACGCGAGCAATTCCCGGTCCACTAAATTTACCCTAGCCGCAGAGCACCACGCGATATCGACCTTCTCATCGATCAAGAGTCGGCACGTATCGATGACCCTCTTCTTGTCTATGATGAACAGGTCGTCAGAATACCCGGTATACTCGAGCCGATATTTTTTCTTCATATACTTTATTTCGTCGACAATGCTCCTCGCTGACCGCATCGTCACGAACCTGCCGAACGAAGGATAACAGAATGCACACGGATAAGGGCACCCCCTCGTCGCCGAAACGCCCAACGAACGCCTGCCCTCAGTTCGAGGCAAGACCTTCTGATTGATATATGTCTCTATGGGGAAGATGTCCCAGGCCGGGTATGGAAGCGCGTCTAGATCGCGAATCCTCTTCCGCGGAGGGGTCTTGCATATTTCTCCCTCTCTTGTGAACGCAATGCCCTCGATCGTGCCTAAATCCTTCTTCATATCGAGCGCCCTCGCCACCTCCTTGATCGTGATGTCACCCTCACCAAGGACTGCGATGTCGGCGCCTGCCTTTCGCAAATATATGTCATAAGAGAAGGTCGCTCCGTTATCTCCGACGATGACCGGGATATCCTTCCTGCATCCTTTTATTATCGAGATCAACCACTTCACATACGTGTAGGTTGTGATCAACCCTCCGATCCCCACCGCATCGAACGTGGCGATCTCCTGCTCGATCTTTCTCTTTACTTCCTCATCGGACCATCGCATGGCATTGATGTCATAGACGTGCACATCGTGACCTTCCTGCAATAGACTCGCCGCGATATAGCCCAGCCCCATCGGATTGATGTGGGGCGGGGCCCATACCCTCACGGTGGGATTGATCAATAAGATCCGCACATGGAACCTCAGGAAACCGTTTTGACAAGGACCTTCACAGCACAGTTACCGCACCTGCAGCCCGTTACATATGTGGAGCGCTGTGCGCCTTATTCCGGGGAGATCCCCTTTATGGCCGATGTACGAGAAACTCACCTTGACCTCCCCACGCCATAACGACCTTGTCGTGTCATCGACCTCGGCGATCGAGTTGTATATTCGCAAAAAATACCTATCGTCGATCTCTTGATAGTGCACGAGAGGGACCGGCGCATAGGGACCCCTCCTGGCTATCACCGCAACCCCTTTTTTCCCATCGTCGATGCTCACCCATCTTTCCGTTGCCCCCACGCATTGTCGGGATGAGACCGCGGCGCTCACCGGCTCGTGGTGCTTCACCGTCGTCCCCTTAAGACGGAATTCTTCCACCCCGTCCCCGCCGTTGAGCGTACAATACCTGAGTGTCTTTCGATCGAAAGCTGCAGGATTCACCGTAAGCATCCCCACCCTGAAACATAAATTCCTGTAGCGCTTCACGCGAAATATGAAGTCAAGGTCCACACGGGGTTCGTTCCTGTATAGATAGTAACGCTTCGTCACGTCGCCGATTTCCAGCTTCACGCGGCACACTATTGGGACCCTCAACGGAAAGTCCCCGGCCCTTTCCGGGACTTCGACCGTCGCCTCATTCAGGTCCGTCACCTGCTTTGCAAAAGGACCGCTCACTATCGTGTGTCCTGAGAAGAAATCAGCCGCAAAGCTGATGTCGTCAAAATACCCGTGAGGGAGCGTGCCCATGAGGCTGTCCCCGGACACACCCTTAAATATGAGGCTCTTTATCGCAGCGCCCTTCGCGGGGATAATGCTCAAGTCGACGGCGTCCGTGCGGAACCGTTCGTCGCGTGTTCTGCGAAAACGGCAGCCGGCCTCCTCATCCATGTGGCCAAGCGAGCCTCGGATCGTCTCCCCGGGTCTCAATGTCGGGCATATCACCACCCGCGCCTTCCTGATGCTTTTGTCCTTGTAGAGCACGCACTCTTCGATCTGGGAGGCCGCTTTCTTGCCTTCGAGAAGCACGAGCGGCCTTCCAAAGAAACGGCCCTTCTCGAACTCCAGCTCCATTTCGAAAGGGTCACGGTCCCATGGATGATCGTGGGGGTTGGCCAGAAGAAAACTATGCCGCGCCTGCGTGCGGACCGTGCCGCGGAGCATCTCCTTTGTGCCCTGAGCACGCTTCCCGAGGCGCGCGCGAAACGCGGTGAAGCGCGGTGTTGTTATCGAAGTCCTGAAATCGCTTGCCCAAAGATAGACAAGCTCGCGCCAGTACCTCGTCAGGCGCGCTGCCCCCTGCCGCGAGGCAGTGCGCCCCTTAAGCCTCATGAGCGATTCTCCCTTTGCGAGGTTGAAAAATATCTCATAGCACTGCGCGTTCGTCCGCGAATTGTTCCTACCTGAGACCGCCCACCGCGAGAGGTTGTATTTTTCCTGCTTCTTCACGGGAACGGGCTGCTCGGGGGATTCGAGCGCAAGGCGGCGCCCGCCCTTCGGGTGACGCAAATAGCGGAGCACCGCTGATGGCGAGATGAACCTGAATCCGGCCGCCCTCCTCAATTGTTCGAACAGCCTATCGATCCTGTTCCACTCTCCGTCCCTGTGCACCTTCGCTTCGGTGGAGAATCTGCCGGGCCTGAAATCGAATATCTCGGCATCGTTCCCGTAGAGAGAATACGTCCTCGGTTCGCGGCCGATGTTGCTCTCGAGATGCGCCATATACTCGCCGATCCCGATCTCGCCGTGGACATATCGCTGAAACATCTGAAAGCTGATGGCATTGTTCCAGACCAGCGGTATCGCCCGCCCTCGCGGGTCTACCGCATACTGCGGGTAGTAGCGCCATTCCCTTTTCCACTCGGGGTGATACTTGTAAGGGTTATTCCACTCCATCGCGATCGCCCTGTACCCTGCCTTTGCGTAATGTGCGATGATGCCGGACGAGTAGGCCTGCTCGTTCACCAGCGCGATCGAGGGCCTGCAGCCGATGATCCTCCTGTACGCCTCAACCCCAAGGCGCTGATTCCATTCGTTCACGCGTGCGGGAACGAGCGGACCGATGACCTGCGCGTATCCGCTCCCTACAAGTTCGCAGCGGCCGGCGCGCACGAGCCGCGTAAACGCCTTCACCCATGCCCGATCGAGCCGCTGCACGACCTCCAATGAGTAACCCGAGACCTCTATCCCTATCGGGAGTCCGTGTGCCTCGACCGCACGCAAGATCGGCCAATAGCATTTTTCGATCACTGTCTTCCTCTTCTCTTCCGGGATGGAAGAATAGAGTAGGTTGAGGTGAAATATCATAAAAAGGTTCAGCACCATGTCACCCCGTATTAACGACAAACCGTATTCTGCTCACCGCATTCTCAACACGCCGTTTCGCGCTCGCATAGTCCGCGGCCTCGCAGATTATCGTTCCGGCGCGCTTGGTGTGGTCGGTTATCATATCCTGATAGTCTCCGGCCCTTCTATACACACGGAGCATCCGCACATAGGCTAGCTTTCGCACCGCACTGAGCCCGCGGATCGCCTCGATACGCCCCGGATGAGGAAAGAAATATCTCACTCCAAGGTATTTCTTTCGTACCGGCTTTATCGACTCCGCTTTAACCTCTTCACCCAATGAAAGCCTGATGAGGGCCGAGACGATATCCACTCCGTACGCTATCGGTATATGGTGCGTGGCGAGGTAGTTGCCGCTGAGGCGCGCGGCGAGCTCCACGATAAGGGGCCCCTCGCGCGTCAAGACAACGTCCGCCTTTACGGTGCCCCACGAAATGCCTATCGCACGCGCCGCATGCGCAATGACACGGGAAATTTCACCGAGCACCTTGCCGCGGAATCGTGACGGTATCACGCCTCCGTCTTCCACGACATAGGGCCTTGTCGTCTCAAGATTCTCATAGTTTCTGTCAGCGAACGCAACAGGCACATACCGCGACTCTAAAAAGATACCCTCGACGCTCAATTGGGGCCCTTCCGCGAACCGCTCCAGCAGAAGTATGCCGCTTTCCGAGAAGCGGACAGAATAATCCCACGCCCACGAAAGGTCAAGCTCCCCGTCCAACAGCAGCACCCCTCTCGACCCCCTGCTGTCGCTCGGTTTCAGGATCGCAGGATATCCTATGCGCCTGATAAGCCTGAGCAGGTCTCTTCTCGTTTTCACGATAAAAAACCGTGGCGTAGGTACGCCGTACTTCGCAAAGCGCTCCTTCATTAAGCGCTTATTGGATGCGAGCCTTGCCGAACAGACGGATATCCCGGGGAGCCTCAGCGCCTCAGCGACGCACGCAACCGTCAGCGGGACGTCATTGGCGATCGTCATCACGCCGGAGATAGGCTTCTTTGCGTGATATTCTGACACAACCTTGAGCGTCCTCTCCACGTCCCTTGTGCTCGCGATGAGGCGGTCATCGGCATATGTGAATGCCGGGGCGCGGCGATTCATGTCCGTACCAACGACACGCAACCCGATCCGCGAAGCCATCGCATACGCCGGCGCCTGTTCCATGCCGGCGCCGATGATGAGAAGCCTCTTCTTCATGCGCCTCTCCCGTTCCACGCCATCTTATACAATTCGACCAGGTCGTCCCGGCCTACATCGCGCACATTGGTCCTGATGGCTCCGATCTCGAGCGCATCGGCAGCCAGCCGCTCATAGTCCGGGGCCTTCGCGATGTAATGGACGAGGCCCCGGGGGATATCACGGTCGATCCTCCCGAGCCACCTGCCGACCATGGCGACCGGGTCGTTCTCCCGCACACGGAGACCTCTGCCATATACCCTGCGGAAGACCGATGCGATGTACCTATATCTGTCCCCTGCGTACCGTTCATTAAACCGCATCGCCGGGACCGTGCACAGCGCGACCGCGAGCCCGTGATGCAACCCGCATAGCGATGAAAGGGGATGGCTCATCGCGTGGGCAAGATTGACGTCAACAAGACCGATGCTCAGACCGGAGAGGGCTGAGCCCCACGACATATTCTGTCTGACCACGAGGTCCTTCGGTCCTTTGACCGATTTTTCCAAATTTTTGATGATCTGCAAAATACTTTCCCGTGCACACGAATCAGAAATAATAGTCGCGTTTCCCGAGGTAAAGCCCTCGAGGGCCTGTGCGAACGCATCGAAGCCGGAGTACGCGGTGAGCTGCCGGGGCATAAGCGCCGTCAATTCGGGGTCCAGGAGCGCCGCCACCGGATATAGATATCTCGAGCCGATCCCCTTTTTCAGTGCCGTGTCGTCGTCTGTAAGGACGGCGAACGGGGTCGCCTCTGAGCCGCTCCCTGACGTGGTCGGTATCGCAATGACCGGGCACACAGGAGACGGAATCGCCTTTGCCTTCTGACCGGGAAGGTTGAGGTAGTCCCGTGCCTTACCGCCGTGTGTCACGAGAAGCGCCGCAGCCTTTGCGCAATCGATGGCGCTGCCGCCCCCGAGGCCTATGATGACGTCGGGGCCATAGCTTCTTGCGGCCGCGGCAATTCTATCCGCATCCGACGCCATGGGATTTGACGGAACGCCCTCGCGTGCGAAGATGCGGAGCCCGTTCTCTTTCGCGATGTCTGATAACTCCTGGAGCACACCCGCCTCGCGCATTGACCGCGTGCCGGAGACAAGAAAGACCCTCGTTCCATACTTCTTACAGATCTGCGGAAAGAGCCGGCGGCTCCCCGCACATACGGTCACCTGGCAAGGAAAGTCGAATTCAGCGCTGCCCATACTGTCGCTTTCTCTTCGTTCGTCGCATCAACGAGACAACGCGTTCAAAGATGGCGCACTCGTCCATGCCATATTTTTTGAACAGTTCGTCGGGCGCGCCGCACTCCGCGAATACGTCCTTCACTCCGATCCTGCTTACCGTCACCGGCCTGTGTGCGCTCATCACCTCCGCCACAAGCCCTCCGAGCCCCCCATAGATGCTGTGATCTTCACAGGCCACCACCACATCGCACCCGCGCACCGTCTCGACCAGCGCGCCGATCTTTAAAGGTTTTATCGTGCTCATGTTGACAACCCGTGGCCACGCGACCCCGCCCTTGATGAGCGCGTCTCTCGCGCGGAGCGCCTTCTGCACCATGACACCGCATGCCACGAGCGCCACCCTTTCGCCGTCCGCGATCACCGACGGCACACCTAACTGCCATCGGTAGCCCCGCCTGTGTACGTCCGGGACGGGTGTCTTGCCCGATTTGAGATAGACCGGACCGCGGTGTGCCGCGGTATAGACGACCATCTGTTCCATCTCCGCTGAATCCGCGGGCACAAGGACGGCCATGCAAGGGATCGCGCGCATGATTGCGATATCCTCGATGAGCTGGTGCGTGACCCCGTCCGCGCCGACGTCAAGGCCGTGGTGGCTCACCACGAAGGTGACATCCAGGTTCGGATAAGCGACAGAGTTCCTCACCTGGTCGAGCGCCCTCATCGCGATGAACATCGAATAGCTGTTGACGTAGGGCTTCAGGCCGCATGAGGCCATCCCTCCCGCAACGGTGACCATGTTCTGTTCCGCGATGCCCAGGCTGAAAGACCTCTCGGGAAATTTTCGTGCGAAGACGTCGGTCTTTGTAGCCTCTTTGGAGTCTGCGTCCAGCATGACGATCCTCTCGTCGGCGCGTGCCAATCTCACCATCGTATCGACGTACACGGACCTCAGGCTATGGAGCCCCGAGGGCATGCCTGCAGCACCCTTGCTTTCGCGTCTTCTGGTTCGACTTGTCTCACCATCCCCTCGGACGAACCATCCCGAGCGGAGTCGAGGGAGATGCGACATCCGCCGAAGCACATTGTCGCGTTCACCTCCGGCCATGGCCGGGGTTCCCCCTGCCTGGCCGGCAGGCAGGTGCGAAGGAGGATGAACGGCGCGTTTCTTATGCATGGGCCTTCTCCCGCAGTTCTCCGAGCGCCCTCTTCAGGATCGGCCGGGTGAGCGCGGCGCCCACGTGCCACTCATTGTTGTTCTCCATGAACGATACGCCCTTGCCTTTTATCGTAGTGCAGATAAGCACCTTAGGCCGATGCGCCCCTTCGGCCGTACGCAGACCTTCGTATAACGAAATGAAGCTGTGGCCGTCGATGGTCAGTGCTTCCCACCCGAAACTCTTCCATTTTGATACGAGGGGCTCTATCGGCATTATCTGTTCGGTGCTCCCATCGCCCTGGAAACGGTTATTATCCACCAGGACGACGATCTCTTCCAGCGCGTATTTATTCGCGGCCATGGCAGCCTCCCACACCTGTCCTTCCTGGAGCTCCCCATCGCCGACGAGCACAAAGATGCGCGACACATCGTTCCCGAGATACCTGTGCGCGAGAGCCATACCGACCGCCGCGCTTAAACCCTGTCCCAGGCTCCCGCTCGAATAATCGATCCCCGGAAGGGCAGCATACTGCGGATGTGTCTGGAGCCTGCTGTTGATCTTGCGGTACGTGAAGAGCTCCCGTTTTCCCAACCAGCCGATGCGCGCGAAGATGGAGTAATATGCGGGAGCGGCCTGCCCCTTTGAGAGTATGAAGATGTCCCTTTTTCTCCACCCGGGCTCCCGGACCCTGTATACCATTTCATGACGGTAAAGCCATACAAGAATGTCAACGGGTGACAAGGAGCTGCCCGGGCTGCCGGATCCTGCTGAATGGATCATCGAGAGAACGTCCGCCCTCACCCGCCGCGCCTCTCGGCACAATAGCGCGCTTTTACGCTCGTCGATCGGTCGCGCGGATCGTTTCATTGTGTCTTACCTGTGCGGGCCGACTGGGCGAACGCCCTGTCGATCTCGACAAGCTGGTGAACAAGCGATCCCAGCTCGCCCAAAGGAAATGTGCCCGCGCTGTCGCTCAGCGCCTTCTCCGGCTGCGGGTGGACCTCCAGGAATATCCCATCGACGCCGCACCCGACAGCCGCTCTGCATAGAGGCGCGATAAAGTAGCGATTGTCGCGATGTATAGAGTGCGCGAGCGCCTCATTGCCGCACACGGAGTGGGACGCATCGAACAGCACCGGGCATGAAAGCTCGTCGAGCACGACAAGGCTTCGAATATCGGTCACGAGCTGCTGGTAGCCGAAGAGCGTGCCCCTCTCTGTCACAAGGATATCGCGGTACCCTTCCTCCGTGAGCCGCGTCACGACATTCCTCATCTCCCACGGCGCGGTGAACTGGCCCTTCTTGATATTGACAGGCCTACCCGTATGTGCGGCGGCGAGTATCAGGTCTATTTGCTTGGAAAGGAGCGCGGGGATCTGGAGGATATCGCAGACCTCGGCTGCCGCGGCACACTGTTCCCTCTCGTGCACATCCGAGAGTATGGGGACCCCTGCGCGCGATTTTACCTCCTTCAGCACCTCCAGCCCTTTCTTCCACCCCGGGCCGCGGTATGAGCCCGGGATCGTCTTATTTGCCTTATCGTAGCTCGCCTTGAAGATATAATTCACTCCGTGCTCCGAACAGACCCTCTTCGCCTCCGCCGCTATCTCCGCGCAGGTGCCGGTCTCCTCTACCACGCACGGCCCTGCGCAGAGGACAAGGGCCTCTCCGCCGCCGATGGAAAAGTTGCCGACCCGAACCTTCCGCACGCTCGCCCTGTGATTTCGCGTATCACTTTCGTTTTTCATTCCTTCACTATCTCCTCTATTATCTTTGCCAGACTCTCCTCGTTATATCTGATGGGATGCTGTGCAAGCGGTCTGAATTTGTATTCGAGCACATTCTTCACGAGCTCCGCCGCTATCTCGCCTAAATCCGCACTGGCCTGTTTCTTTTTCGGCATACCTATTTTCTTAAACATCGAACCGATAAGCTCTATCGCCTTCTCGGCCTTATAGGCGCTTCTTTTCGTATAATACCTATCCGGCTCAAGGACGTCGCAGAGCGCCGCGAATTTTTCGACAGCGTGCTCCCACGTATGGCGCAATACAGGCAGCGCGCACAGCGCAACGGCGTCGGAGTGCGGTATGTGCGTGAGGGCGCCCAGAGGCTCCGCAATAGCGTGTATCGAGGTGGTCCCGCGGTGAGAAATGGCTATCCCGGAGAGCGCGCTCGCCCAGCACATTTCCAAACGCGGTCCGACGTTCTCGGGATCGCTGTACGCTTCGGGCAGGGAACGGTACGCGAGTGCGATCGCTTCTCGCGCCGCCCATTCGGCAACGGGCGAATATTTTGAGACATTTATCCAGGACTCTACCGCCTGGATGAACGCATCGACCCCTGTCGCCGCGGTAAGCGGCGGCGGCTGGGTCTTTGTGAGGTCCGGATCGAGCACGGCGATCCTTGGGAATATTTCCGGATGTTGTATGGTCCCCTTCTGCTTTGTATATGTATTGGTCAACACCGAATAGGGCGTTACCTCAGACCCTGTCCCGGATGTAGTCGGGATCGTGATTACCGGCAGCACCGGATTTACGAGAGGCAGGGGCGGCCTGTTCGACAGGTTGGCGTAGTCCCAGATCGGATTGGAGTGCGTGAGCGCGATCGCAAGCGCCTTTGCGGTGTCGATCGCTGTACCGCCGCCTATACCTATGATACAAGCGACTCCGCTGCCTTTCAGCCCCTCTTTGAGGGAATCGATGTGCATACAGGTGGGCTCAACGTTTTCAAGCAGAACGACCTCGGCATGCGCTCCCGCGGCTTCGATCTTCTCCTTGAAGCGCTCCGCGGACCTCACGAGGGTCCTCATCGAAACGACGAGCACGCGCTGCCCGTACGGCGCGACGATCTCCTTGACCTTCTCCGACTCACCCATCCCCGCATAGATGTGGGTGGGGATATTCAGCTGGAAAGAATGCGGTTCTTTCTGCGATTGAAAATGGCGGACCACAGTGACTCCTTTTCTAAAGCGTAACCTCCTATACCGCTAAAAGTATAAACCGCCGTTCACGTTGACCGTCTGGGCGGTGATATATGAAGCCGCTCCCGACGCCAAAAACACCACGGCGCTCGCGACCTCTTGAGGAGTCCCCATGCGCCGCAACAGGATCTTATCCTTTACCCCCAGGCCTTTCGCGGCGCTCGCCATCTCCGACTGGATGAGGCCTGGCGATACGGCGTTGACCCTGATATTCCGCCGCGCACAAAAGATCGCGAGGTTCTGGGTGAGCGAGATGAGCCCCGCCTTCGAAACCGCGTAGTGGGTGGTCCTCGGCCCTCCATACTGTCCGCTCACCGACGCGATATTGATGATCGCGCCTCCTTCTCTTATCAAAGGGAGGATCTCTTGAGAGACCCTGAAGGCGCCTGTGAGGTTTGTATCCAGGACCTCCTCCCATTCGCCGTCGCGTATCTTATCGAAGTCGTTTGGCCTATTGATGCCCGCGTTGTTGACCAGGACATCTATCTTCCCGTACTCATCCTTTAGCCTGCGCGCGAGCCTCCGGATCGACATGCGTTTTGTCACGTCGAGCTGCGCCACACGCACGTCCCCCGGACGAGCGGCACGCATGATCTTTACGGCCATCGACCTGTTCCTCTTGTACGTCACCACCACTTTCGCTCCGGCATCGAGCATGGCGCGTGCAATGGCCTTGCCGATCCCCCGGCTCGAGCCCGTCACGAGCGCAACCTTTTCTTTTAAGACCAGACCTTTCATGGCATCTCCTTCTCGCTCATCTCCCCGTCGCCGCACCGCATCAGCCTCTCCGGCAGCGCACCCCTCCTCCACGAACTACCGTCGTGCGTCTCATCGCTCGTTTCGGATGACGTAGAAGCTCGCATCCTTGTACTTCCATCCTTTTCGGTTTCGAAATTTGTTCAATATCTTGTTCGCTTCCTCTCTCAAAATTTTTTTTGAGATCCCCTGCGGACAATAGGTGATCTCGTTATATCGACCGTACCTAAATGACCTGTCGATCTCGCCTGAAACAAGGAGCTTTTCAAAAACGGGCGTCCCCGGGAATGGCTGAAAGATGTGAAGGTCGATGCTGTCAAAATCATTCTCGAAGATGAACGCCTCGGTCAGCAGGATATCCTTGATCGTCTCGCCCGGATAACCCATCATAAAATATCCGTGCACTTTAAGACCGTACCGGTGAAGCATAGCGATGCCGGGCCGCACTTTGCCGAGATCGATCTTTTTTCCCATCCTCTCGAGCGTCCGCGCCGAGCCCGATTCGGGAGCAATGACAATATCCCTGAATCCCGCGGCGTAGAGCTTCTCTGCGATCAGCTCATTGATATGCTCTATTCGAATTCCGTACGGTGCTGACAATCTGAGATCCGCATATCGGAGCAATGCGATCTTCTCGCAGAACGCGACTGTGGCGGCCTCGTCAAATGCAAAATTGTCATCGATAAAGGTAACCAACCTTACATTCAACTTCGCATAGAGCTCCCTCACTATGTCGCACAGGTATTCCGGCGAATGGCGCCTCACCGCAACCCCGTTGATATTCCGAACGCAGCAATACTCACAGCCATAGGGACATCCCCTCGTCGCCATGACCGGTGCGTTCACCATGCCGCCAGTGAGCACCGCCTTGCCCTCGTGGTGATAACCTGCCGCATGGTATCCCGGGAGGTCAAGGAGCGCGTAATCGACCCGCCCCAAATCATCGAGCGACTTGACATAGGCCTGTTCGTTAGAAACGGGCACATTCTGGTCGTTCATGAACACCAAACCCGGTATCCGGGACAGGTCGCTATAATCGCTCATCCGTATGCGCTCAAGGAGCATAGGGAAACTCCTTTCCGCCTCTCCTCGGACGACAAAATCGGCATCACCGCGGCGAAGGATCTCCGCGCCGCACGAGGTGGCATGAGGCCCCCCTGTGACGATCACTGCGTCTCTCGCGACGGACCTCGTTACCTCGATCGTCTCGCGCACATCATCGGTACCGAGGCTCCACCATGAAATCCCGACAACCTTCGGTTGCAGCGAACGCAGTTCTTGAGCAAATCTCTCGGAGCGCGGCTGTATCCTATTGAGCGCACAATCCATGATCTTCACGTTGTAGCGCGACCTGTCGATATTTGCGACGATATAACCCAGACCGAGCGGAAAGAGCTCAGGGCCTGTCTCCTCAATCCGTGAGTTGTAAGGCCAAATCAAGAGTACGTTCATATATATCCGCTTCTTTGCCCGTCTGTTGATATTCGATTCCGCAGTCTAAAAATCTCACCGATGCTTCTTCGATAGAACATCATGCGCCGCCTTGACAATACTCCCTGGCGTGAGGCCGAAGAATTCGGCGAGCTCATCCGGATCGCCCGAACAGCCGAACCGGTCATCTATCCCCACAAATGCCATAGGGACAGGGCATCCGCGCGTCACTACTTCTGCAACGGCGCTTCCCATGCCTCCGAGGATAGTATGGTCCTCGGCGGTCACGATCGCTCCCGTCTTGCGGGCCGCGTGGAGTACGGCCTCTTCATCTATCGGTTTAATAGTTGACAGGTTGATGACCCCCGCGGATATGCCTTGTGACCTGAGCAGGGTTCTGGCTGCCCGCGAGCGTTCGACCATCACTCCGGTCGCAATTATCGTCACGTCGTCGCCCTGCTCAAGACGCGTTGCTTTACCTATTTCGAATCGATGCGCCTTGTCGAAGATCACCGGAGCAGGGCTGCGGCCGATCCTCATATAGACCGGCCCTTTCCGGTCGAGCACGCACGGGAACGCCATCATGAATTCATTCGCATCTGCCGGGACGACTACCGTGACATTGGGGATCGCGCGGGCGATCGCGATATCTTCCAGCATCTGGGCCGTTGCTCCGTCGGGACCGACATCGACGCCTAGATGGCTGCAGCATAGCTTCACATTACGTCTGGGATACGCGACCGCGGTCCTGAACTGCTCATGCGCCCTCATCAGTCCAAACACCGCGAACGTCGACACCACGGGGATCACGCCCGTGGTCGAAAATCCTGCGGCGGCAGCCATCATGTTCTGCTCGGCGATCCCAAACTGCAGCACTCGCTCCGGGTATTTGTCGATGAACGGCTTCGAGCCTGTACCGCCGCCTACGTCTGCATCGAAGAGGACAAAATCATCCCGCTCCTCTGCGAGGTGACATAAGATACGGCCGAACGCGGACCTCAGCGATACCTTTTCACCTGTGTGCCAGTACTCGAGGGCACCCACCGTTATCCTCCCAGCTCCTTGAATGCGATATCCAATTGTTCTTTTGTGATCCCCACGCTCCCGTGCCAATAGGCGACATTCTCCATAAACGAGACGCCTTTGCCCTTTACGGTCTTCGCCACAATGAACGTGGGTCTGCCTTTGGTCCCCCTCGCTTCGTCGAGCGCGCCGATGATACCGGGGATATCATGGCCGTCTATCTCGATCACATGCCATCTGAACGCGCGAACCTTCTCTGCGACGGGGAAATAATCCATCTGCTTCTCAACTCTATCTTCTCCCTGCAATCCGTTCGCATCCAAGATAGCAGCGATAGTGTCGAGCCTGTAATGCCCGCACGCCATGAGGGCCTCCCACGTGTTGCCCTCCTCCATATCGCCGTCCCCCAGAAGGACATATGTCCGGAATGATCGCTTCGTATAGCGCGCGCCGAGCGCCATGCCGAGCCCCTGGGACAGCCCCATGCCTAACGAACCGGAGGGCGCGTCAACGCCCGGTATCTTAACATCCGGGTGCCCCTCGAGCAGGCACCCCAACCTGCGAAGCTTCGTAAATTCATCGGTCGGAAAATAACCGCGCAGGCCCAGCGCGGCGTAGAGCGCAGGACACGAGTGCCCTTTCGACAGCACGAACCGGTCTCGTTCGGGTAAGCCGGGTTCTTCCGGTGTGATACGCAGCTCCTTAAAATACAGCACTGCCAGGATATCGGCCGCCGAAAGGGCGCCCCCGGGATGCCCGCTTCCCGCATAGTGGACCATCTGCAACGCGCTCTTCCTTATCTCGGCTGCAATGCGTGTGAGCGATGCGATCGAATCGTTCATTGACGCCTCTTGAGCAACTGCTCGTACGACACAACCCTGACCCTGTCTCCCATGAGCGTTTTAATCCGCGCGCGTATCTCATCCGCAAAAGACCTCGAGAAGATGATTATGGTGTGGGGAGCGAGCGTACGGAGCGCGCGTGACCTGTATATCCTGAAACCGCTCACGTTCTTGTATCTCACATATTCATCGATCACGCCCGCGACGTCATCCTTTGAGATGTCGCTGTAATTGACGAATGCATCAAATATCCTCCCCGCCCCCCAGAGGACTATCCGCGTGTCGCGGTGAGCCTTTATGTACTGGGAAATCCGCCTCATCGAACGAAGGTTGTTTTTAAAATTGGCCCTGAAGTCGGCCACCGATCTCCTTGCGCGGAGGACCTCTTCCTTGGCGCGCGCCCTCGATGCCCTGCGCCCCCTTCCAGAAACCGCTTTGACCGCGATGACGCTTATGTTCTCCCGGCTGCTCGTATCGAGGGCCATTATCTTCAGCCCGCAGTCACGGAATAAATGCACGAGCGTAAAGGGGCTGAAATGGTAGAGGTGCTTATCGGAGAAGAACTCCTCGACAATGCCCTTTCTTCCGATATATCCAATGTGGGGGACTTCTAAGAAGAGATATCCGCGCGCCGACATGAGGCCGCGGATCTTCTCCAGCATCGCACGTGCCGAGTCCGCATGCTCCAGGGTATGGAGACACGTGATGAGGTCAAATTCCCCTCTGTCAAACCGTACGTTCTCGAACCTGTCGATGCAGAGCGTAAGCCACTTGTGGGAGCCGTACGAAGATACCACACGCCTGTCAGGCTCGACACACACACACTGCGCGCCCGGCTTTTCCCTGTGCAGCGCTTCGATAAGATCTCCCCTGTTGGAGCCGATGTCAAGGATGCGCTTCCGACGCCCGATATCGACGTTGCGTTTAATAAAAGAGATGACCCTCGGAACCATCGTCCCTTTATGATAGCGCAGATTCCCAAAGTCGGCGCCGAATGAGAGGCGCGGCGTCCTGTCCACGGTCTTCACCCCGCGCGGCAGGGACTGCGCAAGGGCGCACTCGCTGCATACGTAAACGCTCAAACCCTTCCTGCCCGTAGGCGACGAATAGAGCCGCGTCAGATTACGTGAATGACATCCGTCGCATCGATAGGCCATTAAAAGTACCCCAGATTTTTTAATTGTCGGGCGACCGGATCTCCGTGTGCATCGCCCCTCTCGGGTGACTCATATAACTTTATGATCTCACGCGTCGACCATTCCGGATGACCGGACAGGTACGTATAGATCTCCTCCTGGAAACTGTATGACGAGATAACGACCATATCGCACTTCCTTCGCGCACCGTCGTCAGGCGATATCACCGGAATACCGTTCACCGCGGTGCCCCATTTCGTCTTATCGCTGTCGACGATCGCGACGATCGCGGCTTTTCCGATGGCCGTCTCGCGGAACAATTGCGTCGTGTGCTCGCCCGCTCCGTAGAGGATCACCTTTTTATTCGCCGCATTCTTTACGACTTCCTCGATGCGCTCAGAGACCTTTTTTCCGAGCGAGATCTCTTCGGTGACTACCGCTTCGCTCTCCAGGCTGTATATTTTGCCGAAGGCCCGCGCACACGCTGCCGTTGACACGGGGTCGCCTCTATCGACCGGGCTTTGCACCTTCAGTTCGCGGGGGTCGTCCTTGATATCGATCACGCCTGCCCACGTGCTGAGAGATCCGAGATCTCTCGCGGCACGCTCCTCGTGCGAGCGCTCGTCACCAAAGCTCATATAGATACCGCGCTCGATGAGCCTTAACAGCTCATCGTCCTTTCTTTCTCCGATCTTCGCGTCCAGAACGGCTTCAGGCGTCCCGTTGAGCAGATACTTCCGGTCTTTCGTGCGCACGACCCTCTGGCGGAGAAGGTTCTCACCTCCGAACGAGCTGAAGAGATGCTTCCCCTGGCGCGCCCAATATTCGGCATATGTCCACTCGCGCTCCCCGCCCCTCACGCGCCCGTCCAGCTCGCAGCCTGACCTGTGGGATCCGGCGGGGATCCGCGCAAGGTCGAGGACCGTCGGAAAGAGGTCGACAAGCGAGATGAGATCTCCCCGCACCTCCGCACGCATGTCAGGGTGATATACCAAAAGAGGCACCCGTAGGACGTCGTCATAGAGCAGCCCTCCGTGACGGAATTTTTTCTGATCGATATCGTCGATCCTGCCCTCTCCGTGGTCTGAAAAAAGCACGAGGATCCCGTGATCGAAAAAATTGAGCTCGCGCGCAATCGCGTCCACAAATCGGCGCAGGCGTCCGGCGTCGAATACCGATACTCCGCGTACGTAGAGCGGGAAGTAGAAATCGACGTCACCGTTCATTTTATAAAATAGTTCATAATATGACCTCTGGTGGTCTTCTCTTCGGAATGCGATATCGTGCCGCCTGCACTCGCGCTCAAGAAATTCGAAATACACCTCGTTATGAGAGCCCGAGACGGGATTGTGCGAAAAAAGATACGGGTCATGGACGTCGAAGAAATGGAAGAACGAGAAGACCCTGGAAGGGCCTCGCATCTTTATATCGCCGATCGCCGCGAGCTCATCGGTATACATCGAATCAAAACCTGCGTCGAGGCCGGTGTGCTGGAACAGGACAGGGTTATCGCTCATCATAACGGTGCGGTAGCCATGGCGTTTAAATATCGCGGCAAGGGTGTCTGCATCACCACGCACGCGCGATTTGAAGAATTGCCTCACCCCATGCTTGGGCGGAAAAAGCCCGGTAAAGAGGCTCGCGTGTGAATTTGTCGTGTAACTTGATGTGCTGAAACAGTGCGTATAACAGACGCTCCGGGAGGCGATCTTATCGAGCGTCTCGGTCTTGAGCTCCTTTCGCACTCGATACGTATCAAGCCAATACTTGTCCGGCTGATAGCCGATGCAGTCGTACCGCAGCGTATCGATCGAAACCATCATCACATGGCTCACATGGTGCTCCATTATCTGCCTCGCCTCATGCACCGCACTATAAGATGACCCCGCCCCCCACGGGGTTCCCTCCTGACTCCAAGACGAACCGTCCCATTTCCGGGATGTCGCTGAACGGGTCTATCACCACGTCGCGGTCCAATGCGATCTCCACGTTGGCGACCTCGCCGCCTTTTATCTCTTTCGCACCCTGCTCAACGATCTCCATAGACGCCGGGTCAAATTTTTGCCTGATCGTCCCGATGCGGCATCCTACGTCCTGAGTCACGCAGCAAAAGGCAAGCGGATCGCCTACCCTGTGGGTTCCGGTATCCATCCAGAATATGTTCCCGTTGATCGAGCGTGCAATGGTCGAACCCATGTCGCCCGAAAGCACCTTCCCCCTGCTCACGTCTGCGTCGCCGGCAAGACATAGCCCGATACATTCCCCGAATTGCGCACTGCGGATAACTTTCGGTGGAAATTTTTCTATGGTCGCGACGCGAACATTCGTCCTGTCAGGCATGATATAGAGGGAATCCCCCGGAGCGACATGGCCTGATTCCACGCGGCCGACCGCGATACGGCGCCCGGACCTCACATAGACGTCCTGGACCGGGAAACGGAAAGGTTTGTGCGTGATGTCAAGTTCATTAAAGGCGTCGAGCGCTCCCAGAACGGTCGGGCCTGAGTACCACTTCATTGCCCGCGATGGCGCGGCGATATTTTCGCCCTCTTTTGCGGACACGGGTATAAAGAATGCGGGAGACAGGTGCAGGCTCTCAAGGAATGCCGCGATCTCATCCCGGATCTGCGCGAATATCTTTTCCCGATAATCGACGAGGTCCATCTTATTGATAATAACGCACACGCGGGTCAATCCGATGAGGTTCAGGATATAACAGTGCCGCTTCGTCTGCTCCTTCACCCCTTCGCGGGCATCGATCACGAGCAGCGCCGCTTCCGCGTAGCTGGAACCGGTGATCATGTTCTTTAAGAATTCCCTGTGGCCCGGCGCATCGATGATGATATACCGGCGTTTCTCCGATTTAAAATAGGTGTATCCCGCATCGATGGTGAGCCCGCCCGTCCTTTCCTCTTCGAGCGCATCCGTCGCGAACGCGAAATCGGCCTCTTTGTTCAAGCGCCGCGCCGCCTCCTCGATCTGATGCATCTTTTCCTTTGAAAGGCACCCCGTGTCGAAGAGGAGCCTTCCGATGAGCGTGCTCTTCCCGTGGTCAACGTGGCCGACGATCACTATCCTCAACGCGCCTTCGCCGAACATCCGCTCTCCTCTTATGGAGCCCTAAGTTTTTACACGTCTACCCGCCCGCACTACACGCATGAAACCTTTCTTCTCGGGATTCCACCCGTCTGCATGGCAGGGTAATAAAGGCGTGCCTGGGATCACATATACCCCAGCGCCCTCAATTTCTGCATCGTATATATATCTTCCTTGTCCTGGGCGCGGCCCGCCCTCTCGGAGGCGGTCGACGTCCTTATCTCTTCGATGATCTTATCGCGCGTATCGGCATTGGACTCGATGGGGCTGCAGCAGGGTACGCACCCGATGCTTCGAAAACGCTTTCCGTTCTTTGCGAAATAGAGCCCTACGACGGGAAGCCCTTCCCTTTTTATGTAATTCCATATGTCGAGTTCGGTGAAGTGGAGGAGCGGGTGGATCCTAAAGTGCTCTTCCTCCCGCACCGTCGCCTTGTACTGGTCCCACACTTCCGCCGGTTGATGCTCGTAGTCCCATTTGAACTGTGAATCCCGTGGCGAGAAATACCGCTCCTTCGCCCTGATCCCGTGCTCGTCCCTCCTGATGCCCAGTAGTATTGCCTTCAGCTTATGCTTTTGAATGCATTGCTTTAGCGCGTTGGTCTTCAGCTCGGTGCAGCAGTCCAGCTTGCTCCCCTTGCCCGGCCCCATACACTCCCGGATCTTCTGTTCATTCCTGCCGATGATCAGCCGAAGGCCCCACTCACGGACATATCTGTCGCGAAACTCATACATCTCGGGGAACTTGTATCCCGTATCGATGTGGATAACGGGGAACGGCACTTCGCCGAGAAAGGCCTTTCGGCAAAGCCAGAGGAGCGTTGTCGAATCCTTTCCTACCGACCAGAGCATGGCGATATCCTTGAACTTATAGTATGCTTCCCGGATGATATAGATGCTCTTGCTCTCCAGCGAATCCAGATAGTCCACTAGACGCGTCTCCTTTCCCCTGAGGCGGTAAAATATTCCAGGATGAGCGCCGCCAGTCGATCGATGGAAAGTTCTCCGTCTATCGTCACCGAATCGGAGAGCAGGCATGCCGCATCACCATACGTGTGAACGCCGGTAAAAATGTCTTCCCCGAACACCTCGGTCCTGTCAAGGCTCCCCCGCAAAGCGAATCCGTCGTGGGCGAGGCAGACGAGGTCCGGACCCATCGAAGAGAACGGACCGTGATAGATCTCGCTCGAGAGGTATATCCTCTTCATTACAGGCGAACCGTCCCCGTGCCTAAGGCCCGAGAGCACCTCGCGCACCGCACTGATCACCGCCGCTTTCTCCCCTGCATCGACAGAGCCCCTGGGGTAACGCCCTTCTTCATTCACATAGATGCGGCCCGGGTCCATGCAGAAGGCCTTCGTCCTCTGCGAGATCCGTTCGTAATATTCACCCGGTTCATCGAGCGAGAGCAGTCCTTCCTTTCGCAAGGCCGCGTTCACATATACCTGGCGCGTGAGCGGAGCGAAGCCGTGGTCCGAGAGAACCATAAAGAAACCTCTTTCGCCCGTTGCCTGCCGGAATGCATCGAAGGCTTCTTTCAAAAAGTTGTCGATCTGTCGATAAAATTCGACGAACCTGCTGTGGTACAGATCCTTCTCGTCCGCCCACGCTCCGTAAAAAAAATGGTTAAGGCGATCCGTCTCGGTCACTGCGGCGATGAATACGTCCCAGCTCTCGCGCTTCATGAAATGGCGGATCGCGCTTCTCCGAATTTCAAAGCTCCGGGAGAGGTCCTCGAGGAATTTCCCTTTGTCGCTGCGCGCCTTCTCCAGGTCCACGTCGATCACATATCCCAGTGAGTTCAAAAAAGAGCTCACCTCGGCGGGATATACTGCCCGCGCAGGGTCCACGGCAACAAATCCGGATATCAGGATACCGTTCACCGGGTATGCCGGATACGTGTGGGGTATGTTGATCACGATGGAACGGCATCGTTTCTTTATCGTGTCCTTATATCGGCCGTAGAGGCTCGACCGTTTATCCCCCGCTGTCTCCCCGAGGATCTCCCAGATGGCGGGCGCCCTTATGCAGCGGGAGTTAGAAAAATATACGGAATAGGATCCGGGCGTAATGTCGGCAAAACCAAATACGCCGTGCTCGCCGGGGTCAACGCCGGTCGAAAACGACGTCCATGAGACCGACGAAATCTCCGGCAGCGATGCGTTCATCCTGTGTATGGAAAAACCGGCATCCATGATCTCTTTGAGATGCGGCATAAGTCCCCTATCCACGCATTCCCGCAGCAGGGAACACGAAACACCGTCGAGTCCTATGATGAGCGCCTTTTTATCCGCAGGTTTTGAAACGATATTCATGTGGACAGATCACCCGGGTTTCGTGCAGTAACATATGCTCTCACGTCCTACCCCCAATTGATAGAGCCCGCGATAGAGCCCGCGTTTCAGATAATTTACGCCGGCCTGATTGAGGCCCGTTTCCAACTTCATCCGCTTCTCATGACATCGGCGTCCGATCGCATCGTTGCCTACATAATCCTCTCCCATCAAAAGAAATAGCTCCATAGGATAACTGCCTTCCTTCAGCACTATCGTAAAGCCTGCGCGTTCCACCAGCCTCTCCAGAGATTTATGCGTAAAATAATTCACGTGGTCAAAAAAACTTATCCAGTAGCTTGACTTTTTCAATAGTTTTTTTACTGTCTGCTGGAGAATGTTAAAATCATTCGGGACCTCAACGACCATAACCCCTTGCCTGTTGAGCATGTCAAAACATTTCGCGCAGGCGTCCGCAGGGTCGCGCAAATGCTCGAGTACAAACGACATATTGATCGCGTCGAACATCCCTAGCTCGCCCGGTGTAATTGTCTCGAAAGGCTTTTCTATGACATCGATACCCCGCATTCTCGCATAGCGCGCGGCATCAGGCGCCGGCTCCACACCGACACCTTCCCACCCCCTCTTCCTGAAGTATTCCAGAAAAAAACCTCCTGAGCACCCTACGTCCAAGATCCTTCGCCTCTTCCGTCTAATGTATTTATTAAACACCTCCATCCTGTCTCCATACGTAATTTCCCAGTACCCGAGCTCTTTTTTCGTTTTTGCTATATAGCCCGTTTTCCTCTTCTGGTAAAAAGCATGGCGATAGAACTCTTCTATCCTCTCTTGGGACGGAACGGGATAGAGATGCGCAAAGCCGCATGACACGCAATCCATCACCGCATGCCGTCCCTTTCGATCTATTATTTTACCGCGATGGTTCCTCATGCGACCTTAACAGCAGCTTCGCGACCCGCCATGCGCCCCGTCCGTCCGGTAACGCCGAACGCGCGATCCTGCCCCTTTCGCTCCCTGACGACACTATCTTTCTCACGCACTTTACGAGATCGTCGCGTCTCATATCCCTGTACAATCCTAAAGACGTACATACGCCGAGCCTCTGGAGCCTTATGCCGTCGTCCCTGTCGGTTTCGTAATTATTGATGACCGCGATGCGTTTCCTGAAGTACGCGGCCTCATAGACGGTAACGCCTAACGCGGTAATGACGATCCGTGCACTGCGCACGAGCGACGGAAAGTCCGCAGGTTCTTCCGCGATCTCGACATCCTTTCTTTTCACGCGTCTGTACCGGTTAAGCCAGGCCCTATGGAAGAAGGCCCTTCCGATGACCGCGATGATTTTCATATCGTCGACAGCGCCCTCTAACGACTCCAGGGCCAGCCTGGTGAGGTTGTTGAAATCGGCGCCGCCCATCGATACCAGGACATACCTGCCGCGTCCCGCGCGAGGCGCGGCCATAAATTCTTTTCTGAGCGGAAAATATTTAATACCCCCATAGACACTCCCGCGGGCGCGCTTCCAGCTCATTGCCCCCGGACGGAAGTGCGCAAGCGGATAGACCACATTATCGGCGATGAGGCG
>CAYHAE010000018.1:0-36747 GCA_964354545.1 uncultured Planctomycetia bacterium
TGGAAATCTCCGAACGCATAACCTATGGAGCGCATATACATAAAACCTTCCCCCGCATCGATCACCTTCCGGACCGCGTCTTCCAGATATTCTGATAAAGGCGTGCCCTGCTGCCGCAGCATATCGATATATCTGCTGAAGGTTACCGGCCCGTAATACTTCATGGAGATGACGTCGCCGTTCGCCTCATCGGGGATGATCCGATAGACGTTCGTGATATTCTTGTGACGCGCACCTCGCAAGAACTCGACCTCTCTCTTTCGGGGATGTAATTTCAGCGCCTCGCGTTCGCGCGTCCGGCAATTGAGGACCAGTAATACGCCAGGATAAATATTTCTTATTACAATGTATACCGTGTCAGCGACCACGATACACTGCCCTGGGGCGATAGCCAATTCATCCGAGAGGTCCTGCAGCGGGACCGCAAATCTCGGACCGGCCGTATCGCCAAAGCGATAGGCCTGCGTGTAGAAAGGATAATCGATAGATGCCTTGTGGGACCATGCGTTGAATGCACTCATCGCGTCTGGTTCGATTCGAACCACTCTCCCGGATCCCTCGAGGTCCGATACGGCATCCGTAACCGCTGCCTCGTCCATTGCCGCTGCAGTCGATATCTCCGGGACACTAGAGGCATACCCGCGCTTTGCGCTCAGTATCTTTTCGATCGCGCTTAGCGCGCTGTCCGCTTCAGCGCCTGTTGTTGAAGCCCTCGCGCCCGGATCTTCCGAACTAGCCGACGGCAGCCACACATGCGGACGTCCGATCTTGATCTGGTACTGAACGCCCTGCATCGTATTTGAAGATAGGTCAATGGTCCTCCCTGTCAATTTCATGATCCGTATCGCCGCGTTTTGCGCACTCCAGCCGCGCATAAGATATTTTGGGTGCGTCTGCGATGAGCCGACCAATACGATATCGATGTCGCTGTCTCTCCGGAGCATTCCTGTCGCCGCGCTTCCCTTCAGGCATTTTGTATCTGTGAACCCCTCCTCCTCAAGTATCTGCGCGACCGCCCTCATGGTCGCTTCGCTTAATCGCGGCGACTCCTGCATGTCCCCCCAGTGCCTAAACGCCAGTTCTGTAAGCGTCTGTCTCGCATGGTCACGTAACGCAGTCTCGTCTTTCCACCGGATCTCGAGCAGGCGCCTTATTGCCGGTTCCCCCATTTCGACCAGCTTGTCCCATTCCCCAAAGGCAATGTGGTACTCCACCTGGAGCGATGGCCAAAGAGTATCCCAATTCCGACGCGCGCTTTCTCGCAAGGCCGCCTCTGCCAGTTCCCTTGGGTAGGAATCGCGGTATAGCATGATGAGTCGATAGAATGCCCGGTTCCCGAGCTTAATAAGCATATCCCAATCCTGGTGCGCGGCATAGTAGTCGACCTTCTTCATCATAGGATAGAGATATCTCACGATGAATCGATGAACATTGAAATTGAACAGACGATCGATCACATGCGCGTAGAATACGAATACTCCGGTGATATACGCGGCCGCGGATAGCGCATAGTATCCTGCGATAAGACCGATGAAAGGTGCAAATAACGCAATTGAGATCGAGACGTCTGTCGGCACGTTTTCGTACACCGCATACGCGACGGAGAACCCGATAAGAGGCATGATGAAAAAACCCGCTATCACGGAGAAGATCCGGATAACAAGTGTGGATTCGTTCTCTTCGAACATCCCGAGGTATCTGTCGAGATTTCTCTTATATTTCTCGCCAAGCATTGCATTCAGCGGTTTAAGGAGCACCATGAGCATGCAGTGCATGAGTATAATTATCGTAATAAAAGGATACGATCCGATAAGCTGGAGCAGGCTTAAGGCCGCATTGCCCGCCTGCGCTGCCCCTTGTTTTTGGGCAAATGCGGGTTGTGCAACCGCTGACATCGCGATGGCTATGAAGGCCCCAAAACTCCTTGCGATCAATCGTTTCCCGTTTTTCCAAGACTCCCCGAACGCCGGCTTTGCATCCAGGCTATGCACCTTCCCCGCCTCTTGTGCGACCTCCGCCTCACCAGGCACCTCTATCCCTGTTGTCGAGGACCTCACCTGCCCGCGCCTCAGGCCGTATCCGCTTGGAGTCCATGGAAACTCGTCGGAATAAGATATCTCGCCTTCAAACAGGATGGTGACCGGGGAGAATGCCCCGGCGACACCCTGCGGTATATCCCGGTAGACCTCGAGACCCTCTACTCTGCTGTAAACGGTATCCTGCGACCGCCTCCACATCATCCTCTCCCAGAAGTTCCACGACCCTATGCTCCTGAGGCCGTACACTTTCGTATACCCAAGGTCGGAGAGGAGGTTGAGGAGCGCCCTGTACAGGGCAGGGCCGCACAGGCGCTGCTGCCTTGCCCAGTCAGGCATTATCTTGAACCATTCCAGGAATACCGCCTTCTTGTCGAACGTCCCGTCCCTCATCCTTAAGGGCCTCACCCGCACGTTCGCGACCCTCTCTCCCGATTCGTCTGTCAACTCGATGTCAAGCATATGCTCACCAGGGTGGCGCTGGCCATATCTACCCATGTCGACGCCGATGCCGCCGCGGGCGATGTCGCGCGCGTCTTCGCGGTCAATCCGCCTTATCGCTTCCTCAAGCGCCTTCGCAAGCGGCACGAGCTGCTCGATGCGTATCCTGTCGTCTCCCAGGAGGCCGAACTCCTCGCCTCTTGCCGCCCTCTCTTCTTCACGGCCGCTCACGAGCTCGGTGAGGTACCTGTCCTCTTCGCCGAAAAACTGCCTCTGGAAAGCCCGCAGGGCATAGTGCACCCTTTGGGATGGGTCCTTCGAACGCACCCATTGCACCCTCCCTTGCGTAAGCAGGGACTCTATCTGAGCCAATTTTTCCGGATGAGCGATAATGTAGGAATGCGCGATCTCGTGGAATAGAGCGACGGGATTGTTGAGGAGGCGCCGGGAGAGCGCGACAATGTGCCGTGAACCTAAACCCTGGATATCTCTTCTCTCTTCCTGTAGGACCAATGTAACGCCTCGTCTGCCGAGGAACGTCCTCATAGGGAACGTCCCATACCAGCCCACGATGTCGGCGATAATGTCGTGCGCGCCCGTGTGGCGCGTCATGGTCATGAGGCGTTGAAGGCTTTCGCTGATCTCTTGGGGAGGAGCGCGTGCCGCCCTGATCCGTATCTGCTTCTCTTTCCGCTCGGGATCCTGCCTGTCGATGACCCGTGCGACAAGGGCTCCCCGGCGCTCATCATAGTTCGCATCAACTACGGCATACTGCCCGATCGCGCCTCCCTCGTCTGAAGTGAATGCATCCGCCTCACCTGCCGACACCGAGCCCGTCGTCGAGGCCCGCACGCCGGCACCCGAGGGCCACGTGACAATGGCCCGCTGCCCTATCGTCTCTTTCGTATCCGCACCGGGTATATCCTCACGCGTAAACTCCAAATCGCAGAAATCTCTTATCGAACTGATCCCTTTGCGCTCACCGAATAACCTTGCGAGTCTCGCACACTCGAGGTCAAAGGGATCGATCTGCCACCCCACAGTATCGAGTCCGCCGTCGTAGGCTACGATCCTGCGCCCCTGCAGATCCAGGAATAAGAACAGCGGCACATCCGTGTTCAGCCTGTTGCCGTGAGTGAGCGCATTCTTGAGGAGTTCTCTCAGCGCGAATTCCGCGAATCCGATTTCTATAGCGACGCGCGGATCTATTCGCTTGGACCCGGGGAAATATCCTTCGAATTTCCATCCAAGGTATTCTGCGAGCATCTCGATCCTGTCGTTAATGGCGTCGTACCCTAAATACTTTACATTCGGGTCGATATGAAAGCCGGCGAGATTCAAGGCAACGGGATGGCCTCTCCGGACCTCTCTGGATATATTCCTCAATAACCTCGTCTCTCTACGTGGCCCGAAGAAACCGGGGATGGCTGCAAGGCTAAATTCCCGTATCACCTTGCCGCCCGCTTCACGTTGTATCGCCTGTGTCAATTCACCGAGGCGCCTCCTCACCTCTTTGTCCGGGATGACATTCCCTGACGTTGACTGGCGACCTTGTTCTTTTCCGCGCGAGGCGCCGTCCTCCACATTACTACCCGAGGAGGACTGTTCCCGAAGGGGACGCCCTGCACGCGTTGTTTCCACGGGGGGCTGCCGCTTGCCAGTTTCACCTTCCGCAGGCGTCCCCGGAGGCTGGCGCTCTTGCTCGTCGTCAGGCAAAGCGCCGTCCTCCACCTCACTTCCCGCGGAGGAGGACTGTCGCTCGCCAGATTCACCGTCCGTAGGCGTCCCCGGAGGGGACTGGCGACCCTGCCCCTCGGCTTCCCCTCGGGACTGACGTTCAAGGAAATAGGCTTCTAGCTCTTCGATCGGCCGGGAAACACGGGAGAGCTCGTTCCACGTAGCCAGAATAGGCCTTTCGAAGGCCCCACCGTATGCGCACAGGCCTCTATCTGATATGATGAATTCGACCTCTCCCTTTCTTCTGGCGGCCTCCTCTTCCTTCGGGTCAGGATACATATACGTATCGCGCGCCCTTCCCGTTTCTTTGACGATGCGTTTCGGATGGCTGTGCATCTTCACATCGCTTTGCCTTATCGGTATCACCACTCCGCCCCGCAACCCTTTGAAGATCAGCCATCCCTCATCGCATTTCACAAAGCCCACCTCGACATTCCCTGTCTTGACGAGCGCTCGTAGGTCCATCACAGAAGGTGCGGGCGTCACGGCCGCGTAGCGCAGGACCTCCTTTGACCTGAGTATGGCCTTTCGCGCTTCATCGAGCGTCCTATAATCGCCGGCCGACCACCATAGCCTGTGCCAGTCCCGCGCTGAAAATAGCGATGGCCGCGCGATCTCGGACGCACCCTCGGACGGTTCCCCGCTCGTCGACTGTCGCTCGCCAGATTCACCGTCCGTAGGCGTCCCCGGAGGGGAGCCGCGGACGGCAGACATCGCCTCGCCTGCCAGATAGAGGTATCTTTCGGCCACCGTCCTCATCGTCAACTGTTGGGCTGAGCGCAGGTTCTCCTCGCACATCGCGAGGTATCGCCCGGGTTCTTTTGTCAGGGCCACGATCTCCTGTGCGGCTTTTCTGAAATCTACGGAGCCCGCCGCGAACGGCACTATGACCATACTCTGGCCTTCGTTCTTTGCGATGTTGACCATGGATGGCGAATCGAATACCACAGGGATGGACTTACCCGGGCCCCTATGGACTTCTCGTGAATATTCTATCTTTGGCGCAAATCCGTTGATGATCTCCCTATACATCTGGACATTGAAATCGATCAACGATAATTGCAGGGCCTGTAATGCCTTATCCGTGAACGCACCGTCGACAATTACCGTTCGCGTCCCGTTGTCAGATCTTTCGTAGAGCCATTGCTTGAACCATGTGATGTCTTTCGACCCTGAACTATGATAGGCCCTTTCGATCTCGCCGGCGGACAAAACGAGACAATCGGGATCGCTCCTCAATCCCATTAGTTCATCGATCGTCTCCCGCGTTACGGGATGTTCATAGGGAACGAATGTGCCGGCAATATAACCTATCACCTTGGCTTCCGGTGCCGCATTCCTGATCTCCTTCATAAGCCCTAGCACATCACGCGCCTGTCTCATGCCAGACCACGTCGTTATCGAACCGACTGCCGCGATGGAGAGGTCTTTCGCCTCGACGCCTTTGGGGACACCAAAGAATCCGTGCGGAATGGCGTGCACCGTGACACCGAAGAGTTTCTTATAATCTTCGGCCATTGCACTTCCTAATAGGACGACTCCATCGGCAGCGCGAAGTCGCTGCCGCAGCCTGTCTTCAGGGTGCCTCAGCAAAACCTCTTGCGGCCTGTGGACCACGAAGATGGTCTTCCCTCCAAAATCCTCAAAGGCCACCGGCTCCTCCCAGTCCGCGCCCTGCAGCTGTACGATGCACACATCGTACTTCTTGCTCCGTATCTTCTCCGCAAAATCCGAGACGCTCTCACTTTCAGAAGGAGCAAAGGTATCGACCGTTACGTGCGGGTATCCGGATGACAACTCTGCGAAGCCCTCGTACATAAGCTCGGCATATCCTTCTAACGATCTCGACACGACAACGGCGATCCTCATGGGCGTTTCCGTGCGATGTAATAGGTCCGTCTTGTCTTCCGCTGAGCCGCTCGTTGAGCTCCGCTCCCCTCCCACTGGCCCTTGCGTGGAAGCAACCCTGCCGAGGGCATATCCTGCGGCGTCTCTTATTAAAGGATCCGGGTCATTCTCGCGCATATCGACAAGAAGACCCTCGGCTGACGCATCGCTCACGACCCCTGCCCTCTCGAGCCCCTCATCGCTCATGGTGCGCGGCGAAGACAGATCGGCTATCTGGACGATGCGCGGCTGATGACCCTCTTCAGAAGGGTTCTGGGAATTTTCGAATGCGACCGCGACCCCGGTGAGCCCCTGTTCGCACGCCTCTCTGACCTTCGCCGCATACTTCCTTGCCATTGCGACATCGTACTCATCCGCGGGCAGGCCCTGGAGGGCGAGACCGATATCATAACGTTCCACCCTTCCCCTCCTCACGCCGCAGAACGCCGTGACGAGCGCTGCTACAATCTCACCGGCGCCGGATACTGCAAGCGTCCCGGCTTCATCCTGTGCCGCCGCCGCAAGCCTCGCATCGATATAAGGGTTCTCGCTCCGCAGTCTGGCAATGAGGGGGTCGTCCCGGCTTATGCGCATGATGTCAGGAACGACGAGTGCGGGCATCCTATTGGTCCTTCTTGTGACTTCTCTCACTTTCGCGACAAGAGAGACCGCCGAAGCGACTCTTTCAGGAACGACGACGATCGAGTCGCGAACGGCCCGCGCCGTATCGACGGCAAGATATCCCGTATCGCGCCCCGTATGTCCCGCGATGATCGCCCTGCGGATCATACCCCTGTCCCTCGCCTCTGCGACATAGCCCCTGAACGCTGATTGCGCAAAAGATGACGCTGAGTGATACCCCATCGCTTGGAAGGGAAGGTTCGCTTCTATCGAGGCTGGGACGGCGATCACCTGGAACACTATCCGCGAGCCTGCTTTGTCCCGCTTCTTGGTCCGTATGCCGAGCGCCTGAACGAGCTCATACAGCCTTTGGGCATACGCCATTTCGACCGTCCCGCCTGTAATGATGATGCCTCTGAATTTTGAATACGTGGGTTGTGCGACGCGCTCATCGAGCACAAACCCTCTGCACCCCTGCTGTACGTCTCCTGTATACCGCACCGTGTAACCCGTCACGTTGTGTACGACCCTGACGACTGACTCCGGGCGCCGGGGCATGCCCGTCTCTCCATCGACTTCGAATGCGTCCGTTATAGAGCTTTTGAACGCGGTCGAAGAAGTGCCTATCATCGGGTTGGCGGCGGTCTCGCCTATGAGGATGCGCGTCCGCGCGATGTCCTGATCGCCCGAGAGGTCACCTAGACCGCCTTGCACTCCATAGAGTGAGCACCGCGCGCGCATACGTGAGAGGCCTCCGGCAGTGTAGGCTGCCAGATCGCTCACCCCCGCGCTCACATCGCCTGACGCGATCACGAAACTGTCCTCGTTCTTCCTCGATGCCGTGCGCGTCACGACATGGACGCTGCGCAATACTTCCTCCGCCACCGGGCTTATGACATCGCTGTCCACAAGGGAGTGCAAATTCGTGCACAGCGGGGATCCGGCGCTCTGCACGCCTTCTTTCTTCCTCAGGAAGTGGTCGATCAACCCTGCGATGAATACGTTCGTGTCCATGTCGTCTCTAAATCCCTGCGCCCTGCCATCGGCGCCCACAGAGAGAAATGCCCTTAAGCCTGGGTCTGTATCGGGGTCCTCAACAAGCCCCTGTATCCCGGGGTCGTTAAGGGAAAATCGAAACCTGTCAGAAACGATTATGTTCACCGTCTCCTCGGCCGGATCGCTCAGGTGCTGTCGCGCAAAATCGATGACGCGCGCCACCGTCGCTTCGTGCGTGACCCCACCCGCCGTCTGGACAGGGGTCCCCCTGCGCGGGCTATCGAGGACGAGGACCGACCCTCTCACCTTTCGCCAGATATCTCTCTCCCATTTCGGGAGGAGCGCGACGTCGCGCTCGGCCATATTACCCATATTCTTCAAAAAGGTATCTCCCATGAGATACTGGTCCGCTGTTACCTGGACCACTGACGCCTTCCGTCGGGCATACGCCGCCGCGGCAGTCGCATAGAACGCGTCCTCTCCAAAACGGTACGCGGCATACGCGTTCGACCTAGAAGAGAGCTCGCGTCCTTTATCCCTATCGATCCGTCTCAGGCAATTGGCAAGTGCCTTTATCACGCGAGGCTCAGTCGCTCCTCTAAATGCCGCGAGCAAGGTCTCATGCGCCTCTGCCGTCCCAAGGCCTGCCAAAATACGAACGGCCTCCAATCGCAGCGGCAGCTCTTCGCGATTGTCAACGATGACGGTCCGAAGGGCGTTGGGCGCTATCCTGTGATTGTAATCGAATATCCCGTTCAAGAGGAGCAGGTTCCTCAGGTGCGCTCCCAGAAGGACCGTTGACTTGGCCAGCCTGAACGGGACCTCCGTCGTAAGGAGCGGCGCCTTCCCCCGCGCCACGGCGATGGGCTGCGGCATATCTTCCGCCATGACCGTTGTCGCGCGGACGATCTCCTCGCCCATCGATATGTGAAAATCCCTGTTGATACGCTCCGCGTACATCTTCGGACACTGTTGATTCAGGAAGTTATTCGTCCCCGTGAAATACTGGACGCGGACCTCATGCCCCGCCTCGCGCGACCTCCTCTCGACGATGAACTTGAAGAGCATGGGATATGTCCCCCATCCGCACTCGTCGACGATGAGGAGGGTCCTGTCCTCTCCGAGCCCTTCGAAAAGTCCCGCCTCCTCGACCTGCATGTAGACCGTGTCCATGATCGCCCGCGCCTGCGGGTCGGTCTCGTACAGCGATTGGATATACGCAAGGATCGGACGTTCTATTTCGGCATGGAAATCGTACTCGCGATCGCGGATCGTGGGCTCGACTTCGTTCTTCCGCCTGACGATGAACTCGTGGATCTTAAAATAGAGCTCATGTCCGATGATATCCCGCGACAGGGTGAACATATGCGCGCTTATGGGGCGCAGCGCAAGCTCTCTCAGGAGGAACGTCGTCATGTAGATGCTGCTCGCCGCCCTAGCAAGAAAGACCGCGACGTCGGGACCTGTCGGCAGGTAGTGCTCAAAGTAAGGATTGAGCTCGCCAAGCCTGACAAGGTCGTTATAGGTTACGTAGATCTTCAGGTTCGCCTCGACGTGCGTAAGGCCGGCGTCTTTTGTTATTCCATGGTCCGGATTCAAGGGGTCTTTCGGGGCGAGGCCGAGCTGTTTCAGTTTCTTCCTCAAGAATTCCACGGCCTCTTCCCGCTCCGCGAGGGGCATCGACGCGTCCCTGAAATCGACGCTTATGCGGTCAACCCTGTCAACGGTAATGGCGACCGCCTCGTCTTGCCTGTGCAGCGTATCCCTGATAAAACCGCGCAGTTCCTGTCCGATCAATTCAAGGGAATCCTCGTCTTCCGTCAGTATCGCAGGAACGTTCCCATAGGTCTCCGGGTCATCGACGATCTGCCTGATGGAAGGCAATCCGTCCTCTCTGGGCCCATAGACATATCGGTAAAAATAGTCGTACTCGGGGTCTCCCTCCGATAACCCTTTGATCCGCAGCCCCTCGAGGAGGGACTGCGCCCACTCGACGATCGCCTTTCTTGTAAGCTCTTCCTGCGTACGCGCCCTATAGTTCCCCTCCTCACTTATCGGGACATCGTGCGTCCCCAGGACGTTATACCCGGCGGTCAAATTCTTTACATTCAAGAGCAGGGTAACGCTGAGGTGGTAGGGGTCGTTTTCGTCCACCTCCGTTTCTATGTCAAGACCTTCGGATGTGTATATGTGGTTCAATGCTGCCTCGAACTTCGCTCGCGCGACTTCGCTGACATCATCGTCAAATATGATATGGAGCTCCCGGGCATCATGCTCATCCCCTCGCGCAAGGCCGATACGCGCCCTCTCGCGCGGTATACCGGCGTCCTCCAGCGCTTTCGTGACGGCGCCGACGAGGGCGTAGATCAGCTCTTGATGCCTTTCGGCCCGGAATTCTATGCTACCGAAATTCCCCAGGGCCTGGATCGCTGCCCGCCTCACGTTCCTGTTCGCGTCTGAAAGACGGCCGCAAATAGCGATAGCGGCCTGGCTGATCTTGATATTCGCGAGGGTATTGATGATAGCGATCTTATCTTGAGGCCTTTCTACATCCACGCGAGAGATCGCTTCTACTATGGCAACCCTATTCCTTTCAGTGATACCCCGCAACCTTGTAAGGGCTCCCATGATCATCAGCCTATCCCTGACGGTCCCCGCCCTCTGAAGCTCGACTATCAATTTATTCACCCTGGCATCTATTCGCCGTTGCTGCAGCTCTTCTTCTGTGGGCTCAGCCGTCTGTCTCGAACGGCGCGCCGGCTCCGCTCCGCTTGTCGACTGCCGCCCGCCCGTTTCACCTTCCGTAGGCGTCCCCGGAGGGGACTGGCGCTCGCGAGGTTCGCCACGAGTAGCCGTCCCCGAAGGGGACTGCCGCCCGCCCGTTTCACCTTCCGTAGGCGCCTCCGAAAGGGACTGTCCCCGAAGGGGACGCCCTGCACCTGTCGTTCCTGTGGGGGGCTGACGGCCTTGCTGTTTTCTAGGCACGCCGCCGTCCTCCATGCTACTACCCGAGGAGGATGCCCTCATGGATGCTGTTTCACTATCTTGAAGCGACCTCAGGTGGCGCTCGACGATCCGTGAGTCGGCAAAGAAGATGCGGGGCATGATCACGCATGAGGCATCAGGATGGTCTTCGGCCCAGAAACGCAGTTCGAAGGGAAATATCGCGCTATGCGCGATGACGGGCGCGGGGACCTTCGCGCCGATGGTGTCTCTGTACTCTCGCAGCTGACTCGATGTGTCGGGCAGCGGGATCTCCGTAAGGCCGAGCGCCCGGGCGAGCTCAAAGGCGCCTCTATCTACAGGATGCCACGTACACTCTTCCCTGACGTAGTCGAGAGACGCGAGGCGTATAGCGTTGCCTGCCGCTTGCGAGATTCCCCTTCTGTAGGCGTCCCCGGAGGGGACTGCAGTGGGAACGTCCTTGAGGATAGGACGGCCCTTCGTCTCCTCGTCTTTATACACCCCTATCACTCCATCGTGAGAGATGTGCGCCTGGTAGGACCTGCCCTGTATGGCGCAGGGGACGAGGTACGAGTCTCCCTTAGCGGGCTGCTTCCTGTCGAAGTATACTGCGATACCCTCTTTCTGCTCGTTGAAAGTGCCTTGGAGGCGTGCGATGTCGATGCGCGAGGAGCGGATGAGCCAATCGAGGTACCACTCGAGCCTTCCCATCTCCCTCCTCTCGGGATCGGGGGCATTGACTATGCCTGGCGCCCTTACGTTGCTATCGGGGTATGCCCAGGAGATGTCAT
This sequence comes from uncultured Planctomycetia bacterium, assembly GCA_964354545.1. GTDB lineage: Bacteria > Omnitrophota > Gorgyraeia > 2-01-FULL-45-10 > JAHFGN01 > CAYHAE01. The sequence continues at coordinate 11,474 of CAYHAE010000018.1, forward strand.
AGGCGATAAAAGTGGCTATGAGGACGAGGGATATGGCTTTACAGAGGGGGGTATGGCGGAAATCTCTTATCTCTATATTTGCAGACGAAGGATATTTGAACAGGAATGGCAGATTGCGCCTAAACAGGTCTATAATGTAGAGAAATATATAGAATATGCCTATAGTGCTATTTCCGCAGTTTTTCATATTTTTGTCCGCAGTGTGGAGCCCCCTCAGCCTAAAGGCCGAGGTTCCCTCCCCGAAACAAAATCCTATTCCGCAACTTCCCATCCCCGGCTTGTCCCTCGACTTCGTGCCTCGACTCTGCTCGGCACCATTCGAGGCATCGTGAGCCTGTCGAACGGCTCGGGATGGTTCGTCCCTCGACATTGCTCGGGATCGAACCCTGAGCCTGTCGAAGGGTTCGAGGGATGGTGAGCTCGTCGAACCAAAAGCCGTGGATTTTGCGGAGGGGATTAGATAAACCATATAATTATAATGATATTTTGAGAAGTAGCAAGTAGAAATTAATAACTTTTTTATACCTTAACAACAAGGCAAAAAAATTATTGCATGTCTTTGAGTTCGAGTTGCACTGTAGAGATTCCGTTCCAGGTATTCATTGAAGGGCAATAGGCGAGGTCAACCCTGGATCCAGGGTTGGGAGGAGAAAAATTCCCTTTTCCAAACGTAATTGCTTCGCATGTAAATGTGCCATCCGTGACGAGCATCTTAAAGCCATTTTTCCGCATCATGTGCCGGATATCCTTTACAAGAAGACCTTTTGAGGAGAGGACAGGCCTCGGGTTATCGGGGCCGAATGGCGCAAGGCGCTCGATCTCTTCTATCACTTCCTCCCCAAGCGCGCCGAGCGGCACGTCCATGTCTATCTCTAAAGTAGGGAACAGGTCTTCTTCTTTGAGCTTCTCGGAAGCGACAGCGTTTATCGCGTCTTTAAAATCCTCTATCTTCTCCTTCTCTATCGTGATGCCGCAGGCAGCCTCATGTCCCCCGAATCCTAAAAGGTAGCGGCTGCATCTCGCGAGCGCCTCAAAGAGATGGAAACTCCGTATCGATCTTCCGGAACCCTTGCCTGCCTTGCCCTCGGTCGAGATCAAAATAGTCGGCCTGTAAAACCTCTCCACGAGGCGCGAGGCGACTATCCCGATGACGCCCGAATGCCAGCGGGGGCTGTCGAGGACTATCACGCGGTGGTGTTTGAAGTTTATCTCGCGCTCGACCTTTGCGAGCGCATCGTCCAGGATCTGCGCCTCGATCTTCTGCCTGTTCCTGTTCTCTGTATTCAGAACGTTGGCCAGGTCCTCCGCCTCGGCGTCGTCGTCCGTGAGAAGGAGCCTGAGAGCGAGTTCCGGCGAGCCTATCCTGCCCATCGCATTGATCCGGGGCCCAAGGATGAACCCGATGTGCCCGCTCGAAATGTCTTTTCCGTTGAGTCCGGAGACTTCGATAAGGGCCTTGAGGCCTGCCCTGCGCGTCCGGTTCAATCGAAGGAGCCCGTGTTTCGTAAAGAGCCTGTTCTCGCCAACCTGGGGGACGATGTCGGCGACGGTGCCGAGGGCAACGAGGTCGAGGAAGTCCTCCGGCAAAATGTGCGTCCCCGCGAGGAGGAGGTACGCCAATTTGTAGGCGAGCCCGACCCCGGCGAGGTGCTTGAACGGGTAGCGGCAGTCGTGCCTTAGAGGATTGATGATGCTGTACGCGCGAGGCAGGCCGTTGCCGGAGATCTCGTGGTGGTCGGTCACTATGACGTCTATCTTCTGGCTCGCCGCATACTCTATTTCCTTAAAAGACGAGATCCCGCAGTCCACGGTGATGATGAGCGAAACCTTTCTCCTGTGTGCCGCGTTTATCGCGGCGAGGTTGAGACCGTAGCCTTCCTGCAGCCTGTTGGGAATATGGTATTCGACGTGCGCTCCCAGGCTCGAGAGCGTCGAGTAGAGGAGGGTCACTCCGGTGATCCCGTCTACGTCGTAGTCGCCGTAGACGAGCATCTTCTCTCCGTGAGCGACCGCCTTTTTTATCCTGCGGACTGCCTTTTCGATGTCCTGCAAGAGGCTGGGGTCGTGGCTCGAGGATATGTGGCAGGACAGGAACGCATCCGCGGAATCGGGGTCTTCGATGCCCCTGTTGAGAAGGATCTGGGCCGTGATCTCCGATACGCCGAGCCGCGCCGAGAACGCTCTCCGCTTCTCCGCGTCCTGCTCACGTATCTTCCAGATCTTTCTCATATAGGCGAAATTCTTCTTACGCAGATCAACGCGAATCTTACGCAAATCAACGCAGATAAAAATCTGCGGCCATCCACGTGTACTCTGCGGGAATCCGCGCTCTTTTTGTTTCTATGCTACTTCCTGACCGCGCCCTTTACCGGGACCTTCTTCTGCCACGATATGAGGAGGGGGCTCGCGATATAGACCGTTGAATAGACACCCGAGATAAATCCTATGAAAAGGCAAAAAGCGAAATCGTTGAGGACCTCGCCTCCGAAGAGAAGGAGCGACAAGGTCACGAGCATCGTCGTGAGCGAGGTGAGGATGGTCCTCCCGAACGTCTGGTTCACGCTCAGGTTCACCAGGTCGATGAAGCTGCCCTTTTTCACCAGCTTCAGGTTCTCCCTGATCCTGTCGTAAATGACCACGGTGTCGTTGATCGAATAACCGGCGATGGTCAACAGGGCTGCGACGATGGTAAGGTCAAACTGGCGGCATGTGAGCGCGAGCGCGCCCACGGCCACAAAGATGTCGTGGCACAGCGCGACGACGCCCGCGATGCCGTATTTAAGGTTGAACCTGAACATGACATAGACCATGATGCCGCCCATGCCGTACAGGATCGCGAGCATCGCGCTCTTCTTGAGCTGGCCCCCTACCGCAGGCCCCACCGTTTCAACGCGCAGCACATCGAACTTGTTCTCCTTGAAGGCCTCCTTGAGCTTATCCCCTATCTGTTTCACGGCCTCGTTCTGGGTCCGTATGATGACTTCCCTCGGATTGCCATACTGCTGTATCGATGCGTTCCCGAGGCCGATCTCCTTGAGCGCCTTCCTCACATCGTCCATCTTAACGGGGTTAGCGAACATGTAATGCTGCATTGTCCCGCCGGAAAAATCGACACCGAAGTTACGCTCCCCCCTCATGGCGAAAAGGGCGAGCCCTCCGATGATGACCACGCTTGAGACCGTGTAGAAGATCTTTCGCTTCCCGATAAAATCTATGTGAGTCATGGGAATGAGCTGGCGCATCTTAAGCGTCGTGATATCGAAATTGTCGATCAAGACATCGAAGATGACCCTTGCGATCATGACCGCGGTGAGGAGGTTCGCGAGGAGACCTATCGTGAGCGTCACCGCAAAGCCCTTGATCGGGCCGGTACCGAATTGAAAGAGGAGCGCGGCCGCCACTATCGTGGTGACGTTAGAATCGAAGATCGCCGAAAATGCCCTGTGAAAACCTGCCGGAAGCGCGGCCCGCAAGCTCTTCCCTGCCGCTAATTCTTCCCTGATCCTTTCAAAGATCAAGACGTTCGCGTCAACGGACATACCGATCGTCAGCGTGAGGCCCGCGATACCCGGCAGGGTGAGGGTACCCTTGAAAAGCGCAAGCCCCGCGAGCACGAGAAGCATGTTGAGCGCGAGGGTCACGTTGGCGACCATTCCCGCAAGCCCATAGTAGAACCACATAAATGCAAAGACAAGGCACGCGCCGATCCCCGCAGCCCTGAGCCCGCTTCTTATCGAATCCGCTCCGAGGAGCGGGCCTACCGTCCTCTCCTCCTCCACTGCCACCGGCGCAGGCAGCGCGCCGACCCTCAGGACAACGGAGAGCGTATTGGCCTCTTCGACGGAAAAATTGCCGCTGATCTGCGCCCTCCCTGACGGGATGGCTTCGCGGATCACGGGGGCCGACTGCACCCTGCCGTCGAGCACGATCGCAAGCCTCTTCCCTACATTCGCCGCGGTAACACTCGAGAATATCTCGGCGCCCTTTGGATTGAACGTGAGCGAAACGTAGGGCTCTCCGAACCCTCTCGCGCTGAACTCCGTCTGGGCATTCACGAGGTAATCGCCTGTGAGGGACACCTCCTTCTCCACCAGTATGGGCTCTTTGCCTCCCCGCTCGTTCTCAAGGTACTTGAGCTCATACCCCTCGACCGGCTCATTGTTCAACGCCTTCTTCAGGTCTTCTGTCTTATCGCTTACGAGCGCGAATTCGAGGTGGGCGGTCTTTCCCACTATCTCGAGCGCCCTCTCCCTGTCAGCGACTCCCGGGAGCTGGACGATGATACGGTCCTTCCCCTGTTTCTGTATCGCCATCTCGCCCACGCCGAACTGGTCCACCCTGTTCCGTATGATCTCGATCGCGCGGTCGAGTGCGTCTTTCCTGCCTTCGAGAGGGATCTTCTCCAGCTCCAGCCTCAAGACGAGGTGCATGCCGCCTTGCAGATCGAGCCCGAGATTGATCTTTCCCTTCTGAATTACCTTGCCTGTTTGATCCTTGAGGGTAAATGGGGGCCAGATGCAATAAAGCGCGACTATCGCCAATAATGCGATTCCCAACACCTTCCACTGCAATTTTCTATCCATCCAGTGCGCTCCTCAATTTTGCGAAGCAAAATTGATCCTGAGGCGGCGTAAAACGATCCGACGAGCAGAAGGATCGTAGCCGACGAAGGATCCTAAACGGGCGAAGCAAAATTGATCCTGAGGCGGCGTAAAACGATCCGACGAACAGAAGGATCGTAGCCGACGAAGGATCTATTCCGACGCCCTCCGCCTCACCGTGCTTATGGCGGATTTCAAGACGTCGATCTTGACGTTATCGTCAACCCTCAGGGTTACCGTATCATCCTTTACGTTTACGATGGTGCCGTATATTCCTCCGGTCGTCGTCACCTCATCGTTCTTTTTGAGCTGAGCGAGCAGCTTCTTGTGCTCTTCCTGCGCCTTCTTCTGCGGCCGGATTAAGAGGACGTAGAAGATGACGAATATCAACACGATGGGCATCAGATTGATGAGCGCGTTCGGTGCCTGATTCATGAAATGTACCTCCTTTTTTCATTGCGCAGGCGGTTGCGATCCGTCCGCTATCCGCGTGCGTTGTAATTCTTGATGAACTCTCTGGCAAACTCAGCGAAACGGTCTTCCGCGATCGCCTTGCGCGACGTTTGTATAAGTTTAACATAAAAATGTATATTATGCAATGACACGAGCCGCAAACCAAGTATCTCTTCCGCATTAAAAAGGTGCCGTAGGTAAGCCCTCGTATATGTCCGGCAGGCATAGCAGCCGCATTCCCCGTCGATGGGCGCGAAATCTTCCTTAAAACCCGCATTTCGCAGCTGGAGCTCCCCGTTCCACGTAAACGCCTGGCCGTTCCTGCCGTTTCTGGTAGGGACGACGCAATCGAACATATCGATCCCCGCGGAGATCGCCTCAAGAATGTCGCAGGGCGTCCCCACTCCCATCAGATATCGGGGCAGCTCTGCCGGCAAAAGGTCTGTCGCGTACCCGACAATCTCGCGGATGAGCTCATTCGGCTCGCCGACGCTCACCCCGCCGATCGCATACCCGTCAAATCCGATCTCGCATATCCTCTCAACCGCCTGCACGCGCAGGTCGCGGTACGTCCCTCCCTGGACGATCCCAAACAACTGTGGTCTATGGTCTATGGTCCCCTTCGGGGAGGCTTCGCTCCGCTTCGCTCTCTGTGGTCTGTGGTCTAAGAACTCCTTCGACCGCTTCGCCCAGTCCACCGTCGTCTTAAGCGACTGTTCGACGTAATCCTTCGACGCGGGGTAGTGGACGCACTCGTCGAGCGGCATCATGATGTCGCTCCCCAGGACCTCCTGTATCTCGATGACCTTCTCGGGGGTAAAGATATGCGCCGAGCCGTCGATATGGGATTGGAACTCGACGCGGCCCTCCCTGATCTTCCGCAGAGGGGCGAGGCTGAAGACCTGGTACCCGCCGGAATCGGTGAGGATGGGGTTCTCCCAGCTCATGAACTTATGAAGGCCCCCCGCCTTCCGCACGATCTCTAATCCGGGCCTCAAGTAGAGATGATAGGCATTGCCGAGGAGAATCTCGACGCCGCATGCGTCGAGCTCCTCGTTGGATATCGTCTTTATCGTCCCCTGCGTGGCGACCGGCATGAAGACAGGCGTCGCGACATCGCCGTGAGCGGTCTCGATCCTGCCCAATCTTGCCTTTGTCGATTTGTCCTTATGCAGCAATCGAAACATTATGCCCTCTGGTCACCAGGCCGCCACGACACTGGGTCACCCGTAAAAGCTTTTACTGGTGACGCGGTGACCTTGTCCCTCGACATCGCTCGGGATGGTTCGTCCCTCGATATAACTCGGGATCGAATCCTGAGCCTGTCGAAGGATTCGAGGGATGGTGAGCTCGTCGAACCATGACCTTGTGACGTGGTGACTCTGCGCTGGTGACCTTGTGACCTGGTGACGTGGTGACCCGCGCGTTCTACTCATAAAATAAGCATCGCGTCGCCGTAGCTGAAGAACCTGTACCGCTTTTCTATTGCCCTGTGATACGCCTCGAAGATGAAGTCTCTTCCCGCAAATGCCGATACCAATAAGAGAAGGGTCGACTTTGGCAAATGAAAATTTGTGATGAGATGATCGACGACCCTGAACTCAAACTCCGGATAAATGAAAAGGTCCGTGTAGCCGGATAGACCTGTGACCTGTGGCCTGTGGCCTGTGGCCTGCTCCCTTGCGCAATGTTCAAGGACCCTCGCCGTCGTCGTGCCCACCGCAAAGACGCCCCGGCCCCTCCTCCTCGCGTCTTCGACGGCCTTCGCCGCATCTTCGGGATATTCAAAGTATTCCCGATGCATCGTATGGTCTTCGATCGTCTCCTCTTTTATCGGAGCGAAGGTCCCATAGCTCGTGTGGAGCGTCACGAACGCGATCCTCGCCCCCTTTGATTCGAGGGCGTGGAGCAGTTCCCGCGTGAAGTGCAAACCCGCGGTAGGCGCTGCGGTCGCCCCGTCACGCCTCGCGTACACCGTCTGGTATGCGGTGCGGTCCGCGTCCTCATCCGCCCTCTCGATGTAGGGAGGCAGAGGTATATGACCTCCCGCTCGCAGCACCTCATCGAGAGGCCGCTCGAATTCAACGAACCTTCCGACGGGGCCCCTGCCCAGCACTGTCACTTCGTCCCCGGACTCGAGCACGATGCGCTCGCGCTCTTTCACCCTCCCGGACGGCCGGATGATCGCTTCGCACATAGGCCCGCCTTTTTCCAAAAGGAATATCTCTACGACGCCCCCCGTCTTCCTCCTGCCGTAGAGACGCGCGCGGATGACCTTCGTATCGTTAAGGACGATCACGTCACCCTCGTCCACATATCCGACGATGTCCTTAAAGACCCTGTCGCGCATTTCACGCGTCCGCCTGTCGAGGACCATCAGCCGGGATTCGTCTCTTTTCGGAAGGGGGTACTGCGCGATGAGTTCACGGGGAAGGTGATAATCAAAATCGGAGAGCACCGGCCTGCGGGCCACGGCGCGCGTGTCTTTTACGTTGAGAGGATTCCCCGCGGCATTCATACGTTGTCGGCGATCGTACTCACCGCGGATATGCGGGCGCCGGGGTAGTAGTAGGAGAGTATCTCCTTTGTCTTCTTCCCCGCCTTTGCCATGCCGTACGCGCCCCACTGACACATCCCCACACCGTGTCCCCACCCATATCCTTTGAAGAAGGCATGTCCGCCCCTGAGGCCTACTTCAAAATTCGTGCTCCTCACGATGTTCGGGTCGAGGACGAGCCTGAAGTCCTTTGCCGCCACGATCGTAATCGCGCCCGCTGCGTCCCTCACCTCTAATTTTTCGACTCTCTCGGACGCATCCCTTGACATGGCCGTGATAGAGCATATCTCCTCCAGTTTGTACCCGGCGGCAATGAGCCCCCCGCGAACCTCCTCGAGCGGGATGGCCTTTGACCATCGGTAATGGGGAGAATCTTTGCACCAGGGACACGGGCCGCCCTTGAGAGGGGGGATGTCGATGTTCCACAGGACTGACGCATCCTCTGTGCGGCCTCCGCACGTCGCGTGGTAATATGCGGGGAAGAGGGCGCCGTTATAGGTGAGGACCTGGCCGCGTGTCAGGTTCACGGCCCTCGTCGTCATCTTCCTTTCCGACGACCGGCCGCCATAGACCTGGGAATAGATATCGCTGCGTACGTCGTAGTCCTTATTTTTGTTCTGGCGGATCTGATAGAGCGCGAACGTCCGCGCTGCGATCGCCTGAGCCTTTAATACCTCTATCGGCCAGAGGTGCGAGACCTCATGGTATAGGACGCCGTACAGATAACTTTCCATATCCAAGTGGTTCACGGCGAGGAGCCTCGAGCTCTCCGTCCTGACGATATCTATGTAGCCTCGAAAACGCCTCCCGTCCACGAAGATGGTCGCGTCCCGGGACGCCTTTATCGTGATGCCGCCCGCCTTCAACTCATCGTTGCCCACCATGATCCCGCCTTTCGTCGCGCGTACCTCGGCACGGAAGAACCTGCCGCTCTTCACTGCCTCGTCCGAACGGAGGGGGTAGATCGTGTGCGGCCCCGTCACCACCAGCACGATGCGGTCCGCGTTGTCCACCACGCAGACGCGTATAGGGATGGGGCTTTCAGAGAGCCCGAAGGCGCTCGTCGCAAGCGAGGCGATCGCAATGAACAGCAAGAACACTCGGTTCCCTATCGTATTCATCTCTTTTTCAGGAATAGAAGGATGAGCGAGAGTACGACGCTCAGCAGGATGGATGTGGTGATCGGAAAAAAGATGGTGAAGCCCCTCTTCTGTATACAGATGTCACCGGGAAGACGGCCGAACCACGGCACCTTTCCTGCGAAAGAAAAGGCAATGCCGATCACGATCACTATCGCGCCGAACAGGATGAGCGGCTTCCCAAGGGAATTTACGTCGAACATGTCATGCCGTTGGTTTTGAGCCCTTCTTTTTTTGGTCCTTGGGTCCCGGGCTTTGAATCTTCTCTGCTCTCTCCTTCTCAGAGAAGAGGCACCCGCAGTACTTCTGACAATAGAGCCCCTGTCCCCGCGCTTTTGCGTGGGCGGCCTTAAATCCGGTCCTGAAGTCTTTATAGTAAAATTTTATCCCCGTCCTCCCGGCGATATCCTCACCCAGACTTTTTATGACCGCATGTTCCTGATAGGGGCTGCCCAGGAGCGTCGTCGTAAACGCATCGAACCCGAACTCGCGGGCGCGTTCCACCGTCTTCTCCAGCCGCATCCACCAGCACACGGGGCACCTCTCCCGTATACCCTCGTCATAAACTACGTTTTGGAAATACTTCTCGATCTCATAGTCCCCGTACAGCACCGCGAGGTTTTCCGCCTTCGCGTAATCTTTGAGGGCCCCCATCCTGAGCTCATATTCCGCGTAGGGATGGATGTTGGGATTGTAGAAGAAACCAGCCACCGTATGCCCTTCTTCCCGCAAGCCTTCGACGGCGTAAATCGCGCACGGCGCACAGCATATGTGTAATAGGATGTTCATAGCGATGCCATCGTAAAGCGTAAAACGCAAAGCGTAAAACTAAGGAGTCACTTCGTGACCTTAAATACTTAGGTCTCGGAGAGACACAACAGTTTTTCCGCTTTCGCCATTCACAGGTGAGGCGGACCCGCCACAAAGGTGGGGCGTTTTTCGCTTTGCACTTTACGCTCCCTTAAACAGCTCCCCCTGCTCCTTGCCCGCATGGCCCATCACCGCATAGGCCTTCTTGGTGAGCGCCCTCCCGCGCGGGGTCCTCTTCAAAAGGCCGATCTTCAACAGGTACGGCTCGACGACGTCGACGAGCGTGTCGGGCTGCTCATTGAGCGTGGACGCGACCGCCTCGACCCCTGCCGGCCCGCCGTTGAACGAATCGTGGATCACCGAGAGGACCTTTCTGTCGAGCGCGTCGAGCCCGAGCGAGTCGATCCCCTGGCTCTTCAGCGCATCCTCAACGGCCTGCGCGGTGATCGTCCCGTCGCCCTTCACCTCCGCCCAGTCCCTCACCCGCCGCAAGAGCCTGTTCGCGATCCTCGGCGTCCCCCTCGAACGTCCCGCGATCTCGCGTGCGGCTACGGTGTCATGAACGATTTTGAGGATCTTCGAGGAACGGTGGATTATCTTTTCGAGGTCTTCCGGCTCATAGAAATCGAGGTGGTGGAATATGCCGAACCTCCCCCGCAAGGGGGCGGTGAGGAGCCCCGTCCGCGTCGTGGCGCCTATGAGCGTGAAGCGCTTCAGGTTGAACTTTATCGTCTTGGCATACGGTCCCTTGTCTATGACGAAGTCTATCTGAAAGTTCTCCATCGCCGGATAGAGAAATTCCTCGACAGTCCGCGAAAGCCTGTGAATCTCGTCGATGAACAGGATGTCCCCCGCCGCGAGGTTCGTGAGTATCCCGATGAGGTCCCCCGCCCTCTCGATCGCCGGCCCGCTTGTCGCGGTGATCTTCGTGTTCATCTCATGGGCGATGATGTGGGCGAGGCTCGTCTTCCCGAGACCCGGAGGCCCGGACAACAGGATGTGCTCCAGCGGCTCACCCCTCTTCTTCGCCGCCTCGAGAGAGACCTTGAGGTTCTCGACGACGTCCTTCTGGCCGACGAAATCTTTCAGCTTCGTAGGCCTCAGCGACATGTTCAAAATGAGGTCTTCGTCGGTCTCCTGCCGCGCTATGAGCCTCTCTTTGGCCTCGTCCTGTGCGTCTCGCTTGCTCATAGGGCCCGCCCCATAAGCGTCACCGCTTTGCCTTCGTGGCCGCCGCTCCCCTGTATACCTCATTCAATATGTCCTCACACGTTGCAAGGGCCGAGTTCCTCGCAATGGCCTTCTCGATCATCTCTCCGGCTTCCTTCTTCTTATACTGAAGCTGCAGCAGGACAGTGAGGGCCTCTTCCCTGATATCCTCCTCCACCCGCGTTACCTTTTCAACACATCTGTCCTGAATGAGCCCGAATTTACCCACCTTCCCCTGGAGCTTCGCGACGATCTCCCGCGCCCTCTGCTCTCCGATCCCGGGCAGCGTCTTCAGGAAAGGAATATCGCCCCTGTCGATCGCATCCGCAATTAACGAAAAGGATACACTCATCGCCCTGCACGCCGCTCGCGGCCCTATCCCTGAGACCGTGATAAATTTCTCGAAGAACTCCTTTTCGACCTCGTTCAGGAAACCGATGAGGATGGGCACCCCCCGGGACGGTTCCAATTGGAAGTAGTGGTAGGTGACGAGGTCGACCGCGTTGTCATGCGCGGGGTTTCGCTCGATCATCTCCATCACGGCCGGAGGCACAAGCACCTCATAGCAGATGCCGTTCACGTCCACGAGGACGCCGTCGTCTCTCTTATCGCGGATTTTGCCGGATATTCTGGTAATCATACGCGGCCCCCCGTTGTACGTAAAAATGGCACACCGCGAGCGCCAAGGCGTCGGACACGTCAGGCGGCTCCGGCAGGCGTGCAAGGCCAAGGAGGCTCTGCATCATGCGCTGCACCTGGTACTTTGACGCATGGCCGTTCCCTGTGACCGCCTTCTTGATCGTTGTCGAAGCATAATCGATAAGCCTTATCCCATGTATCCCTGAGAGAAGGCACGCGATCCCGCGCGCGTGGCCCATCATGATGACGGTCGTCGGATGCTTGTAGTGGGAGTAGAGCTTCTCTAACGCGAGGATGTGCGGGCTGTATTCTCGTATGATGCCGTCGAGACCCCGGTAGAGCTTCGCGAGCCTTTCGCCCAGACTCGAACGCCCTGACGTTGTGATCGACCCCGACTCGAGCATCCGGAAGGCGCCGTCTTTCGCCTCTTCAACCACTGCGTAACCCGTGGTTGCCAGACCGGGATCGATGCCGAGCGCTCGCGTCCTACTCTTGCTGCGCGAGCAATTCGTCTGGGATGTCGAAATTCGCATATACGTTCTGGACGTCCTCGTGCTCCTCGAGAGAGTTCACGAGGTCCAGCACCTTCCTTGCCTCGTCACCCGTGACCTTGATCGTATTTTTCGGCAGCATGGTGAGCTCTGCGGACTCTATCTTGATCTTATTGTCATCGAGCGCCTTCTTCACTTTAAAGAAGTCCTGCGGGAGCGTCTTCACGCCGTAGTCATCGTCTTCTGCGATCAGGTCCTCGGCGCCGGCGTCGAGGACGATGGACATGAGCTTATCCTCTTCGATCGTCGACTTCGAGACCGCGATGTATCCCTTCTTCTCGAAGAGCCACCCCACGGAACCTGCCCCGCCTAAATTCCCGCCTTTCTTGGAGAACAGGTTCCGGACCTCGCTCGACGTCCTGTTCTTGTTGTCGGTGAGGAGCTCGACGTAGATGGCGACCCCGCCGGGCCCGTAACCCTCGAGGTTCATCTCCTCATAGGAAACGCCCGGGAGCTCGCCGGTCCCCTTCTTTATCGCGCGCTCAATATTATCCGACGGCATGCTCGCGTCCTTCGCGTGGTCTATCGCGACGCGCAATTTCGGGTTCGTGTCCGGGTTGCCGCCGCCGCGCGCCGCGACCGTGATCTCCTTGATCAGCTTCGTAAAAAGATTTCCCCTCTTGGCGTCCGTCGCCGCCTTCTTGTGTTTAATCGTCGCCCATTTAGAATGCCCAGACATATGCGCCTCCGCGATAGCTGTGTTAGCACAAAACTTAAAACGAAAAACGCAAAACTACAACTAAAAACTCAAAACGGTCCTGTTTCACGCCAGGCTATTCAAGGTCGCGATAGCGACTCCACAGTCTTGCGCTTTGCGCTTTACGCTTTGCGTTTTACTCCTCCTGCTCTTCCTTCTTCATCGCCTTTGCCCTTTCTATGATGCCCTGGGCAAGGTTGGATGGAACTACCTCGTAGTGAGAGAAGGTCATATTGTACGTGCCTCTCCCTCCGGTAAGCGACTTGAGCTCGTTCACGTATTTATACATCTCTTCGAGCGGGACCTGTGCCTTGATGACCTGGACACCATCGCCGGGCTCCATCCCCATGATCCTGCCGCGCCTCGAGTTGAGGCTGCCGGTGATGTCGCCCATGAACTCGTCGGGGACGATGACGTCGACATTCATGATCGGTTCCAGGAGGACGGGTTTCGCTTTCAGACACGACTCCTTGAACGCGTGCCGGGCAGCGGTCTGGAAGGCGATATCCTTTGAATCAACGGGGTGGGTCTTGCCGTCATAGACGACGACCCTCACGTCCACCACGGGATACCCCGCGAGCACGCCGGACTGCAGGGCGACCTTCACGCCCTTCTCGCAGCTCACCACGAACGGCTTCGGTATCGCGCCGCCGACAACGTCGTCGACGAACTCATATCCCGTCCCCCGCTGGAGCGGCTCTGTCCTCATCCACACCTCCGCAAACTGGCCCGCCCCGCCCGTCTGTTTCTTGTGGCGGTACTGCGAATCCCCGTTTGTGGTGATCGTCTCTTTGTATGCAACCTTCGGTGTCCCGATATCGACCTGCACCCCGTAGCGCTGCCGCATCCTGTTGATCATGATGGTGATGTGGTTGTCTCCCATACCTGAAGCGACGAGCTCTTTCGTCTGTTCGTCCCTCACCGCCTTAAAGGTAGGGTCTTCCGCGATGAGCTTGTGGAGCGCGTTTGAAATCTTGTCTTCGTCGGACCTCGACTTAGGCCTGATCGAGAACGAGAGCGCCGGGTCGGGGAAGTTGATGTCAGGAACCTTGATGGCCGACTTGTCGTCGCTCAGGGAATCGCCCGTCGCGGTATCCTTGAGCTTCGCCACGCACACGATATCCCCTGCGGACGCGCTCTCGACGGGGGATTGCGTCTTTCCCGCGAGCGCGAAGAGCTGCCCTATCTTCTCCTTCACGTGTTTTGATACATTATAGAACCCCGAATTCGACACGAGCTTTCCGGAGAATATCCTCATGATCGATATCTGGCCGAGATAGGGGTCTGAAAGGGTCTTGAAGACGAGCGCGGAGAACGGCGCATCCGGCTTCGGCTCGATCGCCGCAGGCTCTCCTGTCTCGCCGTTTACCGCCTGGGGGACAGGCATGTCGAGGGGGGACGGCATCTGATCGGCGATGAGCCCCAGAAGTTCTTTTATGCCGATATTCTTTATGGCGGAGCCGCAGAGTATCGGCGTGACCTTCCCCTGCAGCAGGGCCTTCTTGAAATGCGCTTTCAGCTCCTCTCCGGAGATCTCTCCTTTTTCCAGGTATTTCTCGAGGAGCGCATCATCGGATTCTGCGATGGACTCGCAGAGGGACTCATAGGCGGAGCGTGCGACGTTCGCGTCATTGCCGGAGAGCTTCGAGATAGTTTCCGGCGCCATCAGATCGATCACCCCGCTGAACGACGATTCCCTGCCCACGGGATACATCGCTAACGCCGCGCCTGTCCCGAGCTTCTTCTTTATCGCCTCGACGCACTTCTCAAAATCGGCATGCTCTTTGTCGAGCCTATTGATGAAGATGACGATGGGAAGGCCCTTCTCCTTCGACAATTTCCACGCGCGCTCGGTCCCTATCTCCAGGCCCGCGGTCGCATTGACGACGAGGATCACGCCGTCCACTGCGCGCAACCCCCCCAGCGTCTCACCGATGAAATCGAAATAGCCGGGCGTATCCAGGAGATTTATCTTCTTGCTGCCGAACGCAAAACTCACAAGCGACGTACTTATGGAGCACTTCCTCTCTTTTTCGTCCTCGTTGTAGTCCGATATGCTTGTCCCTTCGTCCACGGACCCCATCTTCGGGACCGCCCCCGCGTTGAAGGCGAGCGCCTCCACCAAAGAGGTCTTCCCGCAGCCGACGTGGCCGAGAAGCATTATGTTCCGTATGTCCTTTCCCTCGTAACTCGGCATCTCATTCTCCTTACATTGAGATATGCTGCATGTGCCTCATCGCGTATCGCGCCGCATGTATGGATATAATGATACAAATAATCATATTATCGTAAGCGATATGCTTTGTCAAGGGGATTGAGCGTGGAGCGTCCGCGGGTTCACACCCGCGGCTTTCTGGTGCGCGGGTAAAAGCGAACGGTCCGTTCGTTCGAGGTTATAGGTGGGTCTCCTGGATATTCGGCTGCCCCCTGAATAGAGGGCAGGGCGCAAGAGGAATGAGGAAATACTACGCTTCACCTCGCCAAAATGCGGAACAGCGTGATCGTGACGAGGACTCCCATCGTGACGACAAGGATTACAAGGTTCACGAAAATTTCACCACTATCCCTTCTGGGGGCCATCTTCTTCTCCTCGTGTTTCACCAAGCAATTTCTTTAAACAATCTTTAATTATCATTAAACCTATGAAACATACACCATATATGCGAAAAAAGCAAGTGTCAATATTTAACTATTTTAAATCTTAACTCTGTGCCGCTCCGCTCTATCCCGCGAGAGGCTCGCTCAGCTCTACTCTCTGGTGCGGGTCGATCCCAAAAAGGCAAGTATGTACATTGCTATCGCGATTATGTAAAGCGAGCGGAACCCGAAGTACATGGAGTTGTATTCCAGGAACCCTCCGAGCATGGCGCCCAGGAGGTTCGACGAGAGCGCGGGCGCAACAGAGGCCGACCTTTTCAGCTCGGACGAAAAAGCAAAACCGGAAAAGAAGAACGGAATAGTGAGCACAATTGTCAGAAGCGCCCTATGAAGCCAGGTCGCCACATTGCCCAGATTTGCGCACGACAGGCACACGCCGATGACGAGGGACAGGCATAAGAGTCCGTAGGTGACGGATGAACGAGGAGTGCCCGCCTTGAGCACGAGCCAGTTGGCGAGAAACGCCATTATGAGCAAGGCGCTGACCACAATGCTTATCACGACCCACGTGCTGCCGTACACAAGGGCGAGCTCCGTAAGCCCCTTGGTCTCCACAAGCATGAAGCCGGCGCCCAGAAAAAAGCACGGGACCGAAAATCCGCTGCCGGCTCCGGGGAAAAGCAGACGGATGAAAGTCACCGACACGGCGAGCAGGATCAGGAGCATAACCGCATACGATACAGGATACCTCCGGACGGGCATATAGAAAAAAGGCCAGTCGTCCTTAGATGCATCGACCCGGATCGAGGCGTCAGCGTACTTGGATGTCACGTCTTCAAATCCGGGGGATAGGTTCGCGCGCTTCTGTTCTAATCCGTCACCGATCAAAAAGGTATTCCCTCCATCGTAACCGGTTCGATAGATGGTAGGCGCCCTCCCCTCAAATGCATCCTTAAGCATCACGTACATCTTTCGGCCCAATTCAGGCTTTACATCGATAAAGCCGAACGTCAGGGCGAGGATGCCTCCTGGATTCAATCTCCGCCGTGCCTCCCGGAACGCCTCAACCGTATAGACATAGCTGTCCAATCGGACCCCGCCCGTTCCGCTCGATAGAAGCGTATGGGAATCCAGCAACCCGTAGACGATGAGGTCGTAGCGTTTGTCGGTGTGCCGGATGAAGGCCCTCGCGTCGTCAACGACAGCGTGTACGCTCCCTGCCTGGTAAGGGCGTTCGGGGTGCAGCTCCTGCCCAAACCGAAGGATCGCGGGATCGATCTCTACCGCGTCGATCGCGCCGGCCCCATGCCGCACCGCGGCCGCCACATCATTGCCCGTACCGCTGCCGACTATGAGGACCGATGTGGGCCTCGGCTTAAAATAGTAGGGCATCTCATAATAGTTGGCTATCACCCGCCATGGTTCATGCGCACGAAGGCTCGCCTCGCTCAGGTTTAATATCCTCTGGTGATACGTATTGCTTGCCTCTACGTTCACAATTCCGTCTTTCTTAAACGAAAGGGACAGTATCTGGTATGGCGAGTACACATCGAATTGGTTGAGACGAAGCGGTACCAAGAGGACGACCAGCGTAATGACGGCCGCGATCGATAGGGCCAAAAGTCCGATCCGGTCTTTATAGAGAAACGCGGTGAGGCCCAACGCCGCGATAATGACCCACATGGACGGAGGGGTCCACAGAAACGACACAAGAGTGAAGAGGAATATGCCGAGAAGGCTGCCTATCAAGTTCCAGCCATATGAAACGAGCGTCTTCCGCCGCATCATTACGCGCGACGTGAGATGCCCGAGGGGGATGAATGAGAGCGTGTTGAACACGAAGACCATGATCAGAAAACCGTAGACGACCATGAAATGGGTCATCTTTTCGGCTTGATCGATCCCGTACACGAACTGTTCCGAAATCGGGTTCTTCAGGATTTCCTGTATGGGGCTGAAGCGGAGGAGATACATGCACACGATCTGAATCGACAGAAGCGGCACTACAAGCGCTGTGGCGACCGGCCTCCGGGCTCCCCGTGCGTAGCCGATCCCGAGGCCGAGAAAGCACGAGAGGAGGCTCACGTTCTTAAAATATGCGAACAGCTGGAAGAAGGAGGCGTGAATGCGGATGACCATCAATTCTATATACAGGCTCAGGCCTGCAGCGAGCGCGATCCATATGCCGATATACGCATCGTTCAGCGCATCGACCGAATCGGTGTGAGATTCAAATGCGGCGGTGAGCCCCGGCAGCCACCTGCGGCGCACCGTCCAGGCCCCCCCGAACAACGCCGCGAGCACGGCGGGCGAAAGCGCCAGGAGAAGCTCGATCCACCGCTCGGCATGTGAAACCTTTGCATACCTCAGGAGCAACCCGTACGAGAAGAGCGTCCATCCTGCCAGAAACAGGCCCGCGATCACCCACGCGCTCCATGCACCTGCCCTTCTCCTCTCATATGCGCTGCTCACGGCGTCTCCTTTCTGTTGTGTGCGAATCTTTCCGGTGCCGTTAATAACGGCCCTATCGTGTGTAAGGGCATTTCGAGCGAGGTAGAAAAGACTGTGAAAGCTCCCGAATAGGCACGCACATAAAAACTTTTCCCGACACGGTCTTCTGAAGCCCGACCCGTTCCGGATATACGCGGCAATAATATCTGCCGCTCTCGTCTTTTGCGAGATTGCCGCACGGATCGCAGCCGTATGCGCCGCAGCATTCCCCGCAGCGGATGCAGAGCTCCTCATACCATAACTTTTCTGCCTGTTTCTCGGGGTACGCCGCGTCGTCCACTTCTCGCTATTCCCTCCCCCGCCGCAACCCTATCCCTCGCCTAAACGTCCGAAAATTTCTTACGAAATTTTCTGGACAGGCTTCGGGATGCTCGCTCCATATGCTGAACTCATGAGCTCGCTACACCCTTCCGCCTTGCAGGAAGCGCAGAGGGCGGATCCGCTTCCAGCGGAAAACCCTACACGCTACTTTTCCCGATGCTTCTCTGAAACACCTCATTGTCGAAGAGGGCGCGGCCGACGACTTCGTGGCCCCTCTTCGTCCAATGTCCGTCCCTGTCAAAATAGAGGATCTCGTCCTTATGGCGCACCAGGGCATCGTAGAGATTGATGAATCCGATCCTCTCTCGACGGGTGAAGTCTTCGATAATGGCAAATCCCTCGGCCGGGTCATATACCCTGCCGGGTTCGAATCCCCAATATGCGCGCCCCTGTGACCACTGCCGCCCGCCTACCTGGTGCCCGTACGGGTACGTGACCAATATGAACTCAATACCATGCTCATCGAGATACTTCTTTATGAGGGCGAGATACTTCGCGGTGCGCGCCCAGTGGCGCATGACGATGCGCCGGTCCTTACCTTCGCGGAACATGAGAAACTTATCGAAATAGATCGCGTCGGCGCTCCTATTCAACAGGATCTCCGTCTTGTTGCGCCTGCCTGTCAGTTTATTTGAGACGTAATCCAAGGGGCCGATGGCCCCTATCTTCCTGAACGACTGAAACAATTTCTGATCGAGCATGAAAAAGAGGCGCGAGTATTTCTTGCACAATGCCGCCCAATCGGGCTTACCGCTTCGCTTAAAAGGATCACACCCGGAAATATCGCCGTCCTTGCCGTAGAGCAGGTGCGGCTCATAATAATAGTCATCCTGTACGTCCGCTATGTCCATCATCAGGATGACGAGGTCGGGCCGGTATTTGGCCGCCTCTTTTTTCAGATAGATGTACTCGAGGATCGGCGAATAGCTGTTGACGCCAAAATTGCACACCTCGTATCGCCTCGTACCCGAGGTAGTGAGCAGGGCCTCCAAAAAAGAGCTCGCCGTCTCATCCGCCTTCACGCCTTGTCCGAATACGAAGGAGTCGCCGAGGAAGGCGATCCGAAAGACCCCGTCCTCTTTCTCGTACGCATAGTCCCCGGGTCCCCTCATGCCTCTGTTATTGGTGCGAAAAGTGAGGCTAAAATCGCACCCGTTGTCCATCGAGCCCTCGCTGTACGGCAGAGGAAGGTGGTGGAAGACGGGGTCCGCCTTCTGAAAACCGCCTAGAAACGAATCTTTATATACGAGCCGCGCGTAAAGCTCCCCTGCCGCGAATACGATGCAGGCCGCGACCACACAGCATGCGGCTACCGCAGCTGTCTTTGTATAGAGAACGCGCCTTTTCATCAACATCTCACGCGTGCCTCAATAGATCAGGATGTAGTGCGTCTTGCCTTTGTCTTCTGCAACAATCGTTGGATAAGATACAGCGCCGCTGCGAGCGCGATAGTGAGGGCAACGAACCATACCCTCACGAGGATCCCCGTGAGGGCCTCTGAAGAAAATATCGCATTGTATATTCCGCATGCGACCCTTGGCGCGCTGTCCATAGCATTACCGATCCACTCAGAGGCGAGGTTCGGCACTTTGTAGAAATAGAACGTAAGGCCGTACGCAAAATAAACTTTATAGAGGAGATTCAGGAAGGGCTTCACGGGTTCTTCGAAGCCGAAGAAGAAGAGGATCGATGCCGACAGAAGTAAGTTGAGGGCGAGGGCATTCAAGAAGGACGTCATCCAACGGATGTGGAGGTGCCTGCACACGATCCTCGACACCAGATACGCGATGAGCACATTCACTGCGAGCAGGAGAATGCCGTTCTCTGCGACATCGGGCCGCAGGTCTTCCATGTGCGTAATGTAGGGGTTGCTCGGCGTATCCACCGTGGACACGGAAAACGGGAAGCCCACGGCAATGCTGCACCCTCGCACGAACGGGGTGACGCTCAATAAAAAGAAGAGCAGATAGACCGTTATCTTTTTCCTCATTGTCTTGCGGTCCTCCCCGGCCTGATTGCGCCTTTCTTTGTCAGCCCTTGGTTTCGTATTGCGAGCTCATGCAACTTACATGTGAAGCGAGCACCCCGAAGCCTGTTTTAAAATTTCGCAAGAAATTTTAAAACGTTTAGGCGAGGGGTTGCGTATTGCGTATATCGTATTGCGAAGCGTGTTTCTTTTTGTAACCTTATGGAACCTTATGTAACATCATGGAACCTTATGTAACATCATGGAACCTTATGTAACCTTACAGTCTATAGTCTATGGTCTGTGGTCTATAGTCTATAGTTTCCTATTTCGCGAAATATCTCCTGTCCATCACCTTTCCGTCCGTGCCGTAGCGCGTGACGATCTGTCCTGGCCCTCCGTATAGCATGTCTGCGTTGGTCTCTTCATAGCGATCGGTCGATCTGCTGTCAATGTAATCTCTCGCTATCAGAGTTCCCGATTCGCTATAGATCTTTCTCCCTACCGGCAACCCATCAGCGCCATATAGGATCTGCGCGACAAGGATCTCTTCATTATAGAAACACTTCATCGCTGCCCACCCGTCTATACCCGGCATCAACACGCCGTTCTCATCATAGAACGCTTCTGCGATCCTGCGGCCATATTGGTCATATCGCTCTATCTTTTCAATGGTTCCGTTCCCCCGGTAGCTCGCCCTGGCTATCACATGCTTTGCGGCGTCATAAATCTTGCATTCTTTTATGGTGCCGCTCTCCCAATATGTATATTCTTTCTGCGCGTCACTTATTTCAACCGCATGTGCGCATGCCGCCCCGCAGGTGACGCAGAGTGCGATGAGCGCGGTTCTCGCGTATAGCGTACAGCGCTTAGCGTATAGTAAAAAAATAGGACCGCTCCTTTATTTCACAGCGTACGATGCGTTTAGCACAGGGCGCGGAGTGTGCAGTAAATATCCCGGTCCCATCGCCGCCCCGCTATCTCAATCTCAATCTTGCTTTCGCTCCCCTTCCGTCTTTCGCCATAGATATCTCAGCAAGAGCCACCCAAGCGCACAACCAGCCGCGTAATGAGGGAAATCCCACCATGAGAACGTGGCGCCGATAAGGGCGCTGCCTAAAAAAGTGAAGCGGACCCGCTCAAGGATAGGCGGCTGCCACAGCTGTGTGATCTCCAATATTCCGGTGACCACAAAGACCGCGACCGGTATCGCAACGACGGAGTTCTTTTGCGGAAAAATATAGAAGAGGACCAAGACCCAGAATATCTCGTACAGGACCCCGGCACCGTAGCTATTGGGCCAGCCCCTCATCGGGCCGGAATAGAGTTTCGCAAAAAACCCTAACGCCGTAACGAAAAAAAGCGGGCGCACAACTGCTCTGCGGATGAGAGTCTTCAACATTATCCGAGGGACGGGTCTTGGCGTATTCTCATACCCGTCCCTAAGTTAGCTGGTGAACGTTTCAAGGACGACGACACTTTCTCCTATTTGCTCATCTTGGCTTTTACGATCTTCTCGGCTTGCAGCCAATAATCCAGATCGCGGCCTTGCTTGCGTCCGTCCTTCTCCCATAGCTCTTTCGCCTTCTCTCTGATGAAATTCGTCAGATCTTGTCTCGTTTCAGTCTCTCTCCTCATGTGTCACCTCCTTTCGTCGTATATCGTATTGCGAAGCGTGTTTTTTGTAACCTTATGTAACCTCATGGAACCTTATGTAACCTTACAGTCTATAGTCTATGGTCTGTGGTCTATGGTCCCTCATAGCGCCTTAAACAGCTACTTCCCCGCCGCCTACCCGGTAACCCTATAGACCTTGTCGTTCTGATGAACCTTCTGGGTGACCTTTATGCCGACGGCATCGCCGGTCTTCCCCTCAGAGACAACCACATGCTCGACCTGCATTGAGGATACATCCTGCGTGAAATCGCAGGCGTGGCCCTTGATATGGATCTTGTCGCCGACCTTCAGCGGATCGCTCAACGCTATTATGCCCACGCCTACATGGCCAAAATAATGGGTTACCTTCCCTACTTCTTTCTCTTCCACATCTCACCTCCGAAGCTTGCAGGGCTATGCTTCATTATATCACATGCCCCATGCAATTCGCAAACAATTCAGGCCGTATCCCCTCTCACCACCTCCGGGTACCCTTTTCAGGGCGTCCTCCCAAATTGAATACTCTCATCTGGCTCTTCACCATCTCCTCGGCACGTAACCAATAATCCAGGTCATGGCCTTGTTTGCGGCCATCCTTCTCCCACAATTCTCTCGCCCTTTCTTTGACAAAAAGAGTCATCAGCCCTACCTTCCCCCATTCTGCATCCATACCCACCTCCCTGGCCCGCTTGCCGCTTTCCATGTCATAGGGCCGCTCCGCGGTCTGGCACAAAGGTTTTCGAAGAAAACCGACTGCCGCTTAGACCGCGGAGCAACTTATCGCCCCACCCGACTTGGTCCTCATGCGCTTTCCGTATTGCGTATATCGTATTGCGAGCCTGTGTATTTTACATATCGGGCGAGCATCCCGAAGGCTGTTCAAAAATTTCGTTAGAAATTTTTGAACGCTTAGCCGAGGGATTGCGTACGGCGTACTGCATACAGCGTGTGTGGTCTTTGGTCTATAGTCTATGGTCTATAGTCCCTCGTAACGCCCTACGCACTACTTCCCCGCTTTCGGTTCCTGCTTCGCTTCCTTCGGCCGCCTCGGCGAGATGAGCCACAAGATGATATACGCAACGATCCCAAAGCCCCACAGGAGGCTCACGAGCACGAAGATGAACCTCACGAAGGTCGAGTCGATGTTGAAATATTCCGCGAGCCCTCCGCATACACCGGTTATCTTCTTGTCCTTGTCAGATAGATAGAACTTTTTCATGGTCTCCTTTCTAGCACTCTTTTATCTCACGATTCGTATTGCGTATGTCGTATATCGTATTGCGCACCAGGACAGCGCGACCTCAAAATTTCATGAAGAAATCGATGAACGGGTCTTCCAGATGCCGTCTCATCTTCTTATAGCGATAGCTGAAAGACACAAAACCCAACCCCATCAACATGAGCACACTCGCCACTATAAGCGACAATAGCGGCGGATATATCGCGATGAGAACCCCTGCGAGTATGAATATTATGCCTAAGATCATTGCGAGCCCCTTCGTTTTATGTGTCGGGCGAGCACTCCGCGCTCTGGCGAGACGAATTCCTGCCGAAGGCGAGGAATTCGGCCGCCGCTTAGAGCGCGGAGCACAACCCATGGGTCTAGCGTTTAGCGGACAGCGTATAACGTCTAGTAACACGACTGTTCGTCCGCGGTCCACAGTCGACGGTCCGCGGTTTCGTACTGCGTACGGCGTACAGCGCAGTGCGTCGTCATTGCGAGGCTGCGTAGCAGCCGAAGCAATCTCTCTTATTAGCGTATAGCATTTAGCGTCCCTCGGGGGCCCCGATTCCCTTTATGCTCAAAATCCGTCCGACACTTTCATCTCACCACACGCTCAACACGCAAAGCTGACGCGTGACTGAATGCATAGTGCGTATTGCGAGCTCCTGTTCTAGCGTTTAGTGTTTAGATACCCGTCACGGATTTTTCGGGTCCTGTCGCTATCTCCACCTCGCCCACCTACGCGGTGGACTGCGTCACTCACAAAACGCAACCCCCGCCATAGCTATGATCGCCCGAACTTCTTAATACCTACGGCGACCAGCACGATGAATGCGATCGCGAGCGATATAAAGCGCGCCCGGTAATCGAGCCCTGCCCAGCGCCCGACATATCCATCCAGAAGACTGAGGATACCGCCGATCATGAGCCCGGTCCCGACAGTCCTGATAAATATTCCGATAGCGACTCCGGCAAGCCCTATCGGGTACGCAATACGAAAGAGGTTTCTCCGGAAGCGCATCTCTGCCTCATCCCGCCTTGCGTCGAGTTCCTTCTTCTCCTGCTCAAGTCTCGCTTTTTCCGCCGGAGAGGCCTTTTCATATTTCTTTTCATAGTCCTCGATCCGATACTGCCCATCCTGCGGCGGCTGCCAGAACGTCCCCACCCCATAGTGCACCAGTAGCGGCAACACAATCGCAATAGATGATGCGAGAAGAAATCTCTTCATAGATACTTAGCCCCTCCTATTGATCCTGGTCTATCTCACGCGCGTGCCGCCTGCGCCGCACACCGTCGACTATGTATGAGCCGCTATACCCTACCCCTCGCCCAAGCGTCCAAAAATTTCTACCGAAATTTTCTGGACAGGCTTCGGGATGCTCGTACTACATGTAAAAATACATGAACTCGCTACACCCTAAACCCTAACCCCTAAAATAAAAAAGCCCCGCTTTACGGGAGTCTCTTTTTAGATTACGATTTATCTTATCACCACGACCATGATGGTCACCTTATTGTAATAATATGATAATACTGTATTTAAAACAAATCAACAATTTTTTTAATCGAAGACCAAAGACCTGACACGTCGTTTGTCGTTCGCAATACGCAATACTCAATACGCAATACGACCCTATACCCTATACCTTAAACGCTAAACTATCCAGTCACGCACGAGATTTTTTCTTTCAGAAGAAAAAAACGTGCTATAATTGAAGGGTCACAACGGCATGGACCCTATGAAGAAGCTGAATTGGATCTTGTGGGCCGCTCTTTTAGTGACCCTAGGCTGCGCGCCGGAAGAGATCGACTTCACCAAGGACGATAACGGCAAGACAGTGCAGCTCCTGCTCCGCCGCACCATCGCCATCTCGCTCCAATCGAACATGACCACGGGTTACCGATGGAACCTCTCGGGAGTCCCCGATTCCAGAGTGCTCAAGCTCATCTCATCGAACTATATCGCGCCGAAACGGGGCCTGCTCGGCGCCGGCGGCGTCGAGGTGTGGAGGTTCCGCACGAAAGGTCCCGGCGTCACCACGCTCACGCTCGCCTACTTCCGACCGTTCGAGCCGAACGTCCCGCCCGCCCGCGAATTTAAGCTCACGGTAGACGTGCGGTAGGTCGAATTCCGCACAGACCATAGACAATAGACTAAAAAATTCGGTCTAAAAGATTGAGCCGGGATCGATACGCCAAGGTCGCGTGAGCGACTCAACTTTTGGAGAAAAAGGTGGAACGGAGGGAAAGGAGGACATTCTCCTCCTTTCCCTCCGATCCAGTTATTGGCTAATTATTTAAGATTCCTATTAGGAGGGGGTGACAGTGAGCGAGCTCCGGG